>JBIKWM010000016.1:0-69111 GCA_044356305.1 Flavobacteriales bacterium
ATCTTGCGCATAGGTCGTGCATGGCTTCTCATTATTTGGATTCGACACCCTAAAATAATGAACATGAGCATATTGCACGACCTTTTATGTAACTTTTTCAAACAGCTTTTTCAATAGCACAACGGGTGTTTATACCAAGTAATTTCATTAATAATTTCTAATCCCAACAATTGACATAGCACATTCACAAAACCAGAATTGTGATAAGTTGCGTGAATCCAAATTGAACCTGACGGTTTTACTAATCTTTTTAATTGTGACAGCCATTGATAAGTGCTTTTAAAAATATCACTCCCTGTAAGCAAATCCCACTCCTCATTGTTTAATTTCCAATTACCGCCAAAGCCATTTACTTTTTTGTCGCTTTCGTAGTTCCATTTAGCAGAAGTTGCCGCACCATAAGGAGGGTCGCAAATCGCCAAATCAAAAGAGTTGTCTGGCAAAGCCGACAATCCTTGTATAGCATCTTGCAAATGCAACTCGAAATTATCTTTAATCAATTTTTTCATTTTTAAAATATATTATTATTTGCTCCTTTACTAAATTGACAGCCTCATAAGTTGTGTCATTTACACCATATTCCTTAATAATTCTCTCAGCCGTTGCCTTGACTTTCAAATTGGTTTCGGCAACTTTATAATACTTCGCTAACTTTTTTACTTGTTCGTCAGTTGGTAATCTCTCGCCTCTTTCCAATTTGCTTAGCAATGGCGAATCAATATCCGTTCCGACAGAAACTTGGTGCAAGGTTTGTCCCTTATCCTTTCGGAGTTCTCTTAAAAATTTACCCAATTCAGAGCCTAAATTTTTCATTTGCAATTTGAAGACTTGTCAGGACTTGGCAAACTTAAGGAGATGTTTTGAACTGACAAAGAAAAAAAAGATACAAAGTTTTCAACATAAAATAATTCGCCATTGCACATCCAAAATCAAAGCCCCCGCTCGCCCTCTCAAATGTACCTTAGCCTCACCTGTTCGATCAATAAACAGAGTGCCGCACGTGCGTCATTCCCGCGGGCTAAATGCAATGGAGCGTTCTTTTCACCTGTCCCCATGCGGGGTTAGATCCTTCATTGCCTATGGCATCTTAAAAAGACACCGCCCCTCTGGGGCTCCGTTCCTTATCGGTGTTTCTCTTCTATAGATGTTTCGCCCCGCAGGAGTTTTTCGCCACAGCGTACTCCTTGGCCTCCTGAAATCCTGATCTGCTGTTTCCTGTTTCCTGTAACCTGTGACCTTATTCCTCATCCCCTGAAATCCTGATCTGCTGATATGCTGATATGCTGACCTCCTACAACCACATCCCTCGATACGGTCCGGAAGACCGTCCCACTCGGGATGACACGGCTATGGCCTATCGACCGGGGACTATGGACTAAAAGCTGTCACCTGATTCCTGATCTCCTGTTGCCTCCTCTCCCCCCCTATCTTCGCCCCGCATTAAACCACAGGGGTGCCCCGCGCGATGCGAGGCTGAGAGCAGACCCTAATAACCTGATCCAGGTAATGCTGGCGAAGGGAGTGAGACAAAAGACCACATACACGTCTGCGCACGTCCCGACATGGGGCACAACTGGGTCATTCACCTTACCCAAAATGTGTCGATGATGTTGAAGCTACAAGCTACGAGCCGCGAGCCGCGAGCCTTACTTATGGTGTTCGCTGTTGTTCAATTTTCAATCTTCAATTTTCAATTTTCAATTGCTCAAACAGTTTCAGGCACAGTACTGAGCGAAAAGGATGGCACGCCCCTGCCCGGGGTGAATGTGACCGTGATGGGTACCTACCGCGGTGTGGCCACCGATGCGCAGGGCCGGTTCAGCCTTCAGCAGGTAAAAGGGACTGAGGCAAGGTTGGTGCTGAGCTCCATCGGCTACCGCACCGATACCGTTTCGGTCGCAGTTCCCAGCGATGGCCTCGAACTCAGATTATCCACCAGAAACTACCTCAGCGATGAGGTCGTCCTCACCGCCACCCGTGCCAGTGCCAGCACGGCCACTACCTACAACGAACTGACCAAGGCCGAGATAAAGGCCCTCAACTTTGGGCAGGATGTGCCCTACATCTTGGACCAGACCCCCAGCGTGGTTGTGAACAGCGATGCCGGGGCGGGAGTGGGCTATACGGGCATCCGCATACGTGGTAGCGACATCACCAGCATCAACGTGACCATTAACGGAATTCCCATCAACGACAGCGAGAGCCATGGCGTGTGGTGGGTAAACATGCCCGACATGGCCAGCAGCATGGAGAGCATTCAGATACAGCGTGGGGTGGGCACCAGCACCAACGGGGCCGCGGCCTTTGGCGCCAGTGTGAACGTGAGCACCAACACCCTACACGAAAAACCCTATGCCGACATTGTGAACGGCTACGGCAGTTTCAACACATGGCGGCACACGGTGGCGGCCGGCACAGGGCTTATTGCCAAGCGTTTCTCGTTGGATGCCCGCCTGTCCAAGATCAGCAGCGATGGCTACATCGACCGCGCCACCTCCGACCTCAAGAGTTTCTATATCTCTGGCGCCTACCGTGGCGAACGGAGCCTGTTGAGGGTGAATGTGTTCTCGGGGGCCGAGAAGACCTATCAGGCGTGGTACGGCACGCCCGAAAGCCGCATCAGTGGCGATACCGCAGCCATGTTGGCCTACATCGGGCGCAATTACCTGAGCAGTGCCGATTCGGCCAACCTCCTCAACAGTGGCCGCACCTACAACCAGTACACCTACGCCAACGAGACCGACAACTACCAGCAGGACCATTACCAGGTGCAGTTCGCGCATCAGTTCAGGCATGGCATCAGCCTCAACCTGGCCGGGCACTACACCCGTGGGCGCGGCTACTACGAGCAGTTCCGCACCGAAGATGAACTGGCCGATTATGGTCTGGATGAGGTGATTTCGGGCAATGACACCATCCGCACCACCGACCTCATCCGGCAACGGTGGCTGAGCAATCATTTCTACGGAGGGATATTCTCAATCGAATACACCGGTCACAAACGCCTGAGCGCCACCGTGGGCGGGGCGTGGAACCAATACCGCGGCCAACACTTTGGCGAGGTGATCTGGGCCCGCTACATGAGCAATGGCGATATCCGTCACCGCTATTACGACAACGATGCCCTCAAGAACGACCTGAGCGTGTATGCCAAGGTCAATTACCGCATCGCCAAAGGGCTCTCGGCCTTTGTGGATGTGCAGTACCGCAACATCGGCTACACCTTTTTGGGGCAGGATTTCAACGAGCAGCAGGAGATCATTCCCTTGCAGCAGACGGTAAATTACAACTTCATCAACCCCAAAGGCGGGTTCAATTTTCAGGTGAACGATAGGAACCGCGTGTATGCCTCCTTTGCCATGGGCCACCGCGAACCCACCCGCGATGACCATGTGGACAGTTCGCCCGCATCGCGCCCACGGGCCGAACGGCTGCTGAACACCGAGGTAGGCTACGAGCGCAAGGGGCGGCAATACCGGGTGCTGCTCAACTTCTTCCACATGCACTACACCGACCAGTTGGTGCAAACGGGCCGGATCAACGATGTGGGCGCCTACACCCGCGTCAATGTGCCCACCAGCTACCGCCTCGGCCTCGAACTGCAATGGGAATGGCAGATACACAAACGCCTCACGTGGGCCGCCAACGTGGCCTGGAGCCGCAACAGGATTGGCAACTTCACCGAGGCAGTCGATAATTACGACACCGGCACCCAAGACCTCATTGCCCATGGCGAGACCGACATCGCCTTCAGCCCCGAATGGGTGGGCGGCACCTCGTTGAGCTATAACCCGTGGAAGGGCCTCCGCGCCACATGGACCACCAAGTTCGTTGGACCGCAATACCTCGACAACACCAGCAATCCCGACCGCATGCTCAAGGGTTGGACCACCAGCGGCATCCGCTTGGGCTACACGCTCTCATGGCGCTTCTTCCGCGAGGTGGAACTGGCCGTACAGCTCAACAACATCTTCAACCAACTGTATGAGGCCAACGGCTACACCTTCAGCTATGTGTATGGCGCACAGACCACCACCGAGAATTTCTATTACCCCCAGGCGGGCTTCAACTATATGACGGTGTTAAGGGTCGGGTTCTGAGATTGTTGATTGCCGATTGTTGATTGCCGATTGGTGATTGGTGATAGTGGGCTGCTGATTGATAATTGAAGATTTCCCGCAGTCTTACCAGCAGTGCTTCTTAATGTGACGGAGATGTACGAGTCGTTCGCTGGACGGCCTTGGACATTTCCTGTTGCGAAACCGGGGTAAGGGAGCGTGCGCGGGCCCTAGGAAGCGTTCCGTAGAGTGAGGTCTTCCGAACGGCCCGGAACGCGCGGAAGCGACCGTCCCCGAGTTTCGCAGGGAAATGTCCACCAGCCTCATGTCCCCCTGAGCGCAGTCGAAGGGTTTTGATCCTGGAGTTTATCCCGCCCATGCGGGATATCAAGACAAAAGGATGATAAGGGATACTCCCACGCGAGCTCAAGGGTAACTGGTTTAATTGCGGGGAATCACCTTTATAATTGAAGATGCCCCCAAAAGGCGTCAGAAACTCAGAGATCGATACGCGCTATTCTCCCATCCTTACCGGCCAGCCAAACGGTGCGGCCCGAAGGAGAGATGCGCAGGGTGTGAAATCTGAGCGGCTTACCGTCTGAGCCGGTCCATTCGGTGCCTGCTCCCGATGCGAGATTGAAACGGAATGTGCCATCGTGGCCGGTGACCCATAGCTCGTTGGCATTGAGGAACTGCACACAGCTCCCGAAGAAAGGCCTGCTGCCACGGATGGGCTGCCATGTTCGGCCACCGTCTGCGGTAAGGGCCACGGACAGGATGGTCGAATCGGTGCGGTCATAATCGCCACCGGCCACGGCCCAGCGTTTCGGGTCCCAAACGTCAATGGAATAGATGCCGGTCATGGTCCCTCCTTGAGGCAGGGGAACATCGTACGTGGTCATCTCCTTACTGCCTTTGGCGGTATGGAGCACCCTCGACCGCCTGCCACCGGTGGCCACCCAGACCGCATCGTCAACCGCATCAAAATTGGAATTGCTTGAGGCAAACATGGCCTCGCCAGAGTCGAGTCTCAACGCAAACGAGGCCGATGCATCGCTCCAGTTCATTCCCCCGTCCGAGCTACGGATCACCTGCACCACGCCATTGATCGGATCACCGATGGCCATGCCTTCCTTATCATTCCGAAAAGCCATTGAATCGAAGAAGATGTCCTTTCGGTCATCCCTATAAACCACTTTCCAGGTGTGGCCCCCATCTACGGTGCGCATCAGGTAGGCAGGCGAGGCGATGCTCAGCAAAAGCACGGTGCTATCGTTCAGCACTGCCACGGAACGGAACTGCGGATACACGTTATCGACCCGAATGGAATCGATGTGCCAAGTGCTTCCGGCATCATGGGTATGGCCCCACACACCACGGTCGGCCGCAAACCATACGGTACTATCATTCACCGCCTCCAATGCGCGGATGCTGATGCCGGGCAATGGTCTGAACTCTTTCAGACTCTGACCTACAGTGTCATAGACTGAAAGCACAACGAGAAGGAAAGTGGCAGCGACCGAACTGGAAATTGCTGTCACGGAGCGGGAATGAGGGTCTGGCCTACCCTGTCAATGTGCTGGCGCAGCTCAGGCAGCTCAATGGCCGAGTACTGGATCAGGTCGAAGTGGTAGGGCAACATCGACTCTTCATTGAGGCTGCGGCTGGCATCGCTCACGGCTTTGGCATCGACCCTGCCGAAAAGCGCTATGTCAACATCACTGCCCGTACGGAAATTCCCCTTGGCCCTGCTACCGAACACCACCGCGCGCTCCAATCCTGATATGCCATGGAGCACGTTGCAGATGTAGGCCAGGTCGGCACTTCTCAGACCGAATCTATCAGTCATGTTTCAATGCATCAAGGGTCATAGAGAGCTCAGACAACAGGACCCGATAGCGTTCTCTGATCAGACCTTCAACTGCCGATATCCTTGCCTGATCGTAAGTATGGGCGGTGAGGTTGCGGTCGTTGATCAGGCTCATCCAGCCATGACCATCCTTAATGAGCCCTATTTCAAAGGCTTTCTTGACCGCCTCGCGAGGCGAGCGTACCTCTGAATATCCCTGAAATTCCAAGTAATCCTTGAGCGTTTTCCACGCCAGTTCAAAGCTGATCTCGAAAAACTGAATGATACCGGCCTTCTGAACAATATCCGGGTCAGGGATGGCCAGTGCGGTGTTCAACAATTCAAGGGTCTGAACAAGATTCGAGTGCCGCTGGCGCCATCTGATATCCTGATTTTCTCCCATCATTCAAAAATAGTCGTTTTCATTCTTGCCTGATGGTGCGGCACGAGCAGGTGTCGGTGGTCACTCCATCGCTGAAGGTGTAATCCAGCGAGATGCCATCGGTATGAATGGTGCCGTGGCCCGACACGGCCACAGTGGCTGTCTGCGATTGGATGGTCTGCTGCGCGATGTCGATGCTCAGATCGGCATTAACGGTGGCCTTCACCCCTATCACCTGCCCTGCGAAATTGCCGATGTTCACCACCTGAGGGTCAAGCGAGTCGCCCCCGATGCCCACCATGTACTGCCTGATGCCAGAGGTACAGGTGTCATTTACGGCATGCGCGCCAGCTATGCGGTCGCGGACCAGGAATCCGCAATCGGTACCCTCAAAGCCGGGGTCGCAGATGCAGGCTCCGTCCACGCAGGCCCCGTTTGGACTGCAATTGGGGCAGGACGGACCGCAGGATGAAAGGATGAGGATGAACAGTGCCAATGACGCTCCTACCATGGCCAGCAGCACCGAACAGCCCCGTGTGGTGCGATTGTACACCCTGTTGTAGGCGGCCTTCTTCGGGTTCGTGAGCCAGCCCATGCCACGGGGAGCCTTGAGGCCAAGGCTGTTCTGAACGGCCCGTTTGAGGGAGGTGCGCGCTGCGATGCGCTTGGCAATGGACGGCCTGCGGAACCCGAACTTCATGGATCAGCCCAAGAAGACGCCTATCACCACGGCCGTGAACAGGCAGGCCAGTGAGCCGCCCAAAAGGGCCCGCAGCCCAAGCGATGACAACAGACCTTTCCGGTCGGGGATGAGCGATCCTATCCCACCGATCTGAATGCCGATACTGGCGAAGTTTGAGAAACCGCAAAGAATGTACGTGGCCATGATGATGGCCTTCTCGGTGCTGAACAGGCCGCTCATCTTCATCTCGCCCAAGGTCTTGTAGGCATAGAACTCGTTGAGGATGGTCTTCTCCCCCATCAGTTGGCCCACCAGGAAAATATCGTCTGACGGCACCCCCATGAGCCATGCAATGGGAGCAAAGGTGTAGCCGATGACGAACTGAAAGGTAAGACCGCTGTACGCAGTGTTGGCTGCAATAAGGGTGTTGAGACCGGTGTAAAGTCCGATGATGTCGAACATGATCCAGTTGCCCATATATACGAAAGCCGTAAAAACCAGCAGCATGGCTGCCACATTCACGGCCAGGCGAACCCCATCAGAAGTGCCGTTGGAGATGGCCTCCAACACGTTGCTCCCGAGTTTCTCCTTGCTCACGCTGAGCTCGGCATTGAACTCGTCCACCTCTGGTACAAGCAACTTGGCAGCCACCACGGCCGCTGGGGCGCTCATCACCGAGGCGGCCAACAGGTGCTTGGCAAACAGGATCTGCTGTTCAGGGTCATCGCCCCCGAGAAAGCCGACATAGGCCGCCAACACACCGCCTGCAATGGTGGCCATGCCCCCGGTCATGAGGCACATGATCTCGGACCGCGTCATGCCGTTGAGGTAGGGCTTGACCAGGAAGGGGGCCTCAGTCTGGCCGAGGAATATGTTACCTGCAGCCGAGAGGCTCTCTGCACCGCTCAGTTTCATGGTCTTGGTCATCACCCAGGCGAAGGCGAACACCACCTTCTGCAATAGACCTATGTAATAGAGGAAACTCGTAAGGGCCGAGAAGAAGATGATGGTGGGCAGCACCTTCACAACGAAATTGATAAGTGGCACCTCCAATTTGCCCGTGACGAAACTGTTGAACAGGAATTCAGTGCCGTAGGTGGTGAATGAGACCACTTTCACGAAGCCTCTGCTGACGGCCTCGAAACCCGATTCAATGGCCGGCACCCACAGAATGCCGATGGCGAATACGAACTGGAGCATCAGCCCCATGATGATGATGCGCCAATTGATGGCACTGCGCCTGTCAGAGAACGCATAGCCGATGGCCACCAGTACCGCCAGACCCAGAAGTCCGCGTAGCAGCCCATTGGCACTGAATGAGATGGTGGTGGCAGTGGTGATGAGCACTGGGCCCATGTGGAACGGTGTTACAGGTTGATGCCAAGATTACGCAAAAAGACCCGACAGCATGGACATCGGACCCGATGGCAATCACCTATCAAACATCTCCCTCACTGTTTTGCGCAAGCTGAAGTTCTGGAGGTTGAAGGTGAAGCGGATGCGCTCCCAGTACTTCGGGGTGATGAGGTCGGTGTTGCGGGTGATGTTGGCCGTGGTGAAGAACGGGAAATGCACCTCGAGCACATCGGGCACGATGCGCAATGTGGCGCCCAGTTCGAAAAGGAAAAGGTCGCCACCTGTGATGGCACCGACCGCCCCGTACGTGCCCATGCTGGCGAAAAAGACGATGGGCACATTGCGATAGACGGTACTGGTGAGGTTGAGGGCCACCAGCCAATCGGCACTCTGGCCCACGTAACTGTAGGTGCGGAAACCCCCATCGGCCACCATCATCTGCTGGGCAAAGAACCCTGACGGCTCAAACCGGCCAAGGAAGGTGCCTTCGTAGAGGTAGTCCTGCCGGCCGTTGTAGCCACTCATGCGGAACATGTAGCGCGCATCGGTGTAGCCGAAGTTCTTCCCACCGAATAACCGGATACCGAGACCGTTCCGTTTCCCCTTCCTGTAAGGCAGAAAACCATTGGCCTCTACTGTGAACCGTGCATGGTTCATGGCCTGGAACCCGGCCTTCACTGAGTGCGGGAACGAGGCGATCCTGTTGTCATAGACATAATCGACCTGAATGATGTTCTCAGCCACGGTGAACCCGGCCTGATCATCCACGAAGATGTTGTCGCGCAGGCGCACCATGTGGCTGATGGGCCTGTCCCTACGGTACGGGCGGAAGGTGAACCGCACCTCGGGCCTGAACACGGTGTTGGGCCTGTTGACCCACGTGCCTGCATCGTAGCGCTGGGCAGCCAGCCCGATGCGCATGTCGGGAAAGTCCTGGTTGCGGCTGTGGTAGGTGTAGCCAAGGTCGGCCTGACCTGTGAGTGTGAGGCTGCGCGTGGCGAACATAGGGGCGATGTAGTAGTCGAACCGGTTGGTGGGCAGCAGGTCGTTGTATGCTGCTATGCCCAGCATCACCCCATCGTATTTGTTACCACCTACAAGCGGGGCCAGTGCGAACCGGCTGCGGTCGGCCCGCTCGAAATAGCCCGCCAGGCGCGGGTCGAGGCGCTCCACGTTGCGGAAGGCCCCCTTCCGTCTGAACAGGTTGTTCTTCGGGTTGATATCGACCGTGACCTGAGCGGGGTCTATCATAAAGCGGTCGCAGTCGGGACAGGGCATCGCTACATGGACCACCGATTCGAAGGGCTCCACCCATTTCACCATAAGCACCGAATCGCCCTTCATACCGGCCACGGGCACGGGGGCGGCCAGGTGCCCCATGTTGCGCAGCCGTACGCTGGGTGTGCCATTTTTCTCATTCACATCGGTGATGGCTATATCGAGCTTGTCGGCCGAGTTGATGAGGCCATCGGTGAGCCAGGTGAAGTGCCTGCCGGTGGCCTCATAAAGGCTCTGGCGCAGGTCATCGGGCTGTGGGTGACGGAATGCCCACTGGCGGTAGTAGGTGTGCAGGAAACTGTCCACCGCGGCCTCGCCCAGATAGGCCTCCAGATGGTTGAATATGGCGGCCGTCTTCATGTACACCACGGTGCCGTAGTTCATCGGCCTGAAATACTCGGAGGTGCCCTCCAGGGCCTGATCGCTGTTGGCCCGGGCCGATAAGCGGTAGCCGAGCTGCGGCACCTGCGTGTATCTGAGGTGATTGACCCCGAGCAACCGCATGGCCAGTTTCATGATGCCCTTATCGCCCACAAACTCGCTGAGCCCGGCCTGCGGATAACGCCTGCGCATGTAGCGGCTCTCGAGGTAGGAGTTCATGCCCTCGTCCATCCATGCGTGGTCGCGCTCGTTGCTGCCCAGGATGCCGTAGAACCAGTTGTGCCCCACCTCGTGCAGGATCACCTCATCGAGCGACATGTCAGAGCCGCTCTCGCCTATGATGGTGATGGTGGGATACTCCATGCCGCCACCGGCTGCTATCACCCCATCAACGGCCGTCACCACATCGTAGGGGTACGGCCCCACGTGGGTGCTGTAGTGCCTGATGGCCTCGGCCAGATACTCGGTGCCCCTTGTCCACATCTTCCCCTCATTCTCGGTGAAAAGGGCCCACGTGGTCACCTCCCTGCCGGTGCCGGGCACGGTGACGCTGCCCTTCATCACATTGTACCGCTTATCAGCGAACCATGCGAAATCATGGATCCGGTCCTGCCTGTAATGGAGGGTCTTGGTCTGGGCCGATGATGCCGGATGGCGCATATCGGGCTTGGCACTGAAGTCCTTCTTGGCGGTCTCGGCCGCCCTCTGGTCCATAAAGGCCATCTCCGCGGCCCCGTCCTGCAGGTTGCCGGTGGCGCCCACCACGTAGTTGGCCGGCAGGGTGATGTGCACATCGTACGTGCCGAACTCGTTGTAGAACTCGCCCATGGTGAGGTAGGGCATGGCATGCCAGCCATCGCGGTCGTACACGGCCGGTTTGGGGAACCACTGCGTGATGTAGTACGCCTGCCCGCTGTGGCCCAGACGCGAGAAACGCGCATCGGGCAGTTTGACCCTGAACGGTGTGGCAATGCTGATGGTGGCACCCGGGGCCAACGGCTGCGGCAGAATGACGCGGCAGATGTCGGCATGGTCGGGGTGGTACTCCCAGCGGGCCTTCTGTCCGTTCACCGCAAAATCGAGACTGTCTATGTGGCCACGGTCCTCGTGCGGGGCGTACCACAGCGAGCGGTCGCCACTGCGCAGGAGCTGCCTGCACAGGGCCGAGCTGCCATCGCGGTAGGCATTGGGCCATAGGTGGAACCATATCTCGCTCAGGGTCTGGGGCGAGTTGTTGCGGTAGGTCACCGTCTGGCGGGCGTGGAGCGTGTGGGCCACATCATCGAGCCGGACGTGTATCTCGTGGTCCACCTGTTGCTGGAAATAGGCCTGCGCAAAGGCCGTGCAGGGGCCTGCAAGGGCTACCAGGGCAAAGGACAACATGCGTTGTTTCATGGGGCAAAGGTGGTGTGGGGCCGTTGGTCCCTGGTCTGTGGTGCGCAAGGAACTCCGCAGGCATGAATCACTGACCACGGGCACAGGTTCGGATAATGCATCCGGACGTTGTGATGAAGCATCGGAACATCAGTTGCCCAATGCAGATCAGGCTATACATTGCGCCCCATGAAGTTGAAGGGAAAAGTCAAGTTCGTTCCGGCTGACCGCACACAGTTCCATCAGGTGCTCAAGTCAAGGGTCGATGCATATTTCACCCAAAACCACATCAGTCCGCATGCCGATGGCCGCATGGTGCTCAAATCGGCCGCCATGCTGGGGCTCTACCTCATCCCGTTCGCGGTCATCGTCACCACGGCACCGGCCCTGGGCCCCATGCTGGGGCTGTGGGCCATCATGGGCGTGGGGGTGGCGGGCATAGGCATGAGCGTGATGCACGATGCCAACCACGGGGCCTACTCCGGCACTGAAGGCATCAACCTGATGATGGGCCATACCCTCAACCTGCTGGGCGGCAGCGTGCACAACTGGAAACTGCAGCACAACATCCTGCACCACACCTACACCAACATTAGCGGGATGGACGATGACATAGCCGACCGCCTGGCCCTGCGCTTTTCGCCCCACACGCAAGTGAGGCCCGTGCACAGGCTGCAGCGGTGGTACGCCATCTTCTTCTACGGCCTGCTCACGCTCTACTGGGTGGTGGCCAAGGACATTGTGCAGTACATCCAGTTCACGGGCAACGGGGTGAACCCGAACAGCAAGGGCCAGAACCGCAGCCTGCTGGTGCGCATCGTGGCCATCAAGGTCGTCACGCTGGCGGTGGTGTTCGGGCTGCCCATGTGGGTGGCAGGCTACTCCTTCGGGCAGGTGCTTGCGGGGTTTGTGCTGATGCACTTTGTGAGCGGGGTGCTGCTCACCGTCACCTTCCAACTGGCCCATACCGTAGAGGGCACCGCCCACCCCCTGCCCGATGGCAACGGGGTGATAGCCAACGACTGGGCCATACATCAGGTGGAGACCACCGTGAACTTCTGCCGCGGCAACGCACTGGTTACGTGGTATGTGGGCGGACTCAACTACCAGATAGAGCACCACCTGTTTCCCAAGGTGTGCCACGTGCACTACCCCGCCATAGCGCCCATTGTGCAGCGCACCTGTGCCGAGTTCGGGGTCGCATACAAGGAGCACCGCACCCTCAGCCAGGCCATAGGCTCGCACTTCCGCACCCTCGAGCGCTTCGGGCTGCCCAGCGCTGATGCCGTGATGGGGTGAGGAGAGCTTTTAAGAGAGCTTTTAGCTGTTAGGCGTTAGCTGTTCGCCTAAGAAGGCGGGCGGGGCCACTTAGCCCGCGGTTGCAAACCGCTTCTATGTAGCTCTGAGCGGGTGATCCTGAGGGATGCTTGAGGGGGCTGTGCGTGGGTCTCTCTCTGGAAACTGAGTGACGGGGGGACTCTTAGCAACACCGTGGAGACACCGCATAGATCGGGGGCGGAACCTGGCAGATCAATCGGAGCACCGCACAGATCGGGGACGGAACCAGACAGATCAATCGGAGAACCGCACAGATCGGGGGCGGAACCAGACAGATCAATCAGAGAACCGCACAGATCGGGGGCGGAACCAGACAGATCAATCGGAGCACCGCACAGATCGGGGACGGAACCTGACAGATCAATCAGAGAACCGCACAGATCGGGGACGGAACCAGACAGATCAATCGGAGAACCGCACAGATCGGGGACGGAACCTGGCAGATCAATCGGAGTACCGCACAGATCGGGGACGGAACCAGAAAGATCAATCAGAGAACCGCACAGATCGGAGACGGAACCTGACAGATCAATCAGAGAACCGCACAGATCGGAGACGGAACCTGACAGATCAATCAGAGAACCGCACAGATTGGGGGCGGAACCAGACAGATCAATCAGAGAACCGATCAGATCGGGGGCGGAACCTGACAGATCGGGGAGAAAGTCGTTAGCTTTTAGCCTAAGAAGGCGGGCGGGGAGATTTAACCCGCGGTTGCAAACCGCTCCGCTTTTATACCGAACAAGTGATCCTGCGGAACACTTGCTCGGGCGGGGGGTGAGGCGAACCAACGAAGATTTTGCCCTCTGATAATATATCAGTATCATTGTCAGCATGCACCGCGCGAGTACACACAAAGCCCAGCTCACTTGGTGGGATATGTATGTAAGACGGGTAGATGAGTTGGACAAAGCCGCGAGTTATAGCCAATGGCAGAAAGACCGCACATATAAACAACATACTGACCAAACCTTAATTGTTAAAATAGAGATAAAAATCATTGAGGTTGGGAATAAAGGAAATTCCTTAACTATAATTTTAAATTCGCAAATTTGAATTGTGGAAGAACAAGGTTATATAGAGGTTAAAATTGATGGAAAGATTGGCAATAAGCCACTCAAACCCATTGATATTGACATTGCTGAGATAAAAGAAATTATCAGCGATGTGGAAACTTTCTTATATCCTACAAGAAGTGAAAAAGCTGATCGACCGCATATTTCCTACAAAATCGAAGAAGGCTCCGCACGTAATTTATTTTATCTACCCATTTCAGGTGTACTTTTATTTAATGGTTTAAGCACTGAAATTAACACTAGAGGTAATATTGACTTTCTGGATAATAAGAGAGCGGAAATTATTGATAAATTTCAAAGGAGAGCAGCAGAGAAGAATTTAGAAATTTCTTTTTTTAGCTCCTCTGCAAAAGAACCAATCTTAAAAATCAATAAGGACACAACTTACTTCAAAATTGCTGCTACTTATATTGAAACAGAGTTTGTTTTATATGGAAAAATTAATGAAGAAGGTGGAAACAATCCCAATTTTCATCTTTTGACAAAAGAGTATGGAAAATTAGTTGTTAGCGCTTCAGAGCAACAGCTCTTGGAGGGTGAAAAACGATTATTCAAAGTATATGGAGTCAGAGCAAAAGGCAAACAAAACCTTTCTGACGGAAAACCTTTTGACCTAAAATTGATTGACTACATAACGTACAATCCAAACTATGACGAGCACAAATTGGATTTGCTAATCGAAAGAGCATCTAAAAATTGGAATGCAATACCTAATGTAGATAACTGGCTCCAACAAATTAGATAGGGTGCAAATGGATAGCATTTTATTCGACACATCTTTTTGCATACGCCTGCTCAAAAGCAATGATGATTTGCATCAAAACGCAAAAGACTATTTTAAATATTTCTTGGAAAGGAAAATTGAGATTTTCCTTTCTTCGATAGTTGTCGCTGAATATTCTGTAAAAGATGACCCAAGCAATCTGCCTTTAGAGTTTGTAAAGATTATTCCATTTGACTTTTTCGATGGTAAAACTGCAGGCGAATTTCATTCAATATTGCTAAATCATAAATCACAGGTTGCAAACATTGAAAGGAATGTCATAAAGGATGATTGCAAATTGATGGCACAATTGTTTAATAGAAATATTCAAGGTTATATTACTAAAGACCGCAAATCATTCAGCCAAATTATTGCCCCTATACAGGCATCGAAAGGTTTTACGATAGAATTACTTGATTTAGAAATTCCATTGAAAGATTTTAAAGGAGAACTATTTTAATCAATCCATCACGCAAATTAAACCCTCCAGCGCTCGCATCTTGCGAGTGCAATGGCCCTCTCCCTCCTGCATCCGCTCCCATTCCCCTCAAGTCTTCCTAAGAATCACTCGGGCAGTACTGAAGCAAAAGCCATCTATAGCCACGGTCTAAACCCCGCATCAGCAAGGTTCCATCCGCTCGTGCCAGCCTAACGGTGGCTCAGGCATCGGCAGAGGGGCCGGGGCCGCGTCACTTCAACAGTTCCTCGAGGCGTTTTTCGAGGGCGGGGCCGCGCAGGCCCTTGTCGATGATGTTGCCCTGGCGGTCGAGGAGGTAGGTCATGGGTATGCCCTCGATGCGGTAGCGGGGCACAAAGCTGCTCTGCCAGAAGTTGAGCTCGGAGCCGTGGGGCCATGTGAGGCCGTCCTTGGCAATGGCGGCCACCCATTTGTCCTTGTCCTTGTCGAGGCTCACCCCGTAGATCTCAAAGCCCTTGTCCTTAAAGCGCTGGTACATGCGCACCACGTTGGGGTTCTCTTGCCGGCACGGGCCGCACCAGCTGGCCCAGAAGTCGATGAGGGTGACCTTGCCCTTGAAATCGGCCAGGGAGATGGGTCTGCCATCGGGGGTGGTGAGGTCGAGGGCCGGTGCGGGGCTGCCGATGGCGGTGAGCCTGTCGGCCAGCACGCGGGCGTCCTGCTCGGCTATGCGGGCGCTGATCTGGGCCACATAGTCCTGCCCTGCATGGCCCTTGAGGTTGGCCACCACGGTGCGGTAGAGGTCGATGTTGTGGTCGATGGGGAGGGCCTGCACGGCCGACAGCTGGGCCAGCGAGGCGGGGTTGGCCTTTATGAAGCCCTCAACGAACCAGCGCTTTGAGCTGTCGATGCGGGCGGCCTCGGCATCGAGGCCCTTGGCTATGGCATCGATGTCCGGGTCGCCCTGTTTGGCGTAGAACACCTTGCGGAGCGAGTCGAGCCGCTCAAACGCGGTGCGGAAGTGGGTGTCGACCTCTTTGAGCAGGGTGGATCCGGCCGAACCGCTCACGGTGTAGCTGCGGAAGAAGTCGATGGCGTTCCCATTTACGGTCACCTCCCGGTCCTGTGGGCCCAGGAGGAGGATGACGAAGTTGTTGGGTGCTATGCGGATGCGGTAGAAGCCCTCGGCCTTCACCTCGTGGCTGAGCTTGAATGCCCCATCGGAGCCGGCCTTGACCGAATCGAGCGGCAGCGCCTTGGTGGCGGTGAGCTGCTCGAGCACCACATACGAGCCCGATGCGTTGGCTATGGTGCCCTTGATCTGGGTGCCGCCCACGTTGCAGGCCATGAGCATGACCGCGGTGAGGAAGAGGGTGTGTTTCATGAGGTGAGCTGTTAGCTACTGGCTGTTAGCGGTTAGCAGGAGAGAAAGAGGGAGGGAGAGAGAGGTCAGGAGTCGAGTTTCTGGGTGAGGAGCTGGTTGGTGAGGCGGGGGTCGGCCTTGCCCTTGCTAAGTTTCATCACCTCGCCCATGAAGAGGCCGGTGAGGCCCTTTTTGCCCGCGCGGTATTCGGCCACCTTGTCGGGCCATTTGGCCAGGGCCTCGTTTACCCATTGCTCCAGCTGTGCCGAGTCACTGTTCTGGATCAGGTCGAGGCGGGCGGCAATGGTGGCGGGGTCGTCAGCGGTGGTGCACAGCTCGGGGAAAATGCGCTGCGAGGCGGCCGTGTGGCTCACCTGACCCGAGTCGATGAGGGCAATGAGGGCAGCCATGCGCTGTGCACTGACGGGGAACCGGTCCATGTGCAGGGCATTGGCATTGATGTAGGAGCGGATGTCGCCCGTGAGCCAGTTGGCGGCTGCCTTGTAGTTGGCGGTGTGGCGCACCATCTCCTCGTAGTAGAGGGCCACGGCCTTGCTGTCGGTGAGCACGGTGGCATCGTACTCGCTCAGGCCCAGCTCGTGCACATAGCGGTGGTGCAGGGCGTTGGGCAGGGGCGGCATGGCGGCCCTTACGCGGGCTATCCACTCCTCGCTCACTATCACAGGGGGCAGGTCGGGCTCGGGGAAGTAGCGGTAGTCGTTGGCCATCTCCTTGCTGCGCATCACGAAGGTGGTGCCCGAGTCGGCATCGAAGCTGCGGGTGTCCTGACTGATGGCGCGGCCGGCCTCCACCTCGGCTATCTGGCGCTCAATCTCGTAGCTGATGGCGCGGTGCACATTGCGGATGGAGTTCATGTTCTTCACCTCCACCCTGCGGCCGAACTTGTCGCTGCCCCTGAGGCGCACCGATATGTTGGCATCGCAGCGCAGGCTGCCCTCCTCCATGTTGCCATCGCATATCTCGAGGTGGCGCACCAGCTTGCGCACCTCGGTGAGGTAGGCATAGGCCTCATCGGCACTGCGCAGGTCGGGGTGGCTCACCATCTCGAGCAGGGGCACCCCGGCCCGGTTCAGGTCCACAAGGGTGTTGTCGGGGTCCTGGTCGTGTATGCTCTTGCCCGCGTCCTCCTCCATGTGTATGCGGATAAGGCCTATGTCCTTGCGGGTGCCGTCATCGAGCCTGATGCTGATATGGCCCCCGTTGCAGATGGGGGTGGTGTCCTGCGTTATCTGGTAGCCCTTGGGCAGGTCGGCATAGAAGTAGTTCTTGCGGGCGAAATGGTTCACACGCCTGATCTCGCAACCGCAGGCCAGCCCGAGGCAGATGGCGTGGTCTATCACCTTGCGGTTGGCGCGTGGCAGGGTGCCCGGCAGGGCCAGGGTCAGGGAGCTCACGTTGGTATTGGGCATGGCCCCGTACTCGGTGCTGTCGGTGCTGTAGGCCTTTGAGCGGGTGAGGAGCTGCATGTGCACCTCGAGGCCTATCACCGCTTCGTACTTGTCGTTCATCACTGAGAGCATCTCCTTTTCAGAGAAGGTGCAAAGGTGGGGGGAAATGAGGTTCTGATACCTGAGGATGGTAGATGGTTCATTCCGGGATCAACATGCTGTCGGGGTCCATGGCCGTTGGGAAGAAGTCAACAACAGCCACCTGCCCATCGGCTTCGTTCACATGGTAGATGATCTTGAGCTGAAATATGCGCGTCTGATTGAAGATCACAGACCTGAGAGGCTTACCATTGAAGGGAACGATCGGCTCCGAGCGGCCGCGATCAGGGAATGTTGCGAGCGAGAGCACCATTTCCCCTATGAGTCTATCAATCTCCACAACCCTCTCAAAACTGAAGTTTCTTGCCAGATAGGGCAGGATCACCTCGGTATATCGTGTATCAGCCGTGGGGGCTATCAGTACCGTGTACCGTTTGCTCTGAGCCATGCCTCAGCCTTTGCCCGATGTTCGCTGATATCGATCCCCTCGCCACGCTCCACCTCAGCCATGGCCCTATCAATGCGGGCCTTGGTTTCAACAGATGCGAGCAGGCGGTCCACCTCATCGAGCAGATGTGCATCGTCAATCAACATGATCCTATCGGCCAATTGTTGCCTCCGCTGCGGTGTGGCGTTGTTCATGGTGCAATTTCCAGCCAAAGTTAATCGATTGCCCTTGCAGGCCCGGCATACGTTGGGGTAACGTCCTCACTCCCAGCAAAGGCGGCCTTGACCGGCCCGCTCACTCCTCCACAAAAACACCCATACGGCTGTACCTGTCTATGCGCCTGTTGATGCGCTCATCGGCATCCATGTTGCACAGGCGGGTGAGGTGCTTCTTCACCTCCTTGCGCACGTTTGCAAATCCGGCCTCGTGATCGAGGTGAATACCTCCGACCGGTTCGGGAATGATCCCGTCAATCAGATTCTGCTCCAGCATATCGTGGGCGGTGAGTTTGAGGGCCTCGGCTGCCTTGGCCTTGAAATCCCAACTGCGCCATAGGATGCTTGAACAACTCTCGGGCGATATGACGCTGTACCAGGTGTTCTCGAGCATGAACACCTTATCGCCAATGCCTATGCCGAGTGCCCCGCCCGAGGCCCCTTCACCGATGATGATGCAGATGACCGGCACCTTGAGGCTGACCATCTCTATCAGGTTGCGGGCTATGGCCTCGCCCTGCCCCCGTTCTTCGGCCTCGAGGCCCGGGTGTGCTCCCGGGGTATCAATCAGGGTGATGATGGGGCGGTTGAACTTTTCGGCCAATTTCATCAGACGCAGCGCCTTGCGGTAACCCTCGGGGTTTGCCATCCCGAAGCTGCGGTACACGCGCATCTTGGCATTGATGCCCTTCTGCGTGCCGATGAACATGACCGGCTTGCCATCAAAATTGCCGAAACCGCCCACCATGGCCTTATCGTCCTTCACGTTGCGGTCGCCATGCAGTTCCATGAAAGTGCCATCGCTCAGGGCGTTGATATGGGCCAGCACATAAGGCCTGTCGGGGTGACGGCTCACCTGCACCCTCTGCCATGGCGTAAGGTTGGCGTAGATCTCCTTTCTGCGCACCTCCATCCTTTCCTGCAGCTCGGCCATGGCCTTGGTCATGTCCACTTTGCCCTTCTCATGCGTGGCGCGGGCCTTTTCGAGCTGGTCGTTCAGTTCCTTCAGGTCGCTCTCAAAATCGAGGAATGTCATGGGCCACGATATTTAGGGGGATGCGAAAGTAGGATGGGCTGACACGAAGTACGAATTCCATCCGTGAATTCCGAATGAGCAGTATCATGCAGATCACGGGTGCCGAGGAACAAACCGGAAAGAGCCTGGGCTGCCCTGAGCGCTCAATCGCCCAATATCCTCAATCGCCCCGACCGCGACATAAGTCCCGGATTGATGCCCGGTATCCCTTCGGGAATGGCAAAACCGATATCGCGGTAATAATCGACCCAGACAGGGAAGTATTGTCCGGTGGCTGGGTCTTTGAAAGTCATGGGGGCCGATGGGAAAACCTCGATGCCACCATTGGCCTCGCGGTAGGCCACCTGTATGAGTTCGCTGCAATACCAACGGCCGTTATCGGGCATAAAGGGGTCATCGTATGGTTCGCCCACACGGGCCTTTGCGAAGGCTGCGGCCGCCTGTGCCAGAGTGCTGTCAGTCATTCGGCCCACGGCATACACCGGTACACCCTTCTTCTGGGTGGCACGCGCCATGAAAGTGCCTACGCCATTCATCTGCACCCGCTGGCCGATAGCCTCTACCACTGCCAGGGTATCGGCACTCTGCACCACCAGGGCACAATGGGCGAAATCGCGGCCTCCATGGCCCTCGGTCACCTTGCGGATGGCCTCGCAAAGGGGGCCACAGTCGATGTCCTCAAACAAGATGTCGCCCTGGCGCAGGGCAGGCTGAGGCACGCCATGCAGCGGCAGCATAACAAGCAGCAGCAGAAATGTACGAGGGCTCATTTGCGCATCATGAGCGCGCTGCCCACACTGCTCAGGAATGCCGTGATGGCGCAGCCCAACAGCACAAACGTGCTATGAAACACGGGCGAGTAGATGAACTGGGCCGAAGTGATCCTGCGGGTGCGCTCATCGGCTGTAATGCCGCTGGCGTCAAGCGCCTGTGTCAGTTCCAACATCCGGCTCTCAATATGGCCCTGGGCCATGAAGCGGATGATGAGGTAGGTGGCCAGACCGAGGAGAACCGCTGCGGGTGCCCCGGCTTTCATCCCATTGCGGATATTGGCCACAAAATCGGGTCTGATAAGGCCCTGACGCACGCATATCCATTGATGCAAGGGCACCAGCACCAGCACCGCGGCCATGTTGGTCAGCATGGTGTATTTGACCACCGCTGTGAGGTTGCTGCCATTGAGCACAAAAAGCACATCAATCACCGAAGCAATGGCCACGGCTCCCACAAGGGTCCAGAGCTGGCGGGTCATGTCAGGCGCGGGCCAGCTGCGGCACTCTGCGCTCGGCCAATTGCCAAGCACCGAAAAGGGCGAGGCTGAAGAACAGGTCGCCCAGCAAGGAGTTGCGGTAAAACGGCACCCCGGCAGTGTAGGCCTGCATCAGCCCAGAGAGGTCCTTCGTGTACTGTGGTATATCGAGCCACGAGGCGGCATTGGTCAACAGGAAGAACAGCACACTTGCCACCACTGCACCGCCCAGCGCCTTGACCACGCCCGAATCGGGGCCCACGAGCCGACCGATACCCACCGTGGCCGCCAGACCGAGATACACGGCCCACATGCTGGGGTGGAATCCGATGAAAAGGTCGCTGACCAGCATGATGCCGAACGGAACGGCCACGGCCATCCAACGCTGTGCGAACATGGCCCCACCGAAAAGTGCGATGGCCGCCACAGGCGACACATTGGGGGGCAAAACACCGGCAACGCGCAAAGCGGCCACAACCAGCAACAGGGCTACAAGGGTCAGGTCTCTCATGGTCAATTTTTGGAGCTGCGCAAATATAGACCCCGATTCAGGGGTTGTTCAGCCCGGCATCGCGCAGCACATCGAGCAGCTCGCTCAGCATCATGGCTGTGGCGCCCCATACCACGTGTCCCTTTACATCAAAGTACGGGGCCTTGAGGCGGTACCCGTTGCGGAGCGGTATCTCCGTCTCGGCCACTATGTCGGGGCGCAGGAAATGAGCGAGCGGCACCTCGAGCATTTCCTTCACCTCACGCACATCAGGTGTAAGAGCGGGCCGCTCTGACATCAACCCCACAAACGGATGTACCATGAAATTGCTGGCGGGTATGTACAGTTCTGTGAGGCGTCCGATCACTTCCACCCCATCCGGATGGATTCCAACCTCCTCGTGCGCCTCGCGCAGGGCGGTGGCCTCCAGATCCGGATCGATATCCTCCACGCGGCCGCCCGGAAAACTCACCTGCCCGCTGTGCGCGCCATCGTAGTCGGGCCGCTTGATGAGCACCGTGGAAGGAACATCCCCGAAGGGATAAATGGCTATGAGCACCGCGCTCTGCCGCACATCAGCGCGCTGATGACCGAATAACTTGGGGTCGAGCCTGAAGCTGCTGGCCATGCGGAACTGTGCCTCAGGGCCAGGCAAAGGGAGGCCGAGACGGTGCCTCAACCGTGTGGCAAAAGCCTGCATGGCGGCAAAGGTAGGTGGCCGGTAAAGGGTAATTTCGCAGCCCGACAATGGACAGACCCACCCAGGCCCATCTGGCCCCGACTTTCTACATTGACAGTGATCATGAGGACGTGATCCGCTTCGCAGCGAACGCCATTGGCGATGCCACTGCCGAAAGCGAAAAAGCGGCCCGCCTATATCTGGCTGTGCGCGATGGACTCTGGTACGACCCGTACGATATTAAGCTGCGCCCTATTGAGATGAAAGCCAGCGCTGTGCTGGCTCGCGGACGCGGTTATTGCGGAGAGAAGGCCACCGTGCTGGCGGCAGCGGCACGTGCGGTGGGCATCCCTGCCCGATTGGAGTTTGCTGACGTACGGAATCACATTTCGAGCCCTCGGCTGGTGGAACACCTGCGCAGCGATGTGTTCGCTTTCCACGGCCTCACGCAGCTGTACATTGATGGCCGATGGCTAAAGGCCACCCCGGCCTTCAATAAGGAGCTGTGCGCCAAGTTCAACGTGGCCCCGCTCGAATTCGATGGCACGCAGGACAGTGTTTTCCAAGAGTTTGACGGTGGCTCCAAGTTCATGGAATACCTCTACGGCCATGGAACCTTTGACGACCTGCCGCGCGAGTATTTCATCGGGGTGATGATCAGACAATACCCGCACCTTTTCCCGCCTGAGGTGGTGCGTACGCTTCTGTGGGACTACATGCGGCCCTGACAGACCTCCACCCTATTCGAAATTGAGCTCCACACCTGATGACATGGTGAGGTCGCTCCGCACCTCAATCTGGTAACTCTTGTTACCGTCAGTGATGGTCATGGTAACTGTGCTGGGCGGAATGGTGCCCAGATTGTGGGCGTGCAGGAACAAGAAGCAGCGCTTGTAGCCCGTACCATCAAAACGGAGGTATTTTTTGCCCTCAGTCAGCGCATGGTCGGCCAGGATCAGCTTGTCGTCCATGTACAGAGACACAATGTCGCCATCGATGACCTGGGCGTCCCATACGGCAATTTCCAGATCAGGCTTCATGAAGTACAGACGGTGATCGGTGCGAACGGGTGGCACCCTCCGGCCTTGAAAACGCTCTGGCAAAATGCTCAGTTTCCGTCCGGTCGAATCTATGGTACTTGCCACAGCGGCATGGTGCACAGGCTGCCTCGGGTCCTGTGCAACCGCTTTATTGGTCTGTGCCGAAACACTCTGTACAGCTCGTTGATCTACAGGTCTTGCTGCTTCCTTCACAGGCTCCTTAGTAGGTTCCGGCTTAGGCAGCGGCTTTGCGACCGGTACAGGTTGTTTCTGCACAACAGTTGCTGTCGCAGACCCTTGCGGCTCAGTCACCTGAGGTTTCTCCGCATCCTTCAAGGGTGCACTCTCTTCTTTTTTCGCTTCTGAAGTAGGAACGGATGTGGGCTGAGGAATGGCAATGGCCGCCTCTTTCTGTTGCGGTTGCACTTGCGCCACCGGTGCCGCAACAGGCTCTTCTTTGGCAGGAACGGGTTGCGGTGTGGGGGCCTGCACAGCTGCAATCGGCTTCGGAGCCTCGGCTTTAGGTTCCTCGTAGGTTATCACCTCTATCTTCTGATCGGGGCTCGGTTCCTGTGGCCGTTTCTTTCCTTTCTCATCCACCAATAGGGCATCGGTTATTTTCCAGAGTTTGATGCTGCGGTCCATGCTGCCGCTCAGTAACATGGTCGGATTGGCGCAGATGTCGAAATCGAGCACAGTACCCTGATCACTCGACTGGTCGAGGGCGATGGTCCGCTTCTCAAGGTCCCACATGTTGAACCTTGCCGCGTGGTCGCCCGTGACGATATACCGTTGGTCTTTGGTGAAATCGAGATTGCTGAACTTACGGTTGCCGCTACCGCTGCGGAATGAAGTGCGCAGGATCATGGAGTTCGGGTCGCGCATGTCCACACGGGCATTCTCACACCACGTGATCACACGGCTACCATCGGCTGAGTATTGTATGGCATTGATAACGCAATCGCCAGTATTGAATTCCTTGATCAATTTACCGGTCGAAGGATTGAACAGGAGCAGCAATTTGCCTGCTCCGACCATCAGTCTGGTCCCATCGGGCGACAGTTGTGCGCACCGCATCTGTTCGGTCCGGTCGGTATATGCCACCTCGCCCTGCTTGCCTATGGTGCGCATGAACAGACGTTGATCATGGCCAGCGTAGAATATGCGCTCATTGTCATCCGTTATCAGGGCAAAACGTACTTGCACCTGTCCGTTGGCATCGGGTGGGTTGAATGCCTTGTCAATGGCCTTGCTGGTGGTCAGGTCCCACACTATCACCTGACCGTCATCTGCCCCGCTGATCAGATAGCGCCCATCCTTGCTGAAACGTAGGTCGGCCACGCTGGCCATGTGGCCGCGCAGATCTTTGAGCATGGCGCCTGTGGCCACATCCCACAGATAGATCTCGCCTCGGGTGCCACCACTTGCAAATCGCTTGGCATCTGGGCTGAACACCACTTTGCGTATGCCGAACTGATGGCCCGAGAAGGTGCGCACGAGCTCTAGCCGCAGATCCTGGGCGCGCCCACTTAGCGCTACCCACGATGCCACGAGGCACATCAGCAGATGCCGTGCATACCTCAAATTGCTGCGGTAATCGTTTTTCCCCAGCACAATAATACAACCTTGTGAGAATGAGGGGAAACGAATCGGTCAAATGACGATTCTGAGACTTATTTGAACGCGATTGCAGGGATGAAAAAGATGCTCCCCAAAAGGAGCTCTCTGCAATGAAGCACGGACCAAGATGGCTGGTCGCGGTGCGTCAATTATGGCCTGAATGAAATAGTGCTGAACCCTACACGCGGAACACCCTTCGAGCTACCAATTGGGTGCCTATGGTGCCTATGATCACCACGGTTATGCTGCTTAGAGGCATGAGCACTGCGGCCACCACTGGCGACACAAGGCCCTGAACAGCGAGGATAATGCCCGTGGTGTTGTAAAGGAACGAGGTGGTGAACCCTACGCGCACTACCTTGAGCGAAAGCCGCGAGAACTGTAAAAGTCGTGGTAAGGTCTGCAGACGTTCGGCCTCAAGAATGGCATCGCATGCGGGGGTGAACTGTGCGAGGTCATCAACCACGCTTATGCCCACATCGCTCTGCCGCAGGGCACCGCTATCGTTCAGGCCATCGCCCAGCATTAGGACTTTATGGCCCTCTTTCTGCAAAGCGCTGATTCGGTCGCGTTTCTCAAAAGGGCTCTGCCCGAAGTGCATCTGCCCGATTGGAAAAAGGTGAGCGAATCGGCTACGCTCGGTGTCGCGGTCGCCCGAAAGCAGATGCACGGGCATGGTTGTGCTGACCTGCCTCACAGCATCCTCAACCCCGCGCCTAAGTGGCTTGGTTATGGCGAAATATCCGCGCACCAGACCGTCCATCTCGGCATACACACGGGTAGTGCCATCGGCCAGTGGGGCATTTTCACCCAAAAGCCAGGTTCCCGAACCCAGGCGGAGCCGCACTGCCCCTACCCTGCCGCTTATCCCATTTCCTATTGACTCGACAAAATCATAGACCTCTACGGGTTGATATGCAGAGACTTGAGCCTTGCACCAACGTGCCGTTGCCCTGCTCAGCGGATGGGCACTCTGCGAGGCGAGGTCCGCGAGTAAGGACTCTGTCCCAACAGGCATGTCACCGATAAAAATAACCTCGGCACCATCTGACTCAGTCAGAGTGCCCGTCTTGTCAAATACTGCCGTGTCCACCTCGGCCATGCGTTCAACAGAGGCAGTGTCGCGCATGTGAAGGCCGTTGCGACTCAAAATGCGCATGGCGCTGCCCAATGCAAAAGGTATGGTGATGGCCAACCCGCACGGACAGGCGATGATCAGTACTGATGTGACCACATCGAACACGCGCGAGGGGTCAATGAAACTCCACACGGCTCCGGCCACCAAGGCCACCGTGATAATGTAAATTGTGAATCTTCGGGCCACACCGTCCATGAGAGTGCCCACGCGGCCCATGGCCTCCTTGCGCTGATCACTGTGTTCCCACAACTGGGTGAGATAGCTCTGTGTCACCGAGGTACGCAGCCTGACCCTGATGGCACTGCCCACCTGCCTACCACCGGCAAATAGCTGCTCGCCCTTACGCTTACCGACCGGATCCGCCTCGCCTGTTACAAAGCTGTAATCGATGGAGGCCGCATCGCTCAGCAGATCAGCATCGGCCGGAATGATGGCATTTGAACGGATGATCACTTCATCACCCGCACTCAGGTCGGCCAGCATGACCGGTTCCTCTACCCCAGCCATCACGCGGTTCACGGCCATAGGGAAATAGGAACGGTAATCGCGGTCAAATGAAAGGGCCCTGTACGTGCGCTCTTGGAACCAACGGCCCACAAGCAGGAAGAAGATGAGACCAGCCAACGAATCCATGAACCCGACCCCGGTGCCGCTTAGAATCTCGTAGGCGCTTCGGCCAAACAGCACCACAATCCCAAGAGCCAATGGCACATCGATGTTCAACGCTCTGTACCTCAGGGCAGACCAGGCCGATCGTAGATAGATCATGGCCGAATAGAAGAACACAGGCAAAGCGAGCAACAGATTGAGCAGGTTGAAGAAAAACTGATACTGCGCCTCTACAACGCGATGCCCGCTCAGATACTCTGGGAAGCTGAGCAACATGATGTTGCCGAAACAGAACCCGGCAACCCCGAGTCTATAGAGCAGGTCACGGTCTTCTTTTTCGGGGTTGGAAGCTTCGAGGTCTTTTAATGACAGATCGGGCGCATAGCCAATCCTATCAAGCAAGGTGGCCAGGGCCGAGAGCCGCAACTGACTGATTCGGAACGTGACAGTGGCCTCCTTGCGCACGAAATTGACGTTGGTGGCAATCACAGCGGGTTCAAGACGCGGGAGATTCTCGAGCAGATAGATGCATGAACTGCAATGAATGGCCGGAATGCGCATGACCAAGCGCGCCATGCCCCCCTCGTCAAACGCCAGGAGCCGTTTGCGTACCTCTTCGAGATCCAGGAAAGAGTACCGACCCTGGTCGCTGCGGTGATCCATTTTACGGCCAGGACGTTCATTCAATGAGTAGAACTCGCCCAGCCCGCTTTCGCTCAGCAGCTCATGTACTGTGGCACATCCTTCGCAGCAGAAAGTGTGACCGCTGCGCCTCAGGGTTGTCTCAGCGCACGGGTCACCACAATGGAAACAGGCAATCTCGTCTTTAACCTCAGCCATAGTGACGCCAAATATTCCGTTGTGACATTGCCGTCCGATTGACCCTTATCAGCCCGATTCCTGACTTGCCTCCGGCCGATTGACATTTGTGCCATGAGCCGAGGGGTGAAGTATATGTTATTGAGCACGTTCGCATTCTCGCTCATGCAATTGTGCGTCAAGTATCTTTCTCACATCCCCACACCCGAGCTGATCTTGTTCCGCTCGGTCATCTCGCTGGTGCTCAGTCTGACATTCCTTCTTCAAAATGGGATAAGTCCGCTTGGAAACGACCGCAAGGGCCTTTTCATGCGTGGCTTCTTCGGCATGATGGCCCTCACATTGTTCTTCGTCACATTGCAGAATATGCCTATGGCCACGGCCGTCACTTTGCAATACCTCTCACCAATCTTCACATCCGTCATAGCCGTTTTCTTTTTGAAGGAACGTATTCGGAATTTCCAATGGGCGTTTTATGTATTGGCCCTTGTCGGTGTGCTGCTCATCAGAGGTTTTGACCAACGGGTCACACTTACATATCTCCTGGCCGGAATTGGTTCGGCCATTTTTGCTGGTGTGGCCTACAATTTTATCCGCAGGGCGCGCGACACCGACCATCCGGTGGTAGTAGTCTTATACTTCCCTTTGGTCGCAATTCCAGTAATGGCGGTGGCCTCGTGGTTCATGTGGGTCACGCCCAGCCCAAAGGATTGGCCCATTATCCTTCTTCTTGGCATTTTCACCCAGATAGGTCAAGTTTTCATGACAAAGGCTCTACAGGCCGAAAAAGCGAACATCGTAACAAGCCTCAAATACCTTGGGGCTGTGTACGCATTGCTTTACGGGTACTTCCTTTTCGGAGAAAGTTATGGGTTTGTTGCCCTTTTAGGTTTCGGGCTTGTTTTGGCGGGGGTTATGGGGAATGTGGTGAAGGGCAGTGGGTGATTCCATCAAATACGCATATCACTAACGGCTAGGCCACTTGGCAGAAATGAAAAACCCCTGCGGTTTCGCAAGGGTTCTTCATCTTATCAGAATTCAATCACCTTTTGGGCAATTCACCAGTTGTGGGAAAGTCTGATGCCTTTGGTGCATCGGCTGGACCTGGGGTCTCTGATTCTTTCAAATGTGCATCTTTCAGATTCGGGGTCCACTCAGGTTTCAATTCAGTGTGGACGGCCTGCTGCTTCAAAGCATCCTCAGCAGGGTTTGGTGAGGCCTTCGGTGCATCGAATGTGGGTTGCTTCTTAGGTCCCTTCTCCTTCTGATCGAAACGTAGTTTGGCTCCGTCCCACCAGATAGGGGTGGACGATTGCTCAGTGATTCCTTCGTTGAACATCACACCTTTCATGTTCGCATCAAAGTTCCTGTCCATCAAATCAGCTGGCAAGTTGATTGTTGTAGCATCTACACGCTGACCAACTGCTATCCATGTAAATTCAGTATTGACATCGCCATTGGCGCAAGCAATGGTGAACCCGTTCTTCTCAATGCTCTTCACATATAACTGGGCCGGAGTGCCTAATGCAGAAACCGTGACAGTCGGTTTAGAACCGAGCAACGAAGAGAACTTGCTGTCAAATGGAACAAACGCCATTGATCCATTCAATTGACCTGTGCCATCGCCATAAACTTTGAGGTCTGCGGAAGTGACACTGTAAGCCGCCATCCGTGTCTCACCAACATTCACAATGTCGGCCTGATGGCCGGAGGTATATTCATCACCCAGGTTGTATGATGCAAACAGTTCACCCATTGCCATATGGCCCATCACCTCACCTCGGCTCCACCCTCCCATCATACCACCGTAAAACCCGGACCCAACTGAAGTGGCCTCAGTAGTGGGGGCATAACCAGTACCTGAACCATATCCTGTGGTCCCATAGACACCATAGAATGTTCCACTTGAATTATTGTACCCCAGTGCGCCCCAACCACGACCACCTCCAGCATCTTGATAAGTCCCAAGAACACCAGCTGAACGCCATCCGTAAAATGTTCCGTTGTAGGTGTGATTAAACTGACCCCAGACACCATAACGATATCCATCCCCATAGGCCGGGTTGTTGTACAATCCACGCATACCACTTACCGCATCGTAGTACCCATTGCCATAGACATTAGCATATTTCTCACTGATCGTCCCATGGAAATCCCCAGTGGTGCTCCGCACAACAAATGACTTGTCATTGTACACGCGCACGTTGTTCGCATCATTCTGCCAAATGCCACCACCATATGAGCCATTATACCAGCCTGTCTGTCCGTAACTGCGATGCCATCCACCTCCATTGTCTATCAGTTGATATCCAGTGCTGTAGTCCTGGTATCCAGCTCCCCGTATGGTACTGCTGGCGTGGATTGTCCCACCGCCCAGTGAACCAATACCGCCAGAGACAAGTCCTCCATCAGATCGTAGTTGGGCGTCTACATAGACATTCTTGCTTCCATAAGAACGAACCCACGTGGCATCCTGCATAAACCACCCACCACCATACGATTCGTTGTACCAACCAGTGCTCCCATCACTTCTCAACCAACCTGTACTCCAAACATCATCAAGTACCCGAACGCGACCGGAGTAACTACCTGCATCATTCTGAATTCCACCTCTATTTTGGGTGGCTGCCTCAAAATAAACTGTACCACTATTGAAGTAAGCACCTCCTGGGGCAACATAATAAGAGGGGGCATATATGTAAGGATTGCTAGCACTGAATCTCAGATTTCCCGAACCATTTTGGGCACTTGTAATTGACAGATAATCTCCAATTGTCCCATTACCGCTGATGTTGAAATTGGCTCCCTGCGAACTGGCATTCTGATTCCAGATGAAGTTAGTGTTATTGCTTCCCGCATCGATCCTTGTCCAAGCACCAATGGCACCGTTCTCAACGGTACGCATCCAGACACCGGCTGTGGCCCCACTGAACCTAGGATAAGCCACTTCAAGAGAGTAACCACCTGCACCACGTGCGGGATAATTCGCACCAAGGCTGAAAACCCCACGGTACCATTGACTCGATGTCGCATTAGGGGCATTGGCAGTGCCTGCTACATAGTTCCAGCCCCAATATCCGGGCACGGTGTTAAAATCTGAATAGTTGCCATGGGTCTCAAATTGTCCAAAGTTTCCCTGTGGATAAGCTCCACCGGTGCTGGAGTTGGCGTAATTCAAAGCCACATTCGGATTGCCTGCAACGGCATTGCCATTGGTGATGGTGACACCTGTTCCAGTTGTGGTCAATGTTCGGCTGAGTAGATTCCCAGAGGCATCCACGCCTAGAATTCCATTCAGATAGTTGGCGAAACGCACAGTACCAGTGGTATGTAGCTGGGCCGCTGGAACGGTGGCACCGATACCCACATTACCATTTATATCAATGCGGAGCCTTTCAGCACTGTTGGTGGAGAAAGCCAGCTCATTGGCCGCTGCGCGGTACATGCCCATGGTGCCGTTGCTGTTAAATCTGAAAGCTGGGACACCAGCGGTACCATCATTGGCAACAAATCCGCTCTCTGCCCTGATTCCGCCTGCAACGTGTAATTTGTGGCTAGGTGAGATAGTGACGCCAATGCCCACCGACCCGCTGCCGGTGAAACGGAAGTCGAAGCCGGCCTGAGCAACGTCAGTGGCTACTGCCAGTGTCCCTCCAAGCCTCACATTATTGCCTGTATTTACTGTCAGCCCGTTGTCAGCAGTCACCACACCCGAAGGCACATCAGCTGCTTGAATGGCAGATGGCACGAACCGCGTGCCATTACCACGGAGGTACTGACCCGATGTTGCGCCATTATTGACTCGGAAACCTTGCCCGGTAGCCACGTTTACGTCACCGTTCACATCGAGCATCTGAACAGGTGATGTGACCCCGATACCTACGTTTGAGGCGGAATAGACCTTACCGCCAGTAAAATAACCGGAGTAGTTCGTTGCCCCGGCAGTCACAGATCCGTAAACCCCTATAGTACCGATGGTCGAATTATAGGTGGCAAGCGAACCCTCTGCAGAACTGATATTGAGCATACGACCCCAGACACCCCGACTGGTACCAGTGGCAGAAGCAGTGCTGTTCTCGCCCACGAGACCAGACTCTCCTGCTTCGTCAACAACAGAATGCAGGCCCCAATTAGCACCGCCAACATACACGAGGTTGTTGTCAAGAGGCCTTTGAACCGTAAGAGAATAGTTGGCATCAGGCACAAGTCCTGTCGTACCGATGCTGACCCTACCTGCCTGAGCATTATCGACCACGAATTTCATATGGTAGCCGCCAGAACGGACCGTAGTCTCATACTCCAGGTCGCCTCCCAGCTCCACTTTAGGGAACGCCCCTCCATAATTCACACTGAGGCCATTGCCTGCCGAAATATCAGTGAGCGCCCCTGGTGTGATCACCTTCCAAGCGGCCCCATCCCAATAATCGTAGGTATTTGTGGTGGTATTGTACACAGTGATACCCCTATGACCCACGCCCAATGCCGAGTTAGTGGTGTATGTGCCACGTTCGGCAGAAGTCATGCGGGGCAAGAGGACACCTTTTGTAGAACTCGACACATCGAGAATCGATGCTGAGTTGGGAGTAAAGGCCGAAGCTCCAATCCCGACTGTCTGAGCGATACTATCCGAGCTCAGAAAAATCAGAGAAGCCGAAACGATTACAGAAGAAACCTTGGAGAATCTTTTCATGGGTACGTTTTTCGAGAGGCGGTGGCGAAATTATCCTTATTAAACGGTTCGGAGCAGTCATTAATCGAGTCGATATTAAGTTTTCGATGAGCGTCTGTTTAATGAACTAAGAATGATAGGAAGCGAAATGGTTGAAATTTTTTATCTGATTCATGACTTATTTCGTACCCTATAATGAGTTTCTAAAACCCGTTACTGTGAATGGGCTAAAATCTTATATTTGCGGCCCTCAAATGGCGGGATAGCTCAGGTGGTTAGAGCGCAGGATTCATAACCCTGAGGTCGGGGGTTCAAATCCCCCTCCCGCTACTGATAATGAGGCACCTCCCATGGTGCCTCGGTCATTTAAAGGCCCGATGCACAAAACCTTTAATGTCGCTGACCGAAGCACCATCCGGTATTACCTTGTGGGCCTATCCGAACCGCCAACCGTTGGTAAGTCATGAAAAAGATCACACTCGAGTACATCATACAGTCATCGCCCGGTGTACTGTTCCGCAGACTGAGCACCGCAAGTGGCCTTGCCGAGTGGTTTGCTGATGATGTGAAGGTAAAAGGTGACACCTTCACTTTCTGTTGGGACGGTGATGAAGAAGAGGCCACGCTCCTGAAAAAGAAGGAGAACGAGTTCGTCCAGTTCCATTGGAGCTTCTTGCCGAGCGATACCTTTCTGGAGTTCCGACTTAAGAGAGATGAGTTGACAGGTGAATTGGCGCTTATAGTGACCGACTTCATTGACGAAGATGAGGAACAGGAAGGCCGTGACCTTTGGGATGCCCAGATTGGCGAACTGTTCCGCATTTTAGGAAATTGACAATGGGCGAGCGGCCGGGCCTGCGCCATGCCTTCGCATCCACTTTTTGGCGCTCCACAGAATTTATCATGGCACTGGTGATGCTGCTCGGCATAGGAGCAGTGATGCACAGCCTGAATGGGCGAACAGGCACGCACCTTTTGCTCAATGGCTACCACAATTTGATATTCGATATCGCTATGCCATACATCACGTGGCTGGGCGACTTCCTCTTCCTCTCCATCATTGCGATCTTGTTTCTAATTAAACGCAGGTGGGCCTGGTGGATCCAATTGACTATGGCCGGGGCCCTCACCGGGATATTGACTCAGACCTTGAAAATGGGCGTTTTCCCCACATTTGACAGACCTTCGGTTGTTCTAATGGCAGAGCAATTGCACCTTATTGAAGGCGTTGACCTGTACAGGAAGTACAGTTTCCCATCGGGCCATTCGGCCATTGCTTTCGCATTGGCTATCACTTTACTGTTCATCTCAAAAGAGAGACGATTTGCGCTACCATTGTTAATCTTGGCACTACTGGCAGCCTATTCCAGAGTATATCTGTCGCAGCATTTCCTTGAGGATATTGTGGCTGGCGCATGGATAGGAAGCCTTGTTGCCTTTGCCGTGGAGATTGGCCGCATCCGATATTTTGAGAAGAGCCAACTGGCATGAGGATACCACTGTGGGCCGTTGGCCTTTTGGCCCTTTTGTTCTTTGTGCCTGGATTAGGCAACTGCGGCCTGTTCGATTGGGATGAGGTGAACTTTGCCGAAGCCGCCCGAGAGATGCTTGTAAGTGGCGAGTTCAGCTATGTGCAGATAGATTTTGCGCCATTCTGGGAGAAACCCCCTCTGTTCATACTGATGCAGGCCGCAAGCATGGCCGTATCTGGAATCACCGATGCCGCTGCTCGGTTCCCCAATGCTGTGTGTGGCGCGGTTACACTCATGTTTCTGTACTCTCGTGGCACCACTTTGGGCGGACCGCTTTTGGGCCTTGTGTGGCCTCTGGTTTACGTTGGCAGCCTCTTACCACAGTTCTATTTCCGCTCCGGGATCATCGACCCTTGGTTCAACCTGTTCATCATGCTCGGTGTAGACGGGTTCATCCGTTCTGACGGAAAAAACCTCATTCACGGTGCTTTTGGTGGCAGCTTTATCGGTCTTGCGGTGCTTACCAAAGGCCCAGTCGCCCTTCCAATTGCTTTTGCAGTGATCGCAATTGCGACAGCAGTCACATGGCGCACTACAAGGCCCCGACCGGTGGTCGTGGCCACTTTCATCACATTGGCGCTGGTTGTGGGTTCCTCCTGGTTCATTTCAGAGGCTGCACGGGGCAGGTGGCATATCATTCAACAGAGTATTGACTACCACCAAAGGCTGATTAGTGAAGGCGAGGCCGGCCATGGACAGCCATTCTACTACCATTTCGTAGTGCTGTTGGCCGGGTGTTTCCCCATGTCGCTATTGCTGATGGCAGCCTATGCCGATAAGAACGCAACACTTGGTGAAGCGCACAGCACAGTCCGTTACCGGAAATGGATGAATGTGATGTTCTGGGTTGTGCTGATTGGATTCAGCATTGTGCGTACCAAAATCATCCATTACAGTTCATTGTGTTATTTCCCGATGAGCTTTATTGTTGCGCAGCATGTTGCCCATCGTTTCCGTTCGGGCGCAACCTGGAGTCAGGGTTGGGCAGCCTCCATAGGGGCTATAGGCCTTCTGTGGGGCGCCATGCTCATGGCCGTTTCCACCTTTGAATGGTGGTCGGGATCGTTCATTGACGCGAAAGGATTGAATCCTGAAGCAGCGGCCATCCTTTCTCAACATGTAGATCCGCGCAGTTGGACACTCTTATTCGGACTGTTATTAGCAATTGGTTCAATATATGGATCTTGGGTCATGACGACAGATGGCCGCAGAGGAATAACAGCCATATTACTTTCCACATCCATTGCCGTGTGGGGCACCAGCCTGTTCATCATCCCTAAGGTATATGACTACGTTCAGGGGCCTATGCGGACCTTTTATATTGAAACAGAAAAGGAGCAAACCGTGGTCGAGCCTCTTGGATTCCGTTCCTATGCCAATCTATATTATGGCCAACGAAGCCAAGAGGAAAGTGCTTTAGTGCGCGATGAAGAACGTCTCTTCAAGGGCGAGACAGGTCAACGGACATTATTTCTTGTTCGCGAGACCCAGTTGGATGATCATTTGAGATGGTTCCCTATGCTTCGCCCAGTGGGCAAGTTGATGGATAAGGTGATCCTTGAGCGGGATGATGCCGCTTACCGCGCTGGTCTTGACCGATAGATGCCCGACCTCATGATGCCGGCACGGTGCATGAAATGTCGCACTGAAGTGCCCAGTACCCCAAGGCCGTAGGTCACGCTGCGGCTGAAATTGATACTCGATGCCTCATCGAAGTATTTGGTCGGGCAGGTCACCTCACCTATCTCGAACCCAGCCATGAAAATCTGCGAGAGCATCTGATTATCAAAAACGAAATCATCAGAATTCGCCTCCAGGTCAATGGCAGTGAGCACTTCGCGCGAGAATGCCCTGTAGCCGGTGTGGTATTCGCTCAGTTTCTGCCCTAAGAGCAGATTCTGCGAAAGCGTTAGCATTCTGTTGAACACATACTTATAAAGCGGCATACCGCCCTTCAAAGCCCCATTGCCCAAAATGCGCGAACCCAGCACCACGGGATACAGGTCGGCTGCGATCATGTGCGTCATGACCGGTATCAGCTTTGGAGTATACTGATAATCAGGGTGAAGCATGATGACGATATCAGCCCCAATTTCAAGGGCTTTGGCATAACAGGTCTTCTGATTGCCACCGTACCCACGATTTCGCTGGTGCCTTATCACATGCCGGATGCCCAGGTTTCGGCCCACTTCCGATGTGTCATCAGTACTATGGTCGTCAACCAGCACCACATCATCCACTATGTCAAAGGGAATCTCAGCATAGGTTCGCTCAAGGGTCTGGGCCGCGTTGTACGCGGGCAGCACCACCACCACTTTGCGACCGTTCACCATCAGGCGGACAAAGGTATCGTTGTGGGCATGGCAGGCACCACCGCGCCCGATTCCACTTCAAAATACACAGTATCAGGCCACTCCGTCAGCATACGATGCATGGCGCCACGGTCTGTGTGCGATATGAACACCTGCCCGAACGGCTCCTGTGCCACCGTGTTGACCAACCTTTCGACTCTGGTCGGGTCCAGTTTGTCCAGCACATCATCGAGCAAAAGGATGGGCGATGCACCCATGCGCTCGGCCATCAGTTCGCATTGCGCGAGCCGAAGGGCCACCAAGGCCGTTTTCTGCTGCCCCTGCGACCCGATCCTGCGGAGCGGTTGTCCATCGTGAATGGTTATCACTGCATCGTCCTTGTGCGGACCCATTGTGGTGCTGCCTGCAACCCTATCGCGCTCGCGGGCATCGCTCAAAAGAGCTTCGAAATCGGCCCCGGTCAGGTTACTTTCATACACGATGCTCACCTGTTCGGCCCCACCGCAGAGACGCGTGTAGTACTTTCCAAAAAGTTCGGGCAAACGGTCAAAGAGCACCTGGCGGGCACGATGCAGATAGGTGGCATGGCGCACCAGTTGCATGTCCCACACATCAAGGTTCTGTGCGTTGAATGTCCTCGTGTCGGCAAAGTGCCGAAGCAACGTATTGCGGTGCTGCAATGCCCGGCCATATTGCACCAGATGATCGAGGTACTGTCGGTCCGTCTGCGAAAGCAGTGAATCCATGAAACGCCTGCGCTCCTCGCTGCCGCCTGTGATCAGTTCGGCATCGGTAGGGGCTATAACAACGCAGGTGTAGCGGCCAATGTGGTCGGTAAGGCGCTGATACCCCTTCTTGTCGTGCCGCAGGGACTTTTTGCCATCGCGAATGGCGCAATGAATGAGTTCTGTGGTTTCATCTGGTCGCTCGAAATCGCCCCAGATCGCCATCTGCTGCTGGCCCGACCGGATGTTCTGTGCATCTATCGCATTGACAAAACCCTTGCACATGCATAGGTAGTGAACGGCATCAAGTACAGTGGTCTTTCCCGACCCGTTGGGCCCGGTAAGGCAATTGAATCCCGGACCGAACTGCACAGCCGCCTCGGCTATGTTTCGCAGATTCAGGATGTTAATGGATCTGAGGCGATGGGCGACCACAGCGCAAAGGTAGGTCTGTGGCGTTGGCCCTACCCGCTTGCGAGCTGACAGCCGTCATTCCATGGCACATGGGGCACGGTGCTACTTTTACCGACCCAACAGGACATAGCCATGCTCAAGTACAAAGCCGACCGTAGGACCTTGGTAGCCGTGGCCCTCTATTTCGCTGTCACCGTGGGCGGATGGGTGCTCTGGCCCGAATTGGGCTGGCCTGCCCGCGTGGCTTTCGTTCTGGCCAGTTGCGTGCTTTCGTTCACCTGCGCAGTCATTGTACACAACACCATCCATCACCCTATTTTCAAGAATAGATGGATGAACAAGATCTTTCAGGTGGTGCTTTCCTACACATATGGGCACAGTGTAAGTGCGTACGTGCCAGGACACAACTTCAGCCACCACCAGCACACGCAAGGGCCCAAGGACCGTATCCGCACCTACAAGATGCGTTTCAGGCTCAACATCCTCAATCAGCTCTTTTTCTTTTTCAGGATGGCACCGGGCATAGTCCGCGATGAGAACCTCTTTGCTTTCAGGATGCGCAAAGAGAATCCGCGGTGGTTTGCCCAGTATTTGTTTGAGATGATAGCTGTGACCGGTGTGAAAGTGGCCCTACTCATCTACGACTGGCCCCGTGCCCTCGCGATGCTGTGGCTGCCGCACCTCTATGCAGCATGGGGCATTGTGGGCACCAACTTCTGGCAGCACGATGGGTGCGATGAGCATCACCCCTTCAATCACTCACGCACATTTACAAGTCCGTTCCTTAACTATATCGCCTTCAACAACGGGTATCACGGGGCACACCACGACCACCCGGGCATGCATTGGAGCCTGCTGCCCAAGTATCATGAAGAACACATTGCGCCCCATATCCACCCCAACTTGAACCGCGGGTCGCTTTTCGTTTACCTGTGGCAGACACATATTGTTCCCGGCAAACGGGTGGACTATCTGGGCAATCCCATAGTGCTACCTCCTGAGCAGGCGGATGAAGACTGGGTGGACGGTGCCGACATCGTGTCGAACCGATACCAGCTGGGTGTTGAGGCTTAACGCCTTATGCGCCCCTGCATACCCCCGAATATCACATCGCGCACTCCATCGCTGTTAAGGAAATCGTGCGGGAAACCCATCTCAATTGCACTCACCGCATCAAGCCGTGCGGTCTGTTCTGAACTCAGACTGATGCCCACAGCACCCAGGTTGTCAATGATCTGGGCCGCCCTGCTGCCACCGATTATCGGCACCGTGCCGCGGTCCATGAGCCAGCGCAGGGCCACTTGGGCCGAGGTGGCACCCATTTCCGCAGCCACCTCGGCCACAGCTTGTGCGATGCCAATGTTGCGCTCGGTGAGTTTCTTTGAGTTGTTGGCCAGTCGGCCTGCCTCGCCCTTCAGGTATTTGCCTGTCAGCAACCCAGCACCCAGCGGAGCCCATGGTGTTATGCCCAGGCCCATCGAGGCGGCCATGGGCAACAGTTCGCGCTCAGGGGTGCGCTGCAGCAGGCTGTACTCCACCTGAAGCCCGACAAACTGGCTCCATCCGCGCAGTTCTGCCATGGTATTGCACCGGGCCACAATCCACGCAGGGGTGTCGCTCACCCCAATGTAGTGCACCTTGCCACTGCGAACCAGGTCATCGAGGCCGCGCATCACTTCATCCTCGGGCGTGGTGCTGTCCCATGCATGCAGCCAAAGCAGATCTATGTGTGTGGTGCGCAATCTTCGTAGGCTCTCCTCTACGCTGCGCATCATGTTCCTGCGGTTGTTGCCACTGTAGCTCACATCGTTGCGCCTGTCGTGTAGCGTGAACTTGGTGGCAAGTACGAAATGGTCGCGGTCGTTAGCAATCAGCTCACCCACCATGCGCTCGCTTGTACCTTCGGTGTAGCGGTTGGCGGTATCAATGAAATTGCCACCTGCTTCAGCAAATACTTCGAACATGGCGCGGCTCTCGGCCTCATCGGCTCCCCACCCCCACTCTTTCCCAAATGTCATGGTACCTAAGCAAAGCTCAGAGACTCGGAGGCCCGATCGGCCCAACAGGAGGTAGTCCATCTCGATTTTGTGATTTAGTTATAGAACCGGTAGTACTGATGATTCTGATTCTTGAATGGCGACTCATTGATGCCATCCTGCTGCAAAGGTGAACTGAACCCCCGCTATCTACAGATGTTCGGTGGCCGATGAAGGGCAATTGCCCTGACTACCTTCGGCACCATGATAGAAGCACGGGGGTTGAGGCGCAATTATGGCACACTTGAGGTGCTGCGCGGAGTTGACCTGAATGTGCAGCGGGGCGAGGTGGTGAGCATCGTAGGCGCATCGGGTGCGGGAAAGAGCACACTGCTGCATATACTCGGCACGCTTGACCGGGCCGATTCGGGCACATTGCTCATTGGCGGCACCGATGTGACGAGGCTTGACGACCGCGCCCTATCAGCTTTCCGTAGCAGGCAAGTGGGTTTCGTGTTTCAGTTCCACCACCTTCTACCTGAATTTACAGCCATCGAGAACATCTGTATGCCCGCTTATATTGCCGGAACGGGTCGAAAAAAGGCAGAAGCCAGAGCCATGGAACTGCTGGGACTGCTCAACCTGACGGACAGGGCCCAGCATAAACCTGATCAGCTATCGGGTGGCGAACAGCAACGCGTGGCTGTGGCCCGGGCGCTGGTTAACAGCCCAGCCGTGATCCTGGCCGATGAACCCAGCGGCAACCTCGATAGCGAACATGCCGCAGCATTGCACTCGCTCTTCTTCACCCTCCGCGACAAATTGGGCCAGACCTTTGTGATAGTGACCCACAATCAGGCCCTGGCCGCCATGGCCGACCGCACCCTCACCATGCGTGACGGGGTTTTCAGTGTCTGATCCGTTTTCAGAAAGAGATCTCGTCAAGCCCGAACGTGTGGCTGTAAACGGTGGTGCCACCCAACCCGTGGACCGAGTAGGTGAGGCTGACCGGTGTGGCATTCCAATCAATGGTCAGTTTGCCGAAGTTCTGTTCTGTCACCGGTTCTCCGATGCGGTACATGTTAGGTGCGGGATCATCTATAGCGGTGAATCCACTGGCGGTGCAATCATAGAGCGGATAGCAATCGCCAATCTGCTGGCGGCTGAGCTCGGAATAATGCACATCGCCACTTAGGAACACCACTCCATCGGCCTGCGCATCGGCAATGGCTGCGGCCATTCTCCTCTGTTCAGCCGGGAAATTGGCCCATGCTTCCCAGCCGTTGTGCTGCACACCGAACTGGGTGCTCGATGCGATGATCCTGATCTTTGCCGGCACCTTCAACTGCTCTTTGAACCACGCCCACTGAATGGCCCCGAGGAATGTCTTGGCGGGATCCCAATTGGCCAGGTAGCTGTCGCTGCCCTCAGTCAGCGGACTGCGGAATGTGCGCATATCGAGGAGGATCAGCTGCACCCGGTGGTCATGGTCACCCATCACAATGCTGTGAAAAATACCCGGATGCGACAACCGTTGGCTATGATAAGGCTCGCGCCAGAATCGCATGAAAACATCCTTGCTCACATCGCGCATGGGATATTCCATACCTGCATCGTTCTTGCCATAATCGTGGTCGTCCCACACCGCCTGTGTGGGAATGGTACTCACCAACTGTGCGAATTCGTCTTTGCAGGCAAGCTTGGAATACTCATCAAAGAACACCTGACAATCCTCTGAGTCGATATAGACATTGTCGCCAAGAAAGACGAACAGATCGGCTCCGCTCTGAGCGGCATCGGTAAAGATCGGTTCAGGATCATCCTGCCTGCCACACGAACCGAAGGCAATGACGCTCACGTTCTTAGCCGTATCAAGCGGTGCGAACGGAGGCGAGCACTCAAACTCCTTATCAAACCGATCGTCCCACTCGGTGCAACCACCTGCAATCAGGAGAAGGGCCCACAAAAGAACAGGGACACAGCGTGTAATCATTGGGCAATAGGATTCTGGGCACGATGTTATGCAACCATCTGCGCAGCGGCAAGCGCATCAAGCCTGTATGTCGTTAACCTTGCACCCTTACACGCAACACCATGGCCCAGACCACGCAAGACCTGCAGCACATTGTGAATCAGATACGCAACAGCGAACATCTGAAGGTGAAACTGGCCGTGACCGACATTGACGGTGTGCTGCGCGGCAAGTACATCCGCAAGGACAAGTTTGTGAGTGTGGCCGAGAAAGGATTCGGATTCTGCGATGTGGTGTTCGGATGGGACAGCTCTGATGCCGCGTATGACAATGGCACCTACACCGGTTGGCACACAGGCTACCCCGATGCCTTGGCCCGCGTGGACCTGAACACGCTGCGCTTTGTGCCATGGGAAGGTGGTGTGCCCTTCGTTCTGGCCGATTTCAGAGACCGCGATGGTAACGGGTTGTACGTGTGCCCGCGCACCCTTTTGCGCACCGTGCGTCAGCGGGCCGAGGACATGGGTTTCAGGGCCATTTTCTCGCAGGAATTCGAATGGTTCAATTTCCGCGAGAGCAGCCACAGCCTGCATCAGGAAGGATTTGACAGTCCGCTGCCACTCAGTCCGGGCATGTTCGGCTACAGCATATTGAGGGCCTCGCAGAGCAAGGAGTTCTTCAACGACATCTTTGATCAGTTAGAGGCTTTTGATGTGCCTGTAGAAGGGCTGCACACCGAGACCGGACCCGGGGTACTCGAGGCCGCCATTTACTATGCCGATGTGCTGGATGCAGCCGACCGTGCAACACTTTTCAAGACCGCGGTGAAAGAGATAGGCCACATGCACGGCATCATGCCCACGTTCATGGCCAAATACAGGGCCGACCTGCCCGGTTGCAGCGGCCACGTGCACCAGAGCCTTTGGGACGAGGACGGCAACAACAACCTCTTCCACGATCCCAAGGGCCGCCACGGCATGAGCCGCCTGATGGAGAGCTACATGGCGGGCCAGTTGCACTGCCTGCCGCACATTCTGCCCATGGTGGCACCTACCATCAACAGCTACAAGCGCCTGGTCGAAGGGGCGTGGGCACCTACCACCCTGACCTGGGCAGTGGACAACCGCACTGTTGCCCTCCGTGCGCTGCCCGGCAGTGCGAGCGCGTGCAGACTTGAGACCCGCGTGGTGGGCAGCGACACCAATCCGTATCTGGCCATGTCGGCCTGTCTGGCGGCAGGGTTGTACGGCATCGCCAAGGGCCTGACGCTCGATGTGCCCGAGACAAGTGGCAGCGGTTACCGCGACAGTGGGGCCGGTATCCTTCCGCGCAATCTGTGGGATGCCACCCATGCAATGAAGAACTCCGATGTGGCCAAGGAGCTGTTCGGTGAGCGTTTTGTTGAGCATTTCTGTCAGACCCGTGAGTGGGAATGGCGGCAGTTCAGCAAAGCAGTGACCGATTGGGAGCTGAAACGTTACTTCGAGATCATCTGATTCCGCATCGCCCTTATCATCCATCCAGATTGGATTCATTGATGCCTGACCATGATCCACTCCTGGTCAATGCCAATTTGTTAGGCAAGTTCAAGGGCTGAAGAAAATCCTGCTGCATTGAGGCAAGCCGATCTGGTAGGCCCATGTTGATGCCGGGCTGATGCTCCGGTTCACATTCCGATCACAGCTTATTGTCCTGAAGGACCATGCGTCACAGTCCCTTTCGAGTGGGACTGCATGGTTTTATTTCTGTTCATTAAAACTATCTCATCTTTAAACAAAATGGATGTGTTGCTGTTCAACCCATCAAACAGACATCCATGCGTCACCTCGTTTATATGCTCCTCATCACCATTGCCGTTGGCACCTCATCGTGCGGCAAGATCTTTACGCACGCCACGTATCAGCGCGCTCAGCAGCGCGGGGCCTACGATGCGGTGATCGTTCCGGGGTTTCCGTATCATGCCGATGCCAAGAACATCAACACTATCTACAAGATCCGTATTTACTGGGCCTACCACCTTTATAAGACCGGAATGGCGCGCAATATCATTTTCAGTGGAGGGGCGGTGCACACGCCTTATGTCGAAGCCCGCATCATGGCAGAGTATGCCAAGGAACTGGGTGTGCCAGAAGAACATATCATCATAGAGGACCGGGCCGAGCACAGCACCGAGAACCTATTCTATGGCTATGAGCTGGCCAAGGAGCGCGGCCTGAGGCGCGTGGCGGTGGCCACCGACCCATTTCAGAGCGAGATGATACGCTATCTGACCATGAAAGACAACCTGCCTGTGGAGTTCATTCCGGCCGTAGTGGGCATAATCACCAAGGAGTATTGGAACACGTATGAGCTGAGCATAGACCCTAGCACAGCCATGGTTGACGACTTTGTGCCGCTCAAGCAGCGACTGAGTAAAGAGGAGCGCAGGCGCGGCACCGCTGGCGACCGCTACCGCGAGCGCCCGCCCCGTGCCGCATTCACGAGCGTTGTCAATGCAATGCCCAATGGTGTGGATTGAGGGTTGCCAAGGTGGTGGCAGGCCCATACCTTAGGCCCCGAACCATCACCCATCTCAATCCCCCTCCATGCGCCTTCTTAAGCTCTCGGCCCTTGGGCTGACGCTCGTTTGCATCGCCCCAGCCTATGGGCAGATAGACCCACAGAAGATTGACATTGTGCGCGACCGCTACGGAGTGCCGCACATTTTCGCCAAGACCGATGCCGAGGTGGTATATGGTCTGGAATGGGCCACGTGCGAGGATGATTTCGAAACGCCCCAATGGTTGCTATTGGCCGCAAAGAGTCTGCTGGGCCTGCATCTGGGCCCCGATGGCGCCCAGGTGGATTATGTGGTGCAGCTGACCCGTGTGCGTGAGTTTGTTGAGAACAATTACGAAAAGGATATTCCCGACAACTATAAAAAACTGCTGGAGGCCGGGGCCGCAGCGGTGAACCGTTATGCCGAGCTGCACCCCGAGGAAGTGCTCGTGAAACGGGCGTTCCCCGTCACCCCTCAGGATTTCATTGTCGGCTATATGCTGGGCCAGGGCCTGATGAGCGGCTTGGACGGCACAGTGCGCAGCATCATTGACGGTGGTGTGCTGAACGACCTGCCCGAGCGGGTCGAAAACGGCATAGGCAGCAATGCGTACGCCATAAGCCCCAAGTTGAGTGCCGATGGGCAGACTTTCCATGTGATCAACTCGCACCAGCCCATCACCGGACTGCTGAGCTGGTACGAGGCCCACCTGCACAGCGAAGAGGGATGGAACATACACGGCAGCACGTTCCATGGCGGTATGAGCATATTCCACGGCACCAACAGGCACCTCAGTTGGGCCCACACCACAGGCGACCTCGACCTGAGCGACACCTACCAACTGGTGATGCATCCCAAAAAGAAGAACATGTACCGTTTTGACGGCCAATGGAAGAAGCTGGAATCCTTCCGGGCCAAACTGCGGGTGGCGCTGGGCAAGAAGAAGGGGTTCAAGATCACCATCGGTAAGAAATACTGGCGCAGCATATATGGTCCCACCCTTGTGACCAAGCACGGCACGTTCGCCTTCCGAATGCCCGCGCTGATGGAGATGAAGGCCCCCGTGCAGTGGTATGCCATGAATCACGCCAAGAACTTTGATGAGTTTTACAAGGCGCTCAAGATCCAAGGCATTGTGATGCAGAACATCACCTATGCCGATAAAGACGGCAACATCTTCTTCATTGCCAATGGCAAGGTGCCGAGGCGCAACCCAAAGTATAACTGGCGCAAGGTGCTACCTGGTGATACGAGCGCCACGTTATGGACCGAGTATTTCGGGGTGGATGAACTGGAACAGAAGAAGAACCCCGACTGCGGCTACGTATTCAATACCAACAACAGCATTTTTGAGAACAGTTGCGAGACCTCGGACCACACACCTTACCCCGTGTGCATCGGCTACGAGCCGGGCAAGATGAACAACCGCGGCAACCGTTCGCTTGAGGTATTGAACAGCCGCAGCACATTCACCTACGATCAGGTGAAGGCGCTCAAGTTCGATGTGCAGTTTCCTGACTCGGTGGTGTTCCTCAAGAATTACCCCATCATGGACCTGATGCGCGTGAATCCGGACAGGTACCCCGATGTGGCCGACTGCCTGCGCAAGATCCAGCATTGGAAACACCGCACGGATAGCACCGACCGCGATTTCGGCATCATCCTCTACACCATGTATAACCTGTATGAGGACAATTCCATCAAGGAGAAGGAACTGAGAGAGAACGATACACTGCGGCTCTCATTTCTTATCAGGCACCTCCGTGCGGCCAAGGCACACATGATAAAGACCTTCGGCACCATTGACATTGAACTGGGCAAGGTGCAGGTACTTACCCGTGGCGACAAGACCTACGCCATAAACGGTGGGCCCGATAACATCCGTGCGGTATATGGCCGCAAGCTGCCCGATGGCCGCATGGAGATGTGGTTGGGCGACAGCTATGTGCAGATGGTCCGCTTTGGGAAAGACGGCCCGGTGATAGAGAGCGTGAACGCCTATGGAGCGAGCAACAAGCCCAAGAATGCACACTACAACGATCAGATGGGCCTGTTTGTGAACGAGAAGTTCAAGCCCCAGAGCCTTGATAAGGAGACGGTGTACAAGAATGCCGAGCGGGTCTATCACCCGCAGTGAGGCCAAAGGCCACTGGCAGAGCACCCAAGTGTTTGGGATATGAAATGAAAAAAGGCGGCACCGATACCGGCACCGCCTTTATTGCGCTGTTCGCTGTTAGCCATTCGCTGTTCGCTACTCGCCCGAACAGCGAACAGCGAGAAGCGAACGGCTACTATCACTCCGTCACCACCACCCTTTCGTTCCACACCTGCCCATCGGCAGCTATGGTGAGGATGTAGGTGCCCTTGGCCAGGCCGGTGCCCAGCTCAATGGCGCCCTCCTCGGCCACGGCCCAGGTGCGGTTGAGCAGCGTGCGTCCCGTCATGTCGGTGAGGCGCACATCGGCCGCGCCATCAAACTCGGTGAGGGGCTCAATGCGGAACTCGCCCTGTGTGGGGTTGGGGTAGATGCGGAAGGTGAAGGCATCATTAGCATCTGGCGAGGCATACCGTGCGCTTGCGGTGGTGAAGGTGCGCAGTTCGCCCAGTTCGCTCAGGCCATTGGTACAGTTGGTGCGCACATAGTATTCGTATGTGGTGGAGGGCGCCAGACCGCTTATGTTGCGCAGCAGGGCCGGGGCGTTTGCGGTAGTTGCCGACCATGTGCCGGAACCCTGCACACCGTACCTCACAGTATAGCTGGCGGCATCGGGTTCGGTGGCCCAGTTCACACGCACTGTGGTGGCCGTTATGTTGCTCACACTCACACCTGTTATGGCAGGGCAGGCGCTCAAGGTGGTGAAGGTGCCGACCGAGCTCTCGCTGTACGTGCCAGCGGTGCAGGTGGTACCGATCATATACTCGTAGGTCGTGGCATCGCTAAGGCCGGTGAGGTTGCGCTGCGCAGTGGGGGCCGCAACAGTGCGGGTGGTCCAGGTGCCACTGCCCTGCACACGGTAACGCACCTTGTACTCAGCGGCACTCGGCACGGCCGTCCAGGTCAGTTTGGCCGTCTCGTCTGTCACATTGGATGAGGCAAGGCCTGTGGCAGTGCCGCAGGATGCTGCGGTGGTGAACTGCGCACCTATTACAAACACGCTTGTGTCGCCCGCATCGGTGCTGCAGCGCGAGCGGGCCTCCCACACATAGGTGGTGGAAGGGTTCAGGCCGTTCAGGTTACGGTCCACATCGGGCATGGACTGGCTCACGATGCCCCATGCACCGCCACCCAACGGCCTGTATCGCACCTGACTGTTGGTGGCCCCGGTCCCGGCTGTCCATTGTACGGTGGCCCTGGTGTCCAGCACATTGCTGCTTGAAAGGCCCGTGGGTGAACCGCACGGTGAGGCGCTGTAGCCCAAAGGCTGGGTGCAGGCCGTGGTGGTACTGTTCGGGTCGCCATAGCCGTTGCCATCTGGGTCGGCATACCACGTGGTGGCCGGGTCCACACTCAACTCCCCGCTGCTCGATGGGGGGCTCAGTATGGCGCACAACCCATTGCCCAGCTTCGCGCGATACAGATAGCCGTCCATGCTTACAGTGGCACCGGTTATGGTGAGTTCATTGGTGAATTCCCCGCTGTAGGGTGCCGCGCTGGGCACAGGGTCGAAGTTCAGGCCGTTGTCGGTGCTGTAGAACCATTGGTACGAAGGGAAACCGGGGCTCGAAACGGTCACCGAGAAGGTGGCATCTCCGTTATCGCAAACCGACTCATCGGTAGGCTGCTGGGTGAACTGCGGGCCGATGACCGTCATGGTGGCTGCGGCCGATGTGGCGTTGGGCGCACATCCACCGCTCACCACGCAGCGGTACTGATATCCGCTCATGCTAAAGGGCGGTTGGGTGATGGTGAGCGATGAGGTGCCGGTGCCCGAATAGACCCCGCCATCGGTGATGTTGCCGAACGAGCCTCCCCCATCGGTGCTCTCCTGCCACTGGTAGCCTGTGGCATCGGTGGCTGTAACGGAATACGACCCGCTGTTGTAGGCGCAGATGCTGCTGCCCACGGGGTCGGCCGTTACCGCTGGGCTCGGATTGACCGTGACGGTCTGTGCCGATGATGCCGCTGACGAACATCCGCTGGCTGTGGCAATGACCGTGTAGTCGCCATCGGCACCGGCCGCATAGAACTGGGCCGTTACCCCGCTCAGCGGGTTGCCATCGAGGTACCACTGATTGCCGGTGGCCGCGCTCGATATCAGGATCACCGAACCACCCGTACAGAAGGTGGTGGGGCCGATGGGCGTTATGCTGGGCTGAGCCGGGGTGGTGTTGGCCGTCACCACAACAGCCGATGAGGCGGCCGAGGTGCAACCGCTCTGTGTCACCGTTACCGTGTAACTGCCGCTTGTAGACGCCACAAGGTCCTGCCCTGTGGCACCGCCTATGCTTCCCCCGTTGAGGTACCACTGGTTGCCCGATGCCGAGCTTGAGGTGAGCGTCACCGATCCGCCTGTGCAGAAGGTGGTGGGCCCACCGGGGGTTGCTGACGGGGTAGATGGGGTGGGGTTGACAGTGACCACCGTGCCAGACGATGCCGCTGAGCTGCAACCGCTCACGGTGGACACCACAGTGTACGTTCCGCTGGCCGTGGCCGCATACGTGGTGCCCGTGGCCCCGCCTATGTCGCCACCGTTAAGCCGCCACTGATTGCCCGACCCGGCCGATGACGACAATGTGACCGAACCTCCCGAACAGAAGGTGGTGGGCCCACCGGGGGTGATGGTGGGCGTGGAAGGTGTGGAACTGACCGTTCCGCTGGCGGCCACGTTGCGTGTGGTGGCGCACTGCGAGGTGCAGGCCACATTGCCCGATGGGCTGCCCGATGCCGATGCGGCCAAACGGACGAATACCGCAGAACTGCCAACCGTGCCACTGCTGGGAGTGAAAGACACACTTGGCCCATACGCCCCCCCTGACGAGGTGCTCACCTCAAACCCGGTCGGAGCAGTCACCACCAGATCGGCCGTAAGACTGGTTCCACTTACATTAAATGACTGAGGGGCCGATGCCGCGCCCGAGCACGATGAAAAGGCCGACAATGTGCCCGAGGTGCTGATGTTGGGACCTCCTCCACCGCTTGTGCCGGTCACCTCTATCAGGTCGATGGCCAGTTCCTCAGTACCTCCAAGCTGATCGAAATCAAAGATGACCTGCAGGTTGCAGCCACTTCCGGGGATGCTAAAGGTGTACTTCGTGAATGTCTCAATGTCACAGTTGGTGGCCACATCCGACCCGTTGTACACACCATCCAGATTAGAGTCTATACCCAATCTGTTGCCCACCAACGCATCGCCTTTGCCCATGAAACGGCCTACAAGTATCTGCGCGCCTCCGTTTATCGATGCCTTGATGTTCAGTGAATCCGAAGATTCCCACCGGGTGCCACTGTTGTTTGATGTGGCCAGGTACAGCGACACCTGTAGCGAGGAATAGCCGGAGATATCGATGATCTGGGTGGTGATGTTGCCCGGTGACCTTGCACCTACCACTGGGCTCGATGACCTGATGTCTTCCGATGCCCAGAAATAGCTGCCCTGCAGGCCCAAAAGCGTTGTGCCGAAAGTGGCCGAACAGCTCGGAGGGGTCACGGGGTTGGTGTTGGTCCTGAAGAAGTAATCGGACAGCGCACAATCTGTATATGTGTTCGATGTGTACCGTGTGCCCTCACCGTCCGTCTCAAAGCTCTCTGAATAGAGGGTGGTCTGTGCCGATGCACCTGCTAGGCCCATCAACGACATCGCAGCCACAGCTATTGGCTTGGTCAGGTGTCTTATTGTCAGTAACTCTGATGTCATGCTGAATGGAATTGGTGTGCTGTTGGTTCAGCGTGCCAAGGTGCCCTATCGGTCCGGTGAGGCAGTCAGCGCCTGTTCCGCAGACACCGACACCTGTTCATCGCTTCGGGGCATGGTGCGCTTCGGGGCGTCATTCCAAGTGCCCCGTCAGTGCATCAGTGTTATTCACCGCGCAGGGCCGCAGATCGTGAATAGAATCTTCGCCATCCATCATTCAACATTCCTCATCAGGTTCCATTTTCACCCTCTCATGCGCCCCATTGTCCTGATCAACGTTGCCATGCTGTGCGCAGTGCCATGCCTTGCGCAGGCGCAGGAGCGCCTCATGGACCGGAGCGCGGGCAACAGGCACATCTATGTGGATGAGGAATCGCGCGGCATCCTTGATCTTAGCCCCGATACCGATGACGGCCTGGTGATGCTCACCCTGCTCAGGTCGCTCAACTGCCCGTGCATGTTGCAGGTGACCGACATGGACGGCAGCGCGGTGTATCTTGAAGAGGTGAACCTGGGGCAGGACGAGACCTACCCGATAGAACTGCCACAGCAGGGCCACCGCTACATCCTTACCCTGCGCAGCGCAGCGCACAGCGCCTCGGCCATTGTCATGAGGCAGTGAGTCCGGTGTCGGTCAGCCCGTTTTATTTAGAGATATTGGCTGATGGGCATCACATAGAAGACTTCTTTCTCGCCAACATTGCAGGGCCATTCCTGTTCCTCCATCATTCACCCCTGTTAAAGCAAAACGATCATGATACGCGTGGCCATCAACGGATTCGGGCGCATAGGGCGCATCACCATGCGGGCACTGCTGCAGCGGCCCGGCATTGAGGTGGTGGCCATCAACGACCTCACCGACATCCCTACCCTTCGGCATCTGTTCCGCTACGACTCGGTTCACGGCCGTTTCAGCGGCACGTGCGATATCACCGAGGCGGGCCTCAGCTTCAACGGCCATGCTGTCAGGGTCTTTGCAGAGAAAGACCCCTCGGTGCTGCCCTGGGCCGCCCTGGGGGTCGATGTGGTGATTGAGAGCACGGGCCATTTCCTTACCCGCGAGGCGGCATCGGCCCACCTGCGTGCCGGGGCCAGGAAGGTGGTCATTTCGGCCCCGGCCAAGGACAGGGACATCCCCTCTGTGGTGATAGGCGTGAACGACCATGTGGTCAATCTATCGGACAATGTGATAAGCAACGCCTCGTGCACCACCAACTGTGCTGCGCCCATGGTCAAGGTGCTCGATGATGCCTTTGGGGTTGAGCGGGCGTTCGTCTCAACGGTGCACTCATACACAGGCGATCAGCGCCTGCACGACTCGCCCCACAAGGACCTCCGCAGGGCCCGTGCTGCCGCCCAGAGCATCGTGCCCACCACCACGGGCGCTGCCAAGGCGCTCGGGCCCATCTTCCCACATCTCAAAGACAGTCTGGGCGGGGCCGGCATTCGCGTACCGGTCATCGATGGTTCGCTCACCGACATCACGTGCATGGTCTCAAGACCTGCCACCGAAGCCGCGGTGATCGAGGCCTTCCGCGCAGCCGCACATGGGCCCATGAGGAACATCCTCGAATTCACCGAGGACGAGCTGGTGAGTGTCGATATCATCGGCAATCCGCACTCGTGCGTGTTCGATGCCAAGCTCACCTCGGTCATCGGCCCCATGGTGAAAATTGTGGGCTGGTATGACAATGAGTTCGGCTACTCAAACAGATTGGCCGACCTGATGGTGATCCTGGATCAGCGCGGGGCGGTACGTTGAGTTGACAATCGCTGCCCCGTACCATCGCCCCACGTGGATATCCTCACCTTCGGCCTTGTCATCCTTTCAGCGCTCATGCATGCTGCCTGGAACCTGATGGCCAAGCGGTACAGCGGCAATTACAGCATCATCTATCTCTCCTTTGTTGTCGGTTGGCTCCTGGGGCTTCCGTGGGCACTGGCCAATTTGAGTGCCACGACCGATTGGGTGGCATCGGGCCCCATCATATTGCTCACCGGGCTGTGCCACGCGGTGTATGGCTACATGCTCAACATCACCTATCGCCATGGCGACATCAGCACACTGTACCCGTTGCTACGCGGCACCGGGGTGGCGCTGGCGGTGACAGTGGCTGTACTCGCTTTCGGTGAATCACTCGGCCGTGTGGCCGCATTGGGCATGGTGCTGGCCTTTGCCGGTGTGGCGCTCGTATCATACCGCAGAGACCGCAGCACCACCGGCCTCCGGGGCATCATATCGGCCCTGCTGTGCGGTGCGCTCATCGGGTCATACACGGTGCTCGACAAATTGGCGGTGCAGCACGTGCATCCCATTGTGCTGCTCAATGCCACCCAGCTCATATCCGGTCTGGTGTTCCTGCCCTATGTGCTCAACCACCGCAGGCAGGAACTGGTGCACACCGTCACCCGGCTGTGGCGGCCAGTGGCCATGATCAGTGTGGTGGCGCTGCTCAGCTATGCCATCATCCTTCACGTGTTCACCTATGCCCCTTTGAGCAGAGTGACTGTGGCGCGCGAAGTGTCAGTGGCCTTCGGTGCCATTGGTGGTCACCTCATTTTCAAAGAGTCGTTCAGTCGGTCGCGCCTTGTGGGGGTCGTCCTCGTACTCATGGGCATCATGCTCATCCGATGGTGAGCCGGTCTGCTTACCGTTTCATTCAAACATGGTTCTTTTATCCGATTCCCTTGTTCAGGTTGATCAGAAAGAAAACCTGAGGCACGAGGATTTACTTTGTCAACCCGATTCAGGTTGGCAATCAGAGGACCCAAGGGCCTCATTACCCAGTTAAGAACAGATTGAAAGTCATCTCAATAAAATGGAGACAACGCTGAGCCCTCGCGCACAGAAATTCGTGTCGCGCATGCGCAACCCCTTCCTGTTCAACCTGTTTCTGCTGGCCAAACTGCCGCTGGCATGGGTGGCCGGATGCCGTATAAAGCGCATCGACAGCGCTGGTTGCGAGGTGCAGCTGCCATACGGCTGGCGAAGCCAGAACCCCTTCAACAGCATCTATTTCGCTGCACAGAGCATGGCTGCCGAGATGAGCACCGGGGTGCTGGCCCTGCTGGCCATTGAGAACAGCGGCCAGAGTGTGGCCATGTTGGTGGGCGAGATGGAGGGCGGTTTCACCAAGAAGGCCGACCGCCTTGTCACCTTCACCTGCTCCGATGGCGATAGGATGTTCGCTGCCGTGGCCGAGACATGCCGAACGGGCGAACCTGTCACCGTGCGCATGGAGACGGTGGGCCGCATGGCCGATGGCACCGAGGTGTCGCGGTTCTTTTTCACGTGGTCGCTCAAGCGGAGATCCAAGTGAGAGGCTGAAGCTGCGGGCTCTGCCTCTGTGCAGAACGGAGCATCATCTGTCAATCCCTACATATATCTTGGCCCCATGGCAACGCGGGTACATTCGGCAGGTGGGTGGTTGTACGATCCCATTCAACCCGACCCCACACAATACCCGATCTACAAGCTCACTCAGGAGCGCGATGAGTTTATCCGCGAGCTGATTGCACATAGCATTGCCAACATACGCGAGGCGATAGGCAAGAATTCCCACGGTCTGAAAGATGAACTGGCCAAGACCCTCTATCAGGAACGGATTCGCCTGACCCAGACGCCCTGGAAGGCCGATGCGCCCGATGAGAAACTGTTCTGGGCCAAGGTGCGCAAGGATATGGTGCGCGTACGCGAGGACAAGGCCGACTTTGAGGTGTACGATGAACTGGTGGAACGCATCGTGACCCGCTATGCCAACGAGATAGCCGGGTATTTTGATGTACGTACCCACGACTTTGCCAAATGGACCTCAACCAACCTCATCTCTAGGCTGCTCAATGCATCGCAGGGTAAGGGAATCTCCAGGTTCTGGACCACCAACCATAACCTGCACGACAAGGTGCATCTGGTGGGGCACATTGACCATATACGCGAATTGGCCAAGCGCGGAACCATCGTCATGGTGCCCACGCACTTCTCAAACCTCGACTCCATTCTAATAGGCTGGGCCATTCAGAGCATCGGGCTGCCACCCTTCCTGTACGGTGCCGGTCTGAATCTTTTCGGTATAAAGCTGCTCTCCTATTTCATGAACCGATTAGGAGCGTACAAGGTGGACAGGCGCAAGAAGAGCCTGCTTTACCTCGAAACACTCAAGGCCTACTCCACCCTCTCGCTGCAAAGGGGCTGCCACGGGCTCTTCTTTCCGGGCGGCACACGCTCGCGCAGCGGAGCCATTGAGAAAAGACTCAAACTTGGGCTGCTGGGCACAGCACTGGAGGCACAGCGACTGGCCTATGAGCGCGATGGCGACAAGGCCCGCAAGCTCTTCGTTGTGCCTGTTATCATCGATTACAATTTCGTGCTCGAGGCACAGGGACTTATTGACCAACACCTGAAATACAGCGGTCAGGAGCAGTATTATGTGGAGAATGACAACTTCTCCACCTCGGTGAAGATGGCTCAGTTCATATACAATTTCTTCAACGCATCGAGCGAGATGGCGGTCATTTTCGGCAAGCCGATGGACCTTTTCGGCAACGATGTGGACATGCAGGGCAACAGCCTCGACCCGGCTGGCCGGCACGTGAATGTGCGCGACTATTTCGTTTCGGGCGGTGAGGTGCGCAAAGACCTGCAGCGCGATGCAGAGTACACCCGCATGCTGGGCAGGCGCATCGTGGAGACCTACCACCGCGAGAGCATCATCTTCTGCAGCCATCTTGTGGCATTTGCAGGGTTCAACATCATCAAAAAGAAATTCTCGCGGCTCGACCTGTATGGCCTGCTCAGGCTGCCCAAAGAGGACCTGATAATCACCAAGCGCGAACTGCTGGTGGTCTGCAGCAATCTGACCAATAGGCTACGCGAGCTGCATGCCGAGAAGGAAGTGGACATTGAACGCGAGATAGCCGAAGATGACGTGAGCGACATCATCCGCAAGGGACTGATGAACCTCGGACTGTATCACATCAATCTGCCCATTGCTCTCAACGAGGCAGGTGATTTTGAGAGTCAGGACATCAAACTGCTGCTCTATTACCATAACAGATTGGACGGATATGGGCTCGAGGGGTACGTCTGACAAAAAGCCCGTGGGGGTTGTGGGCGCGGGCAGCTTCGGCTCGGCCATAGCCAATATCCTGGCCGAGAATCAGGATGTGATCCTATATACCCGCCACCCACATGTGGCCGAGAGCATACGCGCCTCGCGCGACAACCGGGGCCGCACCATGGCGCCCAATGTGCAGGCCGTGACCGATTTCAAAGAGGTGGCCGAACGCTGCACCCTCATCTTCCCCATCATGCCATCGGCTGCTTTCAGGGATATGGCCCGCGGTCTGGGCCAACATCTTACACCCGAGCATATCCTGGTGCATGGCACCAAAGGCTTTGATGTGCGCCTGCCTGAGGGGCATTCGCTCAGCCACGACTACAAACTCCTGCCCAAGCGCGTGTACACCATGAGCGAGATCATCCTCGAGGAGACCATTGTACGCAGGGTGGGCTGTCTGGCCGGTCCGAACCTGGCCAGCGAGATGCTTGCGGGCCAACCGGCTGCCACGGTGGTGGCGAGCCGATTCGATGAGGTGGTGCGCATGGCGCAGCGGGCCCTGGGCACCCCCAGGTTTCAGGTGTATGGAAGCAAGGACATCACCGGGATTGAGATTGCCGGGGTGGTGAAGAACGTGATCGCCATTGCCTCGGGCATGGTGAGCGGACTGGGTCTTGGCGAGAATGCCCGCGCACTGCTCATAAGCCGCGGACTGTTGGAGATGGCCCATCTGGGAAAGATGCTTGGAGGCGACCTCAGTGCCTTCTTCGGCCTGGCCGGGGTGGGCGACCTGGTGGCCACCTGCGCCAGCCCCAAAAGCCGCAACTACACCGTTGGCTACCGTGTGGCCAAGGGCGAATCGTTGGAAGAGGTGACCCGCGACTACGATGAGCTGGCCGAAGGTGTCAACACCTCCAGGGTGATGATGGGCCTGGCCAACCATCTGGGCACCCGCGCCCCGCTCACCGAGACCGTGCACCGCATCCTTTTCGATGGGTTGTCTGCCGCGGAGGGCATGGACGAGTTCATGGCCACCCCGTTTCAGGTGGACCTTGACATGAGCAGATTGGGGTCAGGCAGAGCCGAGGGCTGATTCAGCCTGCCCTGTTCACCTGTGTTGCGCTGCCCTGGTCGGTGCAGAGCACCAACATCTCATCAATGTTGACATGTGCCGGGCGGCTGACGGCAAATACCACGCACTCGGCAATATCGTTGGCGGTGAGGGGGCTTATCCCCGAATAGACACGCTTGGCGCGTTCGGCATCGCCATCAAATCGCACAAGGCTGAACTCGGTCTCCACCAATCCCGGTGCGATGTTGGTGACCTTTATGCGATGTGGCAGCAGGTCCATCCGCATTCCTCGACTCAGGGCATGCACCGCATGTTTGGTAGCGCAGTACACGTTGCCGTTGGCATACACCTCGCGCCCGGCAATGGAACCGATGTTGACGATATGCCCGCTGTTGCGTTCAACCATGCCGGGTACCACTGCGCGTGTCACCCATAACAGGCCCTTCAGGTTGGTATCGATCATCCGTTCCCAGTGGTCAGCGTCACCGTTCTGAATTGGATCAAGGCCAGCGGCCAGCCCGGCATTGTTGATCAATACATCTATCTGCCTCCATTCAGCGGGCAAGTCGGCTATCGTCTTGTTCACCTCCACGCGCCTGCGCACATCGAGCCCGATACAGAGGCATGATGTGCCTTTCGCACTGAGCTCTGAGGACAGGTCTAGAAGCCTTTCTGTTCGCCTTGCCGCCAATATGAGCCTGTAACGCCCAAGGGCAGCCAATGCTCGTGCTGTGGCCTCTCCGATGCCCGAACTGGCACCACTTATAAACACTGTTCTCATCATGCTGCGAAGGTACCGTTCATCTTTTTCAGCTATAAACTAAATTATTAGTTGGTGAACTAAAAATATAGTTACATTTGTGGCCATGAAAGATCTGACACGCGCAGAAGAACAGGTGATGATGATCCTGTGGGATCTGAAAAAAGCCTTTGTGAAGGACATCATTGTGCAGATGCCTGAACCGAAACCGGCCTACAACACAGTGAGCACCATCATCCGCATACTCGAGAAGAAAGGCGTGGTGGGTTACGAGGCGTTCGGTAAGACACACCGCTACCACCCCACCATGAGCCGCGAGGAGTATTCCAAGTATAGGGTGGATCATGTGCTTGACGGCTATTTCCAGGGCTCATTCTCAAACCTGGTCTCGTTTTTTGTGAAGGACCGTGACTTGACGGTGCGCGAGATGGACGAGTTGATGCATCTGGTGGAACAGAGGAAGAAGACCGCGCAGCAACCATGAATGCGCTGATAACATATCTGTGGGTGAGCGGTCTGTCCCTTTGGGCCGTTGTGCCATTGTATCTGCTGGTGCGAGGAACCACATGGTTCAGCCTTAACCGTCTGGTTCTCCTTTCGAGCGTATTGATGGCCATGGTCTGTCCGTTTGTCCCATTGCATGTGGGCAATGGAGTGGCAGATTTCAGCTCTTTGCTGCCTGAGGTGGAGTTGACAGGCGCTGCCGGCACTGGAGCGGTGACCGAGATTTGGCCATGGGTCGTAGGTGCATGGGCCTTGGGCACATTTTTCATGTTGGTGCGGCTCGGGCTGTCCATTCTCGGATTGATGAAGGCACTGTCCCATGCGGTGCCATCGGCCGATGGCACGCTTGCCTCTATTGATCAAGACCCGTTCTCTTTCTTCGGCCGGATTATGCTGCCGCTGGGGCTCCAAGGCCGCGAACGGGATCTGGTCCTTGCGCATGAAAAGGTGCACGTATCGCGCTGGCACAGCCTGGACCGAATCATCATGGAGCTGGTGCGCTGCGTCCAGTGGTTCAACCCAGTGGCCCACCTGCTTTGCCACTTTACGGCCGAAGTGCACGAATTGGAGGCTGACGCCATCGTCAGTCCCAGTGGCAAAGGCACCGAATATGCCGGACTCATCCTGTCACAGGCCATTTCGGGCCGCAGCATCGCTGCACCGGTAAACGCTTTCTTCAACCAATCACTCATCAAAACCAGAATGATCATGCTTACACAGAAAAGAACCCCTGCGCACGGGCTAGTGCGCCACTTGGCCCTTCTGCCCGCGTTGGTTGCCATGCTCTGGCTCAATGCATGTGCCGATGGGGGGCCTTCCGCATCGGATGATCAGAGCATGCAGGATACCGTGTTGGAACAGGCCGAGAAGATGCCCGAGTTTCCGGGCGGAATGGGCGAGCTGGCCGCTTTTCTTGGGTCGGAGATCAAGTACCCCGAATCAGCAAAGGCCGATAGTCTCGAGGGGAAGGTTTTTGTCAGTTTCTGCATCGCCACTGATGGCAAGGTCACAGAAGTGGCCGTTGCAAAGGGCCTGCGTGATGATCTGGATGCCGAGGCTGTGCGAGCCGTGAGCGCCATGCCTGCTTGGACCCCAGGTACCGATAAGGGCCGGGCCGTGAAGGTGAGACTCACACTGCCTATCGGCTTCAAGTTAAGTTGACCTTGGCGAGTCTGAATAATGAGAAGAGGGCTGTGCCCTCTTTTTTTTTGGTTGAATGATATTATTGTGATATCATTGCACCATCAATTCAAATAGACATGGAAAAGGAATTCAAACCTCTTAACGGCTATGTGACCATAGGCCTGAACCTGGCATTCACAGGTCTGTGCATAGCACTGTTCGTGTGGATGCAGAACGGGTGGCCCGCAATTCCGCTCACGCTCAACCTGTTCATCTATCTGGGCCTCTTTGTTGTCAATCCCAACGAGAGCATGGTGCTCAACCTATTTGGTAAGTACACTGGCACGGTGAAGGACAACGGTTTCTTTTACGCTAATCCGTTCCTGGCCAAGAAACGGGTGACGCTCAGGGCACGCAACTTTGACCTTGAACCCATAAAGGTGAATGACCTGATGGGCAACCCAATCATGATAGGGGCCGTGGTGGTGTGGCGGGTGCGCGACACCTACAACGCGGCCTACGAGGTGGATAATTATGAGGCTTTTGTCCATGTGCAGAGCGAGAGCGCACTGCGCGAGCTGGCCGGATCGTGCCCCTACGATGAGTTTGAGGACGGGCGGGCCGAGCTTTCGCTGCGATCGGGAGGCGAGAAAGTGCACGACATGCTGGAAAAGGCCCTTGCCGGGCGGCTGGCCATTGCGGGCATTGAGGTGCTAGAGGCACGCATCAGCCATCTGGCATACTCCAGCGAGATAGCCGGTGCCATGCTGCAACGTCAGCAGGCCACGGCCATTGTGGCGGCCCGTAAAAAAATCGTTGAGGGCCCTGTGGGCATGGTGGAGCAGGCGCTTGCCGAACTCAGCAGCAAACAGATCATTGAACTGGACGATGACAAGAAAGCCGCAATGGTGAGCAACCTGATGGTGGTGCTGTGCTCTGACCGTGCTGCAACTCCTGTGATCAATGCCGGGACACTCCATAACTGATGTGACATGGAACGCTACAGACTACTTAAGAAAGGATGGGTTGAAGGGGTCAGTTCGTTCGAGAAACGGCTCAACGAGGAATGCCGCAAGGGTTACCGTGCCATCTCCGTGTCGCAGATGGATGGGGCAACTGTGGTACTGTTGGAGAAGAACAGCTGAGCCTTGACGAAGAAGAAACCCTTTGTGCTGCGCCTCGACCCTGAGGTGCTCTCGGCCCTTGAGAAATGGGCGGCCGATGAGTTCCGCAGTGTGAACGGTCAGTTGGAATATCTGATTGACCGTGCCCTGAAAGAGGCCGGCCGCAGGCCCAAGGGCTGATCAATCGAGGTTGCGCCTCACGAGATAGGTGTCGAGGCTGCCGGCATACACCGATGACCCAATGATGTAATAGGCTCCCTCCACCTCTACAAAGGCACGGCCCTGCTGGTTACCTGGTCCACCAAAGTGATTCTCCTCCATGAGGTTGCCCTCTTGGTCTGTAATAACGAGATAGATATCCTCATCGTCTCCGAAACTGTTGGTGCGCCCTAGAAAAACGAGCCTCCCTTTCGAGTCGGTATAGAGGTGCTCGCCCCCTTCGTGTGCGCTCGTGGTGCCGAATTCGCGCTGCCATATCAATGTGCCATCGGCCGAAACGCGCAGAGCGTAAAGCTGGTGGGTGGCATCGGTACTCGCGGTATGGCCACAGAGTACAATGGTGCCATCGGCCAATTGGAGCATCTCATGACTTTCCTCGTAGTCGGCCCCACCGTAACGGGTGTTCCATACCATTGAGCCATCGGCCGGGTTCAGCTCCATCAGCCAGAAATCGCGCCCCATGGCACCGTCACTCTCCGTGAAACCGAACACCACGATCTGCCCATCTGGCCGCACCAGCACATCGCTGCCGCCATCGCGGCCCGATCCGCCATAGCGTTTCTCCCATTTGATATTGCCCAGCACATCCACCATCAGGGCCCACAGGTCATCGGCTCCGGCCGTGTTGCTCTCGGTGCGACCGGTGGCCACCAGACCTCCATCGGGCATCAGCGCAACGGAATTGATGACATCAAATCCCGCCCCACCAAAAATCTGTTGGGACTGAGCAACGCCCAAGGTGTTGAGGCGCAGGATCATACCATCCGACTGCCCAAAGGCTGTCTCTGAGGTATGACCCACCAGGATGCTCTGTCCATTGGTCAGAAGCAGATTCCTGACCGCTTTGAAATTGAATGCCACCGAGGTGGGAACCACATTCTCACCCACGGCATCGCACGTGGCGAACCGACACTCATCGGTACCGGTCCAGACATTGGTCACCATCACCAGTCTTTCCCCGTCAAAGAATGCATCGACCGGATCCTCGGTCATCCCTGTGTCAACGGATTTCTCGAAGGGCAGCACGCCTTCGGGGGTATCAGCCTCGCACCCGGTCAATAGAGCAATTACTACCGCGGGGAACAGGCTGGATAGGAGATGGGTTTTCGACATGTACTGTTAGGTCTTAAGTCATGACTGAACCTTCAGGCCAAGGATGCCCGATGCGCATAGGAATGGTCAGAAAACGACCTCCGACTTTTTCTTCTTTCCGCCTCTTAGATAGGTGACTTTGGCGATGTCCCCTTTTTTGAAGGAGGCGAGGGCTTTCATGTAGCTCTGCATATCGATGACCTTCATCTTCCCCAGACCGATCACTATGTCATCTTTCAACAGCCCGGCACGGTGTGCGGGCTTGTCGTCTTTCACACCGGCTATGCGCATGCCTTTGCCATCAAAGAGGTAGTCGGGCACCACACCGAGCGTGACGGTGAATTTCGGGTTCGAGTCTTTGTCCTCATCCTTGGTCTTTGAGAATGCAGGCCTGCCCTCGGCCCGAGCCCTGACAATGATGTCGAGTGCGAACTGCCCCACCTCAATGATTCCGTTGATGTTCACCTTGTCAGCATCATCGCTCGGCTTGTGGTAATCCTCGTGCTGACCGGTGAAAAAGTGCATGACGGGGATGTCCTTGAGGTAAAATGAGGTGTGATCGCTCGGGCCAACGCCACTCTCGGTCAGCACGGTCTTGAAGCGGCCCTTGGTCACATCATCAAGAACCCTTTTCCAAATAGGTGAGGTGCCCGTGCCGCCAATGGCCAGGCTCCGTTCGGCATTGAGGCGCCCTACCATGTCGAAGTTCAACATGTAGCTCACCTTGCTCAGGTCGATGGTCGGTTCGCGGGTGAAATGGGCCGACCCCCAAAGTCCGCGCTCCTCTCCGCTGAACGCTATGAAAAGATAGTTCTCGCCTGTGGCAATTCCCTGTTTCGACAGTTTCTCGGCCAACCAAAGGAGCAGGGCCACACCGCTGGCATTGTCATCGGCACCGTTATGGATGTCGGGCTGGCCAGTGTTGAGCGATCCGTGCTGTCCCATGCCAAGGTGGTCGTAATGTGCACCGATCACCACTGTGCGGTCGGCCTTGTTATCGATGTAAGCCACCACGTTGCGGACGCTGATGGGCTCGGCATCGGCCGGTGCGGCACTGTGCGGGTCGGCCGCTGCCTTTCTGCTGAACACCTGCCAATACCCATCGGTGCCCTTAGGCTGCAGACCGAGTTCCCTGAATCGGTTGATGATGAACTCACCGGCCATCCGTTCGCCCTCGGTGCCCACTTCGCGGCCCATAAGGCGGTCATCTGCCAGGTAGCGCACATCTTTCTCAACGGTCTGAGCCATTGTGCCCAGCCCGGTCAAAGCCAGTATTGTGAAGAGGATTGATCTGATCATGGGGCGAAATTACTGGTGGGTTCGGTGGAAAAGGGAAACACTGGAACGCGTGCCCCAGGAATCATCTGTAGTAGGTAGGAACAGATGTCTGACAGGGTCAACTTTCAGATCTCGATCAACTATGATGTTCCGTAGAGTTGGGCCCCTTCAGCAAACCCGCTTCACTCCTCCCCCACCCGCATCAAATGATCATACACCTGCCGCCATTGGGCCCAGATGCCCTCATCGCTCAGGGTCTCGTTGTGCCATAGGGTAATGAAAGTTCCCTTCACCTCGCGCACGGTGGCATTGAGTGCGCTGATGTGCTCCATGCTCTGTTCGGGTGTGAGCTTCATGTAATAGCGCAGGGTGGCATCCATTACTACAAAAGGATGCACTGTCAGTGGCGTTGGCGCCTCGAGGTCGAGGTCGTAGTGGCGGTAGGCCGTGCAGGTGCCCGCCCGGAAACCTGTGCTGGCCGCGTAGCCCATACTGTGGTCATCGGTGATGCCGGCCTGCACCAGTCTGCGATAGGTATGCGGCATGTGCAGCACCAGAAAGTGCTGGCGGCTGGCCGTGACCGGGCGGTGCGTGATGGCCTCGAGGCGCTGTTTCTCCATAAGCATACGGCCGCCCCCGCTGTTTGATGCGAAGGATGGGTGAATGCCCACCTCCACATGGTCCGCCAGGTGCTTGATCAGGCTGCGCAGACCGGGCATGTCGTGGGCCACGTTCTTGTCGTTCAGGCCATAATCGCCCAGCAGAAAGAAGATGATGGTGCGGGCCCCGAACGATGCATGGCGGTCCAGAATGTACTCGTAGGTGTCGTACGGGTCGTGGCCCCGGCCCATCAGCACGGCCGAACGCTGGCGCAAGGTGGTCATGTCGGCATGCGCCACATCGCGGGCCATGGCGCCCACCGTGCGGGCCAGGCCTTTGAGGCGGAAAGCATAGGCGTTGTCAATATCGAGGGTATTGATGTGCGAATATCTGCGCTCGCGCTGGGGCAGCTGCGGGTACCGCTCGCGCAGCAGCGCCCCGAGCATGATGACCCATCGGTCCACCACCGGGTCGTGCAGGAACCCGTTCTGAAAGGCCACGCTCTCCTGCGCCTCGAAACGGCCGTAGTGGTCGCGCCTGTGCGGCAGATACTCCTCATAGCGCGTGAGCAGATAAAAGGCCCCTGCAAAGGGGTCGAACGGCAGTGCACTGCCCGGTGCCCGGTGACTGAACAAGGTGACCGTGCCCCCATGCATTCCCAACGCCACGGCCTGCTCATCTATTCCCTTATCCCAAAGCAACCGGTGACAGCTAAGGTGCAGCTCATCGGCCAAGGGCAGATGGGTATACGACATACGCGGGCCCTCGTGAGACAGGAACCGTGCGCGGTCATCGGTCAGGGCAAATTCAATCCCAAGCATGTCGCCCACCAGTGTCTGCACCGCATACCTCACCCGTGGGGCTATGGCATGGGTGTAGATGAGGAGGGACATTCTGATTGCGGATTGTCGATTGATGATTGTCGATTGATGATATTCGATTGATGATTGCTGAACCTTTCTGATCTATGATCAATGGAACAGCATCCAGCCATTCCTCTTAACATTCATCTTTCTCAATTCAAAGAAAGAAACTCGAGCATGGTGGCGCAGATATGTTCGGCAGCATGGCCATCGCCAAAGATGGGCGGATAGGAAAGCGTTCCGGCTTTGGAGCGCATGATGCTAAAAGCTGAAACGATCTGTTGCGGGTCGGAGCCTGCCAGCATGGCACATCCGGCCTCAACTATCTCCTTCCATTCGGTCTCAGGGCGAAGGATGACGCACGGCTTTTGCATGAAATAGGCCTCTTTCTGCACCCCACCGCTGTCGGTGAGCACCATGCTGGCATGCCGTTGCAGCAGCAGCATTTCCAAAAAACCCACCGGATCTATGATGCACATGGCCGCATCGGCCTGAAGGGCTGCCCAATCCTGCCCCATGCGTTCGCGCAGGATGTTCGATGTGCGCGGGTGCATGGGTATCACCACCCGCTGCCCACTCTGTATGGCACACTCCCGCAGCGCACCGAGTATGCCGAGCAGCGTGGCGGGGTCATCGGTGTTCTGCGGCCTGTGGATGGTTGCCAGCAGATACGGTGTGCCGCTAAGCCCCAAACGGCCCAGAAGCGGCATGTGGCGCTCGGCCTCGGTGCCGTAGTGCAGGGTGTTGTCGTACATCAGGTCGCCACAGCGCACCACATAAGGGTTATCGAGGTCGCAGCGGCCCTTGGCCTGCGCATCATCCAAAGAGAGAAAGCCCTCGTGCAGCAGGTTGGTGGCGCCCGTGCCTGTAGGTGTGTAGAGCAGGGTGCTGCTGTGGTCGGCCATGATGCGGTTCACCTCTTCGGGCATACGCTTATTGTGGCTGCGAAGGCCTGCCTCTATGTGCACCACGGGAATGTGCAGTTTCACCCCGGCCAGAGCCCCCGCCAGCGTGCTGTTGGTGTCGCCATACACCACTATTGCGTCAGGCTTCAGTTCCAGGCATACTTTCTCAATTCCCTCCAACATACGCCCTGTCTGCTCGCCATGGGTAGATGAGCCGATGTTGAGCCTGAAGGCCGGCTGCGGGATGCCCATCTCGGCAAAGAACACATCGCTCATGCCTTGGTCGTAGTGCTGGCCCGTGTGCAGGATATGCTCCTCAATGCGCCCAGCAAACGGGCCACGGATGGCGCGGCTCAGCGCCGCAGCCTTTATGAACTGGGGGCGTGCGCCCACAACGGTGAGTATCCTCATGTGTTCAGGGCGGCTGCGCCCGTCAGGATTTTCAATTGGATCTGATCTTCTTATGATCCTGAAAACTGTAGTAGTCCGAATCGGCAACGATCAGATGATCCACCACGCGGATATCGAGGGCATCGCCTGCCTGCACCAGTTTCCGGGTCAGCTCGATGTCATCGTTGCTCGGGTTCAGGTTGCCCGATGGGTGATTGTGGCAAAGGATGACTCCGCTTGCCAGCATCTCAATGGCCGGTCTGAACACCAGTTTGGCATCGACCACCGTTGATGTGACCCCACCCTTGCTGACCTGCTGTGTGCCCATGGGGTGGTGGGCCCTGTCGAGCAGAATGACCCAGAACTCCTCGTGCTTCAGATCGGCCATGTACGGCAGGATGTGCTCGTATGCCTCGGCACTGCTGCGTAGCTGTATCCGCTTGGGAGGTGCTGCCTCTTTGCGCCTGCGGCCCAGTTCCAGTGCCGCGGCCACGCTGATGGCCTTGGCCTCCCCTATCCCCTTGAACTTCATCAGGTCCTTGAGGTCGAGACGGCCCAGGCTTGTCAGGTCGTTGCCGGTGCTGGCCAGTACGCGCTTGGCAAGGTCCACGGCTGTCTCGTTGCGGCTGCCCGACCCGAGCAGGATGGCTATCAGCTCGGCATCGCTCAGCGCCATGCGGCCCTTGAGCAGCATCTTCTCGCGCGGGCGGTCATCCTCGGCCCACGACCGTATGCCCCGCGGGCCATCGTTCTCATAGGGCTCAGACATGGGCGAAAGATAGTATCTGACATAAAAAAAGCCCCCCGAGGTCATCGGAGGGCTCTGTAAAGAATATCAGCGGCTCACTTGGTGAGGCTGTTCACGTGCTTGGTGAGCTTGCTCTTCAGGTTGCTGGCCTTGTTGGCGTGGATCACATTCTTCTTGGCCAACTTATCGAGCATGGCTATCACCTTGGGCAGCAGTTCGGCAGCTTCTTTCTTCTTGCTGCAGGTGCGCAGGGCCTTCACGGCATTGCGCGCGGTCTTATGGTAATAGCGGTTGCGTAGGCGTTTGGTCTCGCTGCTACGGATCCTCTTCAGTGCACTCTTATGGTTGGCCATCTGCTTGTTTCCCTCTTTTGCGGGCGGCAAATGTAAAAATATCTGTTTAGCGCAGGCAGCCTTTGTGCATCAAAAGTTGATTTGCCTGCATTGCCCCCCGAAAATCCTGACAATGAACCCTTCAGCCGCGCACGAATGTCAGCTGCGGCCCCATTCTGCGGGGGCAGAGCGCCATCTGCTCAGGCTGTCCATCTGTTGCGGGTCAACAGTGCCGCGCCCCACGGCCCTCTGCAGCAGGGCATCGTAATCGCTCAGGCAGGCCACGGGGCAGGCGGCAGCGGCAAAGGCGGCATCGGCCGTGGCGAAACCGTAGGTGAAAACAGCCACCATGCCCACCACCTGGGCTCCGGCCTCGGAGCGGAGGGCGTCCACGGCCGCCAGGCTGCTGCCCCCGGTGCTGATCAGGTCCTCTATCACCACCACGCGCATGCCCGGGTCCACTCGGCCCTCTATGCGGTTGCCCAGTCCGTGCTCCTTGGCCTTGGGCCGCACGTAGGCAAACGGAAGGCCCAGCACATCGGCCACAAGGGCACCCTGCGCAATGGCCCCTGTGGCCACGCCCACCACCACATCGGGGCGGCCATAGAGAGCGGTGAGGGTCTGCGCCAGCCCATCGCGCACTGCTGTGCGGGCGGCAGGATGCGATAGCACCACACGGTTGTCGCAGTAAATGGGCGAGCGCCACCCGCTGGCCCACGTGAAGGGCTTGTCGGGACTGAGGCGCACGGCCTGTGCATCGAGGAGCAGATCGGCTACTTTGGCGGCCAATATTGGGTCGGGGATGAGCATGGGGCAAAGCTATCGCGTTTTCATGGGGCCATCGGTGCTGCACATAGGGCCCGAGGCCGTGCAAGGGGCCCACAGGGTGCTCCATCATCCATCAGAAAAAGAGATAGACCTACAGATAGAGACGCTGCTTGCAGGCAATGAGAGCCTTACGGTGCACCTACAGGGCGATGCGGCCCACCTGTGGACGGTGTTCCGGACGCGTTTCAGGTGGATAGAGGCATGCGGGGGCATTGTGACCGGGCCCGATGGCCGCATGCTGATGATACATAGGCTGGGAAACTGGGACATGCCCAAGGGCAAACTGGAGAAGGGCGAGACCAGCGAGGCCTGCGCCCTGCGCGAGGTGGAGGAAGAATGCGGCATAGGGCATCTGCGGATAACCGGTGAGCCTTGGGCGACCTATCACACCTATCCGTACAAAGGGACACATGCCCTGAAACAGACCCTGTGGTACCCCATGCGCACAGACGTACCGCAAGAGCCTGTGGCGCAGCACGAGGAGGATATCAGCCAGGCGAAATGGTGCACCCGCGAGGAGGTGCTGCTCCAGTTGCCACAGGCCTACCCCGCCATTAGGATCCTGTTGCAGCAGGCCATGGGCATCAGTGGCTGAGGGGCCGCTTCTTCACGATACCGCCATGGGTATCCTTCACGCTGTTCACCACCACAAAGGCGTGGGGATCTATCTTCTCCACCTCGGTGCGCATGCGGTTCAGTTCGAGGCGGGTGATGACCGAATAGACAATCTCCACCTCTTTGATCTCGCCCCGCTTGCCGTAGCCGCGCCTGCCGTTGTACACCGTCACACCACGGCCAAGGTCCTGCGTTATCATCTGCCTGATCTCCTCGCTGTGGGCCGACACGATGGTCACCCCGAGGTATTCATCCAATCCCTCCACCACAAAATCCAGGGTCCTTGACGCGGCCAGATAGGTGATCATGCTGTAGAGGGCGGTCTCAACGCTGAGCAGGTAGGCGGCCGCACCGAATATGGCGATGTTGATGACCATGATCACATCACCGATGGTGACCCCCAGCTTGCGCGACAGGAATATGGCGAGCACCTCGGTGCCATCGAGCACCGCGCCACCGCGCACACTCAGGCCGATGCCCGCCCCGAGGAAAAAGCCACCGAATGCGGCCACGAGCAGGTTGTCGTCAGTGACATTTGGGAAGGTGACCGAGCTGAGCACCACCACCAGCCCGGTGATGGCCAACGAGGTCTTGATGGCAAACTGCCTGCCGATAATGTTGTGGGCCAATATGATGAAAGGGATATTGACCAAAAGGATGAACAGCCCGAGCGGCAGACCGGAAATGTGGGACAGGAGCAAGGAGATGCCCGTGGCCCCGCCATCAATGAAGTGATTGGTGAGCAGGAAGCCCTTGAAACCGAATGCGGCCGAGAAAATGCCCACCACAATGAGCAGCGCATCCTTTACCGTATGGCGCAGGGTGACCCTCAGCCTGCGGTGCGCACGGGCCAGCATGTAGGCCGAACCCCTCCCGGCCCGCCTGGGCAGGGTGCGCATCAGCATCTTGCGCCACAGTGCATTCATGGTAGCGCGAAAGTACGGTGGGGGCAGGCCGTACCTTCGGGCGCATGGAGATGAAGCATGAAGAAGCGGCCGCCAAGGGCGTGTTCCGCCTGATGGACGGCACCACCGAGGCCGGGCACATGACCTACCGTATGGAGCCCGATGGCCGGATGAACATTGACCACACCGAGACCTCGCAGGCCTATGCCGGGCAGGGACTGGCCAGGAAACTGGTACTTGCCGGGGCCGAACATGCCCGTGCAAAGGGCCTCAAGGTGCTGCCCACCTGCCCCTATGCCCTGAAGGTGCTCAGCGCACCCGAATTTGCCGACATCTACACCGCCTGACAGCGCACATGGACCTGAGCATCGGGTTTTCGACCTGCCCGAACGACACCTTCATATTCGATGCGATGGTGCACGGGCGCATCGACTGCCGCGGGTTGACATTCGTGCCGCAGCTGGCCGATGTAGAGGCGCTGAACCGCATGGCCCTCGAGGGCCGACTCGACATCACCAAGCTGAGCTATGCGGCCTACGCCCAGGTGAGCCACCGCTACCAGCTGCTTAACGCGGGCAGCGCCCTGGGCCGTGGCTGCGGACCCCTGCTCATAAGCCGCGGACCGATACCGATGGACAAGGTGAGCGGCCTGCGCCTGGCCATTCCCGGACGCATGACCACCGCCAACCTGCTCCTGAGCCACGCATTCCCACAGGCCACCGACCGGGTAGAGATGGTCTTCTCGGCCATAGAGGATGCCGTGCTGCATGGCGAGGTGGATGCCGGGGTCATCATACACGAGTCGCGGTTCACCTACGCGGCAAAGGGCCTGCACTGTTTGATGGACCTCGGTGCCCACTGGGAATTGACCACCGGACAGCCCATCCCGCTCGGAGGCATCGCCATCAGGCGCAACCTGCCCACCGAGGTGAAAAGCAGCGTTGATGCCCTGGTGCGGCAAAGTGTGGAGCATGCCTTTGCCCACCCTGACGCCAGCCACGCCTACATCATGGCCCATGCGCAGGAGATGAGCCCCGATGTGGCGCGGCAGCACATCCAGCTGTATGTGAACCAATACTCTGTCGACCTCGGCCCTGAGGGCCGCGCGGCTGTGCGACACCTCTATGCCCAGGCCACACTGACGGTGCAGGAGCCGGTGTTCGTGGGGTGAGGCGCAGGCCGGACAGAAGGCCCGAATATGTCTCTTGAACACGTATAGCAGAACAAGGAAGCACTATTGATGAAGACTGAAGGGCGAGTGCGGAACCCCGAAGGCCGATGGGGCAACCCAGAAGGACTTTGGGAGGACCCTGAAGGCCAAAAACGGAGGCCACAAGGACTTTAGGAGAACTTAGAAGGACTTTCGGGAGAATCTTAAGGACTGTCGGAGAACTCTTAAGGACTTTCGGAGAACTCTTAAGGACTGTCGGGCCACCCAACAAGGACAATATGGCAGGCCACAAGGACTGTCGGAGAACTCTTAAGGACTGTCGGGCCACCCAACAAGGACTATTTGGCAGGCCACAAGGACTGTCGG
>JBIKWM010000017.1:0-68897 GCA_044356305.1 Flavobacteriales bacterium
GGCCCCGGTTGTCGAGGGTCAGGGCATTGATGACCCGCTCGTTCTCCAACACCTTTTTGCGGTGCAACGACTGCACAAGGCCGGCCTGGAGGATGTCCCAATCGAGGCCTGCCTGCAACCGTCTGCGATAGATGATCATCTCATCGCTGCTGATGCCGGCCGTTGAATTCTCCTGATACGACCCCGCTGCGCTGAAACCCACCTCGCGCTTCTGCCTGTCAATGCGCGATGCGATGAGCCTGTCGTTCAGCTTGGCATAATTGACCGAATCGCCTATTGTAGGTCCGTAGAGAGTGGGCAGCATATCGGTGACAGACTTACTGGCACCCTCTTGCCCAATGGCCTTCCGGTGGTCCTCCCACATGCTGCTCAGGTGCCTTATCTGACGTGTGACCAAGGTGTCCCGCTCCATTTTCGACATCGCGTTCAGCGCGCTCCTGGCAGGTTCGGCAGCTTTTGCCGCCTTGGCCGCGGGCTTTGGTTCGGCCTTAACTGCTGGTACCGGCTCTTTTTTCGGTTCTGGCTTCGGATCCACCTTCACCTCAGTTACGGGGGCCGGCTTAGCCTCAGCAACGACTACTGGGGTTGGCTCCGGCTTCGGCTCCACCTTGGCAACGGGCACCGGCTCGGGCTTCGGCTCTTCCTTTACAACCGGAGTCGGCTCGGGCTTCGGTTCAGGCTTAGGCTCCTCCTTGACAACAGGAGCAGGCACAGGCTTCGGTTCCTCCTTGGCTACTGGCGTGGGCTCTGGTGCAGGCGCTTTTTTCGGTTCCGCTTTCGGTTCCTCCTTGGGTGCCGGTGCGGCATCTTTCTTCGGTTCCGGCTTTCGGGTAGAAACCGCTGTCCAACTCTGCCCGGCATCACCACTCTTCACCATCACCCATTTGGTGGTGACCGCATAGGCTGTGGTGCGGTCAACAAAGAACAGACCGCGCAACGGCTCCTCTATTCCGGTGGGGATCAGGGTCCAACTCGCGCCTCCATCGGTGGTGCGCAGCATGGTGCCACGGTCGCCACAGGCCAGCCCCAGCTGAGGGCCGAAAAAGGCGATGGAACTCAGATCGGCATCGGTGCCGGTGTTCAACAGGGTCCAGGTCTGTCCCTTGTCCACACTTTTCAATATCTGCCCCTTGCGGCCTGCCCCGTACCACAGCGACTCGCTCACCACAGCAGTGTCGCGCGGGCTATCGGCAGTGCGAGCCTGTTCTTGGGCAATGGTAGCAGATGAGAAAAAGATGGAGGTGGCGGCCAGAATGACCAGCACCGAACTCCGTAGGGCCTGCAATGGGCGAGGGGTCATTTTTTTCGAGTGACAAATCTATAGGGATATGTCAATCTCTGACATTTTTCGGATATTAAAATCTGATGACATGAAATAACTGTTTTGCAGCCACTTAGAGCAGACCACAGGCGCTCATCGGGCAGGCATGGAAATACTATTGCATCACAGGGCCATCCATGCCCGTTTCAATGATCGGAAGTGGGGGGCAGTGCCGATTGGTCCATCATCCCATTGGTAAAGAGCGCTTTGGAAAGTGATTCTATGCAGTCTTACCAGTAGGGCTATTTCACGTGACAGTGATGTAGGTGGAGCTCGTTGGGCGGCCTTGGACATTTCCTGTTGCGAAACAGGGGTAAGGGAGCGTGCGCGGGCATTAGGAAGCGTTCCGTAGAGTGAGGTCTTCCGAACGGCCCGGAACGCGCGGAAGGCGACCGTCCCCGAGTTTCGCAGGGAAATGTCCACAAGCCTTGATTTTTTGATCCTTTTGTATCAAGACAAAAGGATGAACAAGGACATTCTCAAGCAAGCAAGAGGAAAACTGGTACAATTCTGGGCAATCACCCTTTGAAGTGTCGAATAGGGTAGGGCGCTATCAATGCTGATCGACACGCCAATAAAGGCCAACGGTACTATCCGCTCACCGCATGCTGTCCACCTCGTCTTTCAACGATGCTGGGCTCAGCACCTCTGCCTGACGGCCATACGAGAGGATGGTGGACCTTAGTTCGGGGCCGATGATCACTTTCATCTCAATGACCATCCCATCCTTATCCTCCGACACCACACGCTGTGTAGGGTGCAGCGGCTGGGCCTTGGCAAATCGGCCGGGCACTGTGCCCAACCTGATCCTCACCTTCTCCACCTTGCCACCGGCCGTGATGCCGAAACTGTGGCGGAACAGCGCATCGGCATCGAAACCCTTCACCGCATCAAAATACCTGCCCGTTGTATGCAGTTCGCTTATCCTGTCCAGCCCAAAGGTCTTAATAGCGTTCTTTCCCGGCTCGGCACCCAGCACATACCAGCGGTTGCGGTACTCTTTTAGCAGGCAGGGCCTGATGGTGCGCTCTGTTGACCGGCCATCGAGAAATGAAAGATAATCGAACCGTAATTCCTCTTTTTCCCTAATTGCTTTTAAAAGCACGGGCATGTGCTGCGTACCCTCGGCCATGGGCGTGCTCTCAAACTGCACAAAACGCTCTATGGTATCATCGTCTGTGCCGGCCGAAAGACTCATTCTGTTGAATATCTTTTGAATGGCCGAACCGAACGGATTGAAGATATCGAGGTTGCGGAACTGGAACAGGGTGGTGGCCGCCAGGCGGATGGCCTCTTTCTCCTCTTCGCTCAGGCTCACCTCTCTGATGGTGTAATCGGGGTCGGTGTAGTAATAGCCGCTGTACCTGCGCGAGTAGCAGATAGGGGCCTTGAACCCCAGGTCCTCCTCTTCCTTCATGGCCCGCAGGTCCTTCTCAATTGTGCTCTTGCTCACCCGCCCCGAATCGCCTCCGTACAGGTGCAGTTCGCAGGCCTGGCGCAGCTCCTCTAAGGTGCGGTAACGGTGGCCCTTGGTGGTGAGGCACTCGTCTATGATGCGGTAGCGCAGCAGCGCGTACTTGTTGGCAGGCATGGCCCTAAAAGTAGACCTATTGGCTGCCACTTGCAAGCAATCGGCCCGAACAGGTGCTGCGTTGCTCCCCCACTTTTTTTTGTGCCAATGGCGTGGGTTCTGGACAAGGGGGCAGGGCTTTTTGCAGGTCGGATAACTCGTCTCTTCAGATCAGATTCAACCATGTTCATACCCTCAGCAGGTCTTTCCGTACCGCCAGCGTACTTCTACAGTACTTGAGCGGCTGTTTCCGTACCGCCAGCGTACTTCTACAGTACCTCAGCGGCTTTCTCCGAGCTTTCAGTGGCTTTCTGCGTACCGCAAGCAGTCGCTACCGTATCGTAGAAGTGCGCTGATTGGCCATCGAAACGCAGGCCGAAATGCATCTGTAACCGTGTACGGCCACCGAAGCTGTTCCCCGCTTGAACAAGTATTCCGAAAGATCACCCATGCGGAAAAAGACACACGAAGCCTGTGACTTCGCAATAACGCCAAACCGCTTTATCTTGGCAATGTCTTTTGAAACACCACCCCCAGCAACGAAAGGAATTATGCCGAACTACAGGGGCTGCTTGATGTACTGACCACATACTGAAGCAACGGAAGTATGGAATGCCATGCTCATAGATCGGTCACATACCGATTGTATTCTCCGCCACGCGAGTGGTCCTGCGGAATACTCGTGCGGGGAGGGATATCCCGCTGGGGCGCATGGCATACGCCCTGTCAATCTCTCCTCTCTTCCTGGGCGGCATGGCATGCGCCCACATTCATCTGAATCTGGAAAGCGATGCCCTGGTCACCTTCCACCGGAACTGAACCGCATCCTGAGGTAATGACCCACCGTTTTCCACAGATTGCCACTGTTCATCAGTCCATTCAGGAGGGTGTGACTCGAGAACAGAGTTGCCATGTTCGCTGCGCGGAGTACGATTGCGGGCGGAAGCCAGAAGAACAGATAGTACCCGGTTCGGCCCACTTTGAGTGAATTGTGCAGACGGTCATGCACCAATTTGCTGAAATCGTAGGTCATACGTGCCGAAAAATCCTGACTGTCAATACAGGCTGCGGCCTTGGCCGCTGCCAGCCGTCCGGTGATCATGGCGTGCCCTATCCCATTGGCATTGATGGGGTCAGCCAGCCCTGCCGCATCCCCTATCAGCAGGTAATTGTCACCGGATATCTTTCTGTTCCTCACACCCAGATGCAACGAGGCACCCGAGACCTCGCCCACCAGCTCTGCCGCTTGAAAACGGTCTCTGCAAAAGGGATGGTACCTTACCACATCCTCCAATATCTTCTTCGGATTTGCCTTTCGCCTTATCACCTCATGGCTGCGGATGATCACACTCACACTCACCGTTCCGTCAGCCATCGGAACAAGACAGATTCCTCCCGGTATTACCTCACGCGTCAGCAGTGCCTGGGTGATGTCGCCCATACCCGTCACCCCTTTGTAATAGGCCCGCAGGCCCACCGCGTATTCCTTTGGGACAAAGGATAGACCGCCCAGTGTACGGGCCAGATGCGAGTTTGACCCCGAGGCTACTATCACCAGACGGGCATGTATCTCCCGTGTCCTGTCCTTGCTGTACAGGATGATCCCTCCATCTGCGGTTCTTTCATGATCATGTATCGAACATGTCTCTACAAGCTGGATCAAAGGGTGTTTTTGGGCCTCTTCCCATAGGAAATAATCAAAATCTATCCTCTTGCACGAGAAGCAGTTCTCTATGCCCAACCTATTATTTGCCTCAGAGTTGAGCGATACGTGAAATTGCTTCCCGTTCGGTGCATTGAAATAAAATCCATTGATGGGCCTGATGATATCCCTTCTGGCCTTGAGGCGGTGATAGAGATCGGGCGACAGCTCATACAGGGTCCTTAGCACATTGCTCGTCAGTGCATCCCCATCTGCCTTATGCCTTGGGAATGTGGCTTTCTCAACCACTACCGATGGAATACCGCGCTGGGCCAGATCCAATGACGCCATCAGTCCGCCCGGCCCTGCACCCACAATGCAGATAGTTTGTCTGATGATCTGTTCCGGCATCTGAGATATTCGCGATCGCACAGGCCGATGGGCTATTGAGCGGCCGAAGGAATGAGAGATTTCGCCAACGGCCTCATGCCACGGACAGGTTCAGTTCGGGTGGCGAATTACACCATTATGTTGATGCGCAGTGCATCTGTTCAGCCACTTTGTTAGGGTGCGTGAATTTGGGCGCAGGAATTCAGGGCGAAGGATATCGGGCGCATGCCGTGCGCCCTTTTAAATTGATTGGATGCTTTTGGCCAAGCCGATGCCTGCAATCACTGCCAGCATGATTGCGATCGGCCCGTGCAGGGTTGCGATCTGTCCGTGCAGGGTTGCGATCTGTCCTTGCAGGGTTGCGATCGGCCCGTGCAGGGTTGCGATCAGTCCGTGCAGGGCTGCGATCGGCCCGTGCAGGGTTGCGATCAGTCCATGCAGGGTTGCGGTCTTTCCGTGCAGGGTTGCGATCGGCCCGTGCAGGGTTGCGATCGGCCCGTGCAGGGTTGCGATCGGCCCGTGCAGGGTTGCGATCAGTCCATGCAGGGTTGCGATCTCTCCGAACAAGGCTACTTTGCTCACCCCCCACCCCTTTTTATTGAACCAGTGGCGTGGGTTCTGGACAAGGGGGAGGGCTTTTTGCAGGTCGGATAACTCGTCTCTGCAGATCAGATTCGATCTTGTCCATAACCTCAGCAGATCTTTCAGTACCGCCAGCGTACTTCTACAGTACCTCAGCGGCTGTTTCCGTACCGCAAGCGTACTTCTACAGTACCCAAGCGGCTTTCTCCGGGCTTCCAGCGGCTTTCTGCGTACCGCAAGCGGATTTCTCCGGGCGTTCAGCGGCTTTCTGCGTACCGCAAGCAGGCGCTACCGTACCGTAGAAGTGCGCTGCTTGGCCATCGAAACGCAGACCGACATGCATCTGTACCCGTGTGCGGCCAACGAAGCTGTCACAACGTGCTGAGACATTTCTTTTGACATTCCTAACACTCAAGCGATCTCTCCAAACACTCAAGCGATCGTCCCAAACACTCAAGCGATCGTCCCAAACACTCAAGCGATCGGCCCAAACACTCAAGCGATCGGCCCAAACACTCAAGCGATCGGTCTCCCAGCTTTTCCCGTACTTCGGGTGTAAGTACCTGTAGTTTACCCGTTTCTCTCTACCTAAATATAGGGCCCCGATCTTCCGCCTGCCGCTACGACCAGCTAAACCTCATACACCCTGCCCATGAACCTAAAATTGTTGAACTTTGGTGAACTGAACAGATGGGAAGGCATGAGAAGACAGGCTACTGGGTGGGCTGGAGCCCACCGAATAGAACGGACGAGGGAAAGACCCTCGCCCGAGTGCAACGCACAGCCTCGCTCGGGCGGGTGGGCTGGAGCCCACCGAATAGAACGGACGAGGGAAAGACCCTCGCCCGAGTGCAACGCACAGCCTCGCTCGGGCGGGGACGTGAATCGGACATAGTTCGACCCAATGCAGCACGGGTCTTTCGGGCCGATTACCTTGCCAGAGCACCGAAAGGACACCCAGACCCATCAAGCGTCCCGCAGGATCACTTTTTCATTATTAAAGTGGGGCGGTCGGTTACGCGCATGGCATTGGCCATGGCATGCGTAAGTAATTTGGCACACACCAAAGGCACGGCACTTGGCGCCCATCACCGACAGCACCGCGATACCGTTGCACAACCTGCATGCAGGGGGCGAGACCAGCCTGTTCATCCGTGCCATTTCGCACAGCAACCAGTACGACTTTACACGCAGGCACCGCCACAGCTATTACGAGATCCTGTTCTTTGAGAAGGGGGGTGGCCGCCAGCTCATCGACTTTCAGGACATGGAGGTGCAGGACCACGCCTGCTATCTGGTGCACCCCAACCAGATACACCTGCTCAACCGTCACCCCGATTCGCGCGGGCGGCTCATCCAGTTCCGTGCGGGCGCGGTGATATCAGCGCAGGTGCTGACCAGGCTGCGCGGTCGGATTTGGGACGGGGTGGGGGCGGCCGTTTATGAGAACGACCCCACGCGCTCTGCTGCCTTTGCGCTACTGCTCGACCAGTTACTGCAGGGGCCCGTTGACCCCGAGCACCACTCAGAGCGCAACCTGCATCTGCTTCAGGTGCTGCTGTTTGACCTGCTCGATGTGCAGCAGGAAACCCAGGGTGTGCGTCCGTCTGATTCTGACCTGAACCGCTTCCTGCAACTGGTCGATGCACACTTCAAGGAGCAGCATTCCGTGCAGTTTTACCTCAGTCGGCTCGATGTGAGCGAGAAACGTCTGGGTGGCCTCACACGGCAGCATCTGGGTGTATCGCCCCTGCAGGCCATACACCAGCGGCTACTGCTCGAGATAAGGCGGTCGCTGCTCTTTGCCGAGGATTCGCACAAGGAGATGGCCTATGCGCTGGGCTTCGACAGCCCATCGAGCTTTTCGGCCTTTGTGAAGAAGAAGACCGGCATGGCCCCCTCTGAGCTGCAGGCGGCCGTGGGCGGAATTCAAAAGGGATAGGCCGGAATTCCTAACAGCCCTGCATGGGGGCCTCAGGACATTTGTGGTGCTGAATGCAACTGAATGTTCAACCAACACTACCTGATCATGCGTACCACCCTTTCACTCCTTGCCCTCTGCACCCTGTGCACCAGTGCCCTGGCCCAGATGTCGTGGCATGCCATTAGCTCGGGCACCGACCGCGAGCTGCGCTCCATCCAGTTTGTGAACGACCAGATAGGCTACATAGGTGGCGACAGCACCTTGCTGCGCACCACCGATGGCGGCCTGACGTGGACAGCCGTGGCCATTGACACCATTCCCATCAATGCGTGGCAGCAGCTCGACATCTACGACATGCACTGGTTCAACGAGAACCACGGCATCATCATGTCGGGCATCTGGTCGGGCGCATTCGAGACCTTCGATGGCGGCACCAGTTGGGTCACCGTGCCCTTCGCCCACAACGGTTTCTGCCAGACCACCGCGGTGCACTTCATTGACCAGACCACCGGGTTTGCAGGTGGGGCGGGCTGTTTTGAGGGACACATTATAGACCGGTTTGCCAACGGCACGTGGGCCGAGACCACCGACCCCGAAAGCTGGGACCCGCAGAGCTGGATATCGGCCATCGGGTTCAGAGATGCTGACCTTGGGCTGGCAGGTACTGCCAACGGCACCCTGCTGCGCACCACCGATGGCGGCCTCACTTGGGACTCGGTACCCAACGTGGCGGGCGATTCGGCCATCACCGATTTCATCTTCCATGCCGATGGCCGCATCCGTGCCACCCATCGCTATGGCGAGGCCTTCGGCATCATGATCAGTACCGATGACGGACTGACATGGCAGTACGACAACGAGACATCCACCTTTTTCTATCCCAAGATGAATGCCGCCCACATAGACGGCATAGGCACCACCTACCTGGGCGGTATGGAGACCAACAGCAACATCAACGGGGTCATATTCAACGACCGTGGCGGTTTCTGGAACTGGGACATGGTGGACGAGCCGGTGAATGACATCGCCTCGCACTCGGACAGTATCACGTTCCTGGTGGGGGATAGCGGTTCCATCCGTGTCAACATCGACCCCATCCTGCTCGGCCTGTCCACGGCCACAGAAGGCATCGGGTTTCAGCTCGCCCCCAACCCGGTGCACGACCTTGTACGGATAAGCGGCATCACGGGCACCATAGGCTACATCCGCATCCTGGATATGGCGGGTAGGGAAGTGGCGGGCGTCTCCGCGCCCACCATCGCCACAGGCATCGATGTGTCACACCTTCGGGCCGGTACATATTCCCTCTCTGTTCAGACCGACATGGGCATCGGTACCCGGATGTTCATCAAGGATTGATCAGTTCCTGCATCGCGCCTACTGGGCAAACGGCATAATACCTTTCACAACGTGGTGCACCTCATTGGCCCTTCTGGCATGACCCATATAGCTCCGTTGCAGCCCTTGGCTGCATAGGCAACGGGTAAATAAAAAAAGGCCGAGGACAACGCCTCGGCCTTCTACTTCAGGGATTTTCCGTGTGCATCAGGGCATCAGAACGGTATCGATCACGTGCACCACACCGTTCGATCCTTTGAGGTCGGCAATGGCCACAATGGCTGATCCGCCCTTGGCATCTGTCAGCATCACCTTGTCGCCTTTCATCGACAAGGTCAGCTTGCCTCCGTTCACGGTCTTCACCTCGGCCTTTCCGTTCCCTTTCTTGATGGCGGCCACCACGGCTGCGGCATCCAGGTTGCCTGCCACCACATGGTAGGTGAGGATGCCGCTGAGCGTGCCTTTGGACTCCGGCTTGAGCAGCGACTCAACGGTGCCTGCGGGCAGTTTTGCAAAAGCCGAATTGGTAGGGGCAAAGACCGTGAAGGGGCCTTTCCCTTTCAGAGTGCCCACGAGGTCGGCAGCCTTCACTGCAGTAACCAGCGTGGTATGGTCGGCTGAGCCTATGGCTATGTCGACCACATCTTTCTGGGCCGATGCCGTATAGCTGGTCATTACAAAGGCGAGGAGGGCGAGAAACTTGTTCATTATGGGTAAGTGTTTTGGTTTGGGACGGAACGAATGCGCATCATGTTTGTTCACTAATAAATTTGAAAAGTTAAACAAAATAGTGACGCATCAAGGTCTGCCCGAACAACATGTGCCCATGCCACCTGCCTTGCATCCCCCTTATGGAACGGGCTGCACCGCTCCCGTCATTGATTTCTATCAGCCTTGGAGCTGACCAACCCTGCCGACATGGGTTGCCAGCAGGATATTTTTGACCCAATGGTGAAACAGGCAATGACTGTCGTGGCGGTGGCAATGTCAATCAGTTGTGGCAGGCCCACCGAGACCACACGCCCCATCGAAGGTCCTATCACCGAATCGGTGTATGCCTCGGGGGTGATTGAGAGCAAAGGGCAGCACGAGGTCTATGCCACGGTGAGCGGCATAGTGGACCAGGTCTTTGTGAATGAGGGCGACACGGTGCAGGTGGGCACCCCCATCCTGTCCATTTTCAACGAGGCACAGCGCATCAGCAAGGAGAATGCCCTGCTGGCGGCCTCGTTTGCCGATATGAGGACCAATGAGGACAAACTGCGCGATGTGCAGTTGCAGATTGCCAACGCCAGGTCGCGGATGGTGAATGACTCACTTCAACTCGATAGGCAGAAAAGGCTATGGGCAAAGGAGATAGGGTCGAAGGTGGAGCTGGAGCAGCAGCAGCTGGCCTACGACAACTCGGCCAGTGCCCACCAACAGGCGCTGATCAGGCTGGCCGACCTGCAGCGGCAATTGGAGTACAACGCCCGTCAGAGCCGGAACAACCTGCGTATATCAGACCGCATGGAGAGCGACTACCTGCCGCGCAGCACCATGCGCGGCATGGTGTACCATGTGCTGAAGCGGAAAGGGGAGATGGTGGGGCCACAGACGCCTTTGGCCATTGTGGGCAGCGCCACCGATTTTGTGCTCAAGATGCAGGTGGACGAGCAGGACATTTTCAGGGTGAAGGCTGGGCAGCAGGTACTGGTCACGCTCGAGAGCTACCGCGATCAGGTGTTTGAGGCCCGTGTGACCAAAGTGAACCCTCTGATGAATGAGCGCAACAAAACCTTTGAGGTCGAGGCCGGGTTTGTAAAAATGCCCGAGAGACTGTTGCCCAACATCACCTTCGAGGCCAACATCATTGTGCAGGAAAAGGACCGCGCGCTCGTACTGCCGCGCAGGTTCATGCTCACTGATTCCACTGTGGTGCTCACATCGGGCGACACGGTGTCGGTGGCCATTGGCCTGAGCGACTATCAGCGGGTGGAGATTCGCTCGGGCCTCGATGCGTCTGACGAGGTGGTGCTGCCGGCCTCATGACGCGGATGCTCATTTTCCGTATCTCATGGGCCCTGATGACCGCCCGTTGGCGGCAGACCCTTGTGGCGGCCATTGGCGTCACCTTCAGCATCACCATGTTCATCGCCCTGCTCGGTTTCATGCAGGGTCTGAACAGGTTGCTCGATGGCCTGATCATGAACCGTACGGCTCACATCAGGCTCTACAACGAGATCGGTCCCAATCCGCAGCAGCCCGTTGACCTGGCCTCAGCCTACACGGGGCACTATCATTTCATCCGTTCCATCCGCCCGAAGGACAGCCCGCAACGGCTGCACGACAGCGGCACCATCCTAAAGGCCCTGCGTGCCGATGGGCGCGTACTGGGCGTGGCACCCAAGGTGACGGCACAGGTGTTCTTCAATGTGGGCACCACCGACATTTCGGGTGTCATCAATGGCATTGATGTGGAGGCCGAGGCCCGCCTCTTTGTGTTCAATGATTATGTGGCCGCTGGCCGCTCCATCAACCTTGTGAACACCCCGAACAGCATCATTCTGGGTATTGGCGCAGCCGAGAAGATGATGGCCCGCGTTGGCGATATGGTGCAGGTTACCACCTCGCGTGGCGACCGGATGCAACTGAAGGTGGTGGGTTATTTCCAGTCGGGCATACAGGAGGTGGATGCCGTGCAGAGCTATGCCTCGTTGGTCACCGCCCAGAAACTACTGGGAGAGAACACCAGCTATGTCACCGACATTCAGGTGAAGCTGAAAGATGTGCGCCAGTCGTATGCCGTGGCTCAGGAGTTTGCCCACATCTACAGGGTCGATGCCATCGATTTCAATACCGCCAATGCCCAGTTCGAGACCGGTAGCTCCGTACGGACCCTTATCTCCTATGCCGTGGGTATCACCCTGCTGGTGGTGGCCGGCTTCGGCATCTACAACATTCTGAACATGATGATCTATGATAAGATGGACTCCATTGCCATACTCAAGGCAACTGGGTTCTCGGGCTCCGATGTCAATGCCATCTTCATCTTCATTGCTCTGAGCATCGGTGTTTTTGGCGGATTGCTCGGACTCATTCTGGGGCTTGGCACCTCTGTGGCCATTGACCAGATTCCTTTTAATACCCCGGCCTTGCCCACGGTAAAGACCTATCCCATCGACTACGACCCTTGGTTCTATCTCATAGCCACCCTGTTCTCGCTCATCACCACCTATCTGGCCGGCTACCTGCCCGCCCGCAAGGCCAGCGCGGTAGACCCTGTTGACATCATCAGAGGCAAATGATGTTGGCCCAATTGGCAATTGACCATATCCACTGAACCGGTATTTTCTCTCGTATCTATTTCTTTCAATGATTATTTATATCTCATGGGTTAACCACTTGGCCATGAAGGGTCATATGTGCTGATGATCGATATCATATTGTCAGAGCAGAGCAGGGGCAAGCTTTGTAAAAAGAATAGAACCCCATGAAACGCTTGTGGCTTTTGATTGCTTTGATGCCCACCTTGTTCACCGCCTGTGACGAGGATAAGTATGATGATGACCAATATGGAGACCACTGCCTTGTAAGTAGGGTAGAGGTGTCCCTTGGGGCTACACTAATGTCCACCACCACCATCGACTATGATCAGTACGATCGTGTCATTGCTATGGACATCAGCACGTCAGGACAGAACAGCGGACGAATGGAGGTGGTCTACAACAACGGCATGGCTTTCTTCGACTATTACACAGGTAATGAACTGAAACAGACGGCCGAAGCCACACTCAACCAAAGGGGCGATATAGTAGCCGTGGTCATTTACAATGAGGCAGGAACTGAGGTGGGAGGGTTGGATTTCGTTTACAATTCACTCAATCAGGCGGTGAGTCTCAGCGGTCAGGACCCGATAACAGGGGTCAATGGCTCGGTCGGTATCACTTGGGCAAATGGAAATCCTGTGACTTTCAGTTCACCCGAGGGGCCTCTTCAATGCGAGTACTTTGTAGGTCAGCGGTCATCATTCAATCTTGGAGTAGGCAACGCGGCATTGCTTTTTCAACCCTTTGTTGCCAATTTCGCAATGATGTATTCCACTGACCTCATCAAGTATTTTGATAAGACCTCAATACAAGGGGAAACAACGCACTTCGAATACGATAAGGATAGTGACGATAAGGTCCGGGAAATATACTGGAGCAGTACTTCGAGCGGTATTTTTGGTACCACTCGCGTAAGCTACGAGTGTCATACTTCTCATTGATAGCCCTTTAAGCCTTGCCATCTTCAGCCAATGAGCGGTAGCGACAACATGGTTCTAGAGGCCAAGGCCATTACCAAGTACTTTCATGACCCTGTGAAGGTGCAGGTGCTCAAGGAGGTGAGCTTCTCTATGGCCAAGGGCGAGTTCGTTTCGGTCATTGGCAAGTCTGGCTGCGGCAAATCGACCCTGCTGTACATACTCTCCACCATGGACACTGATTATGAGGGAGAGCTGTGCATCAATGGCGAATCGACACGGCATCGTACCGAGGCTGAATTGGCCAGAGTGCGCAACGAACACATCGGATTTGTTTTCCAGTTCCACTATCTGCTCAACGAATTCTCGGTCCTTCAGAATGTCATGCTACCTGGGCTCAAGCTTGGAAAGCACTCCACAGCAGAGGTGGAACACTGCGCCTACGAAAAACTCAGACTGTTGGGCATTGAGGGCGAGGCCAGAAAGACCCCCAATCAGCTCTCAGGCGGGCAGAAACAGCGGGTGGCCATTGCCCGCGCACTTATCAATGATCCACTCATTGTCATGGGCGATGAGCCCACGGGCAACCTCGACAGCAGGAACAGCGATATCGTTTTCAACATCTTCAAGGAACTGGCCGCTGGCCTTGGCCAGTCGCTGCTCATTGTCACCCACGACAACGACTTTGCCTCGCGCACCGACCGCATCATTGAAATGGAGGACGGCCGCATCATCCGCATGTGAAAGGACTGTGTTTTTTATCCCGGCAGTAGGGGCAGATCGCATGGGCACTGATGATATCGCTGACGTTACGGATGCATACGTTGTACCCTTCGGGCACGAACGCGCCATTACAGACCTCTAAGCCTGCGAACATCCGTTTTTGGCGTGATGTTATCGGCACAATACCACCGCTATGAGAAACGTGACCGTTATTGTCATGCTCACCCTATGTGGGCTCAGTGCCATGGCCCAGGAATACGGGCAGTTCCTGTCAAATCAGGGCGTTGGGGCCGACCTGCTGCGTCATGCCGATATGCACATGCGAAGAGGGAATTTCCCTGAGGCGCTCGAGCTCTACAACCAGGCCATCGCCCATGACAATGCTAACGCTATTGTATACGCCAAGAGGGCCCGGCTCTATTCCATCACAGGCAGGATGAATGAGGCGGCCTCTGACATACGGAAGGCAACGGAGCTCAATCCCTACGCCCCGTACCTGTTGGATGAGCAGTCGCGCATCAAGATGCTCATGGCCGACCCAATAGGGGCATCGGCTGACCTTACCGATGCACTGAAGAAGTTCCCGCACGACTCGCTTCTGCTCACCGACCGCCTACTCGCCCTGATGGAGTCCGGGCAATTGGATTCGGCTCTGGCCGTGACTGCTGAGCTCCGCGGACGCTATCCGTTGAATTATGTCATTCCGGTCAACAGGTCGGCCATTTACATGATGATGGGCCGCTACGACCGGACCGAGGTGGAACTGAAAGAGGCCATGGCCCTGAATCCGCATTGCGGCATTGTGACCGACCTCATGGGGCAGCTGCAGCTGGGCCTGGGCGATGCACAGGCAGCCATCAGGCTGCATGACGAGGCCATACGCCTGAACCCCGAACTTGGTATGGCCCATGTGAACAAGGCCAAGGCCCTCAAAGCGCTGGGCGATACGGTCGGTGCCCTACGGTCGCTCAACCGGGGCATTGCCATCGAGATGGACCTGGCGCATGCCTTTGTGAACCGTGCACTGGCCAAAAGGGCCATGGGCGATGCTGACGGGGCACGCAATGACATGCTTCGTGCCCTCGAGCTTGACCCCGAGAACTCAAAGGCTATCTACAACCTGGGCCTCCTGAAGAAACAGACCGGTGACCGTGTAGGTGCGCTGGAAGCGGCCGAGGCCCTTGTACGGCTCACCCCTGACGACCCCGATGCCCTCAACCTTCGCGGCAGCGTCTACGCGGTGTTCAACGACTATGACCGGGCCATTTCCGATTTTGACCGGGCCATTCTCCTTGATCCCGATCACCATAACGCCTTTCACAACCGAGGGTCTGTGCGCATTTTCAGAAATCAGCAGGCACTTGCCTGCGAGGATTTCCGTCAGAGCGCCATACTTGGCAACGAAGAGGCCCGCAGAAAGCACGAAGCTTTCTGTTCCCTCAGATGGTAGCGGTCCGTGCTTCAGAATAGCTGCTCCGGCACGCCCTTGCCCTTCACAGGTTCTGGGTTTCCAAAAGGATGGCGTTTTCGCCATGGTCGCGAGCCAAAGGCGTAATAGGATTTGAACAGGGCCTTCATGGTAGGGGCGCAGGATTTGGGATGCAGAGCCCATTCGGGCAGGTACACGCACCGCAATCGAAATACCTTATGGGCATGACAGCATAAACAGCTATCAACTACTGCCCTTTCTGCGACCTGATGCTTGATTTTATGGGGGTTGCAGGGCTGCGCACCAGCGCGATACGGCATCACTGATCTTAGTGATATTAAGCCCTACGCTGCCAACGAGCGGTGGGGTCTGGCTTGTTTTGTGTCCCTTCAAACAACCCCACTACAATGAGGCAACTCTCCCTGATTCCCGCCCTGATACTGTTCACTCAAGTGGCCCACGCCCAGTGGAACACCACGGGCAACGACATCAGCAACACAAACACCGGCAATGTGGGCATTGGTACGGCAACCCCCGTGTCCAAGCTCGATGTGGTAGGTAGTCTTAACCTGAGTACGGGCAACGGCATCAGCATAGGTGGCACCCGCATGTTGCACAACACGGGCACACAGAACCTGTTCCTGGGTCAGGAGGCGGGCAACGGCATCACCACCGGCATCCGCAACGTGTTCATCGGACATCAGAGCGGTATGGCCACCACCGATGGCAGCACCAACGCCTTCATTGGCTATCAGACAGGCCGTTTCAACCTGAGCGGGCAGGACAACATCTTCTTCGGCAACCGGTCAGGCTACCAGAACACCACGGGCAGCAAGAACAACTACATAGGTTACCAGGCCGGGCTCAACAGCACCACGGGCGAGAGCAACAGCTACTTTGGCTACCAGGCGGGCATGAACGCCACCACGGGCAGCAACAACATAGCCATAGGCACCTTTGCGGGCCAGAGCGTGGGGGCGGCCAGCAACAATGTGTACATAGGCCGCAGCGCAGGGCAGAACAGCACAGGGGCCAACAACACCTTTGTTGGGCGCATAGCAGGTCAGGGCAACACCACAGGCACCGGCAACACGTATGTAGGCAGCAACGCGCGCGGCAATGCCGACCTGACCAACGCCACGGCCATAGGCATAGACGCCCTTGTCACGCAGAGCAACAGCGTTGTCATCGGCAACGCCAGTACCAACATGGGCATCGGAGAGAGTGCCCCCAGCCAGAAGCTGCATGTGGCAGGCAATGCGCGCATCACAGGCGCCATATTCGACAGCAATAATGAGGCGGGCACAGCAGGGCAGGTGCTCAGCAGCACGGCCACTGGTACGGATTGGATCAACGTGAGCGGTCTGCAGGGGCCCACGGGGCCCCAAGGGCCTGCCGGCCCGCAGGGTAGTGAGGGGTTGCTCCCTAATGGAACTGCTGCGGGGAACACTCCCTTTTGGAATGGAGCAGCATGGGTGACCAACAGTGCCAATATTTTCAATAATGATGTCAATGTCGGAATAGGAACTACAACACCAACATCAAAGCTTCATGTTGCAGGCGGGATAAGGATCACAGGGCCACTCTTAGACGGCAACAACGAATCGGGGCTGAGCGATATGGTGCTGACATCCTCTGGGTCAGGGACCGATTGGAAGAATCTCTGTGACCTTGTCGATAACTGCCCCTCAGTACAGGAACTGAACACTGCCGTAGAGGCAATGAACGGAACCCTTGAAGGAATAACAGATTGGGGCTATGACAGTGTGTCCATGCCAGTATATGATCCTGGAGCAGAAGGCTATGTGGATATGAATGTAATGGGAGTGAGACATTTTGCAGACCCGAATTCCCCTCTGTTGTTCGGGACCCCTCAATTGAGTTTCAGTGGAACCTTGAATAACGCGAGTCGCTTGATGTTCATTCCCACAAAAAATTCATTCAGAGCGGGGTTTGACAACGCAGATAATTGGAACTCCGCTAATCTTGGTGAAAATTCGGTGGCATTTGGATACAATAGTAAGGCAAGCGGTACCAATTCATTCGTAGCTGGTTTTCAGAATGTGTCCTCTGGTTACGGCTCAAATTCGCTTGGAATTTCCAATACAGCATCAGGTTTCGTATCATTTGCCCTTGGAAGGAACAATATATCATCCGGTTCGATGTCATTTTCGGCTGGAGAGAATAATGAATCTACTGGTTTACACAGCATTTCCATGGGATTTCAGAATCAGAATTCTGGGCAGTATTCGGCAGTGTTCGGAAGGGATAACTCATTGACAGGGGCTTATACTATTTCATGGGGATATTCAAATCAGGTTGGTGGAGACTATGGCACGGCCTGGGGTTATAACAACTCAGTTGAAGGTGAATACGGAACTGCGTGGGGTAAAAACAACACGGCAGATGGGAGCGGTTCTATAGCACTTGGTGACGGCAATATGGCCCAAGGAATTTCGGGTGCTGCGATTGGCATCGGGAACACTGCCACGGGCAAAGCATCTGTGGCATTGGGAAATGGCAACAAATCATGGAGTTATGGCGAAACTGTTGTCGGTCTGTTTGCGACAGAATTGGCTTCTGGAACAGTCAACAGTTTTGTTGCCACGGACAGAATATTTGCCATAGGTAACGGGACAGGGACTGGAAGCAGGTCAACTGCGGTGACTGTTCTGAAGAACGGGAATGTGGGTATTGGCATTGCGAGTCCTTCTGCGCGACTACAGATAGACTCCGATATCATTGTGAACGGACTTCGAATAGGAATGGGAAGCGGCAACATAAACACGAACAGCGTGGTTGGATCAAATGCACTGGCCAGCAATACCACCGGTTATTCAAATACTGCCATGGGACTATTAGCTCTCCAGAATAATACTACTGGTCATTACAATTCAGCGTTTGGCGTTCAATCGTTGCAAGCCAATTTAGACGGTCACGATAATACCGCAATCGGATTGCTTGCTCTCAAATACAATACTGGAGGTGATTTTAATACATCAACCGGCTCATCGTCATTAATTTTTAATACAACTGGGAACAACAACAGTGCTACCGGTTATTCTGCTCTTGGTGATAATGGATCAGGTAGTGATAATACAGCAATGGGTGCCTTAGCGCTTCGTAATAATCTTACTTCCAACAACAGCGCCTTTGGAAGCGGTGCTTTGATGAGTAGCACCAGCGGTGAGAATAATACGGCACTTGGAACCAGGGCCTTAAAATGGAATACAGGTTGCTCAAATGTTGTGGCGGTCGGTGCGGGGGCAATGGAAAACAGTAGCACTGGTTATGGAATTGTTGCCATAGGGGCAGGCTCCCTTTTCTCCAACACCGGTGGTTATAATGTGGGAGTTGGATTTGAGAGTCTTAATCAGAACACCACTGCAGAGAAGAACACTGCATTGGGTCACCGCTCCATGTCTCTTAATACCGTGGGATCGCGCAATACGGCTGTTGGTAACCAGTCGCTTTTCTATAATACTGAAGGCCAATTGAATAATGCCTTTGGTGATGTGGCCCTGTATTCAAACACAACTGGTTCCTATAATACTGCCATTGGTACAGCGTCTTTGTATAACAACACATCAGGAACACGAAATGTATCGGTAGGCGATTATTCTATGCTTGAGAATACCACTGGAAGTTACAATACAGCAATTGGTTACTATGCGGGCGATGTGGCACAGAACCTCAGCAATTCAAGTTTTGTTGGTCGAGCAGCCTATTCCACGGTCAATGGCCTATCGAACGTTTTGGGTCTGGGATATAACGCCCGCCCGACAGGCAGCAACTCAGTGCACGTGGGCAACACTTCAGTGACAAGCATCAGAGGTCAAGTGAGTTTCACCACATATTCGGATCAACGGTTCAAGAAGAATGTGACGGATGATGTAAAAGGTCTTGAGTTCATTATGAAGTTGCGACCCGTGAACTACAACGTGGCGGCTCATGAATTGGCCGCATTCCTGAAGGAAGACCTGAAACGCGACACCAGCGGAAAGCTGGTCACGGTGGTTGACCCCACTGATATGTCAGCCCGTGATATTCAGGAGAACATCCGTTACACAGGCTTCATAGCTCAAGAGGTAGAAAAGGCGGCAAAAGATGTTGGGTATGATTTCAGCGGTGTGGATTCGCCTCAAAATGAGCAAAGCCTTTACGGTCTTCGCTATGCCGAATTCACCGTGCCGCTGGTCAAGGCTGTGCAGGAGCTGAATACCAAAGTTGAATCTGTTACAACGAAAGGAATGGTGAGCAGAGAGGATTTTGAGGCGCTGAAAGCGGACAATCAAGCGAAACTGGCTGAGAAAGATGCCCAGATCGCTGCCCAACAGCAACAGATAGAGGCCATCCTCTCGCGCCTCAACGCCTTCGACACCGACCTCCAGCAGTGCTGCTTCAACCACAGCGATGCGACCGGAACTTCATCTGTCAATCAGCAATCAACTATCGACAATCCTCGATTGGAACAGAACCAGCCCAATCCGTTCCATGAGAACACCACCATCAGGTATTACCTGCCCAATGGCACCCGCACGGCAAGCATCACCATCATCGACCTGAACGGGGTGCAGCTCAAGACCTTCGACCTGAGCGGTGGCCGTGGGGTAGGGCAGGTGCTGATAGGCGGTGGCGCATTTGCTTCTGGCACCTACGTGTACACCCTCACCGTTGACGGCAAGCAGGTGGACAGCAAACGCATGGTGCTTATGTGATCTGTAGCATTACCCGAAAAGGGAGAAGGGCGCAGCCGTCAATACGGTCTGCGCCCTTTCTGCATGTGGTCGCCACCTTTTCGGTAATCGTAGATCTGGTAGAATGCCAGGCCGATGCTATGCAGGGCATCAGGGAGTTCATTCCCACCGAAGGGAAGGAGACATAATTCTGCCCCCCCCCCCCCATCAACCCACCGTCACCTCGGCACCGGTGGCCCGCTCCAGTTCGAGCAGCAGGGCCTGATCGGCACTTACACGGAACTTCTTTGAGTGCAGCCGCACCGTGACGCCATCATCGTTGCCCACGCTCAGGTTGAGTTTGCAGCTGCCGGGGTAGCGGGTGGCTATCTCGGCCAGTTCCTCGCCCAGGCGGGCATTCACGCTGTGCAGGGGCAGCCGCAGGTTGATGCTGTTGGCCTTGCGCTCCAGGAGGTCGGTGAGCAGCTCGATGGCCGTTACCTTGAACTCGAGCTGGGTCTTGTCGCGCCAATCCTCCTTGTACTGGCCCTTGATGAAGAGGAAGAAGCGGTTGTCCATGTGGGCCTTGTGCTTCACATAATCCTCTCCGAACATGCGCAGCTCCATGCTGTCCTGATAGTCTTCGACTGTCATGATGCCGAAGGGTTTGCCCTGTTTGCTCATGCGGTGGTCCACCGCGGTGACCATGGCCGCAAACCTGTATTCCTTAGAGCGCGACATCTGCTCGGGGTCTTTCACATCGCTGATGGTGCAGTTGCAGAACCGTTTCATCACGATCTGATAATCATCGAGCGGGTGGCCGCTGATGTACACGCCCACCACATCCTTCTCGAGGTTGAGCTGCTGCAGCACTCCCCATTTCTCGCATACGGGCATGGTGGGCTCGGGCATGTCGGCCTTGCTCACCTCGCCAAAGAGCGACACCTGCTGCGACTGGGCGCTGTCCTGCATGTTGGCCCCGTAGCGCATGGCCTTTTCGAGAAAAATAGAATTGCCATCGGGGTGGAAGTACTGTGCGCGGTGGGTGCCGGGAAATGAGTCGAACGCCCCGGCATAGGCCAGGCTCTCCATGGCCTTGCGGTTGGCGGCACGGGTGTCAACACGGCTGCACAGGTCGAATATGCTGGTGTAGCGGCCATTGGCCCGCTCGGCCACTATGGCATCCACAGCGCCCTCGCCCACACCCTTCACCGCCCCGAGCCCGAAGCGCACCTGGCCCTTTTCGTTCACCGTGAACTTGAAGGCGCTCTCATTCACATCGGGGCCCAGCACCTGTATGCCCATGCGCCTGCACTCGTCCATGAAGAAGGTCACCTTTTTCAGGTCGTTCATGTTGTGCGTCAGCACGGCCGCCATGTACTCGGCCGGCCAGTTGGCCTTCATGTAGCCGGTGTGGAAGGCCACCACGCTGTAGCACGTGCTGTGGCTCTTGTTGAAGGCGTATTCGGCAAAGGCCTCCCAGTCTTTCCAGATCTTCTCGAGCTTGTCCTCGGGGTGGCCCTTCTCTTTGGCACCCTTCACAAACTTGGGCTTGAGCACATCGAGGTCCTTGCGGATCTTCTTGCCCATGGCCTTGCGCAGCTTGTCGGCCTCGCCCTTGGTGAACCCGGCCAGTTTCTGCGACAGCAGCATCACCTGCTCCTGATATACCGTGATGCCGTAGGTCTCCTGCAGGTACTCCTCCATCTCGGGCAGGTCGTAGCTGATGGGCTCGCGGCCGTGCTTGCGCGCTATGAAGTTGGGGATGTACTCCAGCGGCCCCGGCCGGTACAGGGCGTTCATGGCTATCAGGTCGCCAAAGGTGTCGGGCCGCAGGGCGCGCAGGTGTTTCTGCATGCCGGGGCTTTCAAACTGGAATGTGCCGTTGGTCTCACCGCGCTGATACAGGGCGTAGGTCTTGGCATCATCGAGCGGAATGGTGTCGGGGTCAATGTCCACCCCGTGCCGCTCCCTTACCAGTTGAATGGCATCTTTCAGGATGGTGAGGGTGCGCAGCCCAAGGAAGTCCATCTTGAGCAGGCCCGCGCTCTCCACCACGCTGTTGTCGTACTGCGTCACGGCCAGGTCGCTGTCCTTGGCCACCCCTACAGGTATGAGGTTGCTGATGTCCTCGGGGGTGATGATGACCCCGCAGGCGTGTATGCCCGTGTTGCGAAGCGAACCCTCGAGCACCCGTGCCTGGCGGATGGTCTCTGACATGAGGTCGGTGCCGCGGGCCAGGTCGCGGAAACGCAGGGCCGTCTCCTGGTCCTCGGGCCGTTGCACCGCTTTTTTCAGATCGGCCTCCGGCAGATTTATGAGTTTCTCAAGGCTGATGTTGTCGGGCACGAGCTTGGCCAGGATGTTGGCCTCGTCCAATGGCAGGTCGAGCACGCGGGCGGTGTCGCGCAGGGCCGATTTGGCCGCCATGGTGCCGTAGGTGATGATCTGGGCCACCTGCCGGCTGCCGTACTTGTTCACCACATAGTCTATCACCTTGCCGCGGCCCTCGTCATCAAAATCGATGTCGATATCGGGCAGGCTCACCCGCTCGGGGTTGAGGAATCTCTCAAAGAGCAGGTCGTACCGGATGGGGTCGACATTGGTGATGCCGATGCAGTATGCCACGGCACTGCCGGCCGCTGACCCGCGGCCCGGGCCCACCCACACGCCCATTCTGCGGGCCTCGGCACAGAAATCCTGCACAATGAGGAAGTAGCCCGGGTAGCCGCTCTTGGCTATCACGTCCAGTTCAAAATCGAGGCGTTCGGTCACCTCGGCACTCAGCTCACCGTACCGCGTGCCGGCCCCCTCGTAGGTGAGGTGGCGCAGGTAGGCATTCTCTCCGCGCTTGCCGCCATCGGTGGCATCGGCCGGGTCAACGAAACCATCGGGCAGCGAGAAGGCCGGCAGCAGCGGTGGGCGCTTCAGGCTGTAGCTCTCCACCTTGCCCAGTATCTCGCCTATGGTGGCAAATGCCTCGGGCGTGTCGGTGAACAGCTTGCGCATCTGCGCCTGATCCTTGAAATAGAACTCGTTGTTGGGAAACTGCCGCTTGATCCACTGATTGCCGCGGCTGTCCTCGTTGAGCTTGAGGCCGTCCTTCACACACATCAGGATCTCCTGCGCCTTGGCCTGCTCGGGGGTGAGGTAATACACGTTGTTGCTGGGGAAATACCTGACTCCGTGCTTCTTGCACAGCCCTATGAGCACCTCGTTGAGCTTCTGCTCCTCGGGCAGCCCGTGGTTCAATAGCTCGGCATAGAAATCGTCACCGAACTGGGCCTTCCACCACAGGAAAGCCTCTTCGGCCTGCCTTTCGCCCACGTTCAGGATCAGGCTGGGCACCTCACCGCCCAGCCCGCCCGTGGTGGCTATCAGGTTGCCCTTGTACTCGAGCAGACGGTCGCGGTCAATGCGGGCCACGTAGTAGAACCCCTCGCTGAACGATATGCTGCTCAGCTTGGCCAGGTTGTGGTAGCCGGCCTTGTTCTTGGCCAGCAGCACGGTCTGGTAGCCGTTGCTTTGGCGGCTGCGGTCGAGGCGGTTGTCGGTGAGGTAGAACTCGCAGCCCACCACCCCTTTCAGCTCGGTGCGCGGGGTGCCCTGTGCCTCGCCCTTGGCCAGGGCCTCGTTGTGGGCCTTTATCCTGCTGTTCTCGGCCTCTACGGCATTCACAAATTCAAACACACCGTACATGTTGCCCGTGTCGGTGATGGCTATGCCCGGCATGCCCAGCTGGGCGGCCTTCTTCACCATGTCCTCCACCACGCACGTGGCCTGCAGCACCGAGTACTGGGTGTGGCAGTGCAGGTGGGCGTACTCATGGATGTTGGATGATTGCCGATTGTCGATGCCCGATGGCGCAGCGCTGGCGGGCTGTTCCGCAGCGATCGGGGTGTGCTCCCGGGCCTCTTGGGAATGCTCCCGAGCTCCGGGGGAAGACTCCCGAGCACTGGGGGAGGACTCTCGAGCATCTCGGGAGTCTTCCTGAGTGATCCCAAATTGATCGGCAGTGACTCCAGATTGATCGGCAGTGACTCCAGATTGATCGGCAGCGACTCCAGATTGATCGGCAGTGACTCCAGATTGATCGGCAGTGACTCCAGATCGATCGGCAGTGACTCCAGATCGATCGGCAGTGGCTGCGGATTGATCAGCAATGGCTACGGATCGATCGGCAGTGGCTGCGGAAGCGTCCTTAGGCCGCTGTCCCTTGGCCTTCGCATCGGCCACCTGGGTGCCCACCTCTATGTCGATGGGCCGCACCGGGCCAGGGTTTGCCGCCAGGAAGGCCCTGAAGGCATCGGCCTCGAGCCCGGCCTTTTTGGGCGCTATTACCCCTATGCGCACCGCCTCCAGAAAGCAGCGGGCCGTGGCCACCACATCGGCCGTGGCGTTGTGGGCCTCGTCAAATCCCTCACCGAACAGCTTTTGGTGCATCTCGGCCAGCTTGGGCCATTTGTACCTGCCGCCCCGCCCGCCCGGCAGTGCGCAGTGGTCGGTCAGCTCGTCCTTGGTGTCAATCACCCCGTAGCGTGGCAGCACATTCTCGCTGCCCAGCCGCAGCAGCTCGGCCCCGATGATGCTGATATCGAAACTGATGTTGTGCCCCACCAGGTAGCGTGTCAGCTGCAGGGCGTTGTTGAACTCGTGCAGCACATGGCGCAGGTCCTCGCCCTCGGCCAGCGCCTTGGCGGTGCTTATGCCGTGCACCTTCTCGGCATTGAAAGGGATGTCGAAACCCTCGGGCCGCACTATGAAGTTCCTCGCCTCCAGCAGGCTGCCATCGGCACCGTGCAGCTGCCAGGCTATCTGCACCATGCGGGGCCAGTTGTCCGAATCGGTCAGCGGGGCATTGTAGTCGCGCGGTAGTCCGGTGGTCTCGGTGTCGAATATGAGGTACATGACGAGGGTAGGAGGGCTAATGCGTTCTTATTCAGACCCGATGAGCGGCACCGGTCTCAAGGCTCAACTTCATGCGAAGCTACATCTGCCGTCCTATCATCGCCCAAAAGAGATATGAACAAAGTGGCTCAATCCTGATTTCGCGATGAATGGATGGGCCACATTCCGCATAGCGACCGCGCAACCTAATTTCGGCCCGTTATGCTGGTAAAGACCTACGGTAGCGCGGTACATGGGGTGACGGCCTACACCATCACGGTAGAGACCGACATCAAGCCCGGTGGCATCAACTTCATGATGGTGGGGCTGCCCGACAACGCTGTGAAGGAGAGCTACACGCGCATCCGGGCGGCACTCAAGAACACCGGCTACCGCATACCGGGCAAGACCATCACCATCAACATGGCCCCGGCCGACATCCGCAAAGAGGGTTCGGCCTACGACCTGACCATAGCCGTGGGCATACTGGCGGCCTCGGAGCAGATAAGTGCCAACGAGGTGCACCGCTACATGATCATGGGCGAGCTGAGCCTTGACGGTGGCCTGCAGCCCATACGGGGCGTGCTGCCCATTGCCATCAAGGCGCGCGAGGAGGGATTCAAAGGCTTTATCCTGCCCAAACAGAACGCCCGCGAGGCGGCCATAGTGGGCGACCTTGAAGTGTACGGGGTAGAGAACATCAGCGAGGTGGCCGGATTCTTCAATATGACCCACGAGCTGGAGCGCACCGTGGTGAACACCCGCGAGGAGTTTTACCGCAGGCTCAACAGTTCCGACATCGATTTCAGCGATGTGAAGGGGCAGGAGAACATCAAGCGGGCCATGGAGATAGCGGCCGCGGGCGGGCACAACCTGATCCTGATAGGTCCTCCCGGTGCGGGCAAGACCATGCTGGCCAAGCGCCTGCCCACCATACTGCCGCCCCTGTCGCTGCGCGAGGCGCTGGAGACCACCAAGATCCACTCTGTGGCGGGCACGTTGGGCAGTGAGACGGGCCTGATCACTGCGCGGCCGTTCCGCAGCCCGCACCATACCATCAGCAATGTGGCCCTGACGGGCGGTGGCGGCATACCGCAGCCGGGCGAGATAAGCCTGGCCCACAACGGGGTGCTCTTCCTTGACGAACTGCCCGAATTTCAGCGCACGGTGCTGGAGGTGATGCGCCAACCGCTGGAGGACCGCGTGGTGAACATCAGCCGGGCCAAGATGGCCGTGCAGTACCCGGCCAATTTCATGCTGGTGGCCAGCATGAACCCTTGCCCGTGCGGGTATTTCAATCACCCCGAGAAAGAATGTGTGTGTGCCCCCGGGGTGGTGCAGAAATACCTGAACCGCATCAGCGGGCCGCTTTTGGACCGCATTGACATACACATTGAGGTGACCCCTGTGCCCATCAACGAGCTTGCCGAGGCTCACACCTCGGAGCGGAGCGAATCGGTGCGCGAGCGGGTGATCAGGGCCCGCGAGGTGCAGGGGAAGAGGTTTGAGGCCGATAACAGCGTGCATTGCAACGCCATGATGAGCTCGCGCATGCTAAAGGAGTACTGCGTGATTGATGAGGCGGGCAAGACCCTGCTCAAGAAGGCCACCGACCGCCTGGGCCTCAGTGCCCGCGCCTACGACAGGATATTGAAGGTGTCGCGCACCATTGCCGACCTTGAGGGCAGCGAAGACCTGAAACCAGCCCACCTGGCCGAGGCCATTCAATACCGCAGCCTCGACAGGCAGAACTGGGCCGGTTGAAGCAGGAGAGGGGTCAGTATCCGATGGTGACCGCCAGGGCGTAATGATCGCTCAGATGGCGCCTGCCACCCGATTTGCGGAGCGGCTTCTTGAATACTTTGAGCGAGCGCCTCACCAGTTTCGGTATGCGGCCGTTCGGGCGCAGCAGCGCATAGTCAAGCAGTGCTGTGCGGCCCTTGTAGGCATCGGGTATCAGGTCATTCTTGCGGCAGCCCCAGGTGTAAGGTTCGCCACCCATTATCAGGTCGCCCTCGGGCAGCAGCACATCACCGTCCACCACATCAAGCCTGCACAGCATGTCGCTGTAGGCATCGGCCTCTTCGCTGCACTCGGTGTTCATATCGCCCACCACTATCTGTGGCACACCGGGGGTCTTGTGCACCTCCAGCAGTTCCTCGCGTATGCGGCCATACTGCTCGGCCCTGATGGTCTGGAATCTGCGCCCCACCTCGGCCTGTGCGTGCGTGCCCACTATCTGATACGGACGGCCGTCCTTGCTGAACTCCACCAGCACAGCCCCCTTATCGGCCATGCAATCGTAACCGGCACAGTCCCTGAACAGGATGCGGTCAACAAAACTGATCGGGTGTTTTGATAGGATCAGAATGCCGTTGGTCAGGTTGATGGGGTTGTTGCGCTCAGGCAGCACCGCGTGGGGATACAGGTCTTTCAGCTCGTTCACCAGCATCTTAACGCACTTGCGGTCAAATGCCTCTTGAAACACAAGTACATCGAACTGCTGGTCGCGCAGGGTCTCAATGATGTCGTGTGCACGGTCCACCTGCGCATCGGTCCAGAAAAGATGCCGCGGCCGCAGAAACACGTTCCATGTCAGGATCTGCAACTTCTCATCGCATGGTTCCTGTGCCGCGGTCGGCAGCCATGAAGAACCGATCAGCACACTGATCAGCAACAGGATGAGATGTGATCTGGGATTCATCAGGCAGATTGCCAGACAAATGTAAAGGCGAATGAGATGCACGCATAGCATCGCCCTGCCGTTGACCGAAAATTTGATGTTCTGTTCAGATTGTCGAAATATGCGCTACAGCCATCGGCCCAAAAAAAAGAACCGCTTCCCTAAAAGGGGAGCGGTTCATTGATGATTCCAAGAGATAGGTCAGGGCATTGGAAGGGCCATGGCCCGATCAGCCCTTTACCACCCTGCGGCCCGGGAAGATGGCCTCGGCACCCAGATGTTCTTCGATGCGGAGGAGCTGGTTGTATTTGGCTATCCGGTCAGACCGCGATGCGCTACCGGTCTTTATCTGACCAGTGTTGAGGGCCACGGCTAGGTCGGCAATGGTGGTGTCCTCGGTTTCCCCACTTCGGTGGCTCATCACGCTGGTGTAGCGGGCGCGGTGGGCCATGTCAACGGCATTGATGGTTTCGGTGAGGCTTCCTATCTGGTTCACCTTCACAAGAATGGAGTTTGCAATGCCGCGCTGTATGCCGGTGCTCAGGCGGTTAACATTGGTCACAAACAGATCATCGCCCACCAGTTGCACCTTGTTGCCTATGGTGTCGGTGAGCAGTTTCCATCCGTCCCAGTCATTCTCGTCCAGTCCATCCTCAATGCTGATGAACGGATATTTCTCTGACCATTCTTTCCATAGGCCCACCATCTCGGCCGAGCTGAGTTTCTTGCCTGAGCTCTTCTTGAGGTGATAGAGGCCCTCGCTCTTCACATAGAACTCGCTGCTGGCCGCGTCCATGGCCATATAGACATCTTCGCCCGGGCGGTAACCGGCATTTTCAATGGCTTTCAGGATTACTTCCACCCCTTCCTCATTGCTCTTGAGGTTGGGCGCAAAACCGCCCTCATCGCCCACGTTGGTGCTGTATCCCTTGTCTTTCAGTACTTTTTTCAGGTGATGGAACACCTCAGTGCCCATGCGGATGCTGTCGGCAAACGTATCGGCACCCACGGGCATGATCATGAATTCCTGAAAGTCGATGCTGTTGTCGGCATGGCTACCCCCGTTTATGATGTTCATCATGGGCACCGGAAGCGTGCGGCCACTTACACCGCCCACATAGCGGAACAGGGGCAGACCGGCCTCATCGGCAGCGGCACGGGCCACGGCCAGACTCACGCCCAGAATGGCGTTGGCGCCCAGTTTGGCCTTGTTGTCGGTGCCGTCCAACTCATTCATCAGGCGGTCTATGTTGGCCTGCTCAAACACGTTCATGCCCTCCAGTTCGGGCCCGATGATCGAGTTCACGTTGTCCACTGCGCGTTGCACGCCCTTGCCCATGTAGCGGTCCTTTTCGCCATCGCGCAGCTCAACAGCCTCGTGCTCGCCTGTGCTGGCCCCGCTGGGCACAGCGGCCCTGCCGCGCAGGCCGTTGCTGGTTATCACATCAACCTCTACGGTCGGGTTGCCGCGCGAATCGAGGATCTCGCGGGCATGCACTCTCTCTATCTGTGACATGAGTTCTGAAGTTTCTTAAAAAACTGGATTGTAAATGATTCACTTCTTTTCCATCACCCCGACAAACTGGTCAAAGAGGTACCGGCTGTCGTTAGGGCCCGGGGCCGACTCGGGGTGGTACTGCACGCAGAACACCGGGCGGTGCCTGAGCCGCAGACCGGCCACGCTGCCATCGTTGAGGTGAATGTGCGTCACCTCCACATTCGGGTTGGCCTTGCAGTCGTCCATATCGGCATTGAAACCGTGGTTCTGCGAGGTGATCTCGCCCCTTCCTGTTATCAGGTTCTTTATTGGGTGATTGATGCCCCTGTGCCCATGGTGCATCTTAAAGGTGCGGATGCCCTGACTCAGTGAGATGAGCTGATGCCCCAGGCAGATACCGAACACGGGACGTCCGGTCTCAATGATGTCACGCACCAGATTGATGGTATCGGTCATTGCACCGGGGTCGCCCGGGCCGTTGCTGATCATGAATCCGTGTGGGTCAAATGCCAGCATCTCACTCAGCGGGGTGTTCATCGGGAACACCTTTACATGGCACCCGCGCTCGTTGAGGCAGCGTATGATGTTGCGCTTGGTGCCCAGGTCAAGCAATGCAACGCGAAATGGGGCGGAGGGGTCGCCCATGGTGTAAGGCGCCCGGCACGTGACGCGCGATGAAAGCTCCAACCCGGCCATGCTCGGCACATCAGACAGTTTGGCGCGGAGACTGTCCAGGTTGTCGGTTTCGGTGCTGATGATGCAGTTCATGGCACCGGTATCGCGTATATGGCGCACCAGGGCCCGCGTATCGACATCGCTGATGGCGATCCGGTCGTTGTTCTCGAAATACTCTTTGAGGGTGTATGCACCCGGACGGCTCTGGTGGTGCGCAAATGAGCGACACACCATACCGCTGATCTGGATGCGGTCGCTCTCGGCATCATCATTCATCACCCCATAATTGCCCACATGCACATTGGCCATCACCACTATCTGCCCGGTGTACGAGGGGTCGGTGAATATCTCCTGATAGCCCGTCATGCCAGTGTTGAAGCAGATCTCTCCGGTGGCGGTGCCTTTGCCAGCAGCGGCCTTTCCGCGGAAAACGGTGCCATCCTCCAAGATAAGGACGGCATCGGGGCGTTGGTCAGACATCATCTTTTAGGGGTTGCGCAAAGGTAGCCGCACCCTAAGGGCAGCTCGGGCGGCATACATTCTATTATTAACACGATTTCAGACATCCCACACCTTGCCGGTGCGGAATACGGTGCCTTTGAAAAGCGCCATGGTGCGTCCATCCTGATCTGTCACCACCACTTCGTAGATGCCTATCCTGGAGGTGAGGTTCTTCTCGGTGGCCGTGGCTGTCAGCGTGTCGCCCTCTTTAGCCGGACGGGTATGAGAGATGGAGGTCTCGATGCTCATGGCCTGAATGCCGTGGGCGTTTGAGGCGAATGCCAGTGCCGAATCGGCCAGAGAATAGGTGATGCCGCCATGGGCAATGGCAAATCCATTGAGCATCTCGTTCCGCACCCGCATGCGCAGGGTGCAGTGTCCGGGGCCTTCATCCAATCGCTCTATACCCATCCAGATACTGAACGGATCATTGAGGTACATGCGGTCTATGACCCTCGATGCCAGCGTTCTGTCATTCGAGGCTTCCATCGGCTTCTGGACTCAGGGTGTCTGGCACCGCATCGGAATTGGCAAGAAGGAATGCACGTGCATCGGCAGCGCTCTGCGAGGCCACCTCCTCCATGGGCACGTGGCCACAGTCGTACATCTTGACCACCGCGTGGGGCAGGTCTCGCAAAAACTCCTCCACCGTGGCGGTGGGTATCCACTTGTCGTGTCTGCCCCATTGTATCATGGTCGGGGCCGATATCTCTTTGACGCGGGTATGGTTCTTTGGGGCAAGGTAGGGGATGCGCTCCACAAAGGCCCTGCGGTTGCCCTGTCGCAGGGTCATATCGAAATAGCGCTGCACCAGCTGGGGCGTGACCAGGGCATCGTCATAATACACCTCTTTGCAGCTTTTCTCAACAATGGAATAGGGAGTGATCTGGGTGAACAGTTGGTTGACCAGAGGCATGGCGGCCAATCTGAACGCCAATGGTGGTGGTACTTGCCGTGGATATCCGGCCGCATCGAGCAGCACCTGCGCCACCACCTTGTCCGGATGCGCCAGCGTATATTCCCATGCCAGATGCCCACCGAACGAGTTGCCGGCTATGTGAAACCGTTCAAATCCGAGACGAGTGACCACGCTGTCCACAAAACGCACGTACATGTCCATGCTGTAATCGCCATCGGGCCGCGGGCCGGTGATGCCGAATGCCGGCAGGTCCATCCGCACAATGGTGAAGGTGTCCTTCAATAGTGCGGTCCATGCATCCCAGGTGTGAAGGCTGCTCGATGTGCCGTGCAGCAGTACAAAGGGAAATCCGCTGCCCTCCACCTTGTAATGCACATCCATGCCGTCCAATTGCATAAAACGGCTCTCGTTGTCGCAATATCTGGCCTTCATCTCATCGGCAGGAACATCCTCATGGAAATTCATGGCCACCCACACAGCAGGCACCAGTGCCAGCAGGAATGAGACAATGAGAAGGGGCTTGATTAGGCGCATCAACAGCGAGTTATTTTATTTCCAAGGTGAATGTCTCCCAGGCACCTACCTCTGAGCGGTCGGCCACGAGAAGGCCGGGCATGGGGGCATCGCCCTCAAATCGGCAGCGCACGTAATTATTTCCTGCGGCCCTTATCGCCACTTTGCCATTGGCCAGTTCCACAATCTCAAAAGTCTCCCACTCGGCCACCGAGTCTCGGTTTGCTGCCAGATAATTCCCATTGGCAAAATCAACGCATACGTACTTGCCATTGCCGGCCTTGAGGGCCACACGGCCTCCGCCAAGGTTGCGCACAGTGAAGGTCTCCCAGTCGCCAACCTGTTCGCGGCTGGCGGTCAATTTGGCCACATCATCTCCCGGAAGGTCCAGGTCTGCGCACACATAACGGCCATTGTCTGCCTTAAGTGCGATCTTGTCGTACTCGATCCCAGGCTGAGGCTCACCTTGTGCGGCCTTCTCGTTTGGAGCTGTGCAGGCTGTCATCGAAGCCACAAGGGCCAAAGTGGCCATAAAAAAGTACTGTCTCATAGGGTCAAAGTTTGATGAGCGCGAATTTGATACATCTGAGCGGTCTTTTCACATAGGGTTGATCATGGGTGATTATCCTTGCCCCAAAGCCATTGCACTATGAGACTGCTCATCATCCTGCTGTTTGTCCTTGTTAGTTCGGGCGAGACATTCGCGCAATTGGCCGCAGGGCCTATGGTAGGTCATGTGGCCATGCGCGAGGCCAATATCTGGCTCCAGACCGATGGCCCAGGTCAGGAGGTGATGGTGACCGCCATGCGCACGGGCGACCCCGACACAACACAGATCAGGGCCATGGCCCTTGTTTCGGGGCCGTATGCCGCGTTCAGCACTACACCCTTGAAGGTGGATGTAGGTGTGTCAGACAGCCGCACGGGCAATGTGCTGAAGTTTGCCTTGGTGGGCCTCGAACCGGGGCAGCGCTACACCTACCGCATCTGGGTCAATGGCAGACCGTTGAAGCTTGACCATCCGTCTCAGTTCTCTACGCAGAGCCTTTGGCAGCACCGCAACGATGCACCGGATTTCTCATTCCTTGCCGGGAGCTGCACATACGTGAATGAAGAGGCCTATGACCGTCCGGGCAAACCGTACGGGGGCGACTACGGCATTTTCGCAGCCATGAACCTGGAGGAGGCCGACATGATGCTCTGGCTTGGCGACAACACCTACCTGCGGGAGGCTGACTGGGACAGCAGAAGCGGCATACTGCACCGTTTCTCGCATTCGCGTGCATTGAAGGAGGCCCGCCCGTTGCTGGCGCGTATGCCCAACTATGCCATCTGGGACGACCACGACCACGGCCCCAACGACAGCGACCGCAGTTACCCCCTTAGACAGACCACCTTAGAGGCGTTCAACCTGTTCTGGGCCAATCCTTCGGCTGATGCTACGGGCGAGGGCGGTATCACCACCTCATTCCGTTTCAACGACTGCGATTTTTTTCTGCTCGACAACCGTTGGTTCCGTTCGGCACCCGATAGCACTGGACAAATCCTTGGCGAGGCCCAGATCCATTGGCTCATGGAGGCCCTGCGCTTCAGCGATGCGCCATTTAAGTTCGTCTGTGTGGGCGGACAGGTGCTCAATACCGCTGAGGTGTACGAGAACCATGCGGTGTTTGCCAAGGAAAGACGGAGGTTGCTGCACCAGATTGATTCGTTGCACATTCGAAACGTGGTTTTCCTGAGTGGAGACCGGCACCACAGCGAAGTGAGCCGTTACATAGGCCCGAACGGCACGGTTATCCATGATTTTACCATTTCACCGCTCACATCCAGAGCAAGCGAGAAACCGAAAGTGGAGACAAACCTCAATCAGGTGCCCGGCTCTTATTTCGCGCAGCGCAATTTCGGATCATTGAATATTCATGGCCCGCGCAAAGCCAGAGAACTGACTTTGAAACTGAAAGATGTGGAAGGCAAAGAGCTGTACAGCTTTGTGCTGAAGCAATGAGCTATCTCTCATGGCAATGCCACATTCTCTCAATTAGGGAATGATATCCATGTCCATGACCTCTGCGATCATTTACAGATGAAAGACCAGGCTCAGAGAATCTCTCAGTTACAGACCACAAGCCTTTGGCCCATAATGAGGCCGTTTATTTCGGCCCGGACCATATAGATGCCACGGGGCAAGGTGCTTACGTCCAATTGACTGCGGCCCTGGGCAATTCTCTTGTTCCATAGCTCACGGCCCGTGGCATCAATCAGAGTGAAATCGGCATCTGACGCAAGGTCGATATTCACTGTACCATTGGTCGGGTTGGGCCAGAGTAGGAGAGGGGAGGCCACATGTGTTTCGCTGATCGCTGTGACCTGACCATTGATGTCGAGCTTATAGGCATAGATGTCGAAATCGCCACTGCGTTTGTCCTGAAACGAGAAGATGGAGCCACCATTGCCATCGCTCACATTCTTCACATTGGTCTGGTTATCTGTGGCAATGCCAACAGGCAGCCCCCCTGTTGCCCATGCCACGTTGCCACCGGTGGTGATGCGTTGGGCATACACATCCCAGATGCCGGCCACCGAGTCCTGCCAACAGACTATTGCACCACCTTGCCCATCGCCCACGGCATTCGGGTTGTTCTGGTTGCGTGCCGAACTAGAGATCAGCACACCGTTCGCGGCCCACTGGGCGGCTCCGCTGGCGTTCAGTTTCTGTGAATAGATGTTGACCTTGGTAGTGCGGCCGTCCTTCCAACTGATTATCAGCTCACCGTTGGTCATGCCTTCACTCGTCATATCAATGGCACTCTGGTTGCCGGCCGTGGCGCATACGTCCACTCCGGCTGCGCCCCATTGCGCGGCCCCGCTCCCATTGATCTTCTGCGCTTTCACATCATATCCGTTGCTGTTGGTGTTCTGTTGCCATGCTATCACAGTGCTGCCATCGCTTGTCACCTCCAGTTTGGGGTTGCTCTGTGTGTCGGTGGCGGTGGCCACGGTAACGCCATCGGTGGCCCATTGGGGCGTGCCGCTGGCATTGAGCATCTGTGCGTAGATCACATAGTACTGTCCGTTGCGCTTATCCTGCCATGTGTAGGTGGTATTGCCGTTGCCCGTTGTGCCAAGGCGTTGATTTATCTGGCTCTGTGCTGCGACACAGATAGCCACTCCGCCAGTGGTCCATTGGGCGATACCGCTGCTGTTCAACTTCTGGGCGTAGATGTCCCAATTGCCGTTTATGGAGTCCTCCCAGGCTACCACTACTTCTCCTACACCGACCGCCTCAACACGCGGATTTCCCTGATTTGCGGCCTTCGAAACCACTGCCACGCCATCAGCGTCCCATTGTACCGCACCGTTGGCACTCACACGCTGGGCATAGATGTCACGGTCGCCATTGCGCCAGTCCTGCCAAACAATCACGGCACCGCCTGCACCATCGGCCACCAGCACGGGTGACGATTGATCGGCCACATTCGCGCATACGGCCAGCCCGTCATTGCTCCATAATGTGTTGCCGTCAGCATCTACGCGTTGCACATAGATGTCGGCCAAGTTCTGGTTCACATCGTCTCTGAAATCGACCCAGGTAATAATGGCGCCACCTGCACCATCGCTCACCAGACGGGCATCCTGCTGGTCCTGTGGCTTGCTGGCCACCAGATTGTTCACGGCCGGGTCAGCATTCCACTGTGCCATGGTCTGAATGGTCATTCCGAGCCAAACGAGTGTTGTAAATGTCTTGCTCATGATTGATTGTTGAGTGTCGATTGATGTCATGTCACTTTCGATGGTTCAATATCCTGATTCCCTAAGATCTCAATTGAATAGGAACAATTTGACCGAACTTTGTTAACTCTTCTTCTCCTTCTTTTTCCACCATGCCTTCGGCAGATCGTACCTCAGACCTGTCAGAAGGGCCCATGTCACATCGGATGAAGGTTCATCGAGGCGAGGCTGATGGAAAGCGCCCACTTCGAGCGTAAATCCCTTTGGCAGGTTGAATCCAAAGGTGAGTTGGGTCCTGATCCTTCGGAAATTGCCAGTCATTTCGGTGATGGCGAACATCGGTTCGGTGGAGAGGTCAGCTTCAACTTTCTTGTGCAGTTTGAAGCCAAGTCCCACCTTGAGGCGTATCTGGTGCCGGTCAGGATATTGGCCTATCTCGCCCCAGGCCTGCAAGGCGTGTTGATACTGATAACGGAGTTTGCCACTAACAGTGAGTTTCTTCAGTAATTTCTTCTCGCTCGCTACGCCTATTGAATATCGGAAATTGTCCCATTGTCGCGATGTGCCGTAGCGCAGCTCTCCCTCCACATCAAGATATTTGTGTGCCTTGTAGCTTAAGTCGGCTGTAAGGTAACTGGCCTGAAAAGCGCTCATATTGTGGTCGATACGAATCTGATATCCCAAGGTGAGTGTGAAGCCCTTGGGCAGATCCTGCCGAACCGATAACGCCCCGCGATACTGCAGGTCGTGTTGAGCCATTGCCCCAAAAGGAAGCAGAAGCAAGAGTGCCAGCACGCACTTCTCAGTCCTCATCGCTGTCGGCCGCCAGGGCAGTGGGCGAGTCGTTGGTCTCTGCGTTGTAAAAGGCATAGATGCGCGAAGAGTCGCGGAAAAAATCGATGCGTTGTATCTCTACTTTGTGGATGTTGAGGCCGGTGCGCTGTTTCAGATCGGCAAGCAGTTCTTCTCTACGGTCGGGTACAAGCAGGTCGTTGCGGTCGTACACAATCTCTTTGTAGTTCTCGTGAATGATGTGCATGCGGTAATCGACCACGTAGGCGAATCCGGCTACGAAAACGTTTGCCAGTATCAGAAGCACGAACGAATCGCCATCAAGGGAAGTGAGCGAATTGATGATGCCCAATGTGACGCTTATGAAGAAGTAGCCCATTTCGCGCACTGGCACCGTTACAGTACGGTAGCGCAGGATGCTGAATATGGCGAACAGTCCGAACGCGAAACCCATTTTGAGCTTAGCGGTGCTGAGCAGGAAGCAGATGAGAAAGTTGATGATATTGAACAGCAGGAAGGTGAACAGGAAATCGCGGTTCCTTCGCAGCGGATAGTACAGACCCCGCACTATGAGGATGATAGACGCGAGGTTTATACCGAATCGCAGGCTGAATTCGGAAATGCCTTCCAATTGGGCTATGTACTCAAGCATGGGTATGGGTTTCTTTATCGTTCAATGTGAAGATCCTGCGCATCTTGGCCTTAAAGGCGTTTGTCTTGGCACCATCGTGCAACATGGCCACTGCTACTGAGTATTTGCTCATGCCCATGGGCCGAATGCCCATGTTCTTCATCAGACTGATGACGGGGCTTCCGCCTTTGTGGTTATCGGTCTTCACCTCGGCTATCACAATGTTAGGCAGGCCAAGATGCTTATCGCCTTGGCGGAAATTGAGGCCCACGTCAATGGTCACTCGCTCACATCCATCGGACCTCACCAAAGTGGCGCGGCCATATTCCACGTCCATGGTGGGCAGCAGTGTATGGCCTTCAATGCTGAAGGCGTTTAGCAGTTCGGTCTCAGCTCCGTTCACACGGTCGGGAATGTCGGTAATTGGGATGCGCACCTTGTCGGTTCGCAGTCCGCGCACCTTTCGCTTCACCTCAAAGAACATGGCTCCGCTCTGCAGATAGTGGCGGTAGCGCACCTTGGTACGGTTAGGTTTGCCGTTGTGGTGGTCGCGGTACATGTTTAGCCCCTCGGTGTCAAAGTACAAGGTGCGATAGGGCGATACCCGCGCTCCCTCCACCTCCAGACTGCGGTAATGTTGGCTCAGCTGATCTAACATCACCCCCAGTTGACCTATGTGGAACACAAACTTCCGATCGACCCGGTTCATGAGCCGCACAGCCTCCATCTCCTCCAGCGAGATAGGGCTGTACCTGGCCAATGAGGCCTCGGCAACTGCCCGAGCGTCCAAGAAGGTCTGGGTACCTTGCATCAATCTTTGATCACAAAATCGGGGAGAATGGCTTCCTGGTCTGTCTCGGTCAGCTCTATCTGTTGTGTAACAGCTGATGTACCAAAAGCGCATGTGTCACATTTTGTGAATGCCCATACGCTATACTCACCTTTCTGGAGTCCTTTGAACGCGAACGACCCATCGGGGCCTGTGCGTACATCATCATCGGGAGTGGTGCCGCCCCCGTAGCTGATGTACACGCGAACATCGCCTACGTATCCGCTGTCTATCAATACGTTGACCGAATTGTAGTCATACCCGTACACCTTCCCGCTTATGCTGGCCAGGCCGCCTTTGCCCGGATCCTTCTCGCACGCAACCCACCCAGTCATCCCTATTATCAAAAGAGCTAGAAGTGGTTTAGCTGTGTTCATCTCAGAGTGTTTCATTGAATAGTGATGATGCCGTGAGCGACATCAGCCATGCGTGGCAAGTATACCTCAGGATAGCTTTCGCACTTGATATTGCGTAACATTCAGTTAACATGAGCTGTGAACAAAGCCCCATTCGTTTCACAGCTGGCCATGCTGAGAGTAGTTTCAACGATTGACCAGGCTAGTTATTCAGGATACTAATGGGTTATTGCCGCTTTGCGGTCATTTCACAGCACAAACGTATCGGCTAGTTTGGCTAGGACTATTACAGATAAAAGACGGATATTAACAAGATGGGGTGGGGAATGGGTCAGCCTTGGCGTACCAGGTCCACCACAGCTTTGACCCAGAGAGGATGTGAATTGAGGCTCTCAACCAGTTGAAGGTGCTGACCTCCATTCTCTTTAAATATCTCGAGGTACTCGTGGCCTATTTCAATGGTGGTCTCAAGGCAGTCGGCCACAAATGCGGGAGAGAAAACAAGTAGCTTTTTACAACCTTTCTTGGCTTTTTCCTCCACCACTTTGTCGCTGAAAGGCTCAAGCCAGTTCTTATCCAGCCGCGATTGGAAGCAGACTGTGTACCGGTCTTGAGCTATACCGAGTCCGGCTGCGATTCTACGTGCTGTCTCGTAGCATGTGGCCTTGTAGCAGAAGTGGTTGGTGTGGGTCACCTCGGTCTCGCAATCGTGTCCTTCGCACAGACCATTGTCGTACACTTTATCTACCTGCCGCACCGGAAGCCCGTGGAAACTGAAAAGCACGTGGTCGTAGTCCTCATGCCGATACTCTTTACCCCTTTCAATGAATGCCTCAATGAATCCGGGTCTATCGTAGAACTGGCTTATGAGCCTTAACTCCGGGATCACCCACCAACGGCTCATAATCTGCATAACAGCCTGATTCACGGTTCCTGTGCTGGCTGATGCATACTGTGGGTAGAGCGGTACCACGATGATCCTGTCCAGATTGAGCCTGCGGAGACCTTCAAGCACCGAACCCAAGCTAGGATTCTGGTACCTCATGGCCAGTTCAACCTTAAATGTCGGACCCAGTTGCTCCTGAACCGCATCGCGCAGGGCGTTTCCATGCAGCATCAGTGGCGAACCCTTGTCAGTCCACAACATACTATAAATCTTTGCGGACTTCGGTGCTCTGAAGGGTACGATGATGCCATTGACCAGCAGCTTACGCCAAAGCCATGGCAGATCGATCACACGCGGGTCGTTCAGGAATTCAGATAGATAGCGCCTCACATCGGACACCGAAGGGCTATCGGGTGTGCCCACATTTACGAGCAATACGCCCGTATTAGGTCTAATTGAATCGGTCGCCTCCATGCCTTAACTGTGTATGGCACGATCGGCAGTTGCAGCCAGACAGGCCTCTTTGAACCCTTCGGTGTAAGTGGGGTGTGCGTGGCTGATGCGCGCCACGTCCTCGGCACTGGCCCTGAATTCCATGGCAAGCACAGCCTCAGCTATCACGTCAGCAGCACGTGCGCCTATCATGTGCACGCCAAGTATCTCATCAGTTTGCTCGTGGGCCAGCACTTTTACGAAACCATCTGTGTCCATGCTTGCGCGCGACCGGCCCAAGGCCCTCATCTGAAAACTACCAACTTTATAGGGTATGCTGGCCCCTTTAAGTTCTTCTTCTGTCTTGCCCACCGCAGCCACTTCGGGCCATGTGTACACTACACCAGGAATCAGATCATAGTTGATGTGAGGTTTTTGCCCGGCTATTGTTTCGGCCACAAGCACAGCTTCTTCCTCGGCCTTATGGGCTAGCATTGCACCACGTACCACGTCACCTATGGCGTAGATTCCAGGCACAGAGGTCTCCAGATGTCCGTTGACAGGGATTCGACCCCGGTCGTCTGGGCTCAATCCTATCTTCTCAAGACCCAGATTGTCTGTGTAAGGTCTGCGGCCCACACTCACCAGGCAATAATCGCCCTCGAGCACTAATTCAATGCCCTTGGCATCATCGGCTTTCACAGTTACAGCCTTGCCTTTCGCCTTCACTTCCTTCACTTTGTGACTGAGGTAGAATTTCATGCCCAGTTTCTTGAGCACACGCTGCAGTTCCTTTCCCAGAGCGCGGTCCATTGTGGGAATGATGGCGTCCATGAATTCAACCACGCTCACTTCGCTGCCCAGGCGCGCATACACCGAACCCAGTTCCAACCCGATCACTCCACCACCAATAATGATCAAGTGTTTCGGTATTTCGCTCAGATTCAACGCCTCGGTGCTGGTAATAACTCTCTTTTTATCAATGGTGATAAACGGCAACGAGGTGGGTTTAGACCCAGTTGCAATAATCACTTTCTCGGTGCTCACCTTGGTCTTAGAGCCATCAGCTCCAGTTACTTCAACTGTATTGCGGTCAACAAACGATCCGTGTCCGTGATGCACATCTACCTTATTCTTTTTCATCAGAAAGGCGATGCCATCGTTGTTCTGCTTCACAACTTCGGCCTTTCGGGCTGTCATCTGCCTGATGTCAGGTCGCACATCAGTAATTCTGATGCCATGCTCAGCAAAGGTGTGACTCGCATTGTGGTAATGTTCTGATGAGTCGAGCAGTGCCTTGCTCGGTATGCAACCCACATTGAGGCAGGTGCCACCCAGGGTAGGGTAACGTTCAATCAATGCCACCTTCATACCCAACTGGGCGCACCGGATGGCGGCCACATAACCACCAGGGCCACTGCCAATCACCGTCACATCGTATCTCATTGCTTAGCGAACTTTATTTTTTGGGGGCGCAAAGTTGGCAACGGACGTGTGCCGCAGATGTTCGCTGTAACATGAAAATGGAAAGGGGTGCCTGACCGGGCACCCCTTTCACCTTGACATCGGCCTCTGCATCGGGACGACAAGGAAGGGAAACCTTGAAACCTTCCTCTATCGGGCAATGGTGGAAAACCTTAAAACCACCTGCCTATGTGTTTGTGACGGACCAGGTCACTTGCTCCCGATTCGCGGGCCAATTCTGCTAGAAGTCGCTTTCATCTTCACCGATGTGTTCTTCTTCTTTTTTCTGTTCATCAGCAATAGACTTCTCGTAATCAGCTAATTTCTCCTCAGTTACACCGCCTTTTTCGGCCATGACCCTGATCTCATCATTGGAGAATCTGGCTGTTTGAGCATCATCAGAAGTTACAATTCCGAGAGCTACCAGTAGTGCAATGAGTATTTCCATGACCAATGATGTTTGGGGATTTGTGATGGCTTATATGTTCGCCATGTCAATGATGTTTGGTCGTTCATCGATAAATCCGATTCCCTATTATTGACCCCATGCTGATTCAGAATCTGGCAGACCTGCGCGAGCTTATTGATAAGATGGACCGCAACGAGAAGTTGCTGTTACGCAGCTACCTGAAGGCCTTTGATTCAAGACAGAAAGGTTATAAGCCGATGGGTCTGGTGCTCTTCGACCTGTTACAGCGTCATGCTGACAATGAAAAGGTCGTGCGACTGTTGAGGGCAAAAGTGGCCAGACGCTCCGATGATGCCATCCGCATGGTCATCTCAAGGTTGCGCGACAAAGCCATTCAGGTATATGTGTTGGAAGTGAATTTGGAGAGGCGCGATGTTTTCGAGGCTTTCTCAGCTGCCAAGTTGGAGGTGAAGCGCCTGAGGCACGGGGCGCACATTCTGCTTTCGCGCGGATCGAGGAAATTGGCAGATGAGTTGGCTGAAAAAGCAATATTTCTTGCCAAACGCTATGAATTATGGACCGAGCTACCGGATCTTCTTCAATTCTCGCATGAGGTGAAGAGGGTAGGTAATTCGATGAGTGAATTTCAGAAGAACCTCGCTGCGGTAGAGGGAAGCATAACCATGGCCGAACGGTATCTGAGAACAGAACTCGGATTTTCAAGGGTGATGAAGAGCATCGGAATGAAAGGGCTGAACCGCAAACGCGCATCGCAGGAGTATCTGAGTCTTTTGAAGGGATTCATGGTAGAATGGAAGGGGTACCATGACGACATAGGGTCTGTGCTTATCGCTAATCGTATAAACCAAGTCGAAGCAGAATATCACCAGATGATGCGTGACTATGATGCGGCAGCGGAGGCATTGAGCCGTTCCATTCAGATAGCTGATCATCCGGCTTTGAATACCAAGGGGCGTCTGACCAGCCTCAAATATGATTTCGCGGAGAATGAGATATTGAGGTTCAGGTTTGTAGAAGCAAGACAACGGTTGTTCGAGGTTCTCAGTATGCTGCCTTTCGCCATAAGACGCTGGGAGAACATAAAGGAGGGAATTTTCAAGATCGGTCTTTATCTGAATGACTTTGAGGAGGCCGAGGCTTCGATCATCGAACTCCTTGCCGATGTGCGACCAGGAGTGAAACGGACTTACTACGCCCGCTACAGTTATCTCAAGGCCTGTCTGCTATTCCTTAAAGGCGACCACAGGGGAGTGAACCGTGCACTGACCGATGCGGCTGAGATTGCACAGGACCGCGAGGGATGGAATGTGGCCATGCGTGTGTTGCGTATCATGAACAGCATTGAGTCCGAAGACTTTGACCTGGCTGATGCACAGATAACGGCCTTCTATCAGTTTGTTCGCGAAGGACTGAAAGACAGCGGACTACGAGAGCGCGACAGCATGATTCTGCATGTGCTCATGGACCTGCGCAAGAGCAGTTACGATTTCAGGGCTGTGGCAGATACTTCAAAGAATCAGATAGACAATCTGTGGAAAGCGGATGGCGATACCGCATGGGATGTATTGACCCCCGAACTGGTGGTGTTTCACCCCTGGTTCGCAGGCAAAGCTGAAGGCAGTCCGTTCCCCATTCCCATTTCGCGCGAATCGGTGTATCGCTGAGCAGGTCAGTCGGTCAGCAAAAGGCTGCTGTGGTGGTTCATTTTGAGCTGATGGTCGAAAACAATCGGTCGTACATCGGTTCTTTGAAACTTCGTATATTCGAAATAATGAACATGTATAATTATCAGATAATCAATATTATGAATATATAAATTCAAAATATGACTGTTCAAAATGGCTCGATTCCTTAATCAAGGGAATGTGCGTGAGGGGAACATTTGACCCAGCAAAAGCGACTGACCATCGCCAAGCTCGGAAAGCCTGACCAGCCTTCCGCTCAACGAACTTAAAACCTTGGCCTGCATGAGACATTTTAATATCGGCCCGAACAGGGTCATGAACAATCTGGCGCTGGATCAGGATGGATTCATAGCCAACCTCGGCCGCGAGGATATGGAGTGGTACCACACTTTCCGTACCTACGTGACTGACCTGATTGACATCGAACTCTTTCAGGTTCTATTCCCAAAAGGAGTCGTGAGTCTGCTGCCGGTGCGCGCAATTGTAGCTCTGGGACTGGCCCAGCGCACTTTCGGGTGGGACACCGCGCACGCAATCTGCGAGGCCCAGCGCGATCTGCGCCTGCGCCACGCCCTCGGAATCGCCAAGAGTGAGGACGTGCCATCCATGGAGGCCATTGAGCGGCTCAATGTCCTTATGGACGATTACCATTCACGTACAGGTATCGACCTGCAATCGTTGGTGCTTTGCACTGTCATCATGCCGGGCAGCCCGGTCATGAGGATAGGTCGCGACCGCATTCTGGTCTACGCGGCCCGAGTGGCCTGAAAGAGTAATCTATCAATGGGGCGGACTATGAATTGGAACGCTTAGGACCCCCTATTTTAACAGAGACCGGGAATTGGAACATCTCGGGATCTATAGGAAACTGGATTTGGAACTGGACTTGAGACCAGGAATTTGGAATCCCCTCCTTACTCTGAGGTGGAACTGGAAATAGGGGGGAGGTCGGAGGCCGCAATTGCGGCCTTCTTCCTTTCAGTACTTGTGCCACTTTTGCGGCATGAGATTCAAACCATTTGCAATACTGACCGCATGTGCCATCTGGATCGGTTGCGGAGACCAGAGCGACAAAATGGCCGAGGCGCAGAGCGATCCAGCCTTCATCTTGTGCGACAGCGCAGCAAGGCTCTTTAACAGCGGTGGCGATCCATTGGCTGTCATGGCTTTACTTGACTCGGCCTACGCACACAATCCCGCTTTCCCGCTCATTCCATTCAACAGGTATAAGGTGTACCATAAAATGGGCAATGACACGGCCGCCATCCGCTGCCTCGACCTCTGGGGTGAAATGGTGCCCAACAACCCCGCACCGCCCATGTATGCTGGAATTTTAAATGAAAAGATCGGCAATGACTCGTTGGCGCGGCTCAACTACGCACGTGCCTTGGCCCTGAACCGACTCATCCTTAAGAGCCACCCCAGCCGCGATGAGAAACACGATAGAAGCATTATCGGGTCGGCCATTTGCCTTTACCTCCTCCGCGATTCAGTTAATATGGCACCAATGCTGGACAGTATCAGGGCCATGGAACCGGACAATACGATTCCATCGGACATTGAGACCCTCAGCCGCGAAGAGATAATTCTACGTTTGCTATGAAGGGTCAATGAACCAAGGTCTACCACCTGTGTTATGGTGTTGAAATTCAGAAAATCATGATCACGAAAGGAGGAAAAGCACCGGCATTTGCTGCCGAAGATCAAAATGGAAATAATGTGAACCTGAACGATTTTGCTGGAAAAACGCTGGTTCTGTACTTCTATCCGAAGGATGATACCCCAGGTTGCACAGCTGAGGCATGTGACCTGCGCGATAATCACATGGCCCTGCTAAACAAGGGATTTGCAGTAGTAGGGGTGAGCCGTGACCCGGTAAAGAGCCACCGTAAATTCGCTGATAAGTTCAGCCTTCCTTTCCCACTATTGGCCGATGTGGACGGTGCAATCTGCGAAGCCTACGGAGTTTGGGGCAAGAAGAAGTTCATGGGCCGAGAATACATGGGCATCAACCGCACTACGTTTATCATTTCGCCTGATGGCAGCATCATGGAAGTGATTGATAAGGTCGATACCAAAGAGCCTACCAAGCAGGTCCTGAATATATTAGGTCAGTAATGCTCTACGGCTGAATACTTAAGGAACTATTCAGCAAGTTCGCTCAGTTCGAGCCAACGGTCGGTACAACGGTCGAGGTCAGCTATCAGTCGCTCCATCTCGGCAGCCCAGGCCAGAATCCGCGTATGGTCCGATTCACCGCTGTTCATCAGTTCGGTGAGTTCCTTCTTGCGACCCTCAAGCCAGGCCATATCCTTCTCCAATTGTTCAAACTCGCGCTTCTCCTTAAAGCCCATTTTCTTCTTGACTACGGGCTGGGAAGCAGGTACGGCAGGGGTGGGAGAGACCTTCACCTCCTTTTGGGCCTCCTTCTCCTCGCGCATAATTCGCAGATAGTCGTTGTAGTTGCCGTTTATATCGCGGATCTTCCCATTTCCCTCAAAAATAAAGAGGTGATCGGAAAGCTTGTTGAGAAAGTGGCGGTCGTGCGTCACGATGAGCAGACAGCCGGGAAAGTCCTCAAGGAATTCCTCCAATACGTTGAGGGTGAGGATATCCAGGTCGTTGGTAGGTTCGTCAAGTATCAGGAAATTGGGGTTGGCCATCAGCACAGTTAGCAGGTACAGACGTTTACGCTCGCCCCCGCTCAGCTTATACACGTAGTTATAGTGCATGCTGCGCGGAAACAGGAAACGTTCAAGCAGCTGGGCCGCTGTCATCGTCTTCCCTTTTTTGAGGGGGATGAATTCAGCGATGTCCTGAATCACCTCAATCACCTTCTTGTCGTCAGCCGCTTTGAGTCCTTCTTGTCCGAAATACCCGAACTTGACCGTTTCGCCCAGCACCACCTTGCCGGAATCGGGCTCCATTTTGCCCATGGCGATATTCAGAAGAGTGCTCTTTCCGCTGCCGTTTGCCCCCACAATGCCCACGCGCTCGCCATGTTTGAATTTATAGTCGAACTTGTCTATGAGCATCTTGGAACCGTACGCCTTGCCAATACGATGCAGTTCGACCACTTTGGCACCAAGACGTTCCATGTTGATCTCGATCTGAACCGAATCGCCACCGATACGCCTGCGGGCATTGGCCTCTACGTCCACAAAAGCATCGACACGGCTCTTACTCTTGGTGGTGCGGGCCTTGGGCTGTCTGCGCATCCATTCTAATTCGCGGGCATACAGGTTCTTGGCCCGTTCAAGATTGGCGCCTGCCACTTCTTCGCGGTGAGCCTTATTCTCAAGATATGTGCTGTAATTGCCGCGGTGGCGGTACAGTTGGCCGTCTTCCAATTCCAGAATGGTATCGCAAACCGAGTCTAGGAAGACACGGTCGTGGGTCACCATGAGCAACGTCCGCTCCGGTCGGCTCAGATACCCTTCGAGCCATTCGATCATATCGATGTCGAGGTGGTTGGTAGGCTCGTCAAGTAGCAGGATGTCAGGCGAATCGATAAGTATCCGGGCCAGTGCCACCCGCCTGCGCTGACCGCCCGATAGCGTGCCGACCACCTGCTCCGTATCGTGGATGTCGAGCTTGTGCAGTATCTCAGTCACACGTTGCTCTGTGTCCCACGCCCCAAGGGCATCCACCCGTTCAAAAGCCGATTGCAGGGCCTCATGGTCATCGGGGTGCTCCAGGGCCAGCTCATAGGCGGCCACGGCCTCCATCATGGGGTCGGCCGGATTCAGCACGGCCTCAATCACCTTAAGCTTCGGATCAATGATAGGCTCCTGCTCGAGATACCCTATTCGGATGTCGTTGCGGAAAACCACATTGCCCGATTCTGGCGGCTCAATGCCCATGATGATGCGCATCAAGGAGGTCTTGCCGCTTCCGTTGCGCGCCACAAGCGCCATCTTCTGTCCTTTCTCGAGGCCGAAACTGAGCCCGGTGAACAGCACACGCTCGCCATACGAGCGGCTTACTTCTTCTAATGACAGGTAATTCACGGGCGGCAAAGAGAATCAAGTATCGCTTACCAAAAACAACCGCCTCCGTGAATCTTAATCTCAGGCTCTGAGTTGAAACCCGATATTCGCACACCCCAATGCTCATGCGGCTTTTAACCCTTCTTCTGATTGCATTCGGCCCGTTGATCGGGGCTGTGGCGCAGAACGGGACCCAGCAGCAGCGTGCGGTTGCCCTGCTCGATGTGACCCAGCGCAATGCCGAGACCACCGATGAGGAGGTGTGGTCGGCCACGCATGCACTGAAAGTGGCCGGAGTGCCATTTGTGATCACCGAATCTGTCAATGAGGCAATCAACTACGGCATGGTGGTGGTGTCTTCGCGGATTGAGGTCAGTACGCTCAATGCCGATGAAGCAGACTCGCTTGAGGCTTTTGTGAACCGTGGAGGGACGCTGGTGGCCGGCAACATGCGCGACCCAGAACTGTATGCAGTATTCGGTTTGAACGGAGAGGCCCTGGACAACACCCACCACCGCATCCGTTTTGATTTGACCATCAATGATCCCGCCCTGAAATGGATCAATGACCCGATGGAACAGGAAATATCGTTAGGCGATACTGCTCTTCCTGTCGTTATCAACTCGCGTTACTACACTTTGGCCGGGGGCACACCCATAGCCCGTTATGAAGATGATCTGCCTGCCATAGTGCGCAATGGTTTCGGCTCGGGCATGGCCTATGCACTCGGATTCTCGTTCAAGAACATGGTCATTAAGAACCTCTTGAATCAGGATTACGAGGCAGACAGGACATACAGCAATGGATTTGAGCCTACCACCGATGTGGTGTTCCTGCTTCTGCGGGGCATTTACCAGAAACATATCGCTCATGGGGTTTGGCTGCACACATCGCCTTTCAATAGCCGTGCGGCCCTACTTGTTACGCATGATGTGGATGCCCGAACATCCTACGATACCATGCACTATTATGCCGACTTTGAGCAGGGTGCAGGGTTCAGTGCCACCTACCTGCTCACCACCCATTACGTTGACGATGAGTGGCTGTCAGATTTCTACAATCCTATCACAATGCCAGCGGTTGAGTACCTGCTTGACAAAGGCCATGTTTTAGGGTCGCACTCGGTGGGTCATTTCACTGATTTTGATAGCCCGTCTGTGTTCCCGCTCGGTCAGTTAGGCAATAATTCTGCAACATATTATCCTTACAATTTTGGTGACAGCACTGCCACTACCAATGGCACTGTGATGGGCGAGACTGAGGTGAGTAAGCTGCTTCTCGAGCAGGATTTCGGTACCGTATGCCGCTCTTTCCGTGCCGGATTTCTCGATTTCAACCCCAAGCTGATCAATGCATTAGATACGTTGGGCTATGCGTTCAATTCCACTTTCAGTGCAAACGATGTGCTCACCGATTTCCCTTACTTCAACCGGAAGGACCGCATCAGTTCAGGTGAGCTATCGCGTGTTCTGGAGATACCGATGACTATCTCTGATGTGAACAGTGACAATCCTATCAATGCGGTAAATTACCTCCAATGGGTGAGTATCTGGGCCGATGTGGTGGCACGGAACGCAGCGAACAATGCGCCTACCACCTTGCTGATTCACCCCAACAGACAGTTCAAACTGGCTGCCGAACAGGACCTTGTTGCTCAATTACCACAGGATATTCTTGTTGGTTCGCTGGAGGCTTATGGAGACTATTGGTTGGCCCGAGACAGTGTGAGTTTCGGGACCAGGTCTGATGCCCCTGGCACCGTCACCATCGTGATTCCCAGTGCTCTACTTCCACTTGATCCAGCCATTAGTTTTATTGTGGGGAACGGACAGGAACTACTGAATATTTGGGCCGAGGACGAAAACGGCAATCCCATCAATGTGCTGCAGAGCCCGTGGGGAGCGGCCGACCTTATCGTCCATTTCGATTACAGCCCTGTGCTGAACGTACACAGGCATACGGCACAGCATGGAATCGTGGCAATGTGCATCCCCAATCCGGCCATTGACAACGCGGTGCTCAGTTTCAATCTGCAACGTAGCTCAAAAGTTGACCTTTCGGTTACCGACCTGAGCGGCCGCACATTATGGCACAGCGAAGGTGTCTGCGCGTGGCAGGGCCGTAATGAGTTCGCCCTGCCCATCAATCAGTTCGCGCCAGGTGTATATCTCTACTCGTTGCACACCCCTGAGGGAAATGCCTCGGGCCGTTTGGTTGTGGCGAATTGATATAGGTTCAGCCTATCCAAAATTGAGATATTGCTTGAATGGGCACAGATTCAAGAGTCTCAGGGGGCACGTTACCTGAAAGAAAAGTGATTCCCCGCTATTATACTAGTTAGCCTTTAGCTCGCGTGGGAGAATCCCTTTTCATCCTTTTGTCTTGATATCCTGCAAGGGCGGGATAAACTCCAGGATCAAAAAATCAAGGCTGGTGGACATTTCCTTGCGAAACATGGGGACGGTCGCTTTCCGCGCGTTCCGGGCCGTTCGGAAGACCTCACTCTACGGAACGCTTCCTCGGGCCCGCGCACGCTCCCTTACCCCTGTTTCGCAACAGGAAATGTCCAAGGCCACCAAGCGAACTGCTCCTACATGGCAGCCGCATGGATTAACCATACTTGTATGATTGCGGAAAAAAACAAGGCCCGGGTATTGCTACCACGGGCCCTGCCAGCTACCGAAGAGGCGTTCTCAGAGCACAAGGAACTTCACCGTCTCCCTTCCAAAGGACGTGCGCAGAACGCATGTGTAAGCTCCGGGCCTGAGGCCCTCGGTACCCAACTGCCCGCTGAACCGAGATGCGGGGGTGGCTGGGGTGCTGATGTTACGGACCTCGCGGCCCGCCATGTCGTAAATGCTGATGCTGAAGCGGTCGGCCGTGGGTAGCTGCACGCGTATCTGTGCATCGGTGGTCACCGGATTGGGGTATAGGCTGAATGTGGTGCCCGCCTCCATATCATCGGTGCCGGTGGCAGAGGCATGGGCATCGTACACAACCATACCCTTGTTGCCGGTGCCTATGTGCAGGCGGTCAGCATTGTCAACTGAGAGCGCCCTGAGATTATTGGTAGGCAGCTCAGAGTTCTGCATGTTCATGCGGACAATGGTTCCATCGGTGGCTATGCACAGCAGCCCGGCATCGGTGGCCAGACGTATGCTGCCGTCCTTAACCTGCACTCCAGCCTGCATCTGGTGCACACTGTAGCCCAAGGATGTGGCAGTGTGCACTGCGGTGTTTCCCTGCGTATCCTGCCGCATCAGGCCATCGGCTGTGCCAATGATGTAGTTGCCATCACCGTCCTGCACCACAAAGCGCACATCGGCATGGGGTAGGGCCGAATTGGTCTGGGTCATATTCTCCCACTGCCAGCCATTGAAAACCGCAAGACCGGCATAAGTGCTCACATAAAGGCGATTGTACGAATCGACAAACAGGCTCCTGATACCGTTGCTGGGAAGGCCGTTGGCGGTGGTGTATGTGGTCCATTGGCCATTGCTGATGCGGGCCAGCCCACCGCCCCATGTGCCGATGAACACATCGCCCGATGCAGCCTTGAGGATGCACGTCACCGCGTTGTTGGGCAGTGGAGAGTTGGAAGCATTCATCACAAACCACTCATCGGGGTTGTCGCTGGTGCACAGAATGCCGTTGTCGGTGGCCACCCACACGGCCCCGTGGCCCATGTTGGCCATACCGGCCACCGCGTTGCTGGGCAAGAGTGAGTTCTGTTCGTCAAATACTTCCCATTCGCGGCCGTTGTACAGGGCCAGTCCGTGGTCGGTACCTATCCAGGTTCCCTGTCCCGTGCTGAGCAGCGCGCTTACGCTGTTGCTCGGTATGGGGCTGTTGGCAGTGTTGTATTCGGCCCACTGTTGACCGAAGGATGTGAGCCCCATCAGGGCCGACATCAGGGTGAGAGTTGCTTTTTTCATGGCATGCGGGGGGTTGTGTGTCCCTTCGGCAGCGAAGGAACACGGGTTATTTATAAAGATTCGTGAAAGGGTGTTAAGGCTTCACAATTAGGAAGTGAGCCCTAACGGATGCTCAGCTCTGCAACGGATGCACAGTAAATGTCACTGATTCACTGAGATTGGAATCGATGGGGAATGACATGCGCACCTGGCGTTTGAGAAGTATGCGCCTGTGACCCGAGGCATCAGCCTCCTCCTTGCCCTTGGCCGAGCGGATCCTATCCTTCTCCTCGCGCATCTTCTCTTCCATCTGGCGCAGTTCCTCCTCTTTCTGACGCATTTTCTCTTCCATGCGCAGACGGTCCTCCTCTATCTCTTCGCGCACACGTTCCATCTTCTGTTGCACTTTTTCAATGGCGCGTTCGGCATCGCGGGCATCATCTATATCCTCGCTCATCGACTCGGTGTCGCTGTCCTCCTCGTCTGTGTCCCAGTCGCTGCTGCTGCGGTGGCGCGGGCGCTTGAGGCCATCGCAGTCCACACATTCAAGGCCGTAGCTCTGCATCATCCACCTGCGGCCGCCCATGTCGCCATCGTAGGTGCTGTTCACATTCTGAATGTCGTAGATGATGCGCTCAAGGTCTTCGCTCAGGTGAACGGTGACACCCGCAGGCACCTGCACCTCCACCCATAGTTTCTGGGCGCGCCATTGATCACCTTCGGGAAATTCGAACCAGGGCGAGAAACGCACCAGACTGTCGCTCACGCTGAAGTTGTAGTTGAGCGCACCGGCCAGTTCAGCGGCCTGTTTGCGATCGGCACCGCGCGAGAACCGCTTGATGACGATGTGCGCCAACGAGTCGGGGCTCTTCACCACATTCAACTGCGGCTTGCCGTGGAATGAGGTGCCGTCCTCAGATATCAGCAGGTCGAAGAACAGCTCGTTGAACTCGTGGCCCTTCATTCCCGTGGTGTCAATATCGAGGTCGAGGTACAGGGTCTTGCCACGTTTGATGTTATCGAGCGGCACATCAGCACGGTCGGTGTGGGTCTCCTTGAAGTTGCCGTAGGCCTTGGTACCGCCATAGATCTGCATGCCGATGCCCACTATCCACAGGCCGAGGGCGGGCAATATCACATAGCGGTTGCGCAGCTTATAGCCCAACATGAGCCGCGTACCAAAGAATGACACCACCAATGCAGGGATTCCCCATGCCAGCATGGTGCCCACCCTGAATATGTTGGCGTGCAGATGGCTGGGGAACAGCTGTCCCAGCAGGTCATTGATCATCACACGGCTTACCACGCCATTATGGTCAAGCGAAATGAAGTCGGGCATGAAGAAGACCGACACCAGCACACCCATGAACCAGAGTATACCCCCCATGAGCAGGAGGAAACCCAGCACGGCACCAGCGAACTTGATGACCATTGTGATCAGGCTGACCATGAGCGAAAGCAGTTTCTGCACCACATCGCCAGCCTTGCGCACACCCGGGCCATTGCCCAGTTTGTCCTTTATATCGGTGAATTCCTCGTTTATCCGCTTCTCGATATTTGAAACGGTCACGTTCTCACCGCGCATCTGCAGTTTCTCGGCTGTGGTCTTTGCCTTCGGGATGATGGCCCACAGGATGATGTAGAGCAGCACGCCTGTGCCACCGAAGATGACCATGAGTGCCAGCGCAAGACGCAGCCACACGGGGTCGCCCATGCCGAGATAGTGGCTAATGCCTGAACACACGCCACCTATGACCTTGTCGTCAGGGTCACGGAACAGGCGCTTGGGGCCGCGATCGGCCGGATCGCTCTGGCTCTCAGTGGTTGGGTCGGTCGCCTCTTCGCTTTCGTCAGCAAAGTTCTCGGGACGGCCCATGGCGGCCATCACATGCTCAACGTCCTCCATGCTCACCACCTCGCGCACGGTGCCCATGCGGCTGCGGAACAGCTCGGCTATACGGGCCTCGATGTCCTGAATGATCTCGTCCTGACCTGCGGCACCGTTAAAGTGCCTGCGCAGGTCGCTCAGGTATTTCGACAGGGGCTCATAGGCCTGCTCATCGATATGAAATACCGATCCTGCGATGTTGATGTTCAATGTGCGGTTCATTTGTTCCTTCTTTTAGAGGTGGTTCGGTTCACAGCTTCTACAAGTTCGTCCCAGGTGGTGTCCATCTCGGCCAGGAAACGCTCTCCCAGCTCGGTCAGGCCATAGTATTTGCGGGGCGGCCCGCTGGGCGACTCCTCCCACCGGTAGTTGAGCAGCCCTTCGTTCTTCAGTCGGCTAAGTAGGGGGTACAAGGTGCCCTCCACCACCAGCAGGTGTGCCTCTTTCAATGACTCCAGAATGTCGGAGCTGTAGGCATCGCCCTGCCCGATCACGGACAGGACGGCATATTCCAGCACGCCTCTCCGCATCTGCAAGCGTATCTTCTCTGTCTCCATTGGTACTTGGTTTAAGTTGCTACCTTGTGTTGCAAGGTATTGACGGCACAAACGTACTGTGACATTTCAGTACCTTGTATCGCATAGTACTAAAATATTTCTTATTTCATTGAATATCAAGGTAAATAATTTTCATTGGGCTGAAAGAAGGACAGCAATATGGGCAATTTGAAGGGGAAATAGGGTGGGAGTGAAGCCATGCAGCATCTTTGTCCAACCCTAAAAAACGCAACCAGGACCATGAAGAAGATACTTGTGACAGGAGGCAACGGATTTATCGGTAGCCGATTGGTGAAGGCCCTTACAGACCAAGGGTATGCCGTTCGGTGCCTGTTGCGGAAGTCGAGCAAGACATCGAGGATTGATGACCTCAACTACGAGCCGGCCTATGGCGATGTGACAGACCTGAACTCCATTGTGGAGGCCATGAAAGGCTGCGATGGGGTGATGCACCTGGCCAGCCTCAGCAACTGGGCCGACATCCATTCGCCCAAGATGGAATCGGTTGTTGTGGGCGGATCGAAGAATGTGCTGGAGGCCGCCCGGCAGAGCGGCAACCTGCGCATGGTGTATGTGAGCAGCAGCACCGCCATTGATGGCACCGATTCGCCAACGGTGCTCAATGAGGATTCGCCATTCACCCTTAATAAGAAGACTTACAGCTACGCCTACGCCAAGACGCGCGTGGAGGCCATGTGCATAGAGGCCGCCAAGGCAGGACTACCGGTGGTGATGGTGAACCCTGCCGAGGTGTATGGCCCCAACGACTACGACCAGATAACGAGCGGAAACCTGATCGATTTCATAAAGAGCGATCCGTGCATGGTGTGCAAAGGCGGCACGGCCATAGTGCATGTCGATGATGTGGCAGATGGGATCATCAAGGCCTTTGAGAAGGGCAGGGCAGGGGAGCGGTATTTCCTTGGTGGTGAGAATCTCGATTTCACGCAGATAGCCACCATCACCCTCAAGCTGGCCGGCAAGACGCAGAAGACCATGCTGCTGCCCAACGGCCTCATCAGTTTCATTGCCAAGGTGGGAGGTGCCCTGAAAATTCCATTGCCGTTCAATCCGGCTGTTATTCCCTATGCGGTCAAATACTGGTTCGTATCCAATCAGAAGGCCCGCACCGAGCTGGGCGCTACCTTCCGTGGCCCTGAGGATATCCTGCGGCCCACTGTGGAGTGGATCATTGCTGAGAAGCTGGTGTGACGGCCGTCTGGGTCTCGAACCGCTCGAACATCGCAGCAAAGACCGTCAGGTCAAAGGCGCAATAGTGGCCCATCTGTGGCTTTGTACGTGCCAGGGCCACCACTTTGTGCATGTACTCGGCTGTCATCCTGTCACCGATTGTCGAAGAATCATCAATAGGGCCCATTGTACCTAATCTCTGATGCACCGCGGCCGTGTCATTGCGTGCCACCAGAAACTTGAAAGCGCTGTGCCGCCTCATTGATTCATCGTGCAATATCCGGTCGTGGCCGTCAGTACAACGCTGAAAGGAGTATGGCAGCTTACGCATTGATGAACAGACCAGCTCGAGCATGATCCGGGAAGCCCCGATAGGAATGACCTGAGTTTTCAGCAGCTCATCGGTCGCAACAGAGTCGCGGTATTGTTGGGTCACCACCGTTCCATCCAACGAGAAGACAGGTTCCGTTACATGGAAGTCAGCCATCCCAAGCGGCACCAGGCTATCAGTAACGGAGCTGAACACATCGCACCGTTGTGGGTCGAGCAGCACCCACCGGCCATCGAGCATGGCCTCGCACACGGTATGCCTTCGGTACATGAGCATCCGCGCCTCAATGCCCTGCTCGTGCAGCAACTGCATCAGCAGGTTCGATTTCTGGTCGCAATAACCTATGCCGCGCATCAGGTCGGTCACCACATCGGCATCCATGGCCACGGTGTGTACATCTGGACTGGCCTCTTCAAGGTGGACATACACCATCAGCGCCATCGCCTTGTCCATGTCTGAATGCCAAGGGGATGTCACCTTTTGGCTTAAGTCATTGATCAGGTTGTGCCTCGCCACGTGGCACAGCATCGGCCCGCTGACCAGGCAGATGCCTACCATGCCGATGAGGACAAGCCCAGAGATGAGGAGAATCTTTGGGCGGAACATGAGATGTGGATATCAGCGCACCTCCGAAGCCAGATCTTCGGCCCTCACCGTGCGCTGTTCCCCGCTCCGCATGTCCTTGAGCGTGATGGTGCCGTCCTTCAGTTCGTTCTCTCCGATGATGGCCACGAACGGTATGTTGCGCGCATCGGCATAGCCCATCTGCTTCTTCATCTTGGCCGGGTCGGGATAGAGCTCGGCCACAATGCCGGCCGATCTGAGTTGCGCCAACAGTACCAGACTGCGGGCCGCCTCGGCCTTGCCGAAGTTGACGAACAGCACACGGGGCCCCTCGGCCAGGGTGTCGGGGAAGAGCTTGGCCTCGAGCATCACATCATAGATCCTATCGGCACCGAATGATATGCCTACGCCTGATGTGCCCGGCATGCCGAAGATGCCCGTGAGGTCGTCATAGCGCCCACCGCCACAGATGCTGCCCGTCAGGGTGCCCTCGATGCCCGATTTCACCTCAATGATGGCCCCGGTGTAGTAATTGAGCCCGCGGGCCAGCGTGAGGTCGAATTCCAGTCTCAGGTTCGATGAAACGAGGCCACAGGCTGTGCCCATCACCTCGGTGAGTTCCTCCAGGCCCTTGGCCCCTATTTCAATGCCCGCCAGGAAATTCCGCAGGAAATCGACCTTGGCCTCCACATCGCCCTCAAACTGCATCAAGGGGCGGAGTTTTGTGATTGAATCATCGGTCAGGCCGCGTTCGCGCAGCTCGGCCTCCACCTTGTCGAGCCCGATCTTGTCGAGCTTGTCCATGGCCACGGTGATGTCCACAAACCTGTCGGGGGCGCCCACCGCCTCGGCCACAGCCTGCAGCAGCTTGCGGTTGTTCAGTTTTACCACCACGGGTATGCGCAGGCGATTGAACACCCCGTCCATGATCTGGATCAGCTCCACCTCATTGAGCAGCGAGTCGCTCCCGATCACATCGGCATCGCACTGGTAGAACTCGCGGTACCTCCCTCTCTGAGGTCGGTCGGCCCGCCACACGGGCTGTATCTGGTAGCGTTTGAAGGGGAAGGTGATGTCGTTGCGGTTCATCACCACATACCGGGCAAAGGGCACGGTGAGGTCGTAGCGGAGGGCTTTTTCGGAGATTTCACGTGCAATTTCTGAAGGAGAGAGAATCATGCAATGCCTTCTTAATACTTCAAGCGTTGGATTGTGGTTCGTGAAGAACTCTTCAAGGTCGAAATTTACATCCCTTCGAATGATAGGCTCACTGACTTCACCGCAGATAGAGTGGTACCGACTATACACCCTATTCCGATCAATTTCTAAATAATACCTTTTGAATACTTGAAATAAATCTTCATAAGGTTCAAATTTTTCTTGATCAAACTTAAAAGCCTCAGCCACATAACTATCAAAATCATCATCAGTAGCATGGTTTTGGACTGCTCTAACAATAGAATTTGTGATACGGTGTTTAAGGGCTACGAAATCAGAGAAATACTTCCAATACTCACCTGACATGAGCCGTCCGTTAACCTCACCAGTAAAATCCCCGCTGTTGAGGATGCGGAAAATGAGCCTGTCGCCCTCCTCACCGTACTTGCCCATGAGGGTCTCGGTGAGTTCCATGGCGGGGGTCTCTATGGGCTGGTAGCCGTGCAACCTGAACACCTCGCGGATGGTGGAGAAGATGTGCTCCCTGCGCAGCATCTCGGTGGGTGAGAAATCGCGGGTGCCTTTGGGGATGGAGGGTTTCACGGTGTGGTGGGTTGGTGCGCTGCGATGCGGGGCGCGAATTTCGGATAATATGACCGATACCCATGCGGGGGTTCAGCCCACGGTCACAGACCACTGCGCTACATTGCCGCCTCAATGTAGCTGCGGAACACTTGAAGGGCGGGGCGGCATGAATGAAACAGTTCAAGGATGCCGGAGGCAGAGGGCTGTTGCACTCCGCTCTATAGCGGAACGCGTGAGAGAGCACCATAAAATGTGTCACATACTTTGCGGTTCAAGGGGGGGTGTTTGCCCCCCCCCTCCCCCTTCAGGTACCCCCCCTCCCCCCTCAAAAACCGAATAGAAGGGGTCGAAAACCGAATGAGGGGGGGTGGAAAATGAGGTGCTATTAGGTTTTTTGTTGAATCCCATTCGGTTATTTATCGAATCATATTCGGTCCGCAACCAAATGGATATCAGAAACGGACCGGCCCCATTCGGTTCTCAAAGGGGTGCTATTCGGTAAATGACCCCCCGAATTCGGTATTTTACTGAATGTATATCGGTTCCCGATCGAATGAATTCGGTTCTGGACCGAACTGGGCCGGTCCAGGACCGAATCATATTGAACCCCCTTTTGCTTGGGGCTGCGCGGTGCACTTTGGCGATATCGAAATGATGGCTCTGTAACGCTGTTGTGCTGAGTATCGAGGCTCGGGGTGAAGGCTATGCGGAGGACACGCCCAAGTTGACCTTGAACTGCGCCTCTTCAGATGGGGTGGAATTAGGCCGCACTGAGCAAATGGCAATTGTCAATCCTCAATAAATCTCACACCACCAGCTTCCTATACCTCACCCTTTTTGGGCCATCGGTGCCGAGGCGTTTCTTGCGGTTCTCCTCGTAGTCGCTGTAGCTGCCCTCGAACCAGTACACCTGCGAGTCGCCCTCGAAAGCGAGGATGTGCGTGCAGATGCGGTCGAGGAACCAGCGGTCGTGGCTGATGATGACGGCACAGCCTGCGAAGTCCTCCAAGGCCTCTTCCAAGGCGCGGAGGGTGTTCACGTCAATGTCGTTGGTGGGCTCATCAAGCAGCAGAACGTTGGCCTCCTGCTTCAGGGTCATGGCCAGGTGCAGGCGGTTGCGCTCGCCACCTGATAGGGTGCTCACCTTCTTGCCCTGGTCGCTGCCGCCAAAATTGAAGCGGCTCACATAGGCGCGCGAGTTCAGCTTGCGGCCCCCGAGCTCGATGTCCTCGCTGCCGCCCGATATGGTCTCCCATACGGTCTTGTTAGGGTCGATGTCCTGGTGCTGTTGGTCCACGTAGGCCACCTTCACCGTACCGCCCACTTTGAAGGTGCCGCTGTTGGGCTGCTCGAGGCCCATGATCATGCGGAACAGGGTGGTCTTACCGGCACCGTTGGGCCCAATGATGCCCACTATGCCCGCAGGCGGCAGGCGGAAGTTGAGGTGGTCATAGAGCAGGCGGTCGCCATAGCCCTTGGCCACATCGATGGCCTCTATCACCTCGTTGCCCAGACGCGGGCCATTGGGGATGAAGATCTCGAGTTTCTCCTCTTTCTCCTTCACATCCTCGCTCTGCATCTTCTCGTATGCGCTCAGGCGGGCCTTGCCCTTGGCCTGGCGGGCCTTGGGGGCCATGCGCACCCATTCAAGCTCGCGTTCGAGGGTCTTTCTGCGCTTGCTGGCGGTCTTTTCCTCCTGCGCCATGCGCTTGGTCTTCTGGTCGAGCCAGCTGGAGTAGTTGCCTTTCCAGGGGATGCCCTCGCCACGGTCCAGTTCCAGGATCCAACCGGCCACGTTGTCAAGGAAATACCTATCGTGCGTGATGGCTATCACGGTGCCCTTGTACTGCTGCAGGTGCTGCTCAAGCCAGTCAATGCTCTCGGCATCGAGGTGGTTGGTGGGTTCGTCCAATAGCAGTACGGCCGGTTCCTGCTGCAACAGGCGGCACAGGGCCACCCTACGCTTCTCGCCCCCGCTCAAGGTGCCCACCAGTTGGTCATCGGGCGGGCAGCGCAGGGCGTCCATGGCCATCTCGAGGCGGTGGTCCAGGTTCCAGCCATCGTGCTGGTCTATGAGGTCGCTCAGCTCGGCCTGACGCTCAATGAGCTTGGTCATCTCGTCATCGGTCATGGGCTCAGCGAAGCGGTTGTTCACCTCCTCGTATTCCTTCATGATGTCGGCTATCTCCTTCACGCCCTCCAGCACGGTCTCTTTCACCGTCTTGTTGGGGTCGAGCTGGGGTTCCTGCTCCAGATAGCCCACCGAGAAGCCGGGCGACTGCACCACCTCGCCCTGATAGTTCTTCTCAATGCCGGCAATGATGCGCAGCAGGGTCGATTTGCCCGACCCGTTTAGACCGATGATGCCGATCTTAGCTCCGTAGTAGAAGCTGAGGTAGATGTCCTTAAGTATCTGTTTCTGCGGTGGGTAGGTCTTGCTGACCTTGACCATGGAGAAGATGACCTTCTTATCGTCTGACATGCTGTTGCGGTTTTTTACGGGGGTGCAAAGATGGAGCAGGGAAGTGGGCCGATCTGCCTAAAGCGCACCGATGTTACCTTTGACCGACAACAACCTCTGCCATGCTTATTGAACGCACAGGGAGTGATCGGCTCACCATCACAGTCTCAACGGCCATTGATAGTCGAAGGCTCCAAGGTCTGATTGACCATGTACGATATCTCGAGGCCACCGCGGGCAGCAAGGCCAAGCAGGCTGATATTGACAAATTGGCCGATGAGGTGAATGAGGACTGGTGGAATGCCAACAAGGACCGGTTCGCCAAGTGAGGATTGTAGTAGATGCCAATGTGGTCTTTTCCGGGATACTGAATTCCAACGGAAAGATCGGGGACCTGCTGATCAACTCTGACAGGTGTTTTGATTTCATAGCCCCGGAGTTTCTCCGGACCGAGATATTCAGGCATCACGACCGCCTGTGCAAGATATCGAAACTCACATCGGAACAGGTCCGGGAAGCTGAATATCACATTTACAGAGACATTACCTTCATCTCAGAAGAACAGATCCGCCCCTCAGCGTGGTCAGCGGCTATCAGACTGGTGCAGGACGTTGACCCAAAAGATGCTCACTACGTGGCTTACTCCCGGCATTTCAGATGTAAGATCTGGAGTGGCGATAAGGAGCTGATCAAGGGTCTGGCACAAAAGGGATTTACCCAGTTCATTTCAACGGACGAATTATTGAGTATCCGCAATGCGTCTGAGCGGAGAGGATGAAGGGTCTACGGACTCGATTGATCTTATCCGATACACTAAGTCCTGAATAATTATCTGTTGCCCCAAAAAACAGGGCAGGCGCCCGAAGGCGCCTGCCGGAACCCGACATAGCGGGCGAACGGGGATTGGAACCGCTGCTGCCGGAAACCTCTGTCAGTGGGCCACCATGAGGCGGTGCACGTACGACTCTCCGCTCTCGGCCACCACGGCCACCATGTACAGGCCGGGTGTGAGGGCCGAGGTCTCGAGGTCAACGGTGTACGACTCATCGGCCACAGCGCTCAGGTTGCGGGTAAGCGAGCTCACGGTGCGTCCCGATGCGTCCATCACCTGTACCGTCACACGGGTATCGGTGCCGAAGTTGTAGGCCACGGTCACGTTACCGTTGGCAGGGTTGGGATACACCGTGTTAACGCCCTCGATGGCATCGGTCAGTTCCTCATCTTCCATGCCCATGCGGAACGAACCGCACTGGCCCAGTACCCAGCCATTGTTGAGCTTGTTGGCAACCTGGTTGTTGTTGACACAAGACGAAACGTTGTTCTTGCACATCCACACCTTGTTGTTGCCGCAGCTGATGTTGCGCACGGTCACCACGGCCTGGTCGCTTGAGGCACAGCCTTTCGAGTCGGTCACATTCAGGGTGTAGGTGGTGGTGGCATTGGGGCATACCGAGGCCGAAGCGGTGCTTGCCCCCGAGCTCCATGCGTAGGTGTAAGGGGCGGTGCCACCGGTGGCCGATCCGCTCAGGCTCACACAGCTGGGGCCGTAGGTGGTGTACTTGATCTTGTCTGTACCGGCATTGGCCACAGGCGAGGCCGAGCGGGTGATGTACACCTCGTCCCGTGCCACGCTGCCCGTTGCATCGGTCACTGTGACATAGTACCGCATGTTCTGGGTTGGGCACACGCTGAGCGAGGCTGCGGTGCTGATGACACCGACATTCGAGCTGCTGCTCCACTCGTAGGTGTACGGAGGGGTGCCACCGCTGATGGTTGGCGTGATGGTGGTGCAGCTCTGCCCGTTCACGATGCACACGTTGCGGTCGTTGCCGAGGCTGACGCTCATGTTGTTGAAGTTGGTCGTCAGGTGCGAATAGCCGTTGCATCCATATGGTGCCACACCTACGCCCGCTCCCTCGGCCCCCATCAGCTCAAGGGCGGCAGGGGCACCGTTCAGTGTGATGTCGAATGTGACGCACACCTGCCCAAGCCCGCTGCACAGGCCGCCACCGTAGCAGGCCCACCAGCCCGCATTGAAATCACTGCCGTTGTTGTAGTCGTAGTCGTACACGAGGTAATCGGCCCCGTACGATACGGCATCACCGATATAGTTGGCCCCCGTGAGCGGGCTCTGCAGATTGGCAGGGTAATTCACAAACTGCGCACCTCCGTAGGCTCTGATGGCCCATGTGTAGGTATTCTGATTGAACCCGTTGCTGCCGCTGCCCACACAGAACGTGACATTGTAGCGGTGCAGTCCGCCACCCAGGTCGGTGTGCGAGTTGACGGTGAAACTGCTGGTGCCGCAGGCGGCCTCAGCGGCCAGCGGTGCCACGGCTATGGCCGAGGCCATCAGGAGGTTGTAGATCTTTTTCATGGTAAAGGAAGTTTGGTTGATTGAGTTGAGTGATGCGCCAATCGGCACTGCAAACCTCCGCTGCCGTTGCCGGCCATTTTTTAAGGATGGACGGTCGTATGGGGCAGTTGTAACAAGTGTCAGCCGCTGAAGCACAATCGTGCGAACGACATACGGCCGCTCGGCCCCCTCAGCGTTCCACGCGCACAGAAAGACCGAGCGAATTGCCCTCTTCGTCCACCACCGTGAAGGTGTGAGGCCCGGCAGCTGGGGCCATCTCCATCTTGTGCGGCCCGGTGGTGCGGCCCAGGTAGGTGCCGTCCATGTGCCAGTACACGGTGGCAGCGGGGCGGGCATGGGCCAGCTCGAACACCACCTTGCCGCGGGTCCCGTCCATTTCGCGGGGAATGATGACCGAGGTGGCCGCCCTCGGATAGATCCATTCCATCACCGCGTTCTTCTCCGAATTCCCGCACCCGGGTGCCCAATGCGGCAAGGGCCCGTAGTCGGGGTGATGCCTGCGGTAGTACCATTCCTGTAGCGGTGGCAGTACAAACCATGGCCTTGCTGTGAGCAGGTGCGGCTCCATGCATTCGGAGGTGGCCCGTTGGCCTGCCCTGTCGGTAAAGACCTGCAGATGATATCGGCAGTTGGCGGTCCTGATGGCGCTCTTATGGCACAGCACGGTATCTGCCTTGGGGCAATAGGGCCCGGCCTTCATACCGCTCTGGCGGCACGCCACCATGGATTGCAGCGCATCGTTGGGCCTGCTGAACCATGCACCACCACCGGTGTGATTTATCAGGTCGAACATGAGCGGGGCGGCAGCGGTGATGCCGGTTATGCCCGGTCGGCCCTCGCCATCAGCATTGCCCACCCATACCCCGATGGTGAACTCAGGGGTCACACCCACGGCCCATGCATCGCGCAGCCCGAAACTGGTACCCGTTTTCCACGCCACCCTGCGCCCCGAACTGAATATCTGCCATTCGCCCTCGCTCACGGGGCGGTTGAGGCCCGTCAGCGCCTCCAAGGTGAGCCATGCGGCCCCGCGTTCAATAGCAGGTTGTACCGCATCTGACCTGTCGGGCACATAGCGCTGTACAGACCGGACGGTATCGTCCATGAGCACTTCGCCCAATTGGGCATAGGCCCTGGTGATGTCCCAAAGCGTCACCTCGGCCCCTCCGAGTATGAGCGACAGGCCATAATGTGCCGGTGGACGCGATATGGTAGTGAGTCCGTGCGCCTTCAATCTCCTATGGAACTCATCAATGCCCACATCGCGGAGCAGGAACACATACGGGATGTTGAGCGAACGCATCAGGGCCTCATCGGCCGGAACGGCCCCATCAAACACTGGAAAGAAGTTGCGTGGCGAATAGCCTGAGAAATCGGAGGGGATGTCGGGCAACAGGGTGGAGGGCATCAATCGGCCCGCTTGCTGGGCGGCCGCATAGAGCAACGGTTTGAGAATGCTGCCCGAACTGCGTGGCGATGCGATGATGTCCACATCGGCCCCGTCAGCATGGCCGTTGACATTGCCCACGTAGGCCAGCACTTTTCCGGTACGGGTGTCAGTGATCAGCGCAGCGGCATTGTGCACCTCGTTGCGGGCAAGCCACACATGGTGCCGCTGCACCGTGGCAGCGGCCCGGGCCTGCAGCACAGGGTCGATGGTGGTGAGCACCTGCTGTCCCGCATGCCCGTCAGCCTCGGCCCGCAGCAGGAGGTGGGGCGCAAGGTCGGGTTGTGGCAGGGGCCGCCCGGGTATGGGCTCCATCAGGGCCAGGTCATATTTTTCGGGGGTGATGGTGCCGCGTTGCATCAGCCGTTTCAGCAGCCGGTTGCGCTTGGCCAGCAGGGCATTGCGGTTGCGCCCCGGGTGTATGAGCGCTGGGGCATTGGGCAGTACGGCCAGCGTGGCGCACTCGGCCCAGCTGAGCTGGTGCGAGGGCCGGCCATAATAGCGCCACGCGGCAGCCTCGAGGCCCACCACGTTGCCTCCCATCGGGGCATGGGCGGCATACATGCCCAGGATGGTGTCCTTGTCATAGCTGACCTCAATCCGCACGGCCATGAGGGTCTCGCTCAGTTTCTGCCATAGGGTGCGGGGCGGATTGCCCCTGCTGAGCCTGACCACCTGCATGGTGAGCGTGCTGCCCCCAAGGGTGCGGCCACCGGGCCTGAGATTGGACCAGAGCGCGCGGGCAAACGACACCGGATTGAAACCGGGGTGGTGGCGGAACCAACGGTCCTCAAACTCCAGGATGCACGCCTCGAATCGGGCCGGAACGGAATCGGACGGGGCGAAGCGCCACTGGCCATCGGCCGCCACACGGGCCGACAGCAGGCTACCATCGCGGGCAAGCAGCACGGTGCTGGTGGGCGCGTTGAAGAGCCGGGCGGGCAACAGGACCCAGAATCCGATCAGAATGAAAAGAAAGATAGTGGCCCATACCCAGCGCCAACCCAACGGGCGCAGCCGTGCACTGATCCGGATGAACAGGTCAGACATGACCACCCGAGGGCATCAGCCGTTCTTGTTGAACATGTGAGGGTCCTTGTTATCGTCCTCAATGCCGGTCTTCACAATCTCTATCCTGCGGGCCACCATGGCCAGCTCGCGGTGACCATGGGCCATGAGCCACGCAAAGGCATCGTCCTCGCCATCGCCACACAGGGCCACCTTGGCCAATGGGCCATAGCCGTGGTCCTCGAGCCAGCGCACTGCACGCAGGTCGCCCTCGGCCCCTCGCACCACGGCCATGAGGTGGGGGTGTCCGTTCTTCATCAGCCATTCTCTGGCCTTGTCCTGATTGTAGAGGGCAAACACGAACAGACCCAGCTCGGGGTAGCCGTTGCGCATCAGCCAATCGCGTATCAGGGCGTTGCCTCCTATGGCCTCGGCCCATGCAATAAGGATCTTGGTGGGATAATGCATCTATGCAAAGATGGGGGTGGGGCAGGGCAGGGGCGATCTGTTGCCAGGCAGAATGAAGATTTCAATATCCGATAATAGGTGAATCACAAAATCTGTGAGCACCGCTCTGCATCAGAACAAATGAACTGCCCTGATCCTTTAACCGCGGATGAAGAGAATGATAGCCCCTATATGGTTGAGCGTAGCCGTTACATTTGGGTCGTGCGCGGCACCGGTAGCGGAAAGGCCCACTGAGACAAACACCACAGAAATGGAGACAAAGACAGACACAGCGACTTTCGGTGCCGGATGTTTCTGGTGCGTAGAGGCAGCCTTTGAGAGCCTAAAGGGAGTGAAGGGGGCCACTTCGGGCTACAGCGGTGGCACCATAAAGAATCCGGGATATAAGGAAGTGTGCAGCGGCCGCACGGGCCATGCCGAGGTGGTGCAGGTGGTGTACGACCCGGCCGTGATCAGTTTCAAGGACCTGCTGGAGGCGTTCTTCACGGTGCACGACCCCACCCAATTGAACAGGCAGGGCCACGATATTGGCACACAGTACCGCAGTGCGGTGTTCTACCATAACGATGAGCAGCGCGACCTCGCCACCAGGGCCATTGCCGAACTCAATGCGGCACGGGCATTCCCCGACCCGGTGGTGACCGAGGTGACGGCCTTCTCGACCTTCTACCCGGCCGAGGAATACCACCAGCAATATTTCGACAACAACCCCGACCAGCCCTATTGCGCCATGGTGGTGCAGCCCAAGCTGGATAAGTTCAAGAAGGTGTTCAAAGAGAAGCTGAGGTAGGCCTTTGCCTCAGTGAATCAGGATCAGGGCTTACTGATTCCGCGCAATCACACCAGTGCCGGAGATGTGCGCTTTTTATTGCCACAGATTCGCAGATTTCAAGAACTCTTTGGATGTACATCGAGTCTCGTCTCTTCAATCAGTGAATCTGCGGCTGAATCTTGTCATCTAGATTGTCTCTATTTATTGGTGATATATAAGTGTGGAATCGACAAGGGCTTTGATAAGACGATATAAGCCTTTCAGTTCGGGGCTTCTGTTCCAAGGTGAGGTGCCCCACCGTTGGCCTCAGGCCTGACCCTCAGCCGGCTTTTTGCACTGCTCCTCGGGCATGGCCCCGCAGAAGCTGCACGGTTGACCGTCCTTGTTCAGGAACGGGCTGTTGCTGGCACATGTGCCCGAGAGTTTGCCATCCTTGGTAAGGATGACCTTCACCGCCAGGCCAGCGAAACCGATGCCCAGCAATACGATTGATGCTATGATCACTTCCATTCGACTTCCCCAACAAGGTCAAACATCCATTGTTCAGTAAAGGCCCTTCACGGCAATGCGCTCGATGGTCTGCGAGCGGTCGGGGCCGATGCTGACCACGGCTATGCGCACCCCCACCTGCTCCTCGATGAAGTTTATGTAGGCCTCCAGTTCGGTGGGCATGGAGCCATCGCTCTGGGCATTTATCAGGTCGCAGTTCCAGCCTTTCATGGTGGTGTACACGGGCTGGGCCACAAGGGCGGGGTCGTAGGGCACCTGATCGGTGACCTCGCCATTGACCATGTAGCCGGTGCACACCTTTATCTCGCTGAAGGTGTTGAGCACATCGGTCTTCATCATGTGCAGCTCGGTTACCCCGTTTATCATGATGGCGTAGCGCAGGGCGGGCAGGTCGAGCCAGCCGCACCTGCGCTTGCGGCCGGTGGTGCTGCCATACTCGTGGCCTATGCGGCATATCTCTTCGCCCACCTCATCGTGCAGTTCGGTAGGGAACGGGCCGCTGCCCACGCGGGTGCAATAGGCCTTGAATATGCCTATGACGCGGCCTATGCGGTTGGGTGCAATGCCCAGCCCGGTGCAGGCCCCGGCACATATGGTGTTGCTCGATGTGACGAAGGGATAGCTGCCGAAATCGATGTCGAGCAACGAGCCCTGGGCCCCCTCGGCCAATACCTTTCGGCCACGGGCCAGCTCGCGGTTCATGAAATACTCGCTGTCTATGATGGGCAGTGCGCGCAGGGTGGCGAGGCTGTCAAACCACTCGGCCTCCTGCTCGGCCGTGGGCCCATCGCCCCCAAACAGCCCTAACAGGTGCAGGTGCTTGGCCTTTAGGGTGTGGTAGCGCTGCATGAAGTCGGGCAGCAGTATGTCGCCCACCCGCAGGCCGTTGCGCCCGGTCTTGTCCATGTAGGTGGGCCCTATGCCCTTGAGGGTGCTGCCTATCTTATCCTGCCCCTTCTGCCGCTCGGAGGCGGCATCGAGCAGCCTGTGGGTGGGCAGTATGAGGTGCGCCTTGCGCGATATGAGCAGGCGCTGGCCCACCTCGAGCCCCGCATCGCGCAGGCCGTTTATCTCTTTGCGGAATATGACCGGGTCTATCACCACCCCGTTGCCCACCACATTGATGGCATCGGGCCTGAAAATGCCCGATGGGATGGTGTGCAGCACGTGCCGTATGCCATCGAACACGAGGGTGTGCCCGGCATTGGGCCCGCCCTGAAAACGGCCCACTATGTCGTACTGCGGGGCCAGCACGTCCACTATCTTGCCCTTGCCCTCATCGCCCCATTGGAGCCCGAGCAGCACATCTACTTTATTCATCATCAAAAGAAAAATGGGGTTGATGCACGGGAGTGCCCTGTCAGTTGCCGCTGAAGTGCGCCTCGGCCTCGGCCGTGGAGGCGCTCACCTTCAGCACCGAGTTGAGTTTGGTTATCACCAGCAGTTGGCTCACCTTGCTGTTCATGCCGCCCAGCAGCAGTTCGCCACCGCTGTTGCGCACCTTGGTGAACATGCGCAGCAGCAGGTTGAGGCCCGTTGAGTTCATGTAATCGACCCCGGCAAGGTCGAGCACAAAATGGCGCCTGCCCGCGCTCAGCTGCCCATCAAAGGCCGATGCCAGCTGCTCCCCGTCATCCACACCCGTTATGCGGCCGGTGGCAACCATGAGCACGTGGGTGCCCTTGTCGGTGGCGGTCATTGACAGATTTTCCATCAGTTCTTCGATATCTTGTTAGCACATGTGCCGGTGCGTGCCAGCTGGTTGCAGCGGCCATAGAAATTGAGTGCATGGCTGCTGATGCTGAAATCGAGCAGCTCCGATGCCAGGTCCTGGATCTGCTGTATGCGCGGGTCGCAGAATTCCATCACGTGGCCGCACTCGGTGCATATCACGTGGTCGTGCTGGCGGTAGCGGTGGGCGCGCTCAAAGTGGGCGGTGTTCTTGCCGAACTGGTGGCGCGTAACCAACTGACACTCGAGCAGCAGCTCAATGGTGTTGTACAGCGTGGCACGGCTCACGCGGTAGTTCTTGTTCTTCATCTGGATATAGAGGCTCTCGATGTCGAAATGACCCGGGTGGGCATATATCTCATGCAGGATGGCAAAACGTTCGGGTGTCTTGCGGTGGCCCTTCTCCTCAAGGAAGCGGGCAAAGATGTCCGATACAGTGTCGTTGGCTGTCAACCCTACCATGGCAGGGCGGCTAAGGTATAGATTTAACCGCAGGTGGGGCGGTGGGCTGTGCGGGGCGGGCGTGGTGGTTATTGCTGATTGATGATTGATGATTGCTGATTTCTGATTGCTGATGGACGAGGGGCGCAGCAGGCGGGGAAGGGCGGGTAGGCGTGTGCTTCGATACGGCCCCGAAGACGGGGCCTACTCAGCATGACAGCGTTGGCCCTTTCCCTTTCACTCTCACTCTCACTCTCACTCTCCCTTTCACTCTCACTCTCCCTTTCCCTTTTTTTTCCCGGGGAGATGCAATAAATGTTGCATGGATCGATGAAATCGCTATAATTGCCCCACGAAAGCCGATTTACGCCCCACCAATTGCCATTATGAGTACCCTGATGCGCAATAATGTTGCTGCCGAATGGGCCTTGGGTGGGGGTGTTTCGGGGTCTTGGGGCAGGGCGCAGCGCATCAGGCCCCTGACAGCCATACGTCCCGAGCCATACCCGTACATTTTCTTGGCAGCGCAGTACCCATCCGTTGCGGATGCGTACCCATCTGCGTTGGCCGGGTATCCATCTGCAATTGACTCGTATGCATCTGTGCACCATGCGTACCCATCTGCCACGGCAGGGTACCCATGCGGCAAGAATGCGTACCCATCCGGCAGGGATGCGTACCCATCTGGCAGGGATGGGTACCCATCTGCCAGAGAAGCGTACCCATCTTTCACAGATGCGTACGCTTCTGCCAGAGAAGTGTACACTTCTTCCAA
>JBIKWM010000063.1:0-6034 GCA_044356305.1 Flavobacteriales bacterium
CGGACCACCAGACCCTGATGGCGAATCTGAGCGGCCCTGTGAAGGTGCGCGTGCTACTCGCACAGGCCCTGTTCGGCAACCCCGATATTCTTATCCTTGACGAACCTACCAACGACCTCGATATCCGTACCGTGGGTTGGTTGGAGAATTTCCTGCTCGAATACAAGGGCACAGTGATAGTGGTGAGCCACGACCGCCACTTCCTCGATACGGTCTGCACCTATGTGGCAGATATTGACTTTGGAAAGATAACCCTCTACACCGGCAACTACTCTTTCTGGTACGAGAGCAGCCAACTTGCTCTGCGTCAGCGCCAGAATGCCAACAAGAAAGCCGAAGACAAGCGCAAGGAACTGCAGGAGTTCATTGCCCGATTTAGTGCCAACGCCAGTAAGAGCCGTCAGGCCACCAGCCGTAGGAAACTGTTGGACAAGATCAATGTCGATGACATTCAGCCCTCATCGCGCAAGTACCCCGCCATCATCTACACACGTGCCCGAGAGGAGGGCAATCAGGTATTGAGCGTCAACGGCCTGTGTGCCAGCCTCGATGGTGCACCGCTGTTCAAAGACCTCACCTTTGAGGTGAATAAGGGTGACAAGATCGCATTCCTGAGCCGCAACAGCTTGGCAGTGACCACCATGTTCAAGATACTGAACAATGAGGTGAAACCCGATAAGGGCACCTTCGGATACGGTCAGACCATAACCACCGCCTACCTGCCCAACGACAATGCCGAGTTTTTCAAAGAGAAACAGAGCCTTGTCGATTGGTTGCGCCAGTTTTCTGAAGACAAGAGCGAGATCTACATCCGTGGTTTTCTTGGTAAGATGCTGTTCAGTGGAGAGGAAGTGCTCAAGTCGGCCCACGTGCTGAGCGGTGGCGAAAAGGTGAGATGCATGATCAGTCGTATGATGCTGGGCCAGGCCAACGTACTGATGCTCGATGAACCTACAAACCACCTCGATCTGGAGAGCATCACGGCATTTAACAACGCACTCAAGGACTTCCCGGGCACGGTGATGTTCACATCGCACGACCACGAATTTGTGCAGACCGTGGCCAATCGCATCATCGAGCTGGGTCCAAAAGGCAGCATCGACCAGCTCATGACCTTCGATGATTACCTCGAAAGTGAAAAAGTGGCCTCGCTACAGGAGAAGATCTACGGTTGAAACTTCAACCACATCGAGCCAATTAGGGGCGGCTGACTTGACTTGTTGAAGATAGGACGGCTCAAATTGCCATAAGGCAATTCGATTTGTTCATCTGTGAGTGCAGATTGCCTTATGTGGCAGATTATCCCAGCGCCACATCAAGCACCATCATCACAATGAAACCACCTATGAAACCCAGTGTGCTCGTGTCGGCATACTTGTCCATCTGGGTCTCGGGCACTACTTCCTCTATCACAACATAGATCATGGCCCCGGCCGCAAATGCAAGGGCAAACGGCAGCACCGGCATGGCATACAGCACCGCAAATGCACCGATAAAGCCGGCCACAGGCTCTACCACGGCCGAAAGTTGCCCGTACCAGAAGCTTTTCATACGGCTCAGACCCTGCCTGCGCAATGGCATGCTCACAGCTATTCCTTCGGGAAAATTCTGAAGGCCGATGCCGATTGCCAGTGCCACAGCCGCGCTTAGCTCATATCCGGGCAGTCCATGCGCAATGGCCCCAAATGCCACACCCACGGCCAGTCCTTCGGGTATGTTGTGCAACGTGATGGCCAACACTAGCAGTATGGTCCGGTTCCATTTGGTCTTGAATCCTTCGCTCGTGCCCTCGGGCGCGTTGATGTGGATGTGCGGCATCAGTTTATCGAGGCCGAAAAGGAACATGGCCCCAGCAAAGAACCCTACCGCTGCGGGTAGCCAGACCGGCAGGCCGGGATTGGTGGTAGGGGTTATCTCGATGGCCGGTGCCAATAGGCTCCAGTAACTGGCCGCTATCATCACCCCACCTGTGAAACCCAACATGCCATCGAACAGCTGGCGGTTCACACTTTTAAAGAGGAATACCAGACTGGCCCCTGCTGCAGTAAGTCCCCAAGTGAAGGTGGTTGCCATGACAGCCTGTGCAACCGGATTCTGACTCAAAAACCATATTTTCAACTCTTCCATAGCTTTAATATGCGATTATATCAGTTTGATTTTCCGTTTGATACAAAAATGTTCCGAGCGGCATCACGGCTCAGGTTCAAGGTACGGTCGTCCAATTGCAGCTCCACCGATTGGTCGAATGCGTGGCGGTCAATTAGCCTGAATCCGGTTCCTAGACCTAGGCCCACTTTGGTCAGGTACCCCAAGAATTCGGCCGAATGGTCGGTGATGCCCATGATGCGCGAGTCGGTGCCCACTGTCAACTCATCGAGGCGCACGCGCACCGGCAGCGGGAAGTTGCCATCGCTATCAGGTATCGGCCCACCGTGGGGGTCGTACTTGGGCCGGCCTAGAAAGGCATCGAGCCGTTCTGTCAACTCAGCGCTGCTGATGTGTTCAAGCTGCTCAGCCACATCGTGCACCGCATCGCCACTGAAATGCAGCTTTTCAACCAGAAAAACCTCCCATAGACGGTGCTTGCGAATGACTTCCACAGCTACCCGCTGCCCTTCGGCCGTAAGCACTGCCCCCTGATATCGCTGGTAGCTCACTAGCCCCTTCTCGCCCAGACGCCTCAGCATGTCGGTCACACTCGATGCCTTGGTGTCCAAGCGGTCGGCAAGTGCATTGGTGGTCACGCCTTCAGGGCTGCGCATACCCAGCTTGTATATGGCTTTGAGGTAATTCTCCTCGGTGAATGATCGGGCCATGCGACAAATGTAAAAATTTCATTCGAACAATAGAACATTGAATTTAGACAAGTCTAAAAATTATTCATAGATTTGCCGAAAATGAAAACCGTCCTTCTCTCTTGGCTCTATGTTGCACTGAGTGTGGGCCATTGCCTGTCGCAGACCGGGGCCATTAAAGGCCGTGTGATGGACGAGCATGGGCCGGTGCCGTTTGCCAACGTGGCGATTTCGGGCACAGCATTAGGCTCAGCGGCAGATTCATCAGGTAATTTTCTGCTGCGCGATGTGCCATTTGGCCACTATCAGCTTACTGTCAGCGCCATGGGCTACCAACCTTTGACCGTTAAGGTGGAGGTGAGGTCAGGTGAAACTGTTCAGTTGGGCCTACTGAGGCTGATGGAGAGCGTGCTTGGCCTCGATGAAGTGGTGGTGACGGCCACCATGCAAGAGACGTTTGTGAGTGCATCACCTGTCAAAGTGGATGTAGTGACGCACCGGCTCTTGGAGCGCACCGGTTCGCCACGGACAGTGGTGGAGGCCATAAGCCTGATAAACGGAGTGACAGAGACGGTCAGCTGCGGAGTGTGTTTCACTAACAGCATAAGCCTGAACGGGATGCCAGGCCCATATACTGCGATTTTGATTGATGGAATGCCGATGTATGGCAGTCTGGCCTCGGTGTATGGCCTGAACGGCATCGCTGCTAGCACCATCGACAGGATTGAAGTGATAAAAGGCCCTGCCAGCACGCTCTATGGCAGCGAAGCCGTGGCGGGTGTCATAAACGTTATCACCAAGGACCCTAAGCAGGCACCGCGCCTTACCATCGATATGATGGGCACCACCCATGCTGAACTCTTTCCCAGCATAAGCTATGCGCCACGGGTGGGTAGATGGAGCGGACTGATTAGTATTGATGGGGTGCATATCGGTGAAAAAGAGGACCGTAACAGTGATGGCTTCAACGATATGGTGAACCTCGACAGGTGGGGGCTTTTTAGTAAATGGAACTTGCAACGGCCCGATGGAAGACGCCTGAGCCTGCTGGGCAAGTACCTGTACGAGGACAGGCGCAACGGCACCATGCAGTTTGTTGAGGGCCGCAGCTACCGCCAGCTGCGCGGCAACGACAGCATTTATGGAGAGAGTATCTACACCCATCGGGGTGAGGTGCTTGCCACTTACGACCTGCCCACAGCGGAGCGCATCGGCATCGACATGGCGGCCAGCTATCACCATCAGGACAGCTATTATGGCAATGTGGGTTACAGCGCCACCCAGATCACCGGCTATCTCAATGCGCGATGGATGCGCACCTTCGGTCGTCATAGCCTGTTAGCGGGCATCAGCCTGCGCTATGACCACTATGATGACAGCACCGTTGGCACACCCGAGGTGCGCAATACTTTCATTCCGGGCATCTACATTCAGGATGAATGGGAAATCAAGGCAAAACTGTTAACGGTGCTCGGTGGGATGCGCCTAGATTACCACAGCGCACATGGCATTATTCCGGCACCAAGGCTCAGCCTGAAAGTGATGGCTGCCAAGTGGACCACACTGCGCCTGAACATGGGGACAGGCTTTAGGGTGGTGAACCTTTTCACTGAAGATCATGCCTTTATAACCGGGCAACGGGAAGTGGTTGTAAGTGATGAACTGAATCCGGAACGCAGCTATAACGCCAGCCTGAGCATTACACAGGTGTTCAACATAGGCAATTCGCAGGGCAATTTGGATGTGACCGGTTTCGGTACGTGGTTCGCTGACCGCATCGTTCCTGACTATTCGCAGCAGGGCAAGATAATCTATGCCAATGTGAACGGCTACGGGTTGAATTACGGGGCGAGTGTCAACATCAATCACCAGTTCAGGTTCCCGCTCAGCTACACCATAGGAGCGAATTATCAGCGCGCAACCATTGCCCAGGTTGATGCGGCCGGCCAAACATCGACCCATGATATTGAGTTCGCTCCCATTTGGGGCGGGGTGGCCACAGTGAGTTATTCCGTGAAGAAGTGGAACCTCGACCTGGCCTACACAGTGAATGTGACCGGGCAAATGGCATTGCCTGCCGTGTACGACCTTGGGCCGGACGGACAGCCGTTACCCGACCCAAGGCCTACGCAGAGCCAGCCCTTCGCCACGCACAATGTGAAGGTGAGCAAGCGCATTACCCGATTCGGTTTACGTGTGTATGCGGGTATTCAGAATCTAGGCGATGAGTTTCAGGCGTGGTCTCCAATTTCTGGCCAAAATGACCCATCAACCGCACCTGGTTTCAGCCCACACTTCGATACCGCCTACGCCTACGGCCGACTGCAGGGCCGCGAGTTCTATGTGGGACTCAAGTGGGAGTGGAGATGAATGATGGTGGGGTGCGAAAGCCCTGTTTCTTAGAATCAAGGCGTGCATTACCTTTCCCGCACTTTACCTAATCACCCGAAATGAGGCTGACATTACTATTATCTCTTCAGGTCATCAGCGCATGCCTCAGTGCCCAGACCATCAATACAGGTCCGTGGTTGCAGGACGCTGAGCCATCGTCCATCCGCATCATGTGGGAGACGACCAATGGCGATGAGAGCACGGTGCAATGGGGTACCACCCAGGCACTTGGAGGCACAGCATCGGGTTCAGTAATCACAGGCAACGGTAATTCGCGCATCCATGAGGTGCAGCTGACTGGCTTGCAACCGGCCACTCGCTATTGGTACTCGGTGCAGACCGGTGCAGCCATCATCGGTCCGTTTGACTTTGTGACACCTCCGGCCCGCAATGCCGAGGCCCCTTTCACATTCGTGGCTGTAAGCGATATGCAGCGCGACTGGACCAATCCGACAGTGTGGGGCAACATCAACACGCAGGGCATCATCCCGTACACTCTGGCCAATTATTCGGGCGATCTGCCCACCGATCTGGCGTTTATGATGATACCTGGCGATCTGGTAGATAACGGTACCAACTATGCCGAGTGGGAGACCACCTTCTTTGACCCGGCCCAACCGCTTTTGCAGCATGTGCCTCATTACCCAGTTGCAGGAAATCATGAGCTGGACAGCCCTAACTATTTCAAATATCACCATTTACCTGATAATGGAACGGCTGGATACGAGGAGCATTGGTGGTACAAGGATTACAGCAACGTGCGCCTGATAGGCCTTGAGAGCAATAGCGGTTACCGCATTCAGGAACAACTCGACTGGTTGCAGGCAGTGCTCGACTCTGTATGTGCT
>JBIKWM010000050.1:0-20288 GCA_044356305.1 Flavobacteriales bacterium
CCGTGGTCCGGTGCATCACCTCGGCCCGATTGCACGAACCGAAAAGAACAGCCAGCAACATGGCAAGGGGCCAACTGCGCATCATTCCGAAGGGAAAGATCAGTTAGGCCTGGCCGAGAACATCTCGCGCGGCAAGGCGTGGCGATTGATCACCTCAGCATTGTCGGGGGTGGCGCGCACCAGCATTATGCTCACATCGTCCACAAACACCGGTACCCATTCAGGGTCCTGAGTGCGCCTGATCAGAAACGGCTGGGCATGCTCGGTCTCATCGTGCCGGTAGAACCAGATCACGTTGAATCGGTACCTGTCGTTCATGGCCTTCCACACGGCCTCATCGCTCTGCATGGGGCCATAGATGCTGTCAAAGAACGCCACGCTGTAGGCCTCGGGACGGTTGTCCACAAACACCTTCTCGGTGCGGTGCAGGTGGTAGATGAGGAATCCGCCTATGTCGTAATTGTTGAAAATGGGCCCGTGCAGCCCCGCCCTGCTGAAGAACTGGGCCGAGCGGCTGACGCCATCAAACAGGCCGAGGGCGTTCATGACCTTCCGCCTGGTGCGGCCGGGGCGGGCGGGGTCCTCTACCTCGTAGGTGGACATGGGCGATGCGTAGGTGCCTGTCCAGAGCAGAAGCACTACGCCACAGCCCACGGCAAGCAGTCGCCCTGCCCTGTCCCAACCATTGCGGATGCCATGGGCCAGGCCATTGATCATTCCATCGGAGGCAAGGGCCAGCACCACCGGGGCCATCAGTCCGAAAAGGGCAAAACCCCTGATGGCCCTGATGCTGAGCAGCATGAATGCCGTGGCCATGAGCATGTAGGCGATATGCTGGCGCCATTGGCCCGAACGGAATATCCTGAACAACGCGAAGCAGAACAGGGCGCAGAGCACAAAGAAGTGGATCACATCGGACCGTCCGAAACGGTCATAGATGAACCAGGCACTCTGGTTCTCGAGCACCATATAGCCGTAGGCGGTGAATATGCTGAAGGGGGCCAGCAGGCCATGTATGTGGAACGGATTGATGACCGACACCCCGATCTGTATGCCGAGGATCATGGCGAGTACCTTGACGTTCTCCTCTTTTTTGGCCAATAGCTGCGCAATGATGAAAGCCACCGTGGCACCGATGCCCATGACAAAGAAGATGTGGGCATTGACCCAGATGAGCTGAATAAGGGCGATGCCGGTAACGGCCATCCATCGGCCCATCCTTCCATTTACCAGCCGTTGCAGAAAAAAGATCTGGGCCGTCAGGAACAGGTAGCTGAAACTCTCGGGCCGCACCTCAGTGCGCGATGCGATGAGCGGTGCGCTGATCAGGAAACCCAGCACAAGGAGCCATGGCCGCACCTGCCCTGCCAATGCGAGGAACATGAGCCCCACCGCGCCAACGATGCAGAGCATGTTGACGAGCGTGAGCGCTTCGAAGCCGCCCAAGTTGTGCACCACATGGTACACCACCCCGCTGCCCCAGTGGTGATTGACAAAGGGGTGCTGCGGCTCGGTAAAGGAATAGTGGTTGGTGAAAAGGACATCGCTGACACCGTTGAGCACCAGTTCGCCATTGGCAATGTGGCGGCCCAGATCGGCCGTGGCCAGATTGATGGGCCGCGCGAAGTACATGGCCATGACAACCGCAAGCACTGCAAACCCTATGCGCTCCCAGATGGGCGAAGGCGCAGCAGGTTCGTGCCGTGTACGGGCCATGGGCGGGCTATCAGCCGTTCATCGATATCAGGAATTCCTCGTTGCTGCGCGATTGGGCCAGACGCTGGCGCAGGAACTCCATGGCCTCGACCGATGTCATATCGGCCAGGTGGTTGCGCAGGATCCACACCCGTTGCAGTATGTCCTTGTCCACCAGCAGATCGTCTCTGCGGGTGCTCGAAGCCACAATGTCGATGGCCGGGAATATCCTGCGGTTCGACAGTTTGCGGTCAAGCTGAAGTTCCATGTTGCCGGTGCCCTTGAACTCCTCGAAGATCACCTCGTCCATCTTAGAGCCCGTTTCAATAAGGGCCGTGGCCAGGATGGTGAGCGAACCACCGTTCTCGATCTTGCGTGCGGCACCGAAAAAGCGCTTGGGCTTCTGGAGGGCGTTGGCATCGACCCCACCGCTCAGGATCTTGCCCGATGCGGGCTGCACGGTGTTGTAGGCACGGGCCAAACGGGTTATTGAGTCGAGCAGGATCACCACATCATGGCCGCACTCCACCATGCGCTTGGCCTTTTCAAGCACCATGCCTGCCACCTTCACGTGGCGGTCGGCCGGTTCGTCAAAGGTTGAACTGACCACCTCGGCACGCACACTGCGGGCCATGTCGGTCACCTCCTCGGGCCGCTCGTCAATGAGCAGGATGATGAGATACACCTCGGGGTGATTGTCGGCTATGGCATTGGCAATCTCCTTGAGCAGGACTGTCTTACCGGTCTTGGGCTGCGCCACGATCAGGCCCCTTTGGCCCTTGCCGATGGGGCAGAACATGTCCACGATGCGGGTGCTCAGGTTGCCGCCCACACGGGGTGTGAGGGTGAATTTCTCCTGGGCAAACAGCGGGGTGAGGTTCTCAAACGTGATGCGGTCGCGCACATCGCTCGGTTCGCGGCCATTTATCAGTTCCACCTTCGAGAGTGGGAAATACTTGTCGCCATCGCGTGGCGGACGCACCTCACCGCGCACGGTGTCGCCCACCTTGAGGCCGTACATCTTAATCTGCTGCTGGCTCACATACACATCATCGGGCGAGGCGAGATAGTTGTAGTCTGACGAGCGCAGGAAACCGTAACCATCCGGCATCATCTCTATCACCCCTTCGCAAACGATCACCCCCTCAAACTGCGCGAAGGGGTCGGGTCGTTGAGGCTGCGGAGGTTGCTGAAACTGCTGGGGCCGCATGTCGCGGTTGTCGAAGCGGTCATTGCGCGGGTTGTTGAATCCGTTGCGGTCGCCATTGCGGTCACCGTTGCGGTCCATGCCACGGTCCATGTTCCTGTCGCCACCACGGTCGCCACCACGGTCGCGGTCGCGGTCCCTGGGTCGGTCCTGCCAGTTCTGATCGCGCTGATTGGGCTGATTGGGCTGCAGGGGCCTTTCGGGGCGCGGGGCCTCTACAGCCTGTGGTGCCACTTCGGGTGTCTCCTCCTCGCCTTCGCCTTCGCCCTCGCCATCATCATCGGCATCATCGTCATCATCATCACCGTCCTCCTCATCGTTCGATGCCACCACTGCCTCCGGTTCAGGATCGGGGGCATAGCGGGGGTCGTCCTCCAGGTCGGTCAGGTCGCCAAAGGGCAGGTCGGCCTGTACATTGGCAGGTGGTGGCGCATCGGCAGCGGGTTGTGGACCACGCTTCAGCGGATTGCCCTTCACCTTCACAAACCGTCCACGGGCGGGGGCCTCGGCACTTGCGGCAGGGGCGGGGGCGGGTTCCGATTCGGCCTTTGGGGCCGGTGCTGCCGCCACTATGGCATCTATCAGGTCGCTCTTGCGCAGGGTGGCAATGTCCTTTACGCCCAACCCTTCGGCCATGGTGCGCAGTTCGGCCACCAGTTTGTTGGCCAGATTCTCCTTATCGTACATCAATGCGGTGCATGTATAGTTGTTGGCGCAGAACCTGCGGTTCAGCGCACTGCTTGTAAAGTTGACATTGGCCCAAAGGCCGTGCTCAGATGATCATTCAGGAAACAGAGGGAAAAACTATCAGCCCGTATGGCTGTGCTGCATGGCCCCGACCGGGGAACAGCGCGGCAATGATACGAAGGTTATCGATACAACGGGCACAGTAGAAAAATTCAACGTTAAGCGGCCATGTGCCGCATAACGACACTTGCAGCACAGGTCATTCGGCCTTGTAGGTCTTCTGAAATTCCTCGAACGATACCGATCTGTGATGATTGCCCGCGAGGTAGGCCAGTATGGGCAGCAGGTCATCGGCAGTGCGGTAGCCGGGCATGGGCTGTATCATGTTCATGTTCTCATCGAGGTACACGATGGTGGGGTAGCTCATCTTGTTCTGTAGCAGGGCTGCGGCCAATTCGTTGTAGCCACGGCTACCGTTGGGGACGAAGTTGTAGTCCTTTCCGCCAAGGTTGATGGTGGTGCGCTGCTCACCGTCCAGTTTCACCGCATAGAAATGCTCGGAGATGAACTTGGCCACCCGCGGATCGGAGAAGGTGGTCTGATCCATGCGCTTGCACCAGCCGCACCAATCGGTATAGACATCGATGAGCACTTTGCGCGGGGCCGTTCTTCGCAATGAGTCGGCCTGGTTAATGGTGATCCAGTTGATCCCGTTGCCATCGCCCGGGCCACCGGCCCTGAGGTTGCAACTGTGCAGGGTGGCCGCAGCCATGAACAGGGCGAGGATGATGCGCATGGATGCAAAGGTAGGCGGGGCGGGGTTCTGAGGTCATTTGGACGCATGGATGCTCAGGTCAGCCCGATCTGCATGATCCGTATCCCCTGTCCCTTCCATGGTGAGACGCGATGAATTGTTCTAAAGGAAGAATTGAACGCGGATTTTGCGGATTGAACGGATATGAACGGATCTAACTCTTTCCTCTTATCCGCGAAAATCAGCCGAATCCGCTTGATCCGCGTTCTCTCTGTCCTCTCCATGGTGAGACGCGTTGGATCGGTCAATAGGATGAATTGAACGCGGATATCCCGGATTATGCGGATTGAACGGATATGAACGGATCTAACTCTTTCCTCTTTTTATCCGCGAAAATCAGCCGAATCCGCTTGATCCGTGTTCTCTCTGTCCTCTCCATGGTGAGACGCGATGGATTGTCTTACAGGATTAATTGAACGCGGATTTTGCAGATTGAACGGATATGAACGGATCTAACTCCATCCTCTTTTTATCCGCGAAAATCAGCCGAATCCGCTTGATCCGTGTACCCTCTGTCCTCTACATGGTGAGATGCGATGGATTGTTCTAAAGGAAGAATGGAACACGGATTTTGCGGATTGAACAGATATGAATTCTGATTCTCCTGATCCGAAGGGATGGTTCCGGGGTCTTTAGAAGCTGCACTGGTCAAACTCTGAACACGGCATCGTGAGGCCCCATCGTATCATTGTGGCGCATATCCCTTCCAGAACAACTTCCGAATGAAACGCATCAATGCACTTGTGATGATGCTGGCCCTGAGTGCCAGCGCGGCCCTGGGCCAGATGAACAAACCACAGGCCGTGCCGGGCGAACTGATAGTGCAGGCGGCCCATGGGCGCGACCTGAGCACCCTCGAGGCCGACCTGGCCACGATTGACGGCCACACTACGGGCCTGAGGGTGGTAAGGCTGCTGAGTGCCCCCATGAGGGCATGGCTTGTGCGGTTCGATGCAGGCGCCACCCCGCACAGCACCATGGCCAAGGCCGTGTTCGGCCACCGCAGCGTGAGCCTGGTTCAGGACAACCACTACATACAGCAGCGGGTGGTGCCCAACGATACCGAATTCGGTCAGCAGTGGCAGCACGTGAACAGCGGAGGGGGTGGCGGCACAGCCGATGCTGATGTGGACAGCGACCTGGCCTGGGACATCACAACGGGTGGGCTCACGGCCATGGGCGACACCATTGTGGTGTGCATTGTGGACGATGGCACCAACCTGAGCCACCCTGACCTGCTGCCCAACTCATGGTTTAACCATAATGAGATAGCAAACAACAGCATTGATGATGACAACAACGGCTATGTGGACGACTACAGGGGCTGGAACATCACCAACAACAGCGACAACGTGACTGGCGGCAGCCACGGGGTGAACGTGAACGGCATGATAGGCGCCAAAGGCAACAACAGCACCGGTGTGGCCGGTGTGAACTGGAATGTGAAGATGATGACTGTGAAACACGGTGGCATCACCGAGGCCAGTGTGATAGAGGGCTACACCTACCCCCTCGTGATGCGGCAACTGTATGCCAGCAGCAACGGACAGAAAGGGGCCTTTGTGGTGGCCACCAATTCCAGCTGGGGCATTAACGGTGGTCAGCCTGACGACAGCCCTCTGTGGTGCGCCTTTTACGACACCCTGGGCTACTACGGCATTTTGAGTGCCGGGTCCACGGCCAACAACAATGTGAACATAGACCAGGTGGGCGACCTGCCCACAGCCTGCTCAAGCAGCTACCTGATAAGCGTCACCGCCAGCAACAACGATGATGTGCGCACTTTCTCGGGCTACGGGCAGACCACCATCGATCTGGCCGCCCCGGGCGAGGACGTGCGCACCACCTCGGGCAGCAACGGATACACCACCACCAGCGGAACCTCCTTCGCGGGGCCCATGGTGGCCGGGGCCGTGGCGCTCATGTATTCGGCACCCTGCGCCAGTCTGGCGGCCATTGCCCATGCCAGCCCCAGCTTGGCGGCCGAGATGGTGCGCGACTACATCCTCAACGGTGTGGACCCGAAGCCCAACCTCACCACCGAGTGTGTCACCGGGGGCCGACTCAACCTCAAGAACGCGCTCGACCTGCTGTTGCAGAACTGCTCCAGCGGTGGGTGCATCCCCCCGTTCAATCTGGCCACTTCGTCCATCACATCCACCCAGGCCATTTTCACGTGGGACCATCTGGCCGATCAGGATACGTTCAATTTCCAATTCGGCATGGTGGGCAGTTCGTATGCATATGTGGAGAACATAACCACCAACTCGCAACCGCTGAACCAATTGCAGCCCTGCGCCCAATGGGGTTTCATGGTGCAGGCCGTGTGCGATGGTGTGGCCGGTGCATGGAGCGACACCCTGTTCATCACCACCGATGGCTGCTGCACAGCGCCTTCCGGACTCAGCCTCAGCAGCACCAGCGACCGCAGCGCCATTGTGACATGGAACACCGTGACGGCTGCCACCAGCTACATTGTGCGCTACCGCGAAACCGGCACCGCACAGTGGACCGTCATGCCCGAGAACACGCTGACCAACGAGACACTGATGCTCCTTACCCCGTGCACCGAGTATGAGGTGCAGGTGGCCAGTTTCTGCAATGGCGACACAACGGCCTATTCGCAGAGCATCATTTTCCTGACCTACGGCTGCGGTGCATGCACCGACTTCACGTACTGCGCACCCGATGGCAACACCCAATATGAGTGGATAGCCAAGGTCACCATCGGCAGTTTTGTGAATCAGAGCAACGGGGCCGCTGCGTACAGCGATTTCACAGGAATGGTGATTGATATGCCGCGCGACAGTGTGTACAACATCGCGCTGCAACCGGGTTATTCCGGCTTCCAGTTCAACGAGCGCTTCACGCTCTGGATCGACCTTGACATGAACGGCACGTTCGATGCAGCTGAGCAGCTGTTCGCCTCTCCTTCCGGCTCCACGGCTTCGCAAAGCGGCACCATCACGGTTCCGGTCACCGGACAGCTGGGCATAACCCGCCTGCGGGTGGGCATGACAGACAACAACGGTTTTCCGTTTGCAGCGTGCGATGCGCTGGAGTACGGTGAGTTTGAGGACTACTGCGCCCACATCATGGAAAACACCGACACCACCGGGGTCGATGACCTGAGCGTGCAATGGGGCCTGGCCATCTACCCTGTGCCGGCACAGGACGCAGTGACCGTTGAGGCGTTTGCCCACCGCGAGCCCCTTACCATCTGCCTTACCGACCTCAAGGGCCGCCTGCTGAACCAGACTGCTGCGGCCAACGGGCGCGCGGTGCTACCTGTGGGCCACCTCCCGGCCGGCATCTATGTGGTGAGCGTGGCCGACCGCGCGGGCAACCGCGTGCACCGCAAGGTGGTGGTGCAGTGAGCGGTAGGGCGCTGAAGCCCGCGTAGGTCGATGGAGGATGTGCGCCCTGCGCAGTCCCCCATCAACGACAGCAGCGCCTCAGTCCTTCCACTCGGCCACAAAGAGGTTGGTGTCGCGGGTGCCCTTGTTGTTGCGGTTAGATGAGAATATGAGGCGCCTGCCATCGGGGCTGAACATTGGGAAGGCATCGAACACCCCATCGTGGGTGATGCGCTCGAGGCCCGTGCCATCGACATTGATCATGTAAAGGTTGAATGGGAAACCCCGCTCTGATGCGTGGTTCGAGGAGAAGATGACCTTTTGCCCCGATGGGTGGAAGAACGGGGCCCAGTTGGCCCCGCCCAGCTGCGTCAGCTGCCGCAGGCCGGTGCCATCGGCATTGCACACAAATAGTTCCATGCGGGTGGGCATCACAAGCCCTTCGGCCAACAGCTCCTTGTAGATCCTAATGTCCTCGTCAGTGGTGGGGCGGCTGGCGCGGAATATGATCTGGCTGCCATCGGGCGAGAAGAATGCCCCGCCATCGTAACCCAGCTCATGGGTTATCTGCCGCACATCGCTGCCGTCAAGGTTCATGGTGTAGAGCTCCAGGTCGCCACTGCGGAGGGATGTGAACACCACCCGGTCGCCCTTGGGGCTCACCGTGGGCTCGGCATCATAGCCCGGGGAGTCGGTGAGGCGCTTGAGGATCTGGCCCTGCATATCGGCCGTGTAGATGTCGAAACTGTCGTAGATGGCCCACACATATTTGCCATCGGCCCGTTTCTCGGGCTTTGGCGGACAGAGTGGCCCGGCCCCGTGGGTGCTGGCGTAAATGATGGTGCTGTCGCCCGGCATGAAATACGAGCAGGTGGTGCGGCCCAGACCGGTGCTCAACATGGGCGGGGCCGCATGGCGCATGTCGGTGCTGTCAACCCAGGCAAAGTATATCTGGTCGCACGGGGCGTTCCATTTCTCGTTGGTGGCCTGAAACACCACTTTGCGGCTGTCGCTGCTCCAGTACGCCTCGGCATTGTCGCCCCCCCAGGTAAGTTGGCGCACGCTGGCAAAGTGGCGCTCATCGGCATACTGTACGGTGTCGGTGGCCGTGGCCCCGGTATGGGTGTCGTGGGTGGGCGTGCCGCTGCACCCCGCCAGGCCCACACACACCGCCAGCAATAGGTTCTTTCTCATGCCGGCAAAGCTATTGGCGGCAGCGGGTAGTGGGGCCATGCAGCGTAGCATGGGCTGGGGCTCTGCCTACCGGGACTCAGAAGGGCAATGAACGAAGCTTCAAAAAGCGGAAATAAAGCCGAAGTACCCATACGATGTACCTCTGTAGAATGGCCTACAACTACATTCGGCCGGTTCTTTATACACTCATTCACCGACTTTCATGCGCAGAATAATCATTCTCTTGGCCTGTTACCCTTTGGTAGTCTATGGGCAGACCGCACCTAAGACCGACTCCACCCACACACAGGGCAGGGACACCGCTATTGCAGCGGACTTTGAACAAGCCGGGAGGATCATTAACAACCTTTATTCCACCATCATGGCGTTCGAGAATCCGGCCATGGCCGGCTTCGACAGGCAGACTTCAGGAAACTTGAACATGGACCTTTACGGCATTGGCCGAAAGGAATCTGATACCATAAAAATGGAACCCTCAGGTTGGTCGAACTATACGATGCTCGACTTTGCCTTTGGTGGCAAAAGGAAGAACGTGGGCATCAATGCGAACTATCAGGTCGCGGGCAACGCCAATTACAGTTCCAATATCATCAATCTTGCGGGATCTTACCGGATTCATATCCGCAAGGTGAGGATAGGCGTGGGCACCGCCATGACCATGGTCAAAATCGGAACGGCCGATCTGGAATTCCGGATTTCCGCAGGCATCTACTGCGATTGGAAAAGACTCATGGTCAGCTATTCTTTTCAACCCCTTACCAAGGGGATTCCCGAACGCGACTTTATGCACATTGCTGAGGTGGCCCATCACATCGGCCTTGGCTCGCGGTTCACACTTAGCCCGTACATGCGGTTCATTATAAACACCTCTTTGAGAACAGGTCTTTTCAGGAACCAAGTCCGTTCCTTTCTCGCACTTAGGCCCAGCCTCCTGCTCACGTATAAGAACCATGTCTATATCGGCATAAGTTCCCTCTTTCAGGACGTGTTATTTGACGAGAACACTCTGAATGATTTGGACAGGTTCATGCTCGAGATTGGTGGTCAGCCGCTCACAGGGCTTCGCGTAGGGCTTTACCTCTCACCATACTATGATGGCACCATGCAGGACAACTACGGACTCCATCAGCTCGGTTTCACTGTCCGATATGCCTTGACCACACATAAATAGGGGCCAATACCCCTTGCATCTATCCTGTGGGCTGCCGCTATGTCCGCCTTGCCGAGTCAGCTCAGCAATGAGCAACGGTGGCCATTGGTTACACGATGCGGGAGTGAGCGAAGGCGGGGGCAGGGGTGGCCCGAAGCAACACATGTGGGCAGACTTTTAGGTGGTGATTCGGTCTATGGGCGATGTGGTGACCGGTGAGCGGCATGGTCGGGGTGATGATAAATATGGCCTGACCGGTATGTGATATGCCTCGACCGGTAAGCGATATGCCTTGACCGGTAAGCGATATGCCTCGACCTATGACAAATATGCCTGGACATTTGTCCAATATCCTTCGACCTGAGACCAATATGCCTTGACCGGTGTGTGATATGGTCGGAAATGTTGAACGTAAGGGTGGACACACGGTAATGGAGGGATGAAAGGCGCTTAGATCGGGTGGATACAGGTCCTCCTTTCGCATTTCCGGAAAGCGATAGCGTTGATATGGAATAGGAGCGGGTCAACACAGAATGGTTCTGCGTCAACCCATCAGAATCCTGGAATCACCTAGAGGCTCTTGGAGCCGTATCAGACCCTCTTGGGGCGGGCAGATGAACGGCTGAGTGGCATAGGGACGCGTAAAGGAGCTGCAATGACGGTTTCATCTCCATCAAACGAACAAAAAATCAAACACCGCCAGATCAGTGGTGAGCTACCTTAGGCTGCTCCGCTCCGATTATCGAGACAGGCTATGACCTGTACAATTCCGCGATGTACCCTGTAGTAGACGGACAGCTCTTTGCTCAATACAGCCCGTCTGACCTGACGCGGCCCACGGGTGGATAGGCCGTACATTTTCGGAAACCGCCCCACAGCCTGCTCGAACGACCGTAGAAGAGAAAACAGCTGATTCACCTCTTTCAGGCCAAACCGTAGCATCAGATAGGCCTTGATCTCTATGACCTGACCCAGTGCCTTATGGGTCCATTGCACTTCCCGTGGCTGCTGCTCAGCCATTGCCCACGTGCCTCCAGAATTCGGCACTCGACACTGTGCGGCCCTCGTCAGCATCTTTCATGCCTTCAAGAATCTGCTCTTTCTGTGCCTCTGTCAGGTTTGTCCACCAATCAGAGGTGTTGGCGGCCTCGCGCAGGCCATTGAGCAGGCTAAGCACATGCACATCGGTCAATTGACCTATCCATTGCACCAGACCCTGCCTCAAGTCGTTCATTTCGGTGGTTGACATCTGTAGGCCTGTTTCGTGCAAAGATAATAAGTGCCACATGGGTCTGGCGGATGTGCAGGGCGGGAGGAATGCCGTGCGTTGCTTGGCACAGCACCCGTACGTTTCGAGCCAAAGGTGAAATCTGGCCGTGGTGGCAGAGCATGGAGATAATGGGCTGAACAAGTGGTGCCGGGGAGCACTTGAGCTGGCAAGAGCACAGAGCAGACGGCCTCGAATGAAGTCTTCCTCACCATGACGGGGAGAGATGCTACTTTGGACTATAGTCCCGCCCCCTTGCGTATCTCGTCCACCACGGTGGGGTCGAGGAGCGTGGAGGTGTCGCCCAGGTTGGTGACATCGCGTTCGGCAATCTTGCGCAGGATCCTGCGCATGATCTTGCCGCTGCGGGTCTTGGGCAGGCCGGGGACGACCTGCACGGTGTCGGGTCTGGCTATGGGGCCAATGATGCGGGTGACGGTCTCGTTGATCTCGCGCAGCAGACGGGCCCGGTCGGTGGGCGGAGCGTGGCAGATCACAAAGGCATAGATGCCCTGACCCTTAATGTCGTGCGGGTAGCCCACCACGGCTGTCTCCACCACATCGGGGTGCTCGTCAATGGCGCTCTCAATCTCGGCAGTGCCGAGGCGGTGGCCGCTGACGTTTATCACATCGTCCACTCGGCCTGTGATGCGGTAGTAGCCGTCCTCATCGCGCCTGCAGCCATCGCCTGTGAAGTAGAGGCCGGGGTAGGTGGCGAAGTAGTTGGTGCGGCAGCGCTGGTGGTCGCCATAGGTGGTGCGAATGATGCTGGGCCACGGGAAACGGATGCAGAGGTTGCCCTCGACCCCGTTGCCCTCGATGAGGCGGCCGGCCCCGTCAACCAGTACGGGCTGCACCCCCGGAAGGGGCAGTGTGGCAAAGCCGGGCTTGGTGGGTGTGATGCCCGCAAGGGGGCTGATGAGGATGCCCCCGGTCTCGGTCTGCCACCAGGTGTCGACAATGGGGCAGCGGCCCTTGCCGATGTTGTGGTGGTACCACTCCCATGCCTCGACATTGATGGGTTCGCCCACTGAGCCGAGCACACGAAGCGAGCTGAGGCTGTAGGGTGTGACGAACTGTAGGCCCTGGGCCTCGAGGGCGCGGATGGCTGTGGGGGCGGTGTAGAAGATGTTCACCTGGTGCCTGTCGACCACCTGCCAGAAACGGCCGGCATCGGGCCAGGTGGGCACGCCCTCGAACATGAGGGAGGTGGCGCCTTCGAGGAGGGGGCCGTAGACGATGTAGGAGTGGCCGGTGACCCAGCCCACATCGGCCGTGCACCAGTAGATGTCGCCCGGGCGGTACTGAAACACGTTGCGGAAGGTGTAGCCGGCATAGACCATGTAGCCCCCGCAGGTGTGCACCACGCCCTTGGGCTTGCCGGTGCTGCCGGAGGTGTAGAGGATGAAGAGCATGTCCTCGCTGTCCATCTCCTGGGCCGGGCAGTGGGAATCGACCGTGGCGAGGGCGTGGTGCCACCACACATCGCGGCCGGGGGTCATGCGCACGGGATCACCGGTGCGGTTGAGCACGATGGTGCGCAGCACACTGGGGCAGCTCTGCAGGGCCTCGTCCACAATTTCCTTGAGGTTGATGGACTTTGCCCCGCGGAAGGCGCCATCGGCTGTGAGAACGAGGGAGCAGTCGCAGTCGTTGATGCGATCGGAGAGCGAACGGGCCGAGAAACCCGCGAACACCACCGAGTGGATGGCGCCTATGCGGGCGCAGGCCAGCACAGCAATGGCCAGCTCGGGCACCATGGGCATGTAGATGCAGATGCGGTCGCCCTTTTTGGCGCTGTTGGCGCGGAGCACGTTGGCAAAGCGGCACACCTCGTCATGCAGCTCGCGGTAGGTGAGGGTGCGGCCCTGCTCAGCGGGGTCGTTGGGCTCCCAGAGAATGGCGACCTGGTCGGGCCGGGTGGCCAGGTGACGGTCGAGGCAATTCTCGGTGATGTTGAGCCGCCCACCGAGGAACCACTTGACATCGGGGCCATCAAAATCCCATTCGAGCACCTTGTCCCAAGGCCTGCGCCAGGTGTAGGCCGCGGCCTCATGGGCCCAGAAACCTTCGGGGTCGGCCACGCTGCGGGCATAGGCCTCCTCGTAGGCGGCAAGTGAGTTGATAGGTGTGGCCATGGCATCTGTTGCTTTGGGCCGAAAATAAAAGGAACATGCCTGCCCTGCCCCGAAATATGAGGGGCCGACCAATGGTAGAAACAAAAGGCTCAGCTCAGACCGGGCATGTTGAGCAGCCCACCGGCCAGGCTGCGCATCTCGCTCTCGAACACCTTCTCGGCCGATGTGAGGGCCTGATTGGTGGCCTGGCAGATGTGCTCCTCGAGACGGGCACTGCCGCGCATGGCCTCGGGCACCACCACCCTTGTCACCTTGCGGTTGGCGGTGCAGTACACCTCAATGCCGTGGCTCTCGCCCCGCACAGAGATGTTGTCCATGCGGGCCTTCACCTCATCGGCCTGCTGCTTGAGGGCCTGTAGCTGCTTGAGCTTATCGAACATGCTCACTTGCGGATAAAGCGGGCGTGGTGGGCCATCTGGCCGCTGACTAGGCGGGCCACGTATGCGCCACTGACAAGGCTCTGGGTGATGTTGCCTATGGCCACCGTGTTGTCGCCCTCATCGAGCAGATACTCGCGGCTCATGAGCACCTTACCGGCCATGTCGAGCACATCGAGGCGAACCTTTGCTGTACGTTCCATGGTGACACGCAGGTCGGCACCGTCAAGCACCGGGTTGGGGCTGATGGTCACAGCACCGTTGACCGCGCTGACCTCGCCAATGCCGATAGAGGACCCGTTGATGTTGATGTCGTCAAGATACAGGTAGTTCTGCTGGTCGCTGGTGGCCTCGAACTTGACCATGACGTGCGGCTCTCCGGCTATGATGCTAAGGGCAACAGTCTCGGTGCGCCATTGCGATGCACTGGGGGTAAAACTGCCAGTGACCAGACTGCCGCCATTGGTGGCCAGGGCACTGCCGCTCTTCTGGTAACGCACACTCCACGTCTCGCCACAGTCCTTTGACACAAGTACACGCAGTTTCTCAGAGGCCCCGGTCTCCTTCTGGGCATGGGCCACCTTAAAGGTCAGCTGAGCCTCAGAGCCGGGTACATCGGTAAAATCGTAAGTGGGGCTGATGAGCTCATGCACCGAACCGGCATCGACCGAACGCAGATTGACCCTGATGCTGGCCGAACCTGTGGCGGCCGCAGACAGGGTGCGGGCCCAGCTGGGTGTGTCGGTGGCATCGATGTTCCAATCGAGGCTGTTGGTGGTGGGGTGGTTGGGGAACGAGCTGTTCTCCATGCCCTCGGCCAGGGGCAGATCGTTGCTCTGGCCGGTCGACTGGATCATGATGAGAGAGTTCTGGGTCTGGCTGTCGCTGCCCGCACCGGTGGTGATGGTGAGGGTGACATTGTAGGTTCCGGCCGTGCTGTAGGTGATGGTCGGGTTCTGCTGGGTGCTGGTGCTGGGTGTGCCGCCAGGGAAACTCCAGTTCCACTGCCACGAGGCATCCTGATCGGCCCCCCAGCTGTTGTCGGTGAATGTGACCGTGGTGCCCTCGCAGCCCATGTTGTTGCTCGAGCTGAACACCACATTGGGGGTGCACACGTTGGTGAATCCGTTGCTGGTGCCGGTCTGGGCCAGATTGGTGCTGGTCCAAAGGTTGTTGCGGCTTCCGGCATTGCTCTGCAGGGCACTCTGCATGCGCTGCTTCTGCCCGTTGGTGAACATGCGGGTGCAGGTGCTGTAGTCCATGTAGTTCTCGACATTGTCGAGGCTGCCGCAGGTGGTCTGCGTGTAGTTGCAGGTCTGCTCGGTGCCGATGGTGTTGGGTGTGTCGCTCACGCCATCGTCTGTCTGGCAGTTGCTGGCCAGGCCGGGTTCGTTGGTGCTGCCCCATGTATGGGCCAGGTTGAGGTAATGGCCTATCTCGTGGGTGAGGCTGCGGGTGCTGTAATTGCTGCCGTTGCTGGTGCCGATGTCGCCCACATAGCTGTGCTGTATCACCACCCCTTCATAGTCATTGCCCGGGGCGTTGCCGGGGTAATAGGCATAGCCTGCTGCCCCGCTCTCAATGTTATCTACCACCCAAACGTTGAGGTAACGTGCGGTATTCCAGCTGATCAGGTCTTTCACGTTGTCACCGGCTGTGAAGGTGAGGGGCGATACGGTGCGGGTGATGCCATCGGTGCAGTTGCCGTTGGGGTCCAGTTTGGCAAGGCGGAACTCCACCTCGCTATCGGCCGCAATGCCGATGAAAGCGGATTGAACCACCCCGGCATCCGAGTTCAGTTTCCTGAAATCAGCGTTGATGATGTCCATGGCAGTGAGGATCTGCGCCTTGCTGATGTTCTCCACGCCATTGTTGTGGATGACATGAAATACCACGGGGATGATGCGCACCACGCTGCGCGAACCATCGTCATTGATCTTATACTCCTGATATTCCCGCTCAAGCTGCTCGCGGATGGCGGCTTTGGCAGGGTCGGCCAGCATGGCATTGTTCACCTCGCTTGCACCGCACTTCTTCATGTCGGTCTGAGCAAAGAGCAATGAGGGGGAAAGTGTGAGAACAGCGGCCAGGAGTCGTACAGATCGGTTCATGAGGGTTATAAGAATGTGAGTTCTTTGAAGTGGAAGGCGCGCGAAATTATATCAGCCACCCTTGGCCCGATGCATTAAACTTGACTGAAACCGATGAACCGCTCAGCTCAGCCCCTGCTCATGGCGCAGCTGGTCGCTGGTCTTGGTGCGGCCATCGGGGCTCCAACCGGGCGGGTTAAGCATAAAGCCCAATCGGGCAGACCACGACCTGGCACCCCTCACATCGCGCCAGATGGCCCCGAACTCGTGGAACGCGATCTTGAACAGGTTGTGGGTGTGGATATTGGTGGTGAGGCCATATTGCACCGGTTCAGTCTCTTTTTCGAAGGTGCCGAACAGGCGGTCCCAGATGATGAGGATACCGCCATGGTTGCGGTCAAGGTAGCGCACGTTGCTGGCGTGGTGCACACGGTGGTGGCTCGGGGTGTTTAGAATCCACTCCAAAGGGCCCAAAGAGCGGATGGTCTCGGTGTGTATCCAGAACTGGTAAATGAGGCTCAGGCTCATCATGGTGAGCATGGCCACAGGCGGGAAGCCCACCAGCGGCATCCAGAGCCAGAAGATGTACTTGTACAGGTCCTCGGTCCAGCTCTGGCGAAGGGCCACAGCCAGGTTATACTGCTCGCTCGAATGGTGATTGACATGGGCCGCCCAAAGCAGCCTGACGGTGTGGCTCATGCGGTGGTGCCAATAGAACGAGAAATCATCAGCCAGCAGCAGCAGCGGCCACAGGTACCAGTGGCTCAGGCTGAGCCAGTTGCCGTGGCCCAGGTCAAACAGCCTGAACTGATAGAGAAAGGTGAGCATACCGAGGGCCAGCACCTTCATGCCGGCATCGACCACCAACGAACCGAGTCCCATGCCGATGCTGGCCAGACTGTCGAGCCTGTCGCGGTGCACCTCCATGCGCTGGCGGTGGGCCAGCCACATTTCCAGAAGTATCAGCCCAGCGAAACCGGGAATGAAATACACCGTGGGCTCGCGGTCGAGCACCGTGGTGTCGAGGGTCTCGAATACCTGTTGTAACGAAAGCATGGGTCAGCGCCTTGGGGTGCGCCATGCAAAGAAAGCAGTGTCCGTGTCAGTCGAGATCGTCAAAAGTCACCGAACCATTGTCAGGGGCGGGTTCATCGAGCCGGGGGTAGGTGCGGGGCGGGCCATGGAACTCATTGCGCCCATAGTCCTCGCCCTTCTGCTGCCTGATGAATTCGAGCGTGGCATTCATCCCCTCAACGAACTTATCAAAGTCCTCCTTGTAGACGAATATCTTCTGCTTCTGGTAATAGAACTGGCCGTTGTCGTCCAACAATCGTTTGCTCTCGGTGATGCACAGGAAATAATCATCGCCCTTTGTGGCCCTCACATCGAAGAAATAGGAGCGCTTACCCGCCCTGACGTGATTTGAATGGACTGCCTCTCTCCTCTCTTCCATGTATTTGATGGTGGTTGAGTGCGTTATGCCCTTCCTGAGCGCATCAAACTTACACGAAATCAGCACACAACGGCAACGGGCGATGCAAAATGAGCTGTCGGTCATGAACTTTGCACTACGCATGTCAACCAAGGTATCCAGCATCCCCTACGCCCGAACAGGTCGTTTCAACAAGCTCATCCTCAATTATATTGATGGCGATGCCGCGCTCCGCCCGTTCCACGGCCACCCCAACAGCCCGGATGGCTTTGCCCAAAAACTTGCCGAGCGGGCAACTGTGCCCTGCGACCGCGACCTGCTGGTCAGAGCATTGAACGCACAATACGCAGGCATGGCAATAGCCCCGGGCGTAACGGATTCGATCACGGCACTGGAAAGTGCTGACACATATACCATCACCACCGGACACCAACTGAACATCTTCACCGGGCCGCTCTATTTCATTCACAAGTCGGTTCATACCATCCGTTTGGCCCAAGAGCTTGGAAGGCACTTCCCCACCAAGCGCTTTGTCCCTGTTTTCTGGATGAATGCCGAGGACCACGACCTCGATGAGGTGGGCCAGACCTACGTGAACGGTACACATCTGGTGTGGTCCACCCCTCAGACAGGTGCCACGGGCCGCATGATCACCACGGGTTTGCCCGAGTTGCTGGCACAGGCTATTGCGGCACTCAATCCGAACCATTCGGCACATGCCCTCATAGACCTTTTCTCTCAAGCCTATAATGGTCAGCACACCTTGGCGCAGGCCACCCGGCTCATTGTCAATGCGCTGTTCGGCTCATACGGCATGGTGGCCATTGATGGCGATGATCAACTTCTGAAAGGGTCATTCGCTCAAGTGATGCTGCGCGACCTGACCGAGGGCACATCGCACACCGAGGTGAGCCGCACATCGCACACCCTTGACGAAGCCGGGTACCATGTGCAGGTGACCCCGCGCGAAGTGAACCTTTTCTACCTGAGCCCCAACGGTCGCGACCGAATAGTGAGGCATCCAGATGGATTCAAGGTACTGGACCGCGATATCTCGTTTTCGGCAGAAGAGATCCGTGCTGAGCTGCAACAGTACCCAGAACGTTTCAGCCCGAATGTGGTGCTGCGGCCACTGTATCAGGAGCATCTTCTGCCCAATTTGGCGTATGTGGGCGGGGCTGGCGAGCTGGCCTACTGGCTGCAGTACCGCTCCAACTTTGCCGCACACGGCATCAGTTTCCCCATTCTGAGCCTGCGCAGCCACTGGCTTCTGATAGACCCCACCGCCAACAGACGAATGACCGAACTGGGTCTGCTGCCCGAAGACCTGTTTCACAGCACCGATGACCTTGTGCGCAGCCATGTGCTGGGCAGCGCCACCGATGAGCTGAACCTCGATGCTGAGGCCGCCCAACTCACCGCGCTGTACGATGCCCTGCGTGCCAAGGCCCAAGGTATTGACCCCACGCTAGTGCCCGCTCTGAGTGCCGATGAGGCCCGCTTACAGAAACAACTGGACGGCTACCGTGGCCGGATGGTGCGCGCCATTCGTCAACGGGAGGAAGTAACTATCAACCGGATACGTAAGTTGCACGAACGCCTATTCCCCAACGGATACCTGCAAGAGCGTCACGACAACCTGCTGCAACACTGGCACCCCGACCTCGTTGCCAGCCTGGTGGCTGCCACCGATCCGTTCAGTAGCGGATTCGGGGTGATAGAGGAAGTGGCATAATACGAGCACCTGTACAGGTCCCGATCGGATAGAATCGGGAAGCGGAAAATGGAACACAAGTGCACGAAGGGTCGGATCAGGCCGACAGTAAGACCTTAGAAGATCTTGGGCATGTTGCGCGGACCCCGCCAGTCGTAGCAATTTCTGGCGCGTTTGCGTGCCATCTCGGTATTCAGGCCGAACAGTTTGACGTTCGACAATTCGAAAATGGCCGATATCTCGTGGGTGCCGTTGGTGGCCCCGTTCAGTTTGCTGATGGTGAGGTCGTAGCTGTATCCGATCTGGTACATGATGCGCTGCCCTTTGTCGGTACCTCGCATACCGATGTTGAACATGATAGCATCGGAGTTGCCGAGAGCGAAATTGTTGCCGTTGCGATACCACACACCCAGCATCACGGGCATCTTCATCACATACATCCCGGCATTGAGCGTGTTGAGGTTGCCCATGTTCTCAAACATGAAGTTGGGCGACAGGTAGGTGGGATTCTTCGCTCCGCGCTTGCTCACCGGCACCATCATGCTGTAGTGGACCACAAACTTGAGTGGCATACGCTGGCTGCCGCCCGTCAACGACTCGTTTGGCATATTGACGTGCTGGGCCGAAAAACCGAGCGTATTGGCAATGAGCGTACGCGATTTGTCGTTGCCAGGTTTGAAATTGAACCGTGCCAGGATGCCCGCATTAATATCGACCATCATGGCCTTGGCGCTCGGATTGACAGGTGCCGAGGTGGGATTCACGTTGCCCTTCACGGGGTCCAACTGGTCGCTGAACACAAACTGACTCCAGTCACCCACCTGCTTCTGCAGGTAAGCACCTTCTACCCCGAAGTGGATATCGAACATGCGCGGCCTCACGATGAGGCGGTAGGAGTATGATAGCCCATACTTCTGGGTATTGAGCTTGCCCTGACCCTCGGTGTGGTTGGTAGCGATAAAGCCGATACCCCCGGCAATGTTATGCTCGCAGAGGTCAGCGCTTACAGCAAAAGTCTGGTACTGGCCCGGCACAGATGTCCACAACCTACGGAAGTTGAAACCAACGCGTACTCCCTGATCGGCCCCTGCAAAAGCCGGGTTGATGTACAGCCGATTGGCATAGAACTGCGTGAAGGTTGGATCTTGAGCAAACGCCCCCGTGGCG
>JBIKWM010000051.1:0-19822 GCA_044356305.1 Flavobacteriales bacterium
TTCCGGAGGTATCATGCAGCAATGGGCCGAACGGTGACATGTTCATGAACTACATGGACTACACCAACGATGCGTGCATGTTCTTCTTCACCAACGGACAGAAGACCCGCATGCGTGCCGCCCTGCAAGGCTCAAGGGCCAGCCTGCTCAGCAGCGATGCGCTCACCCCTACTGTGCCCGGTGTGGCAGAGCTGGGCATGACCATGCTGCAGATGTATCCCAATCCGGCTGATAGAGAGGTCACTTTGGTCCTGGCCGAGCGCATAGGTCCATGCACGGTACGCGTGATTGATGGTGTGGGCCGCACGGTTGAAACGGGCACCCATCCCAATTCGGAACGCATAGTCATTGATCTGAGCCAGTTGGCAAGCGGCAGCTACACTGTAGAGGCCATCGGCACCACGGGCCACGCAAGGCAGCGGCTCATCATCACACAGTGATTCACCTGAATTCGCATTCGATTCAATGGAGGGATTGAGACATCTGACGGCCGGAATAGATGACAGCCGTCTCATCGCCATCGCTGAAAAAGTTGTGACCCGTGAGCGGCTGACGCCTGCGGATGGGCTACTGCTTTTCGAAAAAGGGGAGCTCGGTTTCGTTGGCGCTCTGGCCAATATGGTGCGCGAGCGCCTGCATGGCGACAACACCTACTTCAATCGGAATTTTCACATAGAACCGACCAATATCTGTGTGTTCGACTGCAAGTTCTGCAGCTATTCGCGCCTCCTCAAGCACAAGCAGGACGGCTGGGAACTGAGCATTGAGGATATGCTTCACAAGGTGAAGGAATATGACGGCAAACCCATCACTGAGGTCCATATTGTGGGCGGGGTTCATCCCAAGATGGGGCTGATGTATTTTGCTGAACTGATTAAGAAAATCAAAGAGATAAGGCCCGATGTGCATGTGAAGGCTTTCACTGCTGTGGAGCTCGACTACATGTGCCGCAAGGCCAAAGTGAGCTACGAGGAGGGCCTGAGGATACTGAAAGAACATGGGCAGGATTCTCTTCCGGGCGGTGGGGCCGAGATTTTTGACCCTGAGATACGCGAACAGATCTGTGCCGACAAATGCACGGGCGATGAATGGCTCGAAATGCACCGTACCGCGCACAGATTGGGCATGCCGAGCAATGCCACCATACTATACGGGCACATTGAGGAATACCGTCACCGCATCGGGCACATGGAGCGGCTGCGCCAACTGCAGGACGAGACAGGGGGGTTCAACACGTTCATCCCGCTCAAATTCAGGAACCGCGACAACCAGATGAGCCATGTAGCTGAGGTGAGCACCATTGAGGACCTTCGTAACTACGCCATCTCAAGGCTCTATCTCGACAATTTTGCCCACCTCAAGGCCTATTGGCCCATGATAGGACGCGCCACGGCACAGATGTCACTCAGTTTCGGTGTCGATGACATTGACGGCACCATTGACGACAGCACCCGCATCTACAGCATGGCAGGTGCCGAGGAGCAGACCCCCGTGCTGACCACCGCCCAGCTGGTGGACCTCATCCGCAAGGCCGGACGCAGGCCCATTGAGCGCGATACCCTTTACAATGTGGTGAACGATTTCGGGGCCATGGAAACTGCCACGGCCTGAGGTCCGGACAATTTTCAGAGGAACCGCATGCGGAGCGTGGTCTCAAGCTCGCGCGATACCCACCAGTTGTAGCTCTTGATGCCGAATCGGTGCCGATCGATCACGAATTCGGTAGTCACAGTGACCATGCCTTCCTTCACCTCCACAGTCGCTTTCTGTGAGATGTCCACCGTCACACCTTTGATGGTGAGCTGACCGGAGACGGTGGCATCAAAACGGTCATTCTTTTTCAGCTCGCGGCCTTTGAATCCAGTAACAGACCCCTTGAAAGTGGCGAAGGGATGCTTTTCCGTATACAGTGCCCTTTTGCGCATGAAGCGCCTCTGCATGAAGGCGTGTTTGAACTCGAACGCCTCCATGGGAACGCTCACCTCGGCCTCGCCACTGAAAGTATCGAGCTTGCCGGAGGCGGCCCTGTTATCACCTGTGATATTGAGTTTCTGCGAATAGAACGATACGGTGCCATTGTTGCACACCAGCACCTGAGCACGGAGGCCTGCAGGTAGCAGAAGAATGAACATAAGGAACAGGCGCGCCATGACGGGGCGCGAATGTCGGCACAAAAGGCGGCCAAGACCATGCCCACTTGGCGGGGCTATCTTCGCGGCCATGCTCACCCTGCGGCATTACATGAGCCTGGTGCGTTTCTCGCACACCGTTTTTGCCATGCCGTTCGCGCTCATCGGGTTCTTTCTCGGAGCCCATGATGCGACCCATGCGCACCATGCAATGCTTTTGATCAAAGTGCTCCTGTGCATGGTGACCGCGCGCAATGCAGCAATGGGGTTCAACCGATGGCTCGATCGCGACATTGACGCGGCCAACCCTCGCACCATTACGCGCGAGATCCCAGCGGGCATCATCTCGGCCGACCGCGCCCTTTGGTTCGTCATACTCAATGCCGTCTCGTTCGTGGCAGTCACGGCATTCATCAATCCGCTTTGCCTGTGGCTGAGCCCAGTGGCATTGGGTGTTGTGCTCGGGTACAGCTACACCAAGAGATTCACCGCGCTGTGTCATCTGGTGCTGGGCACGGGTCTGGCCCTGGCCCCTATCGGAGCCTATGTAGCTGTCACCGGGCAATTTGCCATGCACATTGTGCTGCTCGGTGCTGCGGTGATGTGCTGGGTCTCCGGTTTCGATATCATTTATGCCTTACAGGACGATGAATTTGACCGAGGGCACAGATTGCACTCTATTCCAGCGCATTTCGGGCGTGGACGGGCCCTGATCATTTCCCGAATGCTCCACATCATCTGCATCGCGCTTTTGGCCGTGATAGGCTACGAGATGACGGTCGGTTGGCCCTACTGGTCTGGTCTAACCGTTTTTGCTGGGCTCATCGTGTATCAGCACAGTATAGTCAGGGCCGATGATCTGAGCCGTGTTACGCTGGCATTCGGCACCACCAATGGAGTGGCCAGTGTGGTGTTCGCTGTGTTTGTCCTGGCAGATCTATTCATGCGATGGTGACCATTGGCTCTTGCACAGGCCTTGCTGACCTGCCCAAAGACTATTTCGAAGTGCGATACGAGGTGCTGCGCAGACCTTTGGGCAGCCCACATGGCAGCGAACGACTCACCGATGACAGCACCGCACTGCACGTGTGGGCCACCGCAGAAGGCAGAACCGTATCGGTGGGCCGTGCGGCCGTCATTTCAGGTGGAGGTGAGGCCCACGACCCGGTAGGCAGCCATTGCCCGCCTTTCGCACCGCTGTACGTGGCCGAACCCACTGACAGGGACGATATGGGCAATTTGTTGGTCAATACAAGGCCAGCGATTCAGATAAGGCAGATGGGAACCTTGGAGGAATTCCGCGGCATGGGCCTCGCTGCACAGGTGTTGGCGCACATGGAGGCTGAGGCAGCTGCCCTTTGGAACTGGCGAACAGCCTGGCTTCAGGCACGCACTGGTGCCATCGGATTCTACATCAGTTGTGGATGGTCGGCCTACGGTCCTGAATATCATGTAGATAAGGTTGGTGCCCACCGTAGCATGTGGAAACCTCGCATTTCACCATCTACCCCGTGATGAGAATTGCCTTTGTTCTTTTTGGGTTGATGGGATCGGTCTCCTGCACCCCTGATCCGAGCGCGGAGGCCTTGGATGCCCTTAGGAACGGTGGCCTGAAAATCCTCGGGCATGCAGGTAATGGAACGCGCTCGCTTCACCCACCCAACGGGGTATCAGGCATTTTCTGCACCCTGGCAAACGGGGCCGATGGAGTGGAGGTGGATGTTCGCCTCACGGCCGATGATACCTTGGTACTTTACCATGACCAACAATTGGAGACCGGCTCGCACTGCCAAGGAACCGTGGAAGACATGCGCTGGTCAGATATCAAATACTGCGAACACCGCGCCCTGCTGGCCGATGACACATTGCTTTCGCTTGCTGACCTCATCAGGTACCCACTGATGAAAGGCCGTTTTCTATCACTCGATATCAAATTCAACGGTGCACCTGACGACAAGGCACGCAGGCGCATGGTTGACGCACTCTTTCGCGACCTATCCCTGCGCACAACAGGCGATGTTTGCATAGAGAGTCAGGACCGGAAATTCCTAACGCTGTGCGCTCAAAAGGGGATTGTCGCACGCAGATTACTTTACACCGCACTATCAGATGAGGACGCGGCCGGTCTGGCACGCGACTCCATAGACGGAGTTTCAATCGACATGAATCTTTTAAAGCCCGAGGATGTGGACCGTTGGAAAAAGGCAGGTGTTTTTGTGATGCTATGGGGGGCCACTACACGCAGGAACAATATTCTGGCCATTGATATGCTGCCCGATGCGGTGCAGAGCGACCGGCCCAATCACCTCAGCTCAATGAGAAACAACTGAGATGGCATTGAACCGTCCAATAACAAAGCAACAATCATGAAGAGACTCCTCTACACTGCAATTGCAGCCCTTCCCATGTGCGCCTCGGCACAGGTGACGGAAGTACTATTTATAGGCAACAGTTATGTCTACACGTATGACCTGCCATCGGCCCTGTACAACCTGGCACTTAGTGGTGGCGACAGCATCTATCGCGACAGCAGCACGCCAGGTGGGGCGACATTGCAAGGTCACACCACCAACACCACAACACTCAGTAAGATTGCTGAACGGGCATGGGATTTTGTGGTGATTCAGGAGCAGAGCCAAATGCCGAGTTTCCCGCCATCGCAGGTCACTGCTCAGGTATATCCATTTGCCCAGATCCTTGTCGACTCCATCAAGGCAAATGATCAGTGCACCGAGCCGGTGTTCTTTCTGACCTGGGGCCGCAAGTATGGCGATGCGAGCAACTGCGCCAACTATCCGCCACTATGCACCTATAACGGCATGCAGGCCAGGCTACGCGAGAGTTACCTGCAGATGGGCCTCGACAACAGCGCCACGGTGGCCCCTTGCGGTGTGGCCTGGAAGAACAGCATGACCACTGACACGGACAGCAGTATCAACCTCTATTCAGGCGACAACAGCCACCCGAGTCCGGCCGGAACCTACCTCAACGCGTGCGTCTTCTATGCCACAATATTCCGTAAGAGCCCTGTTGGCTATAGTTATCTGGGAGGACTCACAGCCGAAGATGCCCTGTTCCTGCAACAGGTAGCGGCTGCAACGGTACTTGACAGCTCTGATGTATGGCGAATCGGTTCCAACGACCCTTCAGCTGAGTTCAGCATCAGCAACGATGGCTACAATTTCCAGTTCACAGATAATTCTCTGAATGCTGATTGGCATTTCTGGGCCTTCGGTGACGGCAACACCTCGCAGTCCGCATCGCCCCAGCACACCTATTCACCAGGCACCACAGTGGAAGTAATGCATGTGGCAGGCAATGATTGCAGCAGCGACACAGTTTATTCCGACATAGATCTGGGAATTCTCTCTGGTGTGAACGATTTCAAAGGGGAAGTTCTGAAAATGATCACCACCATCGATGGCACCAGGAGTCTGGCGTTGGCCTCTGATCAGCCATCGCTACACATGGAACTGTACTCTTTTGACGGGCGCATGCTTTGGCAATCGACTCAAGATATGGTGGCCGGACAGAACATAATCCTACCTGCCGAGCGCGGCATCCTCCGCCTCAGCTGCCCAGGTTGGACACGAGTAGTGAAGTTGAATTGAAGCAGGTCCTTACTCTCTGAACTGAGTTTATGGCAAACATGAGGTCCATCTATCTTTTGAAGGTGTCTCGCACCTCAAAATGAACTTTCTCGGCCACCTATACCTCACGCACACGGCCGATGCCCCCTTGCAGGTGGGCAATTTCTTGGCCGACTCGGTAAAGGGCGACCCCTACCGCAGACTGCCGCTGCGAATTGCAGACGGGGTGATGCTACACCGCGCCATCGACACCTACACAGACAGCCACCCCGAGGTGGAGCATATGGTGGCCCTGCTCCATGCACGCGTGGGCCGTGTGGCCCCGGTAGCCGTAGATATGGTGATGGACCACATACTTAGCCGCAACTGGGCGCTTTGGCACCCCGATCCCCTGCCCGAGTGGGCCGCCCAGAAGTACGCCCTGCTTGGGGCCAACAGTAGGCATTTCCCCGAGCGGGTGGGGAGTTTCTTCGTCCACATGGTGCAGCACGACTGGCTGAGCGCCTATGGCACCGACAAAGGCCTGCGCAGAAGCCTTGAGGGCCTTAGCTCTCGCCTCTCGTTCCAGTCCGACCTGGTCCTTGCGGCCGACTGCTACGCCCAGCACCGCGAGGTGATGGATGCGTGCTTCGGCCGCTTCATGACCGATGTGACGGGGCATGTGAAGGCTCACTCGCTCTTTGGCGCGTGCATATCTACCAACCGCGTGTCTGTATAATAGAATCCAAGTACCTGCCTGAAATCGTGGCCGCGCCTCACCATCTCGATGGCGCCCTGCTGGCACAGGCCCACACCATGCCCGAACCCACGCCCACTGAACACCGCCTCGGGGCCCTCGCAGCGCATGTCGAACCATGATGAACGCAGGTTGAGTTGCCCCCGCAGGCCCATCATGCTCATGCGGCCATCAGTCAATTTGAAATTGCGGCAGCGTCCTTCTTTGGTGTCAATACATACTGGCTGCACTGTGCCGCGCAGCAGGCCCTCGGCACGCATGTAGGCCGCCACTTTGGCCGTGTCTACCCGAAGGCTCCACGTGGCACTGCGGGCATTTTTGCAGTACGGGTCGCGCACCGAGCGGAGGTAACTGATGGGTCGGGTCCAAACATCCTCGGAGTTGGCCGTCTGGCCCCCGCAGTTGGCGTGGTAGGCAGCATCGATTGGCCGGCCATCGCGGTCCACAATGATCAAGCCCGCAGTACTGGCCACGGCCGTGCTGAGCGAGAGCGTGGGCACACGGGCCGGATCATACACCTGGCAGTGCTGGCGGTCGCACAGGTCGTAGCCCTCGCTGCGATGGCGCGTTCGGTTCTTCATGGCATACGTGCGACACAGAATGGCCTGTATGCGGTGGTACTCCTCGCCATTATTGCCCCCGCCCTCGGCCTGCACCACATAGGCCACATAATGGTCGAGCATCACGTGGTTCACCAGTTTCAATTTTCCTTTTTCGGGAATGAAGCTCAGGTCATCGGGGTATCGAAGCGGCTTGCCTTCTGTCTGCACACTGAGCTGACCATGGGGTGCCAATGACACAATGCGGGCCGAACGGACCACCGCCCGGGGCATGTGCAGACCCTTCACTTCCACCGAGTCGCGCTGGGCACGGAGTTGCAAAGGATCATCCGCGCCCAATCGGTGCAAAGTGTCATTACCAGAAAGCAGCACATACTTACCCGAGTTTACCGATACGGTAATACGGCCAGAGCCAGATGCAGCCACCAGTCCCACAGCCACTGTATCCTGCCCAGAAGCCAGATGGCAAATGGCCAAAAGGCCAGTGAGTACCGACACAAAAGGCCGTAAAGAGAGCCACTGCCGCATAGGGTGCGCAAAATGAACGCACAAATGTGAATGAACCGCATGGAATGACCCAATGTCGCGCATCAGAAAGCATACTTTTGGCCGACCCTTGACCATGACTCACCTATTTATTCGCACCCGCGTGAAAGCCCTCATGTCTGCGCTGGCCGTGGCCCTGACCACAATAATGCCCGCAGTCGCACAGGAGGTGACCTTCGCAAGCAAAGAGGACCTGCAGAAAGCCGCTGACGACCTGTTCGCCAAGGCCGACTACCTGCAGGCCAAGCCCCTGTACTCGCAACTGCTCAGCCAGGATCCCATGAATGCGGACTACAACTACCGCTATGGGGCCTGCATCATGTACACCGAGGCCGACCCCACCAAGCCCATCCCTTTTCTGGAAGGGGGCGCCTCCACCAGCGGTGTGAAGCCTGAGGCCAATTACTTCTTGGGCAAGTCTTACCACCTCAATTACCGTTTTGATGAGGCCATAGAGGCCTACGAGAAATTCAAAAAGGCAAACACCAAGGTGACCGGGGTTGATGTGGACATTAACCGCGAGATTCAAATGTGCGTGAACGGGCGCGTGCTCTACGCAGCCGAACGTGCCATTAAGGCCGAGGAGAAGGACGCCATCATGGCCGAGTTTTACCGTCCCTACGATTTCCGCAAGCTCAAGGGCAAGGTGGTACCCACGCCCCCAAACTTCAAGACCAAATATGACCAGAAGAACCTGCTGAACACGGTGGTGTATGCACCAACCATTACAGAGACGCTCTTCTACGCCAGCTATGGCGAGGACGGGGCCTATGGCAAGGATATCTTCAAGGTGCGCAGGCTTCCCAATGGCGAGTGGGGCACACCTGTAAGACTGCCCAACACGGTGAATACTGGTTTTGATGAGGATTTCGCATTCTTCCACGAACCCAAGAGCACCCTTTACTTCTCGTCTAAGGGCCACAACACCATGGGCGGCTACGACATTTTCGCCAGCGTGTACGATGCTGCCACCGACAACTGGGGGGTGCCCACCAACCTGCAATATCCCATCAACTCGCCCTATGACGACTTCCTGTACGTCACCGACCCCGAGGAGACGGCCGCGTTCCTGACCACCACCCGCAACTCGGACCTGGGTCATGTTAAGGTGCTACGTAGCAAGATAGGCGACCCCGCCCTGATGGACCTGACGGTGATAAAAGGCCGCTATGACGATCAGACCGATGCCGAGACCAACCTGATGCAGGCCACCGTGACCGACCCGGAGACCAAGACGGTGGTGGGTCTGTACACCACCAACAAGCGCACTGGCGACTATGTAATGGTGCTCCCGCCCAAGAACGATTACTCGTTGAGCATCGCACCCAAGGGAAAATCTGCCGGCACTTTCGACCTCGATGTGCCCCTGCATACGGATGTGAACGCGCTGAGGCAGAAAGCAGAGTTCAGCGCCAATGGCGAGAACGGTAGCATTGTACTGACCAGCTACTTCACCGGAGGCGGAACCAAGGACAGTGTGGTTCAGCGTCACAGCATGAGCGGCCCCATGGTGAGCGACATCGTGCAGAGCAAAGTGGAACTGAGCGCTACCGAGCTGGCACAGGCCAAAATAGACCAAAAGGCCAATGCTGCAAAAGACGCTGAGACCAAGGCACAGCAGGAGGCCGCGCGCAAGGCCGATGAGGCCACCCGCAAGGCACTGGCTGAAGCGCGCGAGAAGGCCCGTCAGGATTCACTTGTTGTGGTGAAGAAGGAACAGGACCGTCTTGCCGAGCTGGCGGCCGTGGAGGCCAAGGTGCGTGCCGACAGCATAGCCCGGGTCGAGCAATTGGCCCAGGTGAGGCAAAAGGCAGTGCGTGACTCTTTGGCAAGGGCGCGTGAGATGGAAGCAGCAATGTTCAAGGCCCGCCAAGACTCAATTGCCCGGGTGGAGACCGCACGTTTGCAGCGCGAGAAGGAACTGGCGTTCAAACGTCAGCAGGAAATATCTGACAGCCTGAAACAGGTGCAGATGGCGCAGATCGCCCGTCAGCGTGCAATTGAGGACTCGCTGGCCACCGTGCGGGCGCAGAAAGAGGCAGATGAGAAGGCACGACTGGCGGCCGCCCAGAAAGAAGAGGAGGCCAGGAAGGCCGCTGAGGCCGAACGGCAGAAGGCCGAAGCGTTGACTAAAGAAGAGGCAGCCGCCCGCGAAACCGCAGCCGAACTGAAGCGCAGGGCCGCTGAGGAGATGGCCAAGGCAGAAGCTGAACAGAGGGCTGAGGAAGAGCGCAAGGCAGCAGAGGCGAAACGGCAGGCAGAGGAAACTGCAAGGGTTGAGGCCGAAAAGAAAGCGGCTGAACTGAAAGAAGCAGAGACAATTAAGGCTCAGGCCGAGGCTATGGCGCGGTTAGAGGCCGAACGGTTGCAGATAGAGGCCGAACAGGAGGCAATGCTGGCCCGTGAGCGCGAAAAGGCCAAAGCCGACAGTGCCGCTGCGGCCGAGGCCCTGAAGAATGACCCGGTGGTGCGGGCCACCAACGAGATGGAAAAGGAATGGGCAAAGGAGGATTCGATTTCCAAAGTGGAAGAGAAGGCCAAAGCTGAACTCGAGATGGCGGCTGCCGCCCGGCAGCGGGCGTATGACGACAGTTTGGCGCTGGAACGCGAAGGGGAGCGCATGATGGCCGAACGGATGGAGTCGGAGGCCCGTGCAGCAGCGGCTGCCCAGGAAGCGAAGAAGGATACCGAACCGGTTCAGACCGCAGAGGAGAGACTGGCCGCTCAGCGGAAGGTGTTCGAATCGGCCGCTATGGAGCATGCCAAAGCAGCCACCGATGCTGACCAACAGGCCGAGGGCGAGGCCCGTGCCAAGGCCGTGGCAGATTCAGTGGCCCAAGTGCGTGCCGCAGAAAAGGCCAAGGCTGAACAAATTATGGCCGAGGCCAAAGTCAGGGAGGAACAGGCCAAGGCAGAAGTGGAGGCCAAGAAAGCTCAGGCCGAGATGCTGGCCAAGCAGCGAGCCGAGGAGGAGCGCTTGGCGGCTGAGCAACAGGCCGCAGAGGAGCGTGAAGCAGCATCCAATCGCATATCAGCAGCCGACCTGAAGCGCAGGGCCGCTGAAGAGATGGCCATGGCCGAAGCAGAAATGAAGAAGGCGGAGGCCGAACGTAAGGCCGAGTTGGAGCGTAAGGCGGCAGAGGAGGCCAAGACCAAGGCTGAGGCCGAAGCAAAAAGGTTACAAGAGGAGGCGGAGGCTCAGCGCAAAGCTGAGGAGGAGCGCATGCTGGCCGAGCAGATGGATGCCGAGGCCAAGGCTAAAGAGGAGGCGCTGAGGGCCCTGGCCGTGGAGGAGCGGAGAATGGCGGATGCCAAGGCTGCCGCAGAGGAACAGCGCAGGGCCGATGAGCAAAGGAATATGGCTGCGGCTGCCATGAAAGAACATCAGACCAGGGCCGATGAGGCTGCCGTTGCCGAGAAAGAGGCCGCCATGGCCGAGGCTGCCCGCCAAGAGGAACTTAGGCAGGCTCAGGATGCCATAGCAAAGGCAGAGGCCATTCAACGTGAATTGGATGCCACCCACAAGGAGGTGGCAGCTCAGCCTACCCAGACCCAATCGCAACAGTCGGATGCCCAGACCGGTAATGCCAACAGCGCAGATGCCTCAGAGGCAGACATCTTTAAGGAGATGATAGCCAAGTTGGAAGCCGAACGGAAAAACATCAAGAAGGAAGAAGAGAAAGCCAAGGTGGCTGAACCGGATGTTCGCAAGGCCATTGAGGCTGAACGTGCAATGAAACAAGAGATGGCCCGCGCACAGACTGAAGCACCTCAGGTAGCAGATGCCACCGAACCAAAAGCAGTGGAAAAGGCCCCGATGGACCCCGCTTTGCAGAAGAGCTTGGAAGCTGACCGGAAGGCTATTGAGCAACAGCAGGTGGTGGCCCGGCAAAAGGAGATGGAACTGGCCGAGAAGCTGGCCTATGACCGCAACCTGATGCGCGGGCGCAGCACCGAACGTGAACATGAACATACCCTGCCAGAGGTGGCGACAGATCAGCAGACAAAGGCTGAGAAGAGCGATGCGCAGGAAGTGAAGGCCATCTTGGAGGCCGAGAAGGCCACGGTAGCAGTGGCAGGACCAACTGCCACGGACGGTGAGGCAGCACTGGAAGCAAAGCAGCCATTGGAACCGATCGCAATGAAGACGGACGAACCTGAAGCCGTGAAAAAGCCGAATACTGCTGATGAGAAGCCGTCAGAGCTGAGTCCGGCTGAAGCCGCCCAGCCTGTACCAGCTCAGAAGCCGGCAGAACCTGTTGCAGAGGCAAAGCCAGAGCCCGCCCCGGCCGTTAAAGCGACAGAGCCTGTGGCCCCGGCCATCACCCACCCTGCCGCAGAAAGGAAGGAAGAGGTTCGAACCCAGCCCGAGCCCTCCATAGCGCCATCGCGCGGGCCGCAACCCAAGGAGTTGGAATATGACGAGTATGGACACCTGAACATGAAGGCCGCCAAGCGTCATTATGGCCTGCACAAGGTTGATTACTCGCACATCAAGGACCGAGACATCCGCATGACGGTGCAAATGCTGGCCGCGCAGGACCAGGGCAAACTGAGCGTGCTGCGATCGCTGCGCAACCGGGTGATCAGTGCACAGGGCGACCCGAAGAAACTGGCCGAGCTGCGGCTCAATGAACGGGCCATGGAAGTGCTCGCCTCTTTGGCGCGCAGCCGCAGCCGCGAGGAGACTGTACCCGGATTTGATGCCAACACCCTTCGCAGGCGCAGGAATGTGTCGTATCGACTCAATTTTGCCTTTGCCATGCCTGATTTCTCGGACCATGTCACCGGAAGCCTGAATGCCGAGGCGGCTGCCACTTTGGCCCCGGCCGAGTTCACCGTGGAGGCCGGTAGCTATGAGACTGCGCAGGATGCCAGACGGATCAGGCACGAGATGGTTGACCGTGGATTGAAGGCTCCGGGCATCAACGCTCTTGTAAATGGTGCACCTGCCGAGCCGTCTGCCGTCATTGGTCAGCCATTCATCGATAATTGATTGGGGCGTTTCATCCTCTTTTATAGTTTCACACAGCCCAAAAGCGAGCATTGACCCCATGAGGACTGAAAACATGATCGTACTGAGCACCGAGGTGCTGCAATCTGAGGCCTTGGAGACGGTGGTGGGCAGCAGCAGTTCGCTGGTGGTGCACAATGACGACTATAACACCTTCGATCATGTGATTGAAACGCTCATTGAGCTGTGCGGACATGACCCGCAGCAGGCTGAGCAGTGCGCGTACATCATTCATCACACAGGCAAATGCCCTGTGAAATCGGGGTCGTTTGAGGCTTTGCAGCCAGTCTGGGCTGAACTGACGCATCGTGGACTCACCGCCACCATTGAGCAGATTGTTGCACAACGGAGCTGAGCGGTGCGTGGCGCCATGCTCCCTCGGTTCTTCCTAGCGGCTCTCATTTCTGTTATATATCTAACACCAGCCTGGGGACAAGACACCCTGCGGGTGCTGTCGTGGAACATCTACATGTTACCTGACCCCGTCTATGCTAAGAGCCGCAAGATCAGGCGGGCAAGGCACATTGCGGACATGCTGATGCAAAGGGAGCAGTATGATGTTGTGGTGTTCCAAGAGGCGTTTCATGGCGGGGTGAGGCGCGTGCTGCGCAAGGCGCTCAAAGAAAAGTACCCGTATGAAAAGGGTCCGGCCAATTTCCGTCCATGGCACATAAAGACCAGCAGTGGGGTTTGGATACTCAGCCGTACGCCACTTACCGAGCTGAAAGAGCATCAGTACACGGAATGCGAAGGCGCATCGGACTGCATGGCCCGGAAGGGTGTGCTGGCCGTAGAAACAGAATGGAAGGGCAGACGGGTGCAGATACTTGGCACACACATACAGGCGGGTGACAAAAAAGGGCGGCCCGTGAAAGAAGCGCAGTACAACGAATTCGGCAGAATCATCACTGAACTATATAATGGCGGTGTGCCGCAGGTGGTATGTGGTGATTTCAATATGCGCAGGAGCCGCTCCGACCGGTACGATAACATGTTGAGCGCGTTGTGCGTGGACGATTACTGCCTGTATGATGTGGATTACACCGTACACGGTATGAACGGATTCAGAAAGAGGCCGGGCTATCAGAACGAGATCGATTACATCTTTTTTAGGCACAACGGGGCTGTACCTGAATCAATCACAAGGCGCACCCGCATATTTCAGTCCGATTGGAGCCGTGATAACAAAGACCTGAGCGACCACTATGCGGTTGAGGCTGTGATCGTATACTGAGCGTCCGGCCGCAGTAGCCGTACCTTCGCGCACCCATGACCCTCGAGTGGTACGGCAACATAACAGACGGCCTTAATTTCCTGCGGAAACTCACCGTGCGCAAGGCCTTCAATGCCGGCAAGGTGCTGATGAGCTACTACCTGAGCAAATGGCGCGGTAAACCAGAGCAGTGGGGAAAGCCTATCAGCATCTCCATTGAACCCACAACGAGCTGCAATCTCAGGTGTCCTGAATGTCCTAGCGGCCTACGGCAGTTCACACGGCCCACGGGTATGCTCAAGAACGATTTTTTCCGTGGCACGGTGGATCAGTTGCAGGACAGTCTGCTCTATCTGATCTTCTATTTCCAGGGCGAACCTTACCTGAATCCTCAGTTCCTTGACATGGTCAAGTATGCGAGCGAAAGGGGCATTTACACCGCCACGAGCACCAATGCCCATTACCTGCGAGATGAGGTGGCCCGCAAAACAGTGGAATCTGGGCTCGACCGTCTCATCATCTCAATAGACGGAACCACTCAGGAGGTGTATGAGAGTTACAGGATAGGTGGCCGATTGGAGAAGGTGCTTGAAGGCACCCGCAACGTGATCAAATGGAAAAGAGAACTGAAGAGCCGGACCCCCAACGTAATATTCCAGTTCCTGGTTGTACGGCCAAATGAACACCAGATAGAAGAGGTGAAACGACTGGGCCGTGAGATAGGTGTGGACGAGGTGAGATTGAAGACTGCGCAGGTCTATGACTATGAGAACGACCCGAATCAACTGATACCGACCCGGACGGAGTTTTCGCGTTACGTGCGCGACAGCAGCGGTGTGATGCAGTTCAGGAACGAACTGCCCAATTCGTGTTGGCGCCTCTGGCATTCATGTGTGATCACATGGGACGGGCTTGTTGTTCCGTGCTGCTTTGACAAAGATGCCACGCACAGGTTGGGCGACCTGAAAAAGGAGCGTTTTGATGAACTGTGGCAGGGCGAGGATTACCAGCGATTCAGGGCGTCCATACTTCGGTCGAGATCTGAGATAGACATATGCACCAACTGCACCGAAGGGACTAAGGTGTGGGGCTGATACTCAGTGCATCAGTGTGATGGTACCCACAGCATTGAATTCGCGTCCGTTGTAGAATTTGGCCCGTACACGATAGCTGTAAGAGTCTTCTGGCAATAGCGTCCCCTCCAGGCTTGTACCGCCCCAACCCACATTGGTGAGTTCATTCACATCAGAACTGAAATAGTGTTGCTTGCCCCAGCGGTCGTGGATACTCAGTTCGCCCTCAACAATGCCGGTCCCGAAGAATACAAAGCGCTGATTAGCCCCATTGGCACTACCTACACGAAACGTATTTGGCATATATAAACCTGGTTCGAGCAGCACCATCACATCCTGACTGATCTGGTCTGAACAGCCATTGGCATCGGTAACTGTCAATTGAACTGTCTGTAGCCCCTCGGTAGGAATAACGGTAGTGAAGTTCTGATCTGCGCTACTTCCGTGTCCAGCTATGCTCCATTGATATGTGGTGACCGGGGTACCAGTATAAACGAATGTGACCGGGGTGCGGGTTGTTGGCACATCAGGATCATGGGTGAAATTGGGATCAGGCAACGGGTTCACTGTAACTCCACTTTGCGAAGCCTGATCGTCCTGACAGCCTCCGGTCATGCTCACTGTTACCACATAATTGCCAGGGGCTGCGTAAGTATGGCTTGTTATCTGCCCACTGCCGCTGGTGCCATCACCGAAATCCCACACAAAATCGGTGGCCATACTTGTGGTAGTGGCCACAAAATCAGTGGCGAAAGTCTCGCAGACTGTTGTGGCCGTAAAGCTGCTGGTAGGTGGCAACTGTACGACTGTGACCGTTTCCTGGTCAGTACAGCCGAGGTCGTCAGTGACAACAAGCGTGTATTGTCCGGGAGGCAGACCGGTGACCGAGTTCACATTCAAAGTGCCATCATGAGACCATGTGTAGGAATAGGGTGCGGTACCAAGTGCCACTGTACCATCAATCGCCCCGTTATTCATGCCGCAATCGCTATCTGTAACAACGAGGGTCAGGTCAGGGGGACTGGTGATGTCAATTTTAACGTTTATAGTCTGCACGCACCCGTTAGCATCGGTTATTGTCACATAATAATCGCCTACCGCAAGGCCCGTGGCAGTGGTGCCGAATTGCGCGGGATTGGTGTTCCATACATAGGTGAGTGGGGCGGCTCCGGAAGTTGCCTGAACTGTTGCCGAACCAGAATTCTGCCCACAGTCGGGAAGCGACTCGGTAACACTGGCATTCGGAGCGGTCACGTTATTAAGTGTCACCATCACTTGTGTCAGGCACCCGTTGGCATCAGACACGTTCACATTATAGACCCCGGCACCGAGATTATTGGCTGTGGCCCCGTTCTGAGGTGGCGTGGTGTTCCAGAAGTATGAATAGCCCGGTGTGCCGCCACTGGCATTCATGGTTATGCTGCCATCATTCTGCCCACAGGATGGTTCCACATTTACATTGGCCGTGATGACCTGCGTGGGCTGAGGAACTGACATGCTGCGCATTGTCTCGCAATTCGATGCATCAGTAACGGTGCACACATAGTTGCCCGCAGCCAGATTGAAGGCCGTCTGTCCGAACTGGGGCGGATTTGTGTTCCACGAATAGGCATAGGGCGCATTGCCTCCGCTCGGCAGCACCTGCGCGGCACCATCGCTGCCACCAAAACAAGACACAGGTGTCACTGCCCCAGGAGCCACCTGTGCCCCACCATTGCTGCTCACGTTGATGGATTGCTGGAATTCACACCCATTGGCATCTGTCACCCTGATGCGGTAATTGCCGGCCTCGAGGCCGTTTGCATCCTGGGTGGTCTGCACAGGATTTGAATTCCAGTTGTATGTATATGGCTGGGTGCCGCCCGATACCGAGATGTTGATGCTGCCGTTGGCCTGACCGCAATCGGTGGGTGTCACAGTGTTAACAGTGACCGTAGGGCCGATGAACTCAATTTCGAACTGAATGGTGAACCCATTCGTGATCTGGTTGCCACAGCGGTCTTCCAAGGTGTTGCCATCCGCACCGTTGTTCACGTGAACGGTATACGTGCCAAGGGTGGTGATAGGCTGTTGCAGGTTCAACCGAATCTGTGACGTGAGGCCCTCCTGAGTACAGTTGATGGCCGTGGCGCTGTTGATCACCACGCCCGTGGGCCCTGTGATTGTGAACTCTGTTCCGTCCAAAGTGGAGCAGAGGACCTGTTCGCTTAATTCGAGGTAAAGACGGTTCGGGTTACAAGACCCGTTCAGATTCACGTTGATAATCTCTGGGTCAATGTTGTCAAGAATGCTCCCCGACCCTGTGATGTCCAGCGTGTACCCGGCCTGTGAGGCCGTAAAATTGCTCACCATGATCATATAGGTCTCTCCGGCCGTCACGTTGAGCACGCTGCACTGATTGGGACCGGAAGTGCCCACATTCGACTGACTACCTGCATTACTCAGGCCCGTGGCACCCGTGGTGGCGCTGTAGTTGCAGCTAATGGGCGCCAGCGACCCACTGGCAATGCTGCTGCATGAATCGCCCGTGAGGTTGAAAACCGCGAAATCGTAATCATCGGTCGGGTTGTTCGGAGTGAGCTGAAATCCGAAAGTGCCATCCTGAGTTATGGTGATAGAATACCAGACCGAATTCACCTCACCATTTCCGAGACACGTTTGGCCCGGGGCCACATCATTCACCGTTCCTATCCCAGAGTAGGAATTGGACTGATTGTAGGTGGGAGAACATATGAGGATCGAATTGAAGCAATCCTGCTCCGGGGCCTGCGCCAATGCGAGCGATGCTTGGCAGATGACCGCCAGCAACACATACCATCGCACTGCTGATTCTGACATGGAGCTTATTGACACTGGGCTGTTAATTACGTGAAAAACGTAGTACGGTTGCCCTTTGCAAGGTTATATCTGAAGGAACTCCCCGATCAGCCCACCATGTTTCATTCATTTGCAGAATGGTATCGCGGGCGGTCTTGTTCATTTCTGTCATGTTTTTCGCACGGGCCTCGGCTCAGCAATACGGCCCAGAGATAGAGCGGCTCAGTAACCGCCTCAACGAAATGGAGTCTGAGCGAGCCAACATGTTGGCCCAGATGGAAGGCCTGAAGCTGAGGTGGGTAGCGACCGAATTGGAGCAGCGTGGCCTGTGCAGCCTGCCCAAAGGGAGCCAATTGGTGAGGCATTCGGCCATGATACTGAGTTATAACGAGGAGCACGAACAGGCCGACTGGGTGGCGCACATCATTTTGCCCGATGTGGAGACAGGACGGGTCTCAAGGACCAACGATTTCCGCACCGATCCTGCCGTTAGCACTGGCACGGCCGAACAGGACGACTACTGGGAGAGCGGATTTGACCGCGGGCACCTGGCCCCATCGGCCGATTTCAGATGGAGCGAAAAGGCCTTGAGCGAGAGCTACTTCTACAGCAACATGAGCCCTCAGCGACCCGAACTTAACCGCAAGGTGTGGGGAGAGCTCGAAGACTGGGTGCGCAGGTACGTGATCGACTTCAAGAAACCGGTGGTGGTAGTGACAGGTGGTGTACTTACCCCAGGTCTGCTCACTCTGGGCGAGAACAAGGTGACCATCCCGAAATATTACTTCAAAGCCATTCTCGACCCGTACGGAGATATGCAGAAGGCCATCGCTTTTGTGATGGAGAACAGGGCCCATGACTATCCGGTGATCAGTTATGCAGTGAGCATTGACAGTGTGGAGCGCCTCACGGGGTTAGATCTCTTTACTCAACTTGCGGATGATGAGGAGAAAAAACTTGAGGCCATGTGTGAACCCAAGGCATGGCTCCACGACCGCAACCCTGAGAGTGCGGAGGTGGCCCCCATCCCTGTCAAGGACCTGCCCAAGGGCATGTTCAACAGCATCCAGGCCAAATACCAGGTGGGCAGCACTGCCACCGTATGCGGAACGGTTGTGGCCACCCACCGCAGCAAGAAGGACGCTGTCTATCTGAACTTCGACCGCAGGTTTCCCAACAATGCCTTCTATGCCACCGTATGGAAAGACCGGCAGAACAATTTCAGCTACGACCTTGAAAAGGAACTGCTCAACCGAAGGGTGTGCGTTACCGGCAAGGTGACGGTATACGATGAGGTGGCGCGACTGAGCATCAACAGTGAGAATCAGGTCATTTTCCTCGATGATGCAAAGAACCTGAACAGATGAGCGTTGAAGCTGAAATATGGTTGGGCGTACTAAGGCAGCGACTTGCAGCACAGGCAGACCCGGATGCAGCGGCCGCCATGGAGGCTTATATGAAGCACAAAGTATGTTTCTACGGCATCAAGGCGGGGCCAAGACGCGAGCTGCTGAAGGAGCACCTGAGCCTTAACGGCCTACCACGTCCATTTGACCCTACGCTTTTCAGGGCGCTATGGGCCGACCCGCACCGCGAGATGCAGCACTGCGGCCTCGACATCATGCGCAAACAGGCCAAGAAAATCGGGCAGGGCGACATCGTGTTGATCGAGGAATTGATCCGGACCAAGAGCTGGTGGGACACAGTAGATGGACTTGCCTCGTGGGTGTGCGGCCCTTATTTTCTTCTTTATCCGGATCAGCGCGATGTGGTACTGGACCGTTGGGCTGTGTCCGATGACATGTGGCTGAGAAGGTCCGCCATCATCCATCAGATTTCGTACAAGAAGAAAACCGATACGGCAAGGCTTTTCCGCTACATCACTCTCAACCTGGGATCGAAGGAGTTCTTCATCAACAAGGCCATCGGTTGGGCCTTGCGTTCTTATGCCGATGTGGCTCCTTCGGAAGTGATCCGATTCGTTGAGAATCACTCGCTCAGCGGACTCAGCCGCAGGGAGGCGCTTCGGAAACTGTGATCACAGCCCGCTTACCTGCATGTCCTTGGGCAGGGTGATGGTGAATTCGGGGCGGAGTTCCCTGTCGGTCTTTTCAAGGTTGAACTCCCAGCGCAATGTGCCGGTG
>JBIKWM010000052.1:0-18549 GCA_044356305.1 Flavobacteriales bacterium
ACGAGGCTTTTGCGACCGAAATTGAAAAGGCCGCCAAACTGCTTGAGATAGCCGAGAGCCACAGTACCGATCCGGGATTCAAAAAATACCTCGAGGCGCGTGCCAAAGCCCTGCGCACCGATAACTACATGGAAAGCGACCTGGCATGGATGGACATGCGAGACAACAGTCTCGATTTCATTATTGGGCCGATAGAAAATTATGAGGACAAACTGTTCGGCTACAAGGCTGCCCACGAGGCCTACATCTTGGTGCGCGACAAGGAATGGAGCGCACGATTGGCCCGCTACGCCTCCCTCCTACCCCAATTGCAGACCGGCCTACCGGTAGATGCCAAATACAAGAAAGAGAAGCCTGGCAGCGACTCGCAATTGGGTGCATACGATGTTATCTATTATGCTGGCGACTGCAACGCGGGCAGCAAGACCATAGCTGTCAATCTTCCCAATGATGAGGAGGTGCAGCTCAAAAAAGGTACCCGCAGGCTTCAGCTAAAGAATGCCATGCGCGCCAAATACGACCGCATCCTTGTGCCCATTGCCAACGAGCTTATTGCAGCAGACCAGATGCAGCACATCACCTTCGAGGCGTTCTTCGGCAACACCATGTTCCACGAGGTGGCACACGGCCTTGGCATCAAGAATACGATTAACGGAAAGGGCACTGTGCGCGAGGCGTTGCAAGAGCAGTATTCGGCCCTTGAGGAAGGTAAGGCCGACATCCTCGGGCTGTACATGGAAAGTGAACTGTACCGTCTGGGCGAATTGAAGGAGGGCACAATCATGGACAGCTACGTCACGTTTCTGGCAGGTATATTCCGCTCGGTGCGGTTCGGGGCCAGCAGTGCGCATGGTAAGGCCAACATGCTGCGATTCAATTATTTCAAAGAGAAAGGCGCTTTCACAAAGGGCGATGATGGCAAGTACCGCGTCAATCCAGAGCAGATGGCGTTGGCAGTAAAAGACCTGAGCGCACTGATTTTGCAACTGCAGGGCGATGGCGACAAGAATGCCGTAGCCAAGTTGATGCTGGAGAAGGGCTCCATCGGTGCCGATCTGCAAGCCGATCTGGACCGACTGGCAAGCAGGAACATCCCCGTGGATGTTGTGTTTGAACAAGGGCTGAGGACTCTTGGGTTTTGAGTTTGGAAAGGAGGCGGAAAGTGCAAACATCTTTTTCCACGCTAATTCTGGGCATCCGACCAAATCAGTGTGTGGCCATAAGTAGCTCAAATGGGGTGTGACCAAGGACTCTACTCAGTTAACGAACCCATGCTGCTTGTAAAGGGCCCATTCACCGCCAACCGATGTTGACCATAATCTCTCCCGCAAAGAAGCTCGCATTCGGACCGGTTGATGGCCATGTGCCCTCGACAGTACCCATGGATCTTGACCGCTCGGAACAGATCATGGCTGTGCTGCGCAAGAAATCTGTGAAGGCCATCAAGAATCTGATGGACCTGAGCGATGACCTTGCCGAGCTGAATGTTAGACGACATGCCAATTGGTCGGCCGAGCTTTCGGGCCCTGAGGTGCGACAGGCACTTTTCGCTTTCAGGGGCGATGTGTATCAGGGCCTCGATGCCGACACTCTCAGCACTGAGCAGGTCGAATTCGGCATTAGGCACCTCCGCATCCTCAGCGGCCTGCACGGTCTATTGCGCCCAAGCGACCTAATACGGCCCTATCGCCTCGAGATGGGTACTCCTCTGGCGGTCAAGGGAAAGAAGAACCTCTATCAGTTCTGGGGCGATAGGGTCACAACCCGTCTTCAGGCCGACCTGGACGCATCAGGAAGCGATGTGCTCATCAATTTGGCATCGGATGAGTACTTCAAGGTGGTCAACGCCAAAAAACTGAAGGCCCGCATCATCACCCCTGTGTTCAAAGACTTAAAGAACGGGCAATACAAATCGTTGTTCCTGTATGTGAAACAGGCCCGTGGCATGATGGCAGGGCACATTATCCGAAATGCGATTATCGACCCCGAGCAGCTCAAGAATTTCAATGGGGGCGGGTACCGATATACCGAAGCCCTGAGCACGCCTGAAATTTGGGTGTTCACGCGTTAAAGAGAGTTCTTTTTCACCCTTGAATAAATGAAAAGGGCCGACTTGCCATAGAGTCGGCCCTTTCTATTGGCAAAGGCCAGAGGCCTTAAGCCAGATTCTTGATGTCGCGCACCAGAATGGTAGAACGGTCAAAGTTGATCAGGTTCTCTCTGCGCATCTGATTCAGCACGATGGTAATGAGCTGGCGCGATGTTCCTGTTATGTTCGATATCTCCTGATGGGTCAATCCATGACGCACGAGTGTCTCGGTACCGAACATCACACCATTGCGTTCGGCCTGCTCCCTGATGAATGCCACCAGTCGGCCGCGGGCATCGTTGTGCACAAGTTCTTCGAGCCTGCGCTCGGTACGCCTGATGCGTGTGGCGAGGCTGGCCATAAGACGCATAATCATATCGGGATGCTTGACCATGAGCGACTTGAGCATCTCAACCGGCACGCGCAACACTTCTACCGGATCTTTAAGTGACCCTGCAAAATCCCCGTTGTTTGCCACGCCCGTAAGTGCCAACTCACCGAACATATCAAATGGTTGTAGGATGTGCTTGATCACTTCACGGCCATCAGAACTGAAAGTGCCGATCTTCACCATGCCCTGCATCACGAAATAGACCCTGTCAATTTCCATCTCGGTGGTGTAAATCATCGTAGCTCGCGGATAGGTCTTGATCTGCGATACCGATGCGAGTGCATTGAGCTCGTCTTGCGACAGTCCGTTGAACAACTCAACTCGTGTCAGGACATCGTTTATCCTTTTCTCGGTGGTCTGAAGGTTTGCTGGTGTCATGTTTATGGCATTGGTTGTGGAACTGCGAATTTCACGTAGTCGCCCCCTAGAGGGTATAACTTATGTCTCAGAGGATATTGAGTATGGTTCAATTCACATGGTGCAGACTACTTACACATGGCACGTAAACTTGACAAACAGAGATCAGGCAGGTTTTCGCTACGTTTGCCAGCCAAATCAGATACCATTCAACATGAACACACTCAAGTACATAGGAATAGGGCTGCTCATACTGGTCGCCCTGTTTTTCGGCATCAACCTGACTATGCCGACCCGCCTCGAACTGAGCGAGTCAATGACTATCAACGCACCTGCAAGGGTCATTCACCCATTTGTCAATTCGATGCAGACCTGGGCCACTTTCAATCCATGGGCCCTATCTGATCCGGCCATTAAAACATCATTTTCTGAGAGCACATCCGGTGTGGGAAATTGGATGGAATGGGAGAGCGAGGTGGTCGGCAGCGGCCGTCAAGAGGTGATTGAGAGCACCCTGCCCACCCTTGTGCGCACGAAATTGAATTTTGTTGACTGGGACGGTGATAACTTTTCGGCCTGGGTCATTGAGACCCAACCCGATGGCACGTGCAAAGTGACCATGACCATGGAGGGGGCCGAGACACCGCTGCCCTTCCGTTTCTTCAATAAGCTGATGATGCCTGAAATGATTGATAGCTACCAGAAATCGCTGAAAGGGTTAAAGGAACTGGCCGAGGCGCAGTACGCCACCGAACCGAAGTATGAGGTGAAGGAGATGGAGACCCCAACGGCCATGTTCTACACTGTTGCGGCTCAGATCTCGCCCATGCAGATAGGAGAGTTCCTTGGCGCATCGTATGGTGCAATAGGTGCCATCCTCAATAAGCGTAAGATACAACCGACCGGCTTGCCCAGTGCCCTGTACCTCATGTGGTCCGATACCCTTACCGATATGATGGCCGCTATGATGGTAGGGCCCGAGGCCGACACCGCTGCCGATGGCAACGTAAAGGCCTATACCGTGCCGGGTGGACGTACCCTTAAGATAGATTACTACGGTGCGTACGAGAAATCGGGGCTGGCCCACGTGGCCATGGACGACTACATGTTGGCCAAGAACCTTACCATGGAAGGCCCTGTGCGCGAGGTGTATGTGACCGACCCGATGACAGAGGCTGACACAAGCAAGTGGCTTACAGAAATCTATTATCGAGTGAAATAAGAAGGGATTTCTCTCCTCATCTCAGATTGTCGAGCCGTCTGTTCAATTCCTTATGAACAGGCGGCTTCTTCATGTTCTGCCCATTAGGAATATTAAACATCAGTTCTTTCACTGACTCAAGATTTTTAAGTGATTGACCCAGCGCAAGGTGCTCGTATTTACCCTGCCTTACATTTGGCTGAGATGCGTGACCAGGTCAAATTCCTCGGTATTTTGGGGCTGATGACAGTTGGCCTTTGCAATTGTGCATTGGCCCAGATGACCAAAAAGCAACTTTTTGTCTTTGAGGGTTCTGATTGGTGCGCCAAGTGCATCAGGCTCAACCACGAAGTGCTGAGCGACAGTTCGTTCTCAATATTCGCTCAAAAGGAGGGTATCGATGTGATACATGTCGATTTCCCTCAACGGAAAAAATTGAGCCGAGATGAGCAGACAGCCAATGCGGGTCTGGCCGAGAAATTCGGGTTTCAGGGCACTTACCCTACAATGATCCTGACCGATGGAGGCGCAAGAAACGCCAACATCCCTACCGATGGTGATGCCGTGCGCACAGCAGCAATGATCAGCGAAATCTTGGCCCGGTGGCACTGAAGGAGTTCACCCTTGAGCGCAGGCTGATGGGGTCGGCCTTTGTGCTGGGCGTGGTAGCGGCCGATGCCGATGCGGCCGAACGCTGGTTGCTAGCAGGCGAGGCCGAAATAATGCGTATTGAGGCCCTGCTCACCGAGTTCAACGAAGGTTCAGTTACCCATCACCTGAATACAGGGGCCGGACAAAGAGAAATTGAAGTACCTGAAGAGGTAATCGCACTGATCAAACGGTGCAACGCTATCTCTGATCTGACGAGCGGCTGTTTCGACATCAGCATCGGAGCCCTCAAACCACTGTATCGGTTCAAGAATCAACAGTTCGCCATGCCACCGCAGAGCGAAGTGCGTATGGCCATGAGGTCTGTAGGATATCGGCATATCCTTTTGAACGAGAGGAAAAATACGGTCCGATTCGATGTGCCGGGACTGCGCATCAGTTTTGCGGCCATTGGTAAGGGCTATGCCAGTGACCGTGTTCGTCATATGTGGCGTCAAATGGGAGTTGAGTCCGGCTTTGTCAATGCCAGTGGTGACCTTGCCACGTTCGGTTCGCGTGCCGATGGTTCGCCATGGAACGTTGCCATAGTCGACCCGAACGGAACCAGGGCACCGTTGCTGCACGTGCCGATGAATGATGCATCGGTTGCCACTTCGGGCGATAGCGAGCAGCATTTCATTTGGAACAGCAAACGGTGGTCGCACAACATAGACCCACGCACCGGCATGCCGGTATGTGGCATTGCCAGCGCCACGGTGTTCTCGCCCAGTGCCGAGCTGAGCGATGCCCTAGCCACGGCTACCCATGTGATGGGCCTGCCAGACGCGATCAGTTTCATAGGTCAACTACCGCGCACCCACGCCATCATTGTGGATGCAGATGGACGCATTCACCAGACTGAGCATGTGGTGCATGAGATGGCTTAGGTTCATTTTTTGGGGAATGATGATGGCCGTTACGGTGGGCTGCGTAAGCTTGAAACCGTATGAGCGCCAGTTTATCAACGACCCTGAGATGCAGATGGGCAGCGACCCGTGCAAGGGTTTCCAACAATATGTGCAATCGATACGCGAAGGAGCCACCCCGGCCGGAACTGCAAAGGCCAGCGGGGGCTGCGGCTGCAACTGATCCATGCGAAAGGTGTACCTCATATTCGGCAGTGTGCTGTTCTGGCAATGGATGGCCAGGGCGCAGAGCCCCGACAGCACTGTAAGACAGATTCCGCGCACCACCATCGACCTTGTTTACAACAATTACTTTCAGGATGGCAACCATTCGGCCGTTACGGGAGGCATAGGCACCGAGAAGCTCATAGTGTACGCCCCTTCCTTCAACATCCGACACACTGCAGGCCGCAGCGATCTGAATGTGAACGGTGGGGTCGACATCATCACCTCGGCCAGCACCGACCGCATCGATTTTCTGCGGTCATCGGCATCGTGGCGCGATCAGCGGGGCCATGCGGACATAGGCTACAGCCACGCCATCACAAAAGGTGGATTGTCGGCTAATGCAGGTGCGGGTTTCTCGATTGAAAGTGACTACCTCTCATTCAACGGGAAGCTGGGTCTGCAACATAATGACAAGGCCAAGGCCGAGCAATGGTCGGTCCAGTTCATCATGTATTATGATGATCTGCGATGGGGCCGCCTTAACAAACGTTATCAAAGGCCTGTAAGGCTCATTTACCCTACCGAACTGCGCTACCGCGACTGGTATTCGGATTACCTCCGCAGGTCGTATAACCTCAGGCTAGGTTGGAACCGTGCCCTCAACAGACGAACGGTGCTGGGTGCCGATGCCGAACTAGTATACCAGAACGGGCTGCTGGCCACCCCGTTCCATCGGGTGTATTTCACTGACGGAGATCTGAGGCCAGAGAATCTTCCGTATCAACGTTGGAAAGGGTCGTTGGCCTTGAGGCTGAACCGTTTTGTAGGCGGTATGGTGATTGTTCGCAACGCGATAACAGGCTATGTGGACAATTTCGGAATCATGTCCATCTCAGTAGAGAATGAGACCGCCCTGAAACTGCGCCACGACTTCTCGCTCACGCCTGGTGCCCGGTGGTATGTGCAGACCGCCTCTCCCTTTTTCGCACCATATGCCCAGCAAGACCCTTCTAAAGCTTTCTATACCTCCGACTACGACCTGTCGGCCCTGCAGACCATCACTGCCAGTCTGGGGTTGCGCTATGCGCCATACCGCCAAGTAGGGCGCAGCGGCCATTTCAACTCCATACTTATCCGTTATGCCTACATGTACCGCACCGATGGTATGCAGGCTCATACCATAGGGCTGGTGATACAGATGGATGTTGAAAAAAGAAATAAATGATACATCCGGTCACAGAGCCTTCAAAATCTCCTTGACCAATCCGGGTCCTTTGTAAATGAACCCCGTGTAAACCTGCACGAGTGAGGCACCCGCGGCAAGTTTCTCTCTAGCGGCCTCGGCACCATCTATGCCCCCCACTCCTATGATCGGAAACGAACCGTTGCCCTTTTTATGCAGATAACGGATAACATCAGTACTGCGGTTGCGCACGGGCACACCGCTAAGTCCACCTGTTTCTCTGGTCAGTTCATCCTTTGATCTCAGTCCCTCGCGACTGATAGTGGTGTTGGTGGCAATGATGCCGTGTATGCCCGTATCACGCTGAATGGCGATGATGTCGTCCAGTTGGGTATCGGTTAAGTCGGGGGCTATCTTAAGCAGGATGGGCCGTTGAATGGGGAATGTGCGGTTCTCGTCCATCAGTCGCGAAAGGATGGCGGTGAGCGGAGCGCGGTCCTGAAGGTCGCGCAGTCCGGGCGTGTTTGGCGAGCTCACATTCACCACAAAGTAGTCGACATGCGGGTGCAGGGCCCGGAAACAGATGAGGTAATCATCTACGGCCCTTTCGTTCGGGGTGTCTTTATTCTTGCCGATGTTGCCACCGATGATCAGGTCTTTTGGGCGGCCCTTGAGCATTTCCACTGCCTGATCAACCCCCTTGTTATTGAACCCCATGCGGTTTATCAGGCCAGAATCGTCTGGCAGACGGAACATACGAGGTGTGGCATTTCCCGGTTGAGGTCGAGGAGTGACCGTTCCTATCTCAATGAACCCGAATCCCAGCTCCCTAAGGTCGCGGAACATGGTGGCATCCTTATCGAACCCTGCCGCCAACCCGACCGGATTAGGGAACTTCAAACCGAACACCTCACGGACGAGCCTGCCATCATTCACACAGAAAATTGCGCGGAAAAGCCACCTCAAACCAGGCAAGGCCAGCACCACATGCAGCAGACGTGTGGTGAGATGATGCGCCTGTTCGGGAGGGAAGATGAAAAGGAACGGGCGGATAATGTAACGGTACACCGCTATCAGGCTTTGTACGTCACCGCCTTAACGGCCTGAACAATCTTAGTCACATTGGGCAGAAACGCCTCTACGAACTGTGGCGCATAGCCCAGCGGCACATCCTCGGTGGTGACCCTCCGCACTGGGGCATCGAGGTGGTCGAAGGCATCGCGTTGCACGGCAAAGGTCACCTCGGTGGCTATACTTCCCAGCGGCCATGCCTCTTCCACAAACACCATGCGGTTGGTCTTTCTTACCGAGGCAATGACTGTTTCATAGTCAATCGGTCGGATGGTGCGCAGGTCTATCACCTCTGCATCGATGCCCTCCTTGGCCAGTTCCTCGGCCGCAGCCAGCACCACCTTGGTTATCTTACCAAAAGTGACGATGGTCACATCAGCGCCCTTGCGTTTCACATCAGCCACACCAATAGGCAACAGATACTCACCATCAGGCACCTCGCCTTTGTCGCCATACATCTGTTCACTTTCCATGAAAATGACAGGATCCTCATCGCGGATGGCACTTTTCAACAGGCCCTTCGCATCGTACGGGTTCGATGGCACTATCACTTTAAGGCCCGGTGTATTGGCGTACCAGCTATCGAACGCCTGACTGTGCTGCGCGGCCAGTTGTCCTGCAGAACCGGTAGGCCCGCGGAATACCATGGGACAACTGAACTGGCCACCACTCATGCTCCGCATCTTGGCTGCGGCATTTATTACCTGGTCAATGGCCACAAGACTGAAATTGAAGGTCATGAACTCCACAATGGGCCGCAACCCGTTCATGGCCGCACCTACACCGATGCCTGCAAAACCGAGTTCGGCTATGGGTGTGTCGATGATGCGTTTGGGTCCGAACTCATCAAGCATGCCCTGGCTGACCTTGTAGGCCCCGTTATACTCGGCCACCTCCTCGCCAAAGAGCACAATGGTGCTGTCGCGCCTCATCTCCTCGCTCATGGCCTCGTTGAGGGCCTCGCGAAACTGTATGGTTCTCATGGCCGCGAAGGTATCAATGCATCGCGAGGCGCAGAAAACGCCAACTTCGCCCAATGGACATTGAGCATCTGAGAACTTTGTGTCTGGCCCTGCCAAATGCCACCGAAGATGTGAAATGGGGCAACGACCTCTGTTTCTGCGTTGGCGGTAAAATGTTCTGCGTCACGTGTCTTTCCGGCCCTTTCGGGGCTTCGTTTAAAGTGCGCGATGAGGAGTTTTTGGACATGTGTTCCCGCCCTGCAATAATCCCGGCACCGTACGTGGCCCGTTATAAATGGGTATATGTTGAGAGAGGAGATGCAATGTCGGATGCCGAATGGGCCGAGCGCATAGACACTTCATATCGGTTAGTGGCTGCTGCTCTGCCTGCCAAGGTGAGAAAAGGCCTCGACCCACTTTAGCCAATGGCCGATTCCATTGCTTCGTGCTACGTTTGGGGCCTCGCTCCACACACCCTTGACCCGATGACAAGATCAGCCCTGATATCTACCTTATTGTTAGGAATGCTCAGTGCGAGCGTCACAGCACAGGTCTCATCTGATAGCCTCAGTGCAAAGGTTGACACCTTGGCCGTGGCCAAACCGGAGGAAAATCCCGACCCTAAGAAAGAGGCCCGCAAGGCCAAGCGCATGGAGGCCAAGCGCATAAGGCAGGCGTGGCCCATCGACCCGTTCAAAGGCTGGCATGTGGGTTTCATAGGCGGGGCAGGCATGACTTTGCCTAACATAAAAACCTTTAGCGGTGGCGAACTGACAGGCACCGAACCGACCTGGGGATGGCGCGTGGGGATGGAGATGCTGGTCGGGGTGAACAATTGGTTGGGCATAACCTTCGGGGCCAATTATGGCGAACGGAACATCACCACCAATTTCAACCTGAATGTGATTGACACGGTTTACGCCTTGCGCGACCGCAACAAGGTGGGCACCCTGACCATACCGGTGGGTCTGAAATTCGATGTGCCCAAGATCGGAAAGCGGTTCTCGCTATCACCCATTGCAGGGGGCAACCTTGAGTTGAATATGAACGTGGCCAGCAACCGCGACAGTGTAGAGACCAACACCTACGGCTCTTTTGTGGTGCACAACCGCGATGGCAACATGGACCGTGTCAACCGTGTCGGTTTCAGCATTTACGGTGGTTTGTGCTTCGACATCAAATTCAATACCAGCACACTGAGCATAGGCCCAAGCTACCATTACGGACTGCTCGACCTGTTTGCCGAACCTGCGCGCTACGGACTGGAAGGCCGCACAGATTATCTGACCATCGATATCAGATATTATCTCTGACGATAGCCTGCCGCCTTGGGCGCATCAGCTCAGGGTCACTTCGAATAGAAATACCTCTTAAGGCCGAGAAAGGGCTGCTCGAACCACTTCCAACTGAGGTGGGCCAAGGGCGCGATGAGGGCAAAAGCGATCAACGATTTCAAACCTATGGCCCAGACAATGTGATCGGCATGGCCCAGTGATCTGATGATGCGATGGGCCACCAGCAGACCTATCTCGTGGAAACAGAATAACCCGTAGCTGATGGTGCCGAGGTATGTGAGCGCCCTGTATCTGCCGAATTTGATGATGCTGGCCCCACAGAAATTCTGCTCGAAGATAATGAGCCCGAGAAGGGTGGCGAACCAGATCTTCTCTATGATGATGCTGTAGGGTTCCGGTACTACATGACCATTGAAGAGCGGCTGATAGAACACCAGCGACAGGCCGAATGCAGTGTAAACCGATGCGATCATCCACTTAGGCATATTCATCAGGCGGTCTGACCAAGCTCCCTGATGAAAAGACAGGAAGGCGAAAGCAGCGCCAATACCGATGTCGCTCAATAGGAAGAGGGTGTGGAAGAACAGATTCACCTCAGACCCATAATAGACAAAGGCTGTGATGGCAAAGACCGCGAGCATGGCAGGCAACAACCAGCGGATGCTCCAACCGAATAGGACCAATAGAAAAGGCCAGACGATATAGAACTGCTCTTCTACACTCACACTCCAGAGCACACTGAGAATGGGCGAATGGGTGAACCCGTTCTCAATCAGATAGAAATTTCCCAAAAAACAGACGAACCACCAAGGCTGTGCGGTCTCCTGATACGATTCGCCAATCAGTGACACCACATACGGTGCGACCTGAAAACCGATGAAAAGTGTGACGAAATAGAGTGGCCAGATGCGCAAGGCCCTGCGGACGTAGAACCGCCAAGGGCTGAACCGCCCGTGGGCTGCCTCGCGTTCGCACAGCATCACCCAGGTGTTTATATAGCTCGAAAGGACGAAAGCGAAGCTGAACCCCGTTTTACCCAATGTGTAGATATGGGTCTTGATAAAGGCATAGGCCCCGGTGGAGGCCACCGCAGCACTGGGTGTGTCGAGCGCATGGCCAAGGAAAATGAAAAGGAAAGCAATGAACCTCAGCGCATCGAGCTGATCGAAGTACCGTGGCCTTTGCATGGTGGCAAATTACGGGCACGGACATCGGCACGGCCGAAAAGTGAATGTGATGTTGACACAATATCCCATACATGTTAGCGTTAGCGGCCCCGACATTGAAACACACAGGTATCTTTACCCCCGCACCGAGCATGACGCGCAGAATCCTATCACTATCCGCAGCGGCCGCAGCCACCGTGCTGAGCCACACCGCACAGGCACAGACCCCCAAATACAGCAACGAGTTCCTGGCCATAGGCGTAGGGGCACGGGCATTGGGCATGGGCGGGGCCAACGTGGCATCGGTGGGCGATGTGACCAGTGGCTACTGGAACCCCGCTGGTCTTCCGCTCTCTGAGGGCAAATGGCAGGTTGGCCTGATGCACTCTGAGTACTTTGCCGGGATTGCCAAATACGACTATGCGGCCGTGTCGGCCCCCATCGATGCCAATACTGCGGCATCGTTCAGTTTCATCCGCTTCGGGGTGGATGATATCCCGAACACCACACAGCTTATTGATAACAACGGTCAGATAGACTATGACCGGATAACCGCTTTCACCGCGGCCGACTACGGATTCCTTTTCAGCGTGGGCAGGCGTACCCCCAAGGTGCCGGGCCTGCGCTACGGTGGCACCGTCAAGGTGGTGTACCGTCATGTGGGCGAATTCGCCACCGCCTGGGGTTTCGGGCTCGATGCCGGGGCGCAGTACGATCTGGGCAAATGGCGCTTCGCCTTCATGGCCCGCGATGTTACCAGCACGTTCAATGCATGGAGCTTCACGCTCGATGAGCAGACCAAACAGGTGTGGGAACAGACCGGCAACGAGATACCTAAGAACTCGCTGGAGGTTACCCTGCCCCGTGTGGTGCTTGGCGTGGGACGGAAATTCGACATCTGGAAAAAGCTCCACATCTACCCCGAGTTCAATTTTGATATGACCTTTGATGGCAAGAGGTCGGTGCTGATCAAAGGCGATCCCATCAGCATTGAACCGAAGGCCGGTATTGAAATAGGTTGGGGCGACATTGTGCATGTGCGTTTCGGGGCCAACAACATACAGGACTACACAGACGATGAAGGCAAGGCCATCTGGACCTGGCAGCCTAACGTGGGGCTTGGCGTCCGTATCTGGAGATTCAGGATTGACTATGCCCTTGCCAGTTTCCTCAACCAGAGCGTGGCACCGGTGAGCCACGTGTTCTCGCTGCGTATGGACATTGACAAGGCCATGTTCAACAAGAAAGGCGGATGATTCGACTTCTAACTGTCGCATTCCTTTGTCTTCCCTTCCTTCCCGCACTCGCCCAGCCTTTTGGCAACGAATGGGTGAACGGGTCTCAGGCCTATTTCAAGTTCCCGATCGTAAGCACCGGGGTATATCGCATCAGCCAGCCCACCCTTGATCAGGCGCTGGCCCAGGCCGGTTTCAACCTTTCGGGCATCGATCCGCGCAATTTTCAGGTGTTCGCACGCAGTGCCGAGCAGTACATCTATGTGAGCGGTGAGGCCGATGGGTCGTTTGATACGCAGGATTTCATCGAATTCTATGCCCGAGGCAATGACGGGGTGATCGATTCGGCCATGTACACCGACCCGACCCACCGGGCCAATCCGTACTACAGCCTGATAAACGATACCATCTTTTACTACCTGACCTGGAACAGCAGCACCAGCAATGCGCGCATGGTGGAGGAGACCGATGTGTCGTTCTCGGGCTACACGGCCTCGCCCTACATATTGCGCGATGAGGTGGACGACCGCCACAACCAGTACTGGTACGGCCCAGGCTATACGCAGGTGAACGGGGCCACCAGCCCTGAGTATGTGGGCGGAGAAGGATTTTACGGATCGCAGGTGGACGGGGCCATAGTAGACAACGGCTGGAACCTGAACACCACCAACCGCGTGACCAGCGGCCCCGATGCCGAGGTGCAGGTGAGCATGATCGGAATAACGGACGACCAGAAAAACCTGACCATAACCTTTGCCGGCACCACACAGAACGAGACCCTTTCGGGCATGAACCGGGGCCTCTATAACTACACGGTGCCCGTTGGAAGTCTCGGGGCCAGCACCACCAACTTCAGCTTCGACATCACCAACAGTCCTGTGCAGTATACCTACTGGGCGTGTGTGGCCTACATCAAAGTGCGTTATGCACAGACCACCAACCTGAGCAGCGCGGCCGATGGGCATTTCATTGTGCCCGACAATCCGAATTATCCGGCCCAGACCAAGAGCTACCTGCAACTGAGCGGTTTCAACGGTGCCGGGGCAAGGCTGTATGACCTCACCAACCACAGGCGCATCACTGTGGCGGGAACCGCAGGGGCCTATCAGGTGCTGGTGCCCGATAACGGTGGGCTGAAACACTGCTACATGACCACCGAGGCGGCTGCGGCAGCCAATCAGGTGACACTGCTACGACCAGCTGGGGCGGGCGGCACGGTGAACATGACCGACTTCAACGCTTGGCCCGATGATGCCGACTTTTTCGCCATAGCCCACCCATCGCTGTATGCCGAGGCACAGACCTACGCGGCCTACAGGAACACCTCGGGCTACAACGCCTACGCCATCGATGTGGATGAACTGTATGCCCAGTTTGCCTGGGGCATTCCCAAACACCCGATGGGCATAAAGAATTTTATCCGCTGGGCACAGGCCAACCTCACTTCGCCCAAACATGTATTCCTGATCGGAAAGGCCATAGCGGGTCTGAGCGGCCGCACCGATGCGGGCATCTACAGCCAGATCCTGGTGCCGAGCATGGGATATCCGCCATCCGACAACATGTACGGGGCATTCCTGGCCGGCAATTTTGAGCAGAGCCCGGTGGCCATAGGACGGTTGGCCGCCAAGACCCCACAGGATGTGCAGGCCTACCTGCAGAAGATGCAGGAATACGAGGCCCTGTCGCCCACCGCATGGATGAAGACCGGCATGCACTTCAGCGGGGGCGGCACGGCCGATGAACTGTTGCAGATCCGCGGCTACCTCGACTCGTACAAGGCCACCTTTGAGGACACCCTGTTGGGCGGTGCCGTCACCACCTTTCAGAAGACGAGCAGCTCGCCTTTCCAGATCACTCAGGTCGATTCGATTGCCGATGTGATAACCAACGGGGTGCAGCTCATCACCTTTTTCGGACATGGCAGCGCGGTGGGGTTCGATGTGAGCATCGACCATCCCAGCACTTTCGGCAATGGCAATGGGCGCTACCCCTTCATTTTGGCCAACTCGTGCTACGCGGGCGACATCCATCAACCCGCCAGCGCGGTCACATCCATATCAGAGGAATGGGTGCTTGAACCGGGCAAGGGTGCCTTGGGCTTTCTGGCCACCACAGGCCCGGGCAACAAGGCCTATCTGCACAGCTACACCAGCAAGTGGTACAAACAGTTGGCACTGAGCAGCTACAGCCAGCCCGTAGGCATGGTGGTGCGCAATACGGTGGCCGACAACATCAACCCCGGAAACCCTGTGGTGCGCAGCCACAACCTCGAGTTCACACTCCATGGCGACCCGGCCCTGAACATCACAAACCGCCCACTGCCCGACCTCACCACCACCCAGCCGCAGATATCCTTCCTGCCCGAACAGGTGACTACCGAGTCGGACTCATTCCTTGTGCAGATAGTGATTGACAACCTGGGTGCGGCTTTCTCCGATTCGTTCCGGGTGGAGGTGGTGCACCAGTTGCCCACCGGCATGATCGATACCACGGTCACAGTACTGCATCCGCCCGTCTATTTCACCGATACGTTGAACGTTTGGCTCAAAGTGGATCTGGTATTCGGCATCGGGATCAATGCGGTGTGCGTGCGCCTCGATGCCTATGATGAGATTGCGGAGAGCAATGAGGCGAACAACGATGTGTGCAAGCAGGTGAACATCATCTCGCCCGACATCGTGCCCATTTACCCGTATGAGTTTGCGGTGGTGCCTGATCAGGGCATCACGCTCAAAGCCTCAACGGGCGATCCCTTCGCACCATCGCGCACCTATCGGTTTGAGGTAGATACCACCGATCTGTTCAACAGCCCCATCAGGCAGTTCACCACCGTCACACAGAGCGGTGGTGTGGTGCAGTGGACCCCTACCCTATTGGCCGCCATGCCCGATAGCACGGTGTATTTCTGGCGGGTCAGCAAGGATTCGGCCACCTACGGCAGTTACCAGTGGCGCGAGAGCTCGTTCCAGTACATCGTGGACAAGACAGGCTGGGGACAGGCGCACTACTTCCAGTTCAAGAACGACCAGCACGACCTGGTGGTGTACGACCGGCCCGAGCGCGAATGGGACTTCATCACCACCGCCAAGCAGATTAGGATGAACACCTATGCCACACCGACCACCTTGGCCGAAGGTGAGCAGACCAATTATTACATTGACAACGGACGCGAGGAATATCTCGGGTGTACGGGCGGGAATGTTTTCACCCCACAGCTTTTGGTCATCGTGGTCGACCCATGTACCCTCAAACCATGGGAGACACCGGGCAATGATGTGATAACCGGGGCCGCACTGCCCGGCAACGGAAGCCATGGTCAATTGGAGCCCTGTCGCACCAGGCCTGAGAAATGGTATCAGTTCGGAACCACCACCGTGGCGCAGATGGATGCCTTCGCCAACTTCATCAACAACGTGGTGCCCGATAGCCATTACGTGGGCATCGTCACGTGGTTGAGCGTGAATTTCTCGGTGTTCCAACCACAGTATCTGTCACCCTTGCAATCCCTTGGTGCCACGCAGGTATCTACCTTGGCGGGTGTCCCCTATATTCTATTTGCCAAAAAAGGAGATCCCAGCTCGGCCCAGGAAGTGTTCGGCACGGTACCGTCAGATGTCATCACCCTCTCCACCGACATGATCGGCTGCTGGAACTCGGGTCAGATCACCACCCCTTACATTGGCCCTACCAGCCAATGGGGCAGTGTGCATCTGCGCAGCTTTGCCCAGGAGGACCCCACCCGCGATAGCATTGCGGTGAGTGTGATAGGCGTGCGGCCCAACGGCACAGAGCAGGTGGTCATCAATGGTCTGGACGGATTCAGTACCGACCTGCTCGACCTGGCCAACTATGTCGATGCCGATGAGTTCCCACGTCTGCGCCTTCGCGCCTACGAGAAAGACGACAGCACCGCGGCCACCCCGCCACAGATAAGGCGCTGGCAGGTACTCTTTGAAGGGGTGCCCGAGGCCGCCCTCAATCCCAACATCCATCTGGCCACCAGTGCCGACTCGCTCGGACAGGGGGCCCAGTACATGTTCAGCACCGCCATCACCAATGTGAGCGACATCGACATGGACAGCCTCCTGGTGCATTACTGGATAGAAGATCCGGGCGGGGTGCGCCACTACCTCAACTATGCAAGGCAGGCACCGCTGCCCGCAGGCCAGAGCCTCATTGACACCGTATATGCCGATGCCGGTGACTTTGATGGCAATTGCCGCTTCTGGGTAGAGGTCAACCCCGTGCCCATCGGAAGCACCACCTATCAGTACGACCAGTTGGAGCAGTACCACTTCAACAACATCGGCAGCATAGGTTTTGTGGCCAGTGGAGATGATGTCAACCCCCTGCTCGATGTCACTTTTGACGGGGTGCACATCCTCGATGGCGACATCGTGTCGGCAAAACCGCAGATAGTTATCGAGCTGAAGGATGAGAACCCGTATCGGCCACTCAACGATACGGCCGACTATCAGGTCATGCTCAAACGGCCCGGATCCGAAGATCTCGAGCGCATCTGGTTCAACAGTTACCAGACCATGCAGTTCACCCCTGGGGCAGCGCCCGACAACAAGTCGCGCATCGAGTGGAAGGCCACATTCCCCGATGACGGCATACACGAACTATGGGTGCAGGGCACCGACCGCGCCAACAATGCCTCCGGGGCCCAGTATCAGCGCATCAGTTTCGAGGTCATCAATGAGAGCACCATCACCAGCGTGCTCAACTGGCCCAACCCGTTCAGCACCGCCACCCACTTCGTGTTCACCCTCACCGGCAGCGAACTCCCCTCCTACTTCAAGATCCAGGTCATGACCATCACCGGCAAGGTCGTGCGCGAGATCACAGGGCCCGAACTCGGCCCCCTCCACGTGGGCCGCAACATAACCACCTACGCATGGGACGGCAAGGACACCTATGGCGACCGCCTCGCCAATGGCGTCTACCTGTACCGCGTGGTGGCCAGGCTCAACGGTGACTATATCAAGCACCGCGACTCGGGGGCCGACCCCTGGATCGAGAGCGGTTTCGGTAAGATGATGCTCATTCGCTGAGCCCACATGCACTTCGAGGTACTCACATTCAACCCGTTTCAGGAGAACACCTACATCATCTGGGACGATGCCGGCCAGGCCGCCATCATCGACCCCGGGTGCAGCACCGCGGCCGAACGGGCCGAGCTCGACCTCTGCATCAGCGCCAATGGCCTCACACCCGTGCGCCTGCTCAATACCCACTGCCATGTCGACCACGTCCTGGGCAACGGCCATGTCGAGCGCACCTACGGGCTGCCGCTATGGATGCACAGGGCCGAGGTGCCCGTCCACGCAGCCGTGCCCGAATATTCCCGCATGTGGGGCCTCGAGGCCCACGACATAGGCACCCCCGCCCACTTCCTCGCCCATGCCGATGTCGTCACCGTGGGCACACTCCGCCTCCAGGTGCTCCACACACCCGGCCACAGCCCCGGCAGCATCACCTTCTACGAGCCCGCCAGCGGCCACGCCCTCGTGGGCGATGTCCTCTTTCAGGGCAGCATCGGCCGCACCGACCTGCCCGGTGGCGACATGTCCACCCTCATCTCCAGCATCATCAACCGCCTCATGCCCCTACCCGACAGCGTCCTCGTCCACCCCGGCCACGGCCCCTCCACATCCATCGGCCACGAAAGGCGCACCAACCCCTTCTTGCTCCACTACGGCAGGTGATGCCCTCAAGGGCCCATCCAACACCTCCGCCTATCACCGCAACCTACTTCACCAACGGCTGCGCTCCTCTCCCTCTCACTTTCCCGGCCCCACTTTCTACTTTGTTCAAGGGAGCGCAGTCGAAGGGTTTTGATCCTGGAGTTTATCCCGCCCATGCGGGATAT
>JBIKWM010000018.1:0-61249 GCA_044356305.1 Flavobacteriales bacterium
CGGTCTCGCCACGAGAATCCTCTCAAAATTGGCCGCAATGACCATGATTCAACTTGATAATGCACTGAGCGGAAGACCATTAGGCCAAATCAAAAATGTTCGCTTCGCCCAATAGCACAACGGGTTACAATTAGTCGAAATATTTCCGCAATCAGAATTTTCATCTTTCGCAATACGACAAGACACAGTACAGAGAAAGGTTTATGTATACCCGTACGTCCTAAATGAGGAATTACTTCTCTATGATTTTTCGCTTCAACCCGGTGACTATTTTCATAAGAATGATGGTTGGTATTATATTGAAAACTGCATAGAAGTCATGATTGATTCTATGAAATTGGACTCGATTTCTTTTATGATTCAGAATCCTACGAGCGGAAATTACTTTAATTACGGCAATAGAGCCTTTTGTTTTAGTTCGACATGGTATTCAGTAGTTTGGGTTGAAGGAATAGGTAGCACAGCTTCACTTGTCAACCCAATGGGTGGATACGCAGAATTCAGTAGTAGCCAACTTATTGGATTCTGTTCTGGCGACACTGCATGGGCACCCTTTAACGAAACGGATTGCGACCTTTTGGTCAATGTTCCTCTATCCAGCACTTTGGCTAGTTCAGAATGGTATTGGAACGGCAATGGGCTTGTTTTCAAATCAATTCCTTTTTGGCAAGTTAGATCCGTTTTAATGGTCAACATGCTGGGCGAAACCAAGTACACAGATTTGAATGAAATATCGGAGACTGCCTTCGTTGCCTGGCCATCAGACCATGTTCAAGCTGGAGTTTGGGCGGCCATTGTCCAATATGTCGATGGTACTCTTGAAATCCAAAAGGTGTACATCCCAAATTGAATTGACATGGAAAAAGCAATAATTCCCCGCCTGTACAAGAACAGAACGTTCGGGCGGGTCGACACTCACCCTTCGATACGCGCGGAAGACCGCGCACTCAGGGTGACGCAGCTATAGACTATCGACCGTGGACAATTGACTAAGTCCCACGCGAGCTCAAGAATATCTGGCACAACTGCGGGGAATCACCTTCCAGATGCCGCAGAGCATGGCCCTGACCTGTGCCCATCGGGTTATCAACAACGGGCGGGCAATGTTGGCCCGATGTGTGTGTCAGCGGGGCCCATCGGGTGCTGAGATTCGCTGCCTGTAAGTCATTCCATCAGGATGAGAACAATACTCACTGTCCTATTGCTGCTGTCGGCCGTGGCCCACGCCACAGCGCAGGACGAGGAAGGGTGTACCCTACCGGCCAACAAGAAGGCCGACAAACTGTACGAGAAGGCCCTGGGCACCAAGGCCACCAGCGAGAGGCGCGAGGTGCTGAAAGAGGTGGTAGAGGCCGAGCCTGACCACTATGCAGCCCTGGCCGACCTGATACTGATAGATGTGCGCAAGGCCGAGAAGAGCCTGACGGCCGATTACCGCTTTGCCGAGGAGAAGCTGCGCAGGGTGGACGGGCTGTGCCCCACGTATCACCCGTACATCACCTTCTACCTGGGCAATCTGGCCTTTATGAGAAAGGACTACAAGCAGGCCATGGCGTATTACGACCGTTTCCTCAAGTTCGATGTGCTGGACCCCGCCAAGGCACCCAAGGACCACGAGCTGCGCATCAGCGAGGCCCAGGCCGGATATAACCAGGCCAAGCTGCTCGATGAGCTGTACACCCGGCCGGTGCCCATGGAGCTGAGCGTGGTGAAGGACCTGTGCACCCGCGACCAGGAGTATCTGGGCATCCTGTCGCCTGATGGCGAGATGTGCCTGTTCATACGCGGCTACCAGAAGCAGAGCCGCAACGAGCTCACTCCACGGCAGGTGGAGGAGTTCACCCTGGCCAACAGAAAGCCCGATGGCACCTTCGACAAGGGCAAGGCCATGCCGCCACCCTTTAACCTGACCGAGAATGTGGGCAGCGCCACCCTGACCATCGACAACCGCAGGATGTTCCTCACCATCTGCGATTTCGATGCCGATGGCTACAAGAACTGCGACATTTTCATGAGCGAACAGACCGATGGCGAATGGCAGAAACCGAAGAATGTGGGCACAGGGGTGAACGGTAAGAAATCGTTTGAGGGGCAGCCCACTGTCACCCCCGATGGCAAGACCCTCTATTTTGTGAGCATCCGCGAGGACGAGATAGGCACCATCAACGATATGGACCTGTATATGAGCCGTCTGGGGGCCAATGGCGAATGGGGCCCGGCCAGGAACCTGGGCAGGACCATCAACACCAAGGGCAACGAGAAGTCACCGTTCATACACGAGGACAGCCACACGCTCTACTTCAGCAGCGATGGGCATCCGGGCATCGGCAAGTTCGATATCTACCTGACCCGGCAGGACAGTGCGGGCAAATGGGTGGCCCCGAAGAACATCGGTTACCCCATCAACACCGAGCATGACGATGTGGGCTTTTTTGTGAGTGTGGACGGCCACACGGCCTTCCTGAGCAGCAACGAGCGCAGCGGGGTAGGGGGCTGGGACCTGTTCTCGTTCCCCCTCTACAAAGAGGCCCGGCCCGAAAAGGTGATGTTTGTGCGGGGCGAACTGAAGGACGATAACAACCAGCCCGTGACCGAGGCGCGCATTGAGCTGAAGAATGTGCGCACACAGGAGGTGCAGCAGTTTGAGGTGAACCATGCCGAGGGCAAGTTCATAGCGGTGATGAACATGAACGATGATGTGGTGATGACCGTGAAGAAGGACGGGGCGGCATTCAATGCCAGGTACATCTCGAAGGCAGATACCGCTACCCTGAAGACCGCCAAGCTGGAGATGACCGTGAAGGAGCAGGCCAAGGGTTCGGTGCACAGGTTGGACAACATCAACTTCGGCACCAACTCGGCCGATCTGGCCAGGGAGTCGGAGCACATCCTCCGCGAGTTCGCGGCCTATCTAAAGGCCAATCCGCAATTGAAAGTGGCCATACACGGCCATACCGACAATGTGGGCGATGACCGGGCCAACCTGCTCCTCTCTGAGAACCGGGCCGAGGCGGTGAACCAGTTTCTGGTGAGGCAGGGCATTGAAGGCGCAAGGCTAAGCTATCTGGGCCTGGGCGAATCGAAACCGGTGACCACCAACGACACCCCGGCCGGACGGGCACTGAACAGGCGCACCGAGTTCGTGATCCAATAACTGCGTCAGCGGCCTCCTACCTTCGCGGCATGAGCACAGCGGGTACCAGAGAAGTGATAGAAAAGGTGTGGGCCGACCGGTCGTTGCTCACCGACCACCAGGTTCAGGCCACCATCAGAGAGGTGGTGGAACAGCTGGACAGGGGAACCCTCCGCGTGGCCGGACCGACAACCGATGGTTGGCAGGTGAACGAATGGGTGAAGAAGGCCGTGATCCTCTATTTCCCCATCTGCCACATGCAGACTATGGAAGTGGGGCCCTTTGAGTTTCACGATAAGATCCCGCTCAAAAAGGGCCATGCGGCCGCGGGCATCCGTGTGGTGCCGCACGCCATTGCGCGCTACGGCAGCCACATAGAGGCAGGAGCCATCCTTATGCCGAGCTATGTCAACATAGGGGCCTATGTGGGCAGCGGCACCATGGTCGACACGTGGGCCACGGTGGGCAGTTGCGCTCAGATAGGCCGAAACGTGCACCTGAGCGGTGGCGTGGGCATAGGCGGTGTGCTCGAACCTGTGCAGGCCGCCCCTGTCATCATCGAGGACGACTGTTTCATCGGGTCGAGGTGCATAGTGGTGGAAGGGGTACGGGTGTGCCGCGAGGCGGTGCTGGGCGCCAATGTGGTGCTCACGGCCAGCACACGCATCATCGATGTCACGGGCCCACAGCCTGTTGAGATGCGCGGCATGGTGCCCGAACGCAGTGTGGTGATACCCGGCACGGTGCCCAAGCATTTCGCTGCCGGCACCTACCATGTGCCCTGTGCCCTCATCATAGGCAGGCGCAAGGAGAGCACCGACCGCAAGACCTCGCTCAACGATGCCCTGCGCGAACACAGCGTGGCTGTCTGACCCCGTATGAAGCGCGTACTGGTGGCCCAGACCGCATTTCTGGGCGATTGCGTGTTGGCCACTTCGCTGCTCGAGGCCATCCATGGCGAACACCCCGATTGGCACATAGATGTGCTGGTGCGCAAGGGCTGCGAGGGCCTGTTTGTGGGGCACCCGTATGTGGGCAAGGTGCTTGTGTGGGACAAGGCCCGCGACAAATACAGAGGGCTTTTCGGGTTGATCAGGGAGATCAGGGCCAATAGGTACCAAATCGTGCTGCAGGCCCAGCGGTTCCTCTCGGGCAGTATCGGTCTGATATTGAGCGGGGCTGAACATAAGGTGGGATATGCCTCTGCACCGCTCTCGTGGCTATTCACCCATCGCGCAGCCCATATCATGAAAAAGGACTGGCACGAGGTGGACAGGCTGTTCGGGCTCTGGAGGCCGTTCTCAGTGCAGGCACAGGCATCGCGGCCAAGGCTCTATCCCACAGATGGGCATCAGACCGCAGCGGCCGTATATGCCGATAGGCCCTATATCACCATTGCACCGGGGTCGGTGTGGGCCACCAAGCAATGGCCGGTACAGAAATGGATGGAACTCGTACGTCACATCAATGGCCGTTACCGTGTGCTGATCATCGGATCAAAGGCCGAACGTGCGTTGGCCCAGCAGATTGTGGCCGGCTGTGCAGGGCTTGATGTGCAGGACATCTGCGGCACCACCGATCTACTCACCACAGCCGCCATCATGCAAGGGGCGGCCATGAATTACTCCAACGATTCGCTGCCCGTGCACCTCGCATCGGCTGTCAATGCACCCATGTGCATGGTCTATTGCAGCACGGTGCCACAGTTCGGTTTCTATCCGCTCAGCGATAGGGCGCACATCATCGAACCCGAACCCATGGACTGCCGCCCTTGCGGCCTGCATGGGCACAGGTCGTGTCCAAAGGGGCATTTCAGATGCGGCACAACCATCGATGCACGATCTTTGGCACACGCGCTGGGGCCCTGATGTGATAGCGATCTATCCGAAAAAGCCCTTTGTCGATCTTGAAAATGGAGCGTAGCCAGTTGGACGTATTGAAGTACAGTCACTCACCTTACCGACTCCTTTCCGAGCCTGCCCCGACTGTTATAAAAATCGATAATTACCCAACGGGTGCCACGTAGGAACCGCCTCATATTCTACCTGATAGCGCTGAGTGTGTTCTCAGTGCTCCTGTATCTGCTGATGCAGTTCGGCACTGTGCTCAATGCCGGTCGCAACATTGTGCATGCCGATGACCCCCATTCCCTACACGAGGTGTTCGGCTCGCTAGCACACAACCTCACACATCCGCTGGCGCTGCTGCTGGCCCAGATCATAGCCATCATCGCAGTGGCGCGCCTGTTCGCCTGGCTGGCCCGGCTGTTGGGTCAGCCCACGGTGATAGGTGAGATCGTGGCCGGCATAGTGCTGGGCCCATCGCTCATCGGTTCCATGCTGCCGCAGTTGAATGAGTTCCTTTTCCCAGCCGCATCATTGGGCAACCTACAGGTGGTGAGCCAGCTCGGACTCATCCTGTTCATGTTCGTGGTGGGCATGGAGCTCGATCTGCGCGAGCTGGGACAAAAGGCCCGCAACGCGGTGGTCATCAGCCACTCGGGCATCATGTTGCCTTTTCTGGGCGGAGCGGCCCTTGCATATGTGCTTTTTGAGCGGTTCGCACCTGCTGGGGTGCAGTTTCTCAGTTTTGCACTGTTCATGGGCATTGCCATGAGCATCACCGCATTTCCGGTGCTGGCCCGTATTGTTCAGGAACGCGGCCTGCACCGCACTCCGGTGGGTGCGGCCGTCATCACCTGTGCCGCTGCCGATGACCTTACCGCGTGGTGCCTTTTGGCCGTGGTCATTGCCATTGTCAAGGCCGGAACCCTCATCAGTGCCATCCCGGTCATTGTGCTGACGGTCATCTATATGGTCGTGATGCTCAAGCTGGTGCGCCCGTTTCTGCGCAGGTTGGGCGAGTTGAACGCTTCGCGCGAAAAACTCAACCGGCCCATGGTGGCGCTCTTTTTCATGGTCCTCATCCTTTCGGCATATATCACAGAGGTCATCGGTATCCATGCGCTGTACGGTGCTTTCATGGCAGGTGCCATGATGCCCGACAACACCCGGTTCCGCAACATTTTTATCGAGAAGGTTGAGGATGTGGCCCTTGTGCTGCTGTTGCCGCTTTTCTTCGTTTTCACCGGCCTGCGCACCCAGATAGGGCTCATTGACAGCCCTGAACTGTGGCTCACAGCGGCCACCATCATTGCGGTGGCGGTGGCGGGCAAGAGCCTGGGTGCATCGCTGGCCGCACGTTACATCGGTCACCGGTGGAAAGACAGCCTGCTCATAGGTGCCCTCATGAACACCCGGGGCCTGATGGAGCTTGTGGTGCTCAACATCGGCTACGACCTTGGGGTCATTTCCCCCGAGCTTTTTGCCATGATGGTGATCATGGCCCTTGTCACCACCTTCATGACCGGTCCGGCCATCAGCCTCATCTTGTGGTTGTTCCGTGGTCAGGAAAGACCTGTGGCCGAGGAGATAAGGGGGCCGCAGAGGTTCAATGTCCTTTTCTCCTTTGCCAATCCGCGCACTACCAGGCCGCTGCTGCGCATGGCATCGGCATTCACCGAATCGCGACCGGGCCAGGAGTGCATCACTGCCTTGCACCTGATGCCCAGCCGCGAGCTGCACCAGGCCAATGAGGAGGAGTATGAGCGCGAGAGTTTCGGCCCGGTGGTGGCCGAGGCCAAGAACCTCGGCATCTCTGTCACATCGCTGTTCAAGCAGTCATCCAACATTGATGTTGACATAGCTGAACTGGCCAACAACGGCAACTTCGACCTCATGGTGATCGGTATGGGTCAGAGCATCTATGAGGGGACGCTATTGGGCCGGGTGCTCGGTTTCACGGCACGTGCCATCAATCCCGCGGGGCTCATTGACCGCCTCACCGGCCGCGACAATGCAGCCTCAGAGGCCCCGCTCGATACGCGCACACGTACACTGTTGGCCCGCTGCCGCATACCAATCGGGGTGATGATTGACAAAGGACTAACCGGTGTGCGCCATGTTCTTATTCCGTTGATGAGCGATGATGATGCTGCGCTGGCACAGTATGCCATCCGCCTTATGGACCATGCCGGGGCCGAGGTGGTGTTTGCCCTGCCCAACCGGCCCGGTCTCGGTCTGACCGCGGTGGTTGAACAGGTTCGGGGCATCATGCCCGAGCGGGTGTCATCCATCGGTCTGTCCACCATCAGCGAGGACCTGCTGGCCAGGCATGACCTGATCGTGCTCAGCCTCTCAGGTTGGACCAAACTGGTTAACAGCGGTGGCTCGTGGCTCAGTCATGCGCCTACCACGCTCATCATCCGATGTTGAGTTCACCGCCACGCCATGTGGTGGAGCTCACGGCCGATGGCAGCCTCACCGTGCGCGACATGCAGTTGGGCTGCACATTCCATAGCCGCCACGGTGCATTGGCCGAGACCATGCACGTGTTCATCGAGGCCGGCCTAAGGCATTGGATAACATCGCATGACATGAGCGTTCCCTCAGATTCCCCGATAAAAGGAGAAGGGGAGGTGAATCAATCTGAGCAATTGAAAATCAGGATACTTGAGGTAGGCTTCGGGTCTGGTCTCAATGTGGCCGCCACCTTCGCTTCATTTCCAGCTACTCCCATCCATTTCACCACCCTTGAGCGGTTCCCTTTAGGCGATGAGGCCCAAAAAGCGGTGGTGGAATGCGCCCCTGAGCCGTTACGCAGGCCTTTGGCCGATATGCTCCGTTGCGATTGGGGATCAGATCAGTTGATCTCATCATCCTTCACTCTCAAAAAGATGGAGGCCGATCTATTGACCATCCATGGTGAGCTGCCGTTCGATGTCTGCTACTTCGATGCCTTTGCCCCTGCCGCTCAGCCCGAGCTTTGGACCGTTGAGGTTTTTCAGAGGCTGCTTACCTGGGCCCTTCCCGGGGCCGTGTTGGTCACCTATTGCAGCAAGGGCGATGTGCGCAGGGCCATGCTGGCGGCAGGTTGGACCGTGCAGAAATGGCCCGGACCTAAAGGGAAGCGCGAGATGCTGAGGGCCGTGAGGCACGGTGCCTGATGCTTGCCATCTTCGCACTTTCAATCGCGAACCATGCAACTGCACACCATCGACACCGGATTCTTCAAACTTGATGGCGGGGCCATGTTCGGAGTGGTGCCTAAGAGCCTGTGGCAGCGCACCAATCCGGCCGATGAGGCCAACCTTTGCACCTGGGCCATGCGCTGTCTGCTGGTGGAGGATGGCGACCGCCTGATCCTGATAGACAATGGTATCGGGACTAAACAGGACGCCAAGTTCCTGGGCCATTATCATCTGCATGGCGAGTCGGACCTTGAGGGCAGTCTGCGTGCCAAGGGTTTCGGGCCTGGCGATGTGACCGATGTTTTCCTCACCCATCTGCACTTCGACCACTGCGGGGGCAGTGTGCGCTGGAATGCCGACCGCACAGGGTTTTCGATGACCTTCCCCAACGCAACCTACTGGAGCAATGAGCGGCATTGGCATTGGGCCACGGTGCCCAATAGGAGAGAGAAGGCGAGTTTCCTCACCGAGAACATCATGCCCATCCAAGAGAGCGGACATCTGAAGTTCATTAAGGATGAAGGCCAATGGCTGCCCGGTATCGAGGTGTTCTTCGCCAACGGACATACCGAGGCACAGATGATCCCCATTATCAGCCACAAAGGCCGCAAAGTGGCGTTTATGGCCGATCTGCTTCCCAGTGTGGGCCATTTCCCATTGCCTTATGTGATGGGGTACGACACCCGTCCGCTGCTGACCTTGGAGGAAAAGGAGCGTTTTCTGAACCGCGCTGTGGCCGAGGATATGGTCCTGTTTTTTGAGCACGACCCGGTCAACGAGTGCAGTTCAGTGGAGCTCACCGATAAAGGGGTTCGTTCCGGAGCAACTTTCAAACTTTCTGAACTGTGAGTGAAGTATCCCAGTCAGGTCGCTGCCCTTGGTGCGGCACCGATCCGCTCTATGTGCGCTACCATGACGAGGAATGGGGTGTACCGGTACATGACGACCAGATGCTGTTCGAGTTCCTTACGCTTGAGACCTTCCAGGCCGGACTGAGTTGGATAACCGTGCTGCGCAAACGCGAGAACTTCCGCATGGCTTTCGCAGGTTTCGATGTGGGACGCGTGGCAGCATTCTCTGAGCACGATGTGGAGCGCCTCATGACCGATGCCGGAATTATCCGCAATGGGGCCAAGATCCGCGCAGCCATCAGCAATGCTCAGGCGTTCATGGCCGTGCAGAAGGAGTTCGGCACTTTCGACCGGTATATATGGGGCTTTGTGGACGGGAGGCCTATCAACAATCAACACAGAGAGCTGAGGGACCTGCCCGCCCGTACCGAACTATCAGACCGCATAAGCGCGGATCTGAAGAAGCGTGGGTTCAAATTCGTGGGCAGCACCGTGGTGTATGCTCACATGCAGGCGACAGGCATGGTCAATGATCACCTCATCGGCTGCCCACGGCATGCGCAGGTGCAAATGGCCTGAACTACTGTCAGTTCACTCCTTCACCAGCCTGAGCGTTTGAGCCCTTCCGGCTTGGGTGGTCCGCACGGTATAGATGCCCGGTAACAGCGTGCTTATATCCAAGATGCGAACGGCATACAGGTTGCCTTTTTGCACTTGTCGCCCCATCATGTCAACAATGGAGTAGGAGAGAGGGCCCTGAACGGAGGTGGACAACATGACATGGTCGCTGGCGGGGTTGGGCAGCAGGAAAAGACGTGCGTCCGAATGTTCGTCCAGGCCGTTGGGAGCGGTCACATTCAGGTTTTGTGTAAGCGTGCAGCCGGTCGCATCGGTCACGCTCACCACATATTGTCCTGAACCCAGATTGGTCACGATGGGACTGTCATCTCCAAACTCCCATGCGTAGGTGTATGGACCCTCCGATCCGGTCACACTCAGTGCCACATCAAACGTGTTCTGGCCGCCCGCACCTTGGGTTATCAGGGCCGACAGTTCCATGCCATTGCCCAGTTCCATGAACTCGCTGAAGAACGAATTGCCGCTCAAAAGGGCGAGCGGTACACATCCGGCATGGTCTTCGGTGGTCGAGAGGCCGACCGCTTCCACATCGGGCGCCCCAAGTGCATTGAATGCGCTGTCGGCCACCAGGGCGTTCATGTAGTGCACCTGCTCATCGCCCATGCAGTAGTACATACGTATCGGGGCCTGGGGCACCCAGTCGTACACATCGTTGTCGCGCAGGGCCACCCAGAACGGATGGTCGGGCATGCTGAGGAACTCATCGAACACAGCCGGAAGGATCATGTCGTTGGGTATGGGTGCGCACACCGCATTGGCATTGCCAAAAGAGTGAGTGCCGTCAAAGTAGGGAGGCAGGGTCACATCGTAGGGCGGGGCGAATATGTACTGCACCGTGTCGAACAGGGCGGGGTAATACTCCTTGTAGGAGTAGATCACATACGGGAGGTAGGCGGGCGAAGAGTAGGGCACATCGTCTATGAGATATTGCGACTGCACCCCGCTAATGTCATAGGGTCCGCTCATCGGGGCCGATGCCGTTACGGTGAACTCTGCCGAATGGAAAAGATCGATCTCGCGGTGAGTGGCCATGCAGGCGTGTCCGCCCTGCGAGTACCCTAACAGGAAAAGTTGGTCATTGAGTGCGAAACTCAGATCAGCCTGCAGCAGCCTGATGGCCCTGAGCATGTCGATGGTGGCCGATGCCTCGCTCTTGGCATGCACGTACGGATGAAGCCCAGTACCGAGTCCGAGCCCGAGGTAGTCGGGCATTGATACCACTATGCCCCTGCATGCGAACAGGCGACCTATCTGCGCCTCGTACGAAAGGAACGAGGGCACCCCTTCCTTGTCGAGCACCGTGCCATGGCTGTAGTTGGCCAAAGGCATACGGCACAGGTCTCCGATGGGTATGGCCACCGCACCCGATGCGGCCGTGCTGTCGCCCAGCGGGGTGATGGTCTGGTACAGAACACGGTATATCTTCACCCCATAGCGGCAGCCGTACAGGTCGGGCGGCAGGCCTTGAGCCTCAAGCTGCGACTGCATGTCGCTCAGGGTGTTGGTCTCCATCAGCTCGTAGCTGATCACATCACCGCGTTGAAAGGCCGAGGCCACCATGGGCAGTATGGCAAAGAGCAGAGCTTTAAGTTGCATGGGGTTTATTGAGTTCTGCAATATAGCAAGGGTACAAAGGGAAAATGACCGACTCCGGACGCTGATGTCGCTAACAGAAAAGGCCCCAGAATGGAGCCTTTGTACTGATTATTGAGGGTGTGGTCAATTCAACCACGATGGTCTCTCAACTGCCTCATCAGCAATTGCTTGGCCTGAAAGATACGGCTCTTGACCGTGCCTATCGGAATGTTGAGATGCTCGGCCACCTCTTTGTATTTGTAGCCCTGGTTGTGCATCACAAACGGTATGCGGAACGTGTCGGGCAGTTCATCAATCATCTTGTTCACTTCCTTCAGACCTACCCCCGACAATGGGCTGTAGCTGCTGGCGGCCGGAATGAAATCGAGCACCTCCAGGTCGTCTTTGGTGGTGATGATGGTGCGCGCCCGGGTCTGCCTGCGATAGTTGTTTATGAAGGTGTTCTTCATAATGGTGTGCAGCCATGCCTTGAGGTTGGTGCCGGGCGTGTACTTGTCGCGGTACGTCAGGGCCTTGAGCATGGTCTCCTGTACCAGATCATCGGCATCATCGCGGTCCTGCGTGAGGCTGAGGGCAAAATACCTGAGCACCTTGTTGAGTTGGAGCAAGCGCTCGTTGAACGTGATGGTTGCCATGACGGATGTTTAAGAGGTTGATTAAAAGATTGAACAAATGTAGAGCTTTATTTCAATGGCAAAATGATTTGTTCAACAGTTATTCAATTTCTTTCCACAATCATTCAGCGACCCTTTTCCCTTCCGTGTTGCAACGTCAAAAGTAGTGGGGTATGTGAGTGGCGTCTGTTAGAAAGTGTTAAGTCCCGATGAACGTTCCGCATCGGTCAATCAACGTGCCGTTTGACAGGATGTCAGACCATGTCTTTTACCGCTCCCTCTGCATACGTCTTAAGAGCAGCGGCATCGGTCAGATAGGTGGCATTTGCCGGCAGTGCAGCGGTCAACCGACCCATCTGGGCCCCAAAGAGCAGTACAGGACCAGTAAAATCGGAACACAGGCGGTCTATGTACTCCTTCAGGTCCTCCGGTTGAATGGCGGCCACAAATGAGGTCATGAGCATCTGTGGCCTGAACGCTGCGATGGTCTCAAGCAGGTCGGCATACGGCACCGATTGGCCCAGATAAATGGCCTCGAATCCTTGTTTCTTAAGAAGATATCGGGCAAACAGGATGCCCAGCTCGTGCATCTCGCCTTCTTTCAGGAAAACAAGGCAGCGCGGGCCTTTCGGGCTGCTGCTATAGAGCGAGTCGATGGCCACAAAGAGCTTCTGTTTTATCAGGTTGCTGATAAAATGCTCCTGGGCCGGGTTCACACGGTCGGTCTGCCACATAAGCCCCACTTTGCTCATGAACGGAAAAAGGATGGAGGTGCATGTCTCCTCAAAACCGAATCGCATGGAGCAGTCCGCAATGATTTTCTCGAAACGTGCCCTGTCCAGGTCCACCATGGCCACCATGAGGCTGTCAATCTGGGTGGAATGACTGCCATCGTGTCGTACTAGTTCGGTCAGGGTCTGACTTATGCGCTGCTCGTCCATGCGCGAGATCTTGGAGATCTTGACCCCGTGGGCGTTCAGTATGCTCACGTTGAGCAATCGCTTCAGCTCATTGTCTGAGTAATAGCGAATATTGGTATCGGTGCGCGATGGACGCACTATGCCGTAACGTTTCTCCCAGATGCGGATAGTGTGGGCCTTGATGCCGGTGATTGACTCCAGATCGCGTATGGTGTAGTTGGCCATGGTCAGATTTTGTTGAACGTTTGAGCAATCACTTTCGAACGGAATGCAAATATCCCATCTATCTGATTGCGGATGAGAATGACATCGGCCAATTTTCCCAACACGCCCATCGGGGCGCGGTAATGGACAATGTCGGTCATGGTCACACCATCCACGGTCTTCTCAAACAGGTGCTGATGATGCCAGAATGCATAAGGACCGAATCGCTGTTCGTCAACAAACATGCGGCCCTCATCGAGGTGTGTGATCTCCGTGACCCACCTGAGAGGTATGCCCAGGAGTGGCCTTACAGTGTATTCGATCACCAGACCTGCATAGGCTTTTGGGGGCAATGGAGTGTGAATGACGAAACCCATGTGCGGAGGGGTGATGCGCGCCAGATTGCGTGGATCGGAGAAGAACGCCCAGGCGGTATCTAAGTCGGTGTGCAATACCGTCTTCGACTCGTATCGGCTCAATTTACTCATTGTATATGCTGTCAAGTGCCTGTCGCACAGTGGTGTATTTATAATTGAAACCTGTGACCGAGAACTTCGACCCATCGGCCCGACTGCCTTCAAGCACCATTTCGGCCATCTGGCCCATGGCCATTTGGAGGGCAGCAGCCGGAACTTTGGGTAGCAGCAGCAGCCTGTGCATGCTCAAGGCCAATTGGCGGGTGAACTGGGTATTGTTGATGTGTTCCGGTGCACAGAGGTTGTAGGCACCCCTAACGTTCGGATCAGACAGGGCGTGCTGGTAGGCCCGCACAGCATCGTCAATATGCAGCCACGGCATCCATTGCAGCCCGGTGCCAATGGCGGCACCAATGCCAAGACGAACAGGCCTTGCCATGGTAGGCAGTGCACCGCCATCGGGACTGAGCACCACACCGGTGCGCAGTTTTACCACCCGTGTGCCAAGATCAGCGAAACGGTCAGCGGCAGCCTCCCATTCCACACACACCTGAGCCAGAAAGTCTGTGCCGGCCAAGTCGTCTTCCTTGTAGATGTGGGCCGATGTTGTTGTGCCGTAGTAGTTTATACCTGAAGCACTGACGAATGAGGCCGGGATGATTCCCGCAGCCATGCACGAGTTGTAAAGCAGCTTAGCACTCTTAGTGCGGCTGTTGATGATTTCGCGCCTGCGCTGGTCTGTCCACCTCTTATCGGCCACCCCTGCGCCTGCCAGATGAACAATGTGGCGCACACCTGCCAGAGCCTCTGGGTCCAACGTACCACTGGCCACATCCCACACAAAGCTCCGGACTCCTGTCTGTGGCTCGTACTTCCGGCTCAGGGTGTTCACCTTCATACCCCGCTCCACGAGTCGTTTAACAAGGTTGCGCCCTATCAGTCCTGTTGCTCCGGTTATTAGGATCCTGTCCATGGCTGCTCAGCGTACTGCTTTTCCGGTTCCGATAACGGGGCCGGCCGTTAAACCGGCCCCGGGGGTCAGATCATGGCTGCGAACCGAAAATAGCCGGTGCGGTGGAGGCATCGGGGCTCGGTATTGCAACCGGTCATATCAACCCGAAGTAAAATAAAATGTTCAATATATCAAAGCAAAGAATGAACATTCCTTGCTATCGATTCGGCCAGACGTTCACCGTCCATAGCGGCCGATACAATGCCACCCGCGTAGCCTCCTCCCTCGCCTCCGGGGTATAGGCCCATCACCTGTGGATGCTGCAATTGTTCGTTTCGCGGAATGCGCACAGGCGATGACGTGCGGCTCTCCACCGCCACAGCAATGGCCTCATAGGTCAGGTAGCCTTTCATCTTCTTCCCGAATCCGACAAAACCCTCTCGCAGTCTTGATATGATGGCCTTCGGAAGCACCTGGCCCAGTTCTATGCTAACAGTGCCCGGGGTGTATGAGCAGGCCGGCAGGTCTTGGCTTGTGCGGCCACGTACCAGATCAGTGAGACGCTGCGCGGGTGCTGTCTGCGTGCCCCCGGCCGCGGCACAACAGGCCTCCTCCACCGCTTTCTGGAAATACATGCCGGCCAGAGGTCCATGTGATGCGTAGGCGGAAACATCCTCTGGTTCAACACTTACCACAATGCCCGAATTGGCAAAAGGGTTGTTCCGTTTTGAAGGGCTCCAACCGTTGGTCACCACCTGGCCGGGGGCTGTGGCGCATGGTGCTATGATACCGCCCGGACACATGCAGAATGAGTATACACCGCGCCCTTGCACCTGCTCTACGAGTGCGTAGCTGGCTGCGGGAAGTAAATCGGGGCGGGTAGGGCAGTGATACTGCAGTGAATCGATAAGATCCTGTGGATGCTCGGCCCGCACTCCCATGGCGAACTGTTTGGCCTCGAGGGCTATGCCTTTGGCGTGCAGCAGTTCGTACACATCGCGGGCACTGTGTCCAGTGGCAAGCACCAGCGCCTGACAGGGTAGGGTAGGTCCTTGGTTGAAACTGACAGAATGAACTGCACCGTTGCGCACCACTAGGTCGGTGAGGCGCATGCCGAAGTGTACCTCGCCACCATGGTCCACAATGGTCTGGCGGATGGCCGTGATGATGCCGGGCAGCCTATTGGTGCCGATGTGCGGATGTGCATCCACCAGTATGTCGGGGTCGGCACCGTGGTCGATGAAAGTGCTGAGAATGCGGTTAATATCGCCCCGCTTGCTGCTGCGGGTATAGAGTTTTCCGTCTGAATAGGTGCCAGCACCCCCTTCACCGAAACAATAATTGCTATCGGGATCAACGGTATGTAGGCGGTTAATTGCGGCCAGATCGCGCCTACGGCTGCGAACATCCTTGCCGCGGTCAAACACCAGAGGCCGCAGACCCAGCTCCAACATGCGCAGTGCCGCAAACAGGCCGCAAGGACCTGTACCGATTATCACAACCTCGGGTCGGCCACGCACATCGGTGTATGTGCGCTGCACATGGTTGGGGTGCCGCCTGCCATCGGTATCAATGGTTGCAAAGGCCCGCACCCGGAGATTGAAGCGGATGTTCCGACCGCGGGCATCAATGCTTCTGCGCAGTATGCTAAAGTGTTTCAGATCGGCACCCAGTCCGCTCCGCTGCGCAACGGCAAGTCGCAGGGCCTCAGCATCAGCCATCAGCCCAATGGGCACTTGCAGATCGATGTCGTGGAACATGGTCGGGGCCGCGAAGTTGCTACTGATAGGATGTCTGAAGAGTGTTATGTCGAAGTATGAGATTGTAGGCTGCGAGTGAATGGCGCAGACAGCATCATTCTGCCGGTCAGGGATCTGTCTCTCTGAACAATTGGTTTGGATTTCAATAAGAAACAAATGCCCTGATTCAGACCTCCATCCTCAGACAAACTGCAACTCGAAGAGGTTGCGGTAAGGTCCGTCTTGGGCCAGAAGCTCCTCGTGGGTGCCACTCTCTACAATGCGACCCTGATCGAGCACCACTATGCGGTCGGCACGTTGTACGGTGGCTAGGCGGTGCGCTATAACAATGCTGGTGCGGTGGGCCGTCAGGCGCTCGAGGGCCTTCTGAATGATGTGCTCGCTCTCCGTGTCGATGCTCGAGGTGGCCTCATCGAGCACCAAAATGGCGGGATCGTGCACATAAGCACGTATGAACGATATGAGCTGCCTTTGCCCAACACTTAGCATGGCACCACGTTCGTGCACATGATAGTCGTATCCTCCTGGCAATGCACTGATAAAGGCATGTGCCCCGAAGGCAGTGGCCGCCTCAATCACCTGCTGGCGCGTAATGCGCTCGTTGTGCAGTGTGATGTTGTTGAGCACTGTGTCGCTGAATAGGAACACATCCTGCAATACCACACCAATGTTTGACCGCAATGAATGCAGGCTGTATTGGCGCAGGTCGTGACCATCTACGGTTATGCTGCCGTGCTGGTACTCATAAAACCGGCCCAAAAGGTTGATGATGCTGCTCTTACCCGATCCAGTGGCACCTACAAGGGCGAGGGTCTGACCGGGCAACACCTCTAAACTGATATCGCGCAGCACTTCCTCTTTCCCATCGTAGGCGAAGCGCACTTTATTAAAGATGATGTGCCCTTTAATGCCCGTTGCGCTCAATTTACCTTGGTCCACAATGTGTTCTTCGGTATCCATGACCTTAAAGACACGTTCAGAGCTCACCATGCCCATCTGCAGGGTGTTGAACTTGTCAGCCAGTTCGCGTATGGGCCTGAACATCATGTGTATGTACAGGATGAATGCGACCAGATGGCCCAGATTAAGGTCGGCACCGGTAACCTGACGGCCTCCCCACATCACCACAAGGCCGATGGAGATGGACGACAGGACCTCGACTACCGGTAAGAAAATGGAGAAGTACCAAACCGAGCGGATGTTGGCATCGCGGTGCTGTGCATTTATCTCAGTGAATCGCGAAAGTTCCTCCTCTTCCCTGTCAAAGAGCTGTACTATCTGCATTCCCGTGATATGCTCTTGAAGGAAAGCATTGAGGCGGGCCACAGAGGTTCGCACATCCTGAAAGGAGGAACGGATGCCATTCTTGAACACCCATGTGGCCAGCAATAACACGGGTATGGTGCTGAGGCTGATGAGCGTGAGGCGCACATCGACCCAGAACATGAACGCCACAACGGCCACCAGTTTCAGTATGTCACCGAAAATGACCAGCAACCCATCGGAGAAGATGTCGGCAATGGTCTCAATGTCTGAAATGACGCGGGTGACGAGCGTACCGATGGGGGTCTGATCAAAATACCTTAGCCTCAGATGGGCAATGTGACTGAAAAGGCGCAGACGTATGTCGCGTATCACGCTCTGGCCCAACCAGTTGGTAGCATAGGTGTAGTAGTAGGTGAGTAGGGCCTCCATAATGAGCATGGCCACCATGAGCAGCGTCATGTGCAGCAGGCCCTGCGGATCGGGGTTGGCTATGTGGTGGTCGTAGGTGTATTGGATGAGCCAGGGCCTGATGGGAGACACAACAGCCAGTGCCACTATCAGGAACATGGTCAGTGCAAACACCCCACGGTATGGCCGTGCAAATCCCAGCACCCGTCTCAGCAGGCGGGTGTCCATGGCCTTTCCTGTCACTTCACTCATCGGGCTGCGCCAGCACCTTTTCCCAGTTATAGCTGACGGCCGACAAAAATAGACCCTGTGCAGGGGCGCTCACGCCCGCCAGGCTGCGGTTTCCAGACACCAGTACCCCTCGGTAATCCTCCAGGGTCATGCGTCCGCGCGATATGTCGAGGTGTGTTCCCACAATGGCGCGTACCATGTTGCGCAAGAAGCGGTTGGCACTTATCGTGAACTCATAATGGTCTGCATATTCTTGCCAATGTGCCTCGGAAACGGTGCAGATGTTGGTCTTGTTCGATGCCTGGCGCTTGCAGAAACACCCGAAATCGTGGGTGCCGGGAAGCATGGCGGCCGCCTCGTTCATCACTTCGAGCCTGATGGGATAGAACCATTCGGTGCGCACCTGATTGAAAAATGGGTCCTTGTATTTGCTGATGCGGTAGCTGTACGTGCGCAGTATGGCATCGAAACGGCTGTTGGCCCTATCATTCACCCTGAAAATGCGATAAACCACAATCGAGGGGCTCACCACACGATTGAGCCTGAACACGAGGTGATCAACGTCTTCTATCGGCCCTTCGAAGTTGAAGTGGGCAAAGTACTGCGATGCATGAACCCCCGCATCGGTACGGCCACAGCCACTCAACTTGATGGGTTGCCGCATCAATTGTGCCATGGCCTGCTGCAACTCGGCCTGAATGGTGACAATGGCGTTCTCCTGCCATTGCCAGCCGCTGTAGCCCGTGCCGTTATAGGCCAACTCAACAAAGTACCTCATCCGCCCACCTGTTTGGCGCGGTGCCCCATTTCGGCAAGTAGTTTCAACACCTTGGCGCGTACATCGCCCTGAATCAATATCTCGCCATCCTTGTCGGTGCCGCCCACCCCGCACTTGGTGCGCATGGCCTTACCCAATCTGCTCAGTTCCTCTTCATCGCCCACGAAACCGGATATGAGCGTCACAGCCTTGCCTCCCCGGCCTTTCTTGTCGAGACTCACACGCAGGTTCTGGCGCTGTTCATCCTTCTTGACCGATTCTGTGTCCACGGGAATGTCCTGGCCTGCGGGCAGGTCGCCCATGTGTCGCATCAGGTCGGCAAGACTATCGAGGCCCAGTCCGGTCTTAGGCTTTCCCATCAGGCACTATGACTTTTAGTGAAGCAGGTCTAATGGTTATGTCAATCTCGAGGCCGAGATCATAAGGGTCGCCATCAAGGTGGGCCACTTCATTACGTTCCTGAATCACTTTCAATTCTTTGAATTTGAATGTCTTGATGTAAGGCGATTCATCTAATGTGCCTCTGAAAAGGCGGTAAATGAGTAGAAATACGTTGATGAATGGGAACCTGCGCAGGATCACAGCGTCCAATCGGCCATCATCGGGCACGGCCCTTGGCGCCACCAGCGCATCATTGCCATACTGCGAACTGTTGGAGAAACAGATGAGCATGGCAGTGCGCTTGATCCTGCGGCCATCGGCATATAGAGTATACGCCTGTGCCCTGTATTCGCCCAATGATCGGATGATGAGGATGATGTACTTGAGCAGTCCGCGCAGCTTGGCCTTGTGGAACTTGTTGGCCACATACGCATCGAAGCCCACCCCGGCCACATTCATGAACGGTCTGCCGTTGGCCAGTCCGGTATCTATCACCCTATGATGTCCTCGGTTGAGCACCTCCACGGCTTTGCGCAGGTCCATGGGTATGCCCAATGATCGGCAAAGCCCGTTGCCCGACCCGGCAGGCAGTATGCCCATGCGCACATCAGTGCCCGCAAGACCCTGCCCCACTTCGTTTATCGATCCGTCTCCGCCCACTATCACCACCACGTCAAAACCATCGTTCACGGCCTGACGGCTCAGCTCAATGGCGTGTCGGTGGGCCTTGGTGTAAGCTATTGTAAAGTCGTAGCGCTGACGGTCAATATGCTGCTCCACCATGCGTTGCGCACGTTTCTGCCGCCCCGTGCCCGACACCGGATTCACAATAACCATCATCCGTTCCCGCTTCATGGTCTGTTCCATTTGTCAGGGGTCATTCGGTTCCGGTTCAGGGCCACGCTATACTGATAGGCCCATGCCTTTAGGCGCATCTCAAGTGCTGCGGCCCGTTCGGGTTCTTGGTGCAGTAGGTTGTCGCGCAGCAAGGTGTCGGCCCTATAGTCGTACAACGATACGGCCTTCTCGCCATCAAAGCGCAGCACACGGTCGCCTGCTATGATCTGGTGCGCACCGCTCAGGAACGACACTGCATCGCCATTGCCCGCCCCGAAAACGCTGCTTCCGAATGCGAACAAATCGCCCTCGTACCCCAACAGGTGTAGCACACTGGGCATAATGTCGGTCTGTTGCGCCACGCGTCCGGCATCGGCCTTCACTTTTATTTTGGGGTGATAAAAGAGGATGGGCACACGCAACGAGCCCACGCTGGTCTTGAACCTCGGGTCGGTCGATACGGAGGTGTGGTCGCTCGTGATCACAAACAAGGTGTTATCGAACCACGGCTGTTTCCTCGCCTCAATGAAGAAATCGCGCAGGGCCATATCGGCATAGGAAATGGCGCGGTGAATGGGCAATGGGCCGCTGGTCACCCTTTCAGCATACTCTTCGGGCACCGAATATGGATGATGGCTCGATAGCGTGAACACCCCTGCCATGAATGGCCTGTTGGCATATTTGTTCAGGTCGCGGGCCATGAACCTTAGGAAATGATGGTCGTAAATGCCCCAGGTGCCATCGTAGTGGGAGGCATCTGGATATTCATTGCGCCCCACATAGCGGTCAAATCCCGCTTGACGGCAATAGGTGTCGAAACCCATTGTGCCATTATTGCCCCCGTGGTAAAATGCTGTGGCATAGCCCATCTCTTCGGTGGCTGTGGCCAGGCTCTGGTATGCGTTGACCGAAAATGGCGAGGTGATGAATGGGTCGAACATCCACGTTGGGGTCGATGACAGCACAGCAGGTATGCCCTCAATGCTGCGATGCCCATCAGCAAAACCCTCACGGAAAAAGGTGCCTTCAGCCGAAAGCGAGTCAAGAAACGGTGTATAACCCACGGCCCTTCCATTCTGCGACCTCATATAGTCGCATCCTACGCTTTCCATGATAATCACCACCACATTGTGCCCCTTTAGTCGGGCAAAGGCACTGTCGCGCGGCAGGGCCTGAATCGGCTGCCAAAGGGCATCAGCGTCCTTTTGGGTGATGAACTCAGGGGTCGGAAGTTTCTCTTTTCCCAAGGTCTTGAACACAGTGAACGGGGTGTTCAGGATCAACAAGGCAAGATGAGGATCGGCATCAGTACCGGCATCCTGGATCATGAGCGGGATGCGCCGGGTACCACCGCGCATGGCAAGTACAATCAAAGCCACAAACATCAGCCGCAATGCCCACTCAGCAGGCTTGCGTAGCCACCGCATGTCAGCATCGGATGCCACAAAGCGGTCATAGGCATATATTGTGAGCCATGACAGCAGTACCCATTCAATGAGCAGGTGCCAGAAATCGCGTATCAGTTTGGGCAGTATGTTCCAAACATCGTTGCTGATGAAAACGAACTCGAAAAGGTCTGAGGTGCTTCTGCGGTCGGTGAACTTATAGAACTCAGCATCAATGAAGTTTAACAACGTCATGAGCGTCAACGAGAGGAGGAATAATGCCCGCCCGATGCGGAATTGCCGTATCTGCCAATCGCCACCCGACACCATTCCTATCAACAGGAACGGACACAGACCATAGGCCACGGCCACCAGATCGAAACGGATACCGAAGAGACAGGCCTCCAGTAGTTCCACCATCGGAACCGATGCATACACAGTAAGGCTGTTAAGCAGAAAGGCGAGGCGGCTAAGTGTCAGCGCAACCAGAGCTATGGCGATTGCAATAAGTAACCTCCGCCAAAAGGCAGTATCCATGTCAACTAAGCCTTGGGGGCATCAATCGATGCGGTCGGCAAAGATGACACAATCCGGATAGTACGGAATGGTGCCGCCTAACTTCACATTGTAGTGCATGGTGAGGCGGCCTGTTGAATCGATATAGGCCACCCCTGTAAATGACATCGGTAGTCCTCCCACCAGGATGTCCTGCAACGGAATGGTGAGTTTGTCGCGATTGACAAGGGCCTTGATGGCCACGCTGTCGCGACCGAAGTTGTAAATGATCACATCATCATTCTGCTCGCGCAGGTCATCTTCAGAGATTGTGAAGAAGCGGACTTGTGTCGTGTCGACATTAGGAAGGCTATCTGGCCAGCAGATGTTCAATGTTCTATAAACACCGAGGAACTTATCGCGGGCGTTGATGCACGAACCGTCATCGCGTACCGCATCGGCATTGTAGTTGTCGGCCGTGCGGTCAGTGCAGCCCAGTTCCTCATCGCACGCGGTGAACAGCGGACTCAAGGCCACCAGAATGATGATCCACAGTCTGCCGAGGTCTGATCTGGTATTTCTCATTTCTCTTATGTCAGATCAATCAATACTCGCAATCGCATCCTGCCTCTACGAGGCTACCTCTGAAACTGTCCCACGATTGCCCACCTTGACGGGGGTCACCGTTGCAGACTCTGTCAGAATAGTCGTAGAGGTGAACATTGGAGCAGTCGCAGCACGGATTCTTCATCCCTAGGATATGGATCAAATCGGTATCATTCGGGGTGACGTTGATATCAGGACTCAGGAATACCCGGGTAATGTGAAGGTCGATGACCCTACCACTGATGTGTCCATTGCCGAAATAGACGATGTCGCCTAGGGTCTGATTCGGAAAATCAACATCAAACTTCGACACCACAACTCCGGTCAACGGAAACTGTGTGCCCTCCACATTGCTGAATCCGAAAATCAGCTCGGGTTCAGGTCTGGTGGTACTATCGACATTAATTGTGATATCCTCCAATGAAAAATCCATGGAATCATTGGGCTGAATACCCCCGCTCGGATCCCCTTTATCCATCTCACCGTTGCAGTCATAATCGCCAAGGAACTTGGCCCGCATCGGTACGCAGGTGTCATCGTCCTCCTCTGCCTCAGCATTGTAATTATCAGAATTAATGTCGGTACAGCCGCGCTTCGATTCGCAACCGGTCTGCACAACAGGCAACGACCCCACCAGCATTGCTGTCATCATCAGGGTCTTGGTTCCCTTCCGCATGTGGCTTTTATTTATAGGTTGGGAAAAAGGTGGGTGAAGTTAACATTAAATCAATACTTGCAACGCTCTTGTTCACAGATTATTGAACCTGGGTCATCCGGTCAAAGCAATACCACTCAGAAAAGGTGCCGGACCCGGAGTAGGTTATCTTGTAGCTCAGTTCCAACTGACCATCGCCTGTCACCTTGCCTGCACCTTCTATATATATGAACGGGCTGAGGGTATCGGAGAAGGATATGTTGTCATCGCTGATGTGGGCGCGCACATTGAAATTGCCGTTCACATCAGTGAGCAGCACCTCAAATGGATTGTTGAGATTGCGCTCGATGCTGCGGTAGAAGTTGGCGCTGTCGCAGTCTGATTCAACATCCCACAGCCCAAGGAACTTCATGTTCACAGGTATGCACGACCCATCGTCACTAAAAGCATCGGGATCGTAATTGGGAGAGGAAAAATCGGTACATCCCGATTTCTTGGAGCATGCCGCCACGGACAATACCATGAAAGCCAATAGAAGGTACAGCTTCACGTTCAAAGTAAATCAGGATTCAACAGCGACCTGCAACGCCATCAGAGACGGAAAGGTTGCTTTTCAGTTGCGTTTCCGAAGATAATAGTCGGTCGTACCAGTATACGAATAGTTGGGAATGGACCAGGTGAAATTCAACCGAATCGACATGTCCGCTGTGTCTGTCCCATCAGGAAATTCAGTTGTGTACCATAGACCTGTACCATAGGTCTGCATTGAATCCATCACAGTCTGAGCGAGCATTTCAAGGTCGAAACGATTGACTGAACCTTCAAACACCCATCGGCCGTCCACATTGGCCTTGAAATCCAATAAATCTGTGTTGGCCTCTGTGATGTGCATCCAACCAATGGTATCAATGGTGTCCACCAGCACAGTTCCGTTGAGATTGTAAGTGCCGATGGTCTTTGAGTAATAATCAAAGTATCCTATCAGCTTCTCGCGTGCAGGGATGCAGGATCCGTCTTCCTTGTCAACGGTAGGGTCGAAGTTGTCGGCAGTGCTGTCCATGCAACCGTGGGTCTCATCGCAGCCGGTTGAGCCAATTGCGAGGGTCGCGATGAACAGGGCAGTGATACGGAGTATTGACTTCATGGTGTTGAAAGCTTGTGTGCCAAAAGTACACGAAGGCGGATATGCAAAGTGTGGAACAGCTATTTTTGCGGCATCTAACCGACCACAAACCTTAAACACGACATGAAAAAGACCCTCATCGCTGCAACGTTCGCTGGCATTGCGTTCACTGTGGCCTGTGGCCCAAAAGGCCCGACCCCCGAAGAGCTGGCTGCACAGGAGAAAGCCCGTCAGGACAGCATCGCTGCAGTGCAGATGGCCCGCGAGGACAGCATAAAAGCCGCGCTTGAGGCTGAAGCTGCTGCCAAAGCCGCTGCCGCCTATGCTGCCGGTGCCAATGCCGCCAACAAGGCGAACGAGAAAGCTGAGGCTGCCAAGCCGGCTGAGCCTGCAACTTCCGGTAAGACCGGTAACCCGATAACCGATAAGGCTAATGCTGCTCAGCAACCTGCAAAGAATCCTATAGAGGCGAAACAGCAGAAGGCCGAACAGGAAAAGACCAATGCGGTTAATCCAATAGATGCAAAGAAGCAGAAGGCTAAGCAGTGATTTATCGATAATTCATTGATAGGAAAGGCCGGGCTGAGAAGCCCGGCCTTTTCATTTCATTTCATTTCATCTCGTTCTGAGTATGAAGCTGTCTTGATACATATATCACAAAGGGTCACAAACAGCCGAACTTTTCTAAATATCCCGCAAAAAAGAAAGGCGCCATTAGGCGCCTTTCGATTAATTAAAAGGCAATGAATTATTGCTTGGTGCAGGTCATGGTGCAAGTGTCAGAAACACCACCGGAAGAGATGGTGTAAGTGATGGTGAGGATGTTACCGCTAATCTGGCCGGAACCTTGAACAGTAGCAGAGGCACCACTGATGGTAACGGTCTGATTCGCGATGGTCACCGAGGTGCCGTTTGCATCAACTGTTGCGGCAACACTGACGCTGTAGTCACCGAAGTTGGTGATCACAATGTTAGAAACACTTACGCTTGAAGTGTTCACATCGCTATTGTAACTGTAATTACCGCTATTGCAAGCCTCATTTACGCTAAATGATCCAAGGAACTTGGCGCGTTGTTCGGTCTGGCAGGTAGTGCCTTCGTAGCCATCAGCACAAACGCAATCGCCATCAACGCATTCGCCACCATTATCGCAAGTGACATCTTTGCATGGATCGGTGGTGCAGCTGCTGAAAGTGAAAGCAACCACAGCAAGGCCGGCCATCAGAGTAGAGAGGAATGACTTTTTCATGTTGAGAAGTTTGGTTAGGTTTGGTTAGTCTGGCTGCAAAAGTAGAAAAATGACAATACCAAACACGGCCCGAAAAAAAATGAGCGGAGGCAATGTACTTTGCGCCATGCAACGGCCGTTGGGACTCATAATTATCCTCTTGTTCGCCTTGCACGAGATAACCAACGCTCAATTTTTAAAGGCGGTTGGGCAGCACTTTACAGCCGAGGGGACCGTGAATGCCGAAGTGCTTGCTTCGGCTCAGACCTCATGGGGTAATGTGGCCCTGACCGCAGATGGCTGGCAGTACGATATCATCCAGGACGCGTCAGTGCCCGATAGTTTCGGCATGTTCAGTGCCCAGTATCACCGCATCGGTTTCAGGGTGCAGATGCCATTGACCACCGATCTCCGTTCCTCGCCCGCCCTGTTTCGTGAGACTCACTATGTCGATCCAGATGTACCTATCCACACCACAGCCCATGCCTGCATGAGGCAAAGGGCCGAAGGACTTGAGGTGGATCATTCCATTGATATAAAAGGATATTACAAGTCCGACCTGATATTCTCATCGCCTGAGGCACTGAGCGATTTCCGATTCACGATGACAGGCACAGACTCTGTTCGTTTGGGACCGGAAGGTGAGTTGATCTTTCAGACCCGTTTCGGGGAGATGGAGGAACAGATACCCGAAAGCAGGTTGTGGCACAATGGAAGTTGGCAGCATGTGGTGGCGCACCATACAATAGATGCGGACGGCACCATTGGCTACAAATGCGAGTGCACCGTGCAGCAGGGCGATACACTGGTGATTGATCCCATGCCGCATAGGTTATGGTCAACATACCTTGGTGGCACACTCACTGATCAGGTTGAGAACGTTGATACGGACGAAGATGGCAACATGTACGTTACGGGATTCACACAGAGCACTGCCAACTTCGCCACCAGCGGATCCTATCAGGGCACCATCATCGGTTCGGTGAACTGTTTCCTTATCAAATACGCCCCCAATGGGCATAAGATCTGGGGCACCTACTTCGGAGGCGGCAATGGCGACCGTTGCTATGCGCTGCATTACCACGATGCCGATGCCGTGTACGTGGGAGCCACCACCTTCAGCCAGACCAATGTAGTGACCTCGGGTGCGTTCCAGACCACCATTCAGGGTGCTGACGATGCGGCCATCGCGCGCTTCGACAGCACTGGGAGCCTTCTGTGGTGCACCTATTACGGTGGCGAGGACCATGATTTCCCTGCACGGTTGGCCACAGATGCCGCAGGCGACCTTGTATTCGTAGGTCACACCCGCAGCTCGGTCAACATTGCCACCACAGGGGCATTTGATGAGTCTTTCAACGGATTTGAGAACGCCTTCCTAACGCGGTTCTCGCAGGCCGGATTCCCCATGTGGGGCACCTACCTGGGCAATGCTTCGAGCCGTGCCAACGATGTGGGAGTGGATGCCAACGGCAACATCTACCTGTGCGGCACCACCAACGGCAGTATGGGTTGGACCGGTAACGGCACGTTTCAGCCTGCACCAGGTGGCGACTTCGATGGATTTGTGATGAAGTTCGGCCCCACAGGCAACAACATCTGGAGGTCGTATCTGGGCGGTGCCTCTGAGGACGATGCCCATGCCATTGCCGTACTGCCAACGGGCACCAGCTATGTGGCCATCTTCACTGCCAGCACAGGTCTGGCCACTGCGGGCACCTACCAGACCGTACCTGCCAGCAACGAGGACGGTCTGCTCATCCGCATCGGCCCTGACGGCAGCCGCGACTGGGCCACCTATTTCGGTGGCAACGAGGTGGATTACCCCTATGCGGTGCAGATTGATGCCCAGCAGAACATAACGGTGGCCGGAATGACCGTGAGCCTTACGGGCATAGCCACACCGGGCGCATTCCAAGCGGTGAACAATGGTGAATATGATGTGATGCTGATGGAATTTGACCCCAGCGGGCAGTTGCGTTGGGGCACCTATTGGGGCGGTGAGCTGAGCGACCAGGCCAACGATATGGCCCTTGACCCACGGCACGGTCATATATTATTAGGTGGAATAACACGCAGCGCCACCGGCATGGCCACCCCAGGGGCACTGCTCGGCAGTTATAGCGGTGGGCAGAACGATGGATTTGTGGCCCGGTTCTGCGAGCCGATCCTACCGCAGTTGGCCTATCAGCCCGTGCCGGCCTGTGCGGGTCAGGAGTTCGTGGCTGCTGTAACTGATGCTCTTCCGTTCAACGCCCTGCAATGGCAGCAAGGCCCTGCTGGTGCCACTTGGAACATGGGCGCACTCGGTGCGGGTACCTATTGGCCTGTGCTGATGAGCACCGACACAAACAGTTGCCCATTCACCGACTCGTTGCAGATAGATGTGTCGCCCCTGCCCACATTCGCCATTGAGATGAATGTGGATACGTTGCGGGTGAATGAGCCGATGGTTTTCAATGCTTCCGTTCAATGTGCCACGTACCAGTGGTCGGGCGGTATCACCTCTTCAGACCTTCCGTACACTGCCACCACAACGGAACCGACCGAGATATGTCTGTCCTGTTCGGATGCCAATGGGTGCACGGACCAGGTGTGCATGACCGTCTATCCGCAACTGCCCATCGGTATCCAATCGCCCAGCAGAGGTGTAATGCCCGTCACCTATTCCATTTATGGGATGGATGGGAGGCTGATGGCCCTTGGGGTAGGGCAGTCCATTCCGGCCATGATGGCCGATTTCGATGGCCCTGCTGGCATCTACCTGCTCAGGATAATGACGGATGAAGGGCCGATGACCATCCGGTTCGTGAGGTGAGAAGCGGTCTCTGAGATGCGTGCCCATGGCCTCTTTGGGCGGTTTGTTTATAGAATCAGCCAAAGTATTGATACAGATTTGGGCGATTCAGGTCTGAACATCTTTCATAAAATCAGTAAACTAAGTGTGTGACTTGAAATTTGGCTGGCGGTAATTTCTGATTTGAACACGTAAGAATATTCGAAATCGAGTTTTCTGCCAGGAATAGGGACATTCACCTTTGCATCATCAAATCACCAAAACGGAGAAACATGAAACGCATCATACCTTTCCTCACCGCAGCGCTGCTCGGCTTTGCAGCCACCGAGGTACGGGCCCAGGCCCAGCCATTCGGCATCATCTCGGCAGCCGACTCCACCTGGGGGCCGCTGTGTACCACCCCGGCCACCATTGACTTCTTCATGTATGGATGGGCCAATCAGTTCAACGCCCAGACTGAGACGGTCACCTGCGCCTTCCATTATGGCGATGGCACCACCGATACCGTGACTGCCCAGTTGTATGGCGACTTTGCAGGGCTCAACTTCTTTGCCGGAGGTGCGCACCAGTACAATGCCCCCGGCAGCTACACCGTGTTCTACGAGGTGTGGGGAACGGCCAGCGGCACGTTCTTCTACGACTCGCTGATAGTTGCCGATGAGATCGTGATCTCCGACACATGCGGCAGCATTGAGGGCACTGTGTGGTACGATTCGGACAACAACTGCCAGATGGATCAGGGCGAACCGATGATGGAAAGCCGCCCCATGGGCCTGTTCAACGTGGGCGGCACCCAACCAATTGCCTACGACTATACCGATGCCAACGGTGCCTACGGGTTCTATGCCCCGATGGGCGGCAACTACGAGGTGCACCTGCTCGACCAGTCGTATAACAACGCTTGCCCGGGCTTTGTGCAGCCCGTGGGCACCATGCCCAACAGCGGCATCGATTTCGGTGTGTACTGCGACAGCAACTTTTTCGACCTCGCAGGATCGCTCTCGGCATGGCAGATCCGTCCGGGTTTCAATGGCAACCTGTACCTCTACATCAACAACCTCGGCTGTCTGCCACAGAGCGGCACAGCCACTATAACACTCGACCCGGTGGTGAGCTACAACGGCACATGCTTCCCGCAGGGGGCCATAACAGCCAATGGCAACACGCTCACATTCAACTTCGCGGCCCTCAGTTCGGGTCAATGGGGCTCGTGGGTGCACATCGGGGTCTATACCGATCCAGGCGCGATACTCAACACCACGGCCTGCTTCAACCTGAGTGTGACCCCCACCAGTGGCGATGCCAATGTGGCCAACAACAGCGGTACGTTCTGCTTCCCTGTGACCAACAGCTGGGACCCCAACGATAAGGCTGTGACCCCCGGAAGCGGTGCCAACGGGGGCGTATTGCCCAATCAGGACCTGACCTACCGCGTGCGTTTCCAGAACACCGGCACAGCCGAGGCCGTGAACATCTTTATCCTCGATACCATTGACACAGATCTTGACCTGAGCACCTTCCGTGTGTTGGCCACCAGCCACCCGATGCAGCTTTTCATGCTCGAGGACCGTGTGGTGAAGTTCAGTTTCCCTGATATCAACCTGCCCGATAGCACCACCGATGAGGCCGGTAGCCACGGGTTTGTGCTCTACACCATTGCACAGAATGCCGACCTGCCCGAAGGCACGGTGATGGAGAACACGGCCCACATCTACTTCGACTTCAACCCGGCAGTGGTGACCAACACAACGGTAAGCACCATCGACCTGAGCAGCAGTATTGTGGAAGGGGAGGAGCTGATGCTCGACATCACACCCAACCCTGCACACGACATGCTGACCATAGTGGGCCAAAGCGGCAGCGCCAATGCCCAAGTGATCGATGCCATGGGCCGTATCGTGATCAGCCGTGCGATAGCGGCCGACCGCGCCCTGATGGACGTGAGTAGCCTAAAAGGCGGTGCTTACATCATCCGCATAACGGATGTGGACGGTGTGCGCACAGCCCGATTCGTGAAAAACTGATTCGCCTAAGGATCAATTTCGGCAAGGCCCGTGGTAGCGATACCCGGGCCTTGTTTTTTTATGGGGATCAATAACCCGTTGTCCGTTCACCCATCGGCCAGCCCCACGGCAATCTTGGCCGAAAGCAGCGAGAGCGGAATACTGGGCCCTGGATGCACACTGCCTCCGCACAGATAGAGCCCTTTGACGCGCGGTGCGAAATTGGGATGACGCAGGAATGCCGCGAACAGGCCGTTGCTGCTGTTGCCGTACACCGCTCCCTTGGCCGATGATGTGCGCTGGGCTATGAGCGGTGGAGTGAGCACCTCCTCGCACACGATATTGCCACCGATGTCGGCACCGAGCCGCTGCGACAGGCGGTGCAGCACCCGCTGCCGCAGGCTGTGCACCTCCGCATCCCAATCCTTCCCGGTATGGTGCGGCACGGTGACCATCACAAACCAGTTCTGGTGGCCCGCAGGCGCATCGGTGGGGTTCATGGTGCTGCTGATGTAGAGGTAGATGGTGGGGTCGTGGGCCACTTTGCCCTCCTTGAAGATCTGGTGGTATTCCAGGACCTGGTCGCTGCTCATGAACATGTTGTGCAGGCCCAGCCGCGCAAATTGGCCCTTGATTCCCCAATAAAAGACAATGACCGAGCTGCTCAGCGGCTGCCTCAGGCTGATTGACGGTCGGGCCACACGGGGCATCAGATGGCTGTAAACGCTGTGCACATCGGCATTAGCGAATATCCGGTCGAACGGTTCGGTGGCTTTGCCGCAGCGCACCCCTTGTACACGGCCGTGCTGGCAGACGATCTCATCGACCCGTGTGTTGAGCCTGAACCGCACCCCCATGCGCTGCGCCAATGCCGTGAGCGATGTGGTGACACTGTGCATGCCGCCCACCGGGTAGCTGGCGCCCAGGCCCAGCTCGTAATGCGCAATGAGATTGAGGGTGGCCGGTGCCTGAAACGGGTCGCTGCCGTTGTAACTGGCGTACTGGTTGAATATGGCCGTCACCTTCGGGTCGCGCAGCAGGGCGGCATTGGCCCGCGCCATGGAGCTGAACGCACCTATGCGGTGGAAACGGAGCACCCCGTGCAGCGTGGCCCTGTCCAGATAATTGCGCCAGCGGTGCAGGCTGCGTTGCAGGAACACCGGGTCGGTTATCTCCAGTTTCTCGCGGCACTCGCTGAAGTACTGTTCCAGGTCCTGCCTCCTTACGCTGGTCCTGGTGGTGAATTCCCTTATCAGCTCCTCCCTGTCGGCCGGGGTGCTTATCACAGTGCCATCAACAAAGAAATAGCGGAACACCGGGTCGAGCGGCACGTGGCGGAAATGGTCGGTGGGTTCCTCGCCCGCCAGGCGGAAGAGCTCATCGACATACTGCGGCATGGTGAGCACCGATGGGCCCATGTCCCAACGGAAACCGTCCCTGCGCAGTTCAGCTATCTTGCCTCCCGTATGGCCGTTGGCCTCAAACACCGTCACAGCGTGACCCTTGGCGGCCGACCGTATGGCAGCGGCAAGCCCCGCCACCCCCGATCCTATCACTGCCACGCCCGTGCCCATCGGTTTCTGTACTTTCGCGCCAAATGTCGGTTCAGCGCGAGGATGTGATCAACATGTTGCGCAGCTACCTTTTGGCAAAGGTGCTGGCTCCCGGCACCGTGCTGCATGACGACACCCCCTTTGCCGAGGTGGGCATCGATTCGGTGACGGTCATTGAGCTCTCGATGAGGATCGAGGACCGGTTCGGCATCGAGATACCGGCCGACCAACTGCTACAGGAGAACCTGCGCAGCATGGCCGCACTGGCCGACTGTGCGGTACGACAGGCCGTGTGATGCGGCATCCGCTCTCGGGCGCTGACCTCTTCCATCTGCTGGTGCACCGCAGCATGGTGGCCCGCGGGCTACCCGGCAACATATCGCGCATCCTGTTCCATCTGGCCGATGCAGCTGACGGTGACACCCTGCGCACTTGGCTCGTGGGCAACCGCCTGTTGCACCAGGTACGTGCCATCCGTGCCCGTTTCCATTGGCCCCAAAAGCCCTGCTTCGAACCCTTCCACCCCGTTGACCCCGGTTTCTCCATCACCCATACCGAAGATCCTGATGTCTGGCTGGGGCCGATGTTGCAGAAGGGATTCGGGCCCGAGGACGGCCGGGTGCGCATAGATGTGGCCCTGTCGCCCCACGGCACCTATGCGCTGCTCAGCATGGACCATGTGCTGTTCGACCACCGGGGCATGATCAACCTGCTGCACGCCCTCGAGGCAGGCCAGTGGCAGGGCCCGTGGTACGATGATGCCCCAGAGCCCGCGTGGGGCCAACGGTTGCGCCATGCCAGTGCCGCCATGCTCCATGCCTTTGGCAGTGCCGGGCCGCGCATGGCCACCCTGGCCAGCGGTAAGCCCCGTGCCGCCACCTACACCCACACCCTGCACACAACCGCCCACACCACCTACCTCAGGCAGCAGGCCACCCGGGCCGGGGCCGGCAGCAGCCTCGCCCTCTATACCATGGCCCTTACCGCACAGCGCGTGGCCACCCAGCTCGACCAGCGCGGCACCCCGTGGCCCTACCTGTGGTTCAGTACCCCGCACGACCTCCGCCCGCGCGGGGCCAGCGGACACCTCATAGGCAACCGCATGTCGTTCTTCTTCTTCAGGCTCAGCGCCCAGGTGGCGCGCCACCCCGACCGCTCGGTGCCCGAACTGATGCGCCAGCTCAGGCACCAGGTGAGGCACCAGGGCCCACAGCGCTACTTTGTGCTACTGGGCATGTTCCGCCATCTGCCCCTGTGGCTCAGCACGGCCATGTTCAACCTGCCCAGCGCGGGCCGATGGGCTACCTTCGCCTTCTCCGACCTGGGCGACCTCGACCGCCTGCCCGCCACTTGCATGGGCCGGCCCGTGTTGGCCGCCACCCATTACCCGCCCGTGCCCAGCCCGCCCGGTATGAGCGTGGCGGCCGGCCTCAGCCATGCTTGCCTCTTGGTGGTGGAGGGGAGGGGCTGAATGACCCCACGGGCACTGACCGCTGTGCTTCTGTTAGGCCCGAGTGTATCAGATCCCGTTCGTGCGGGTATGCTGAGGAGGACTTGAGGGGGGGGCGCTCTAAGGCGAAGTCACAGACTTAGTGTGTCATGTTCCGCACGAGTGATCCTTCGGAACACTTGAGCGGGCGGGGGGGCTAGTTATTTATTCTTTTCAACTTAATTGCTGGCGTTACTAATGTCTTGTATTGATTCTTTGGGTAGTTTGATACGAGATAGTCAAATTCAATTTTTTCATCTCCGTAAACTGAAATGACATGAAATTCCCATTTGAATTTATCAGAAGTTATAGTAACCGTGTCATCTTTCAATTTCCATTTCATTGGAGTGGTCCAAAGAGCATTGATGGCTCCACCATTTGTTGATTCCCAAAACTCGAAGTGTTTTCTGTTCTTAAACTCTAAGTTGACATAGTCATTCGCTTTTACGAGTTCCGTTACTGGTTCTATGTAAAACTTCTGGATTTCTCTTACATCGTCTCTTAATTCCTTGTTTGTCCTCTTAATTAGTTGAATAGTGTCTGCGGTAAAGAATGCACTATCTGTGTTGGCCGTAAACCATTCTCCTCTTAAGTCAGTTTTGGATATTTTGCTTTGTCCAAAGGATTCAAATGAAAGAACAATTGCGATTAAGGTGATGTATTTCATTTTCAACTTAGCACCAACTCGCGGCTTTGTCCAACTCATCCACCCGTGATACATACATATCCACTAAATGAGCTGGGATACGCATGTATTTGGGTTGTTTATGCTGACAATGATACAGACATACGGCCAAGGTCTTCGATAGCTTCCCTCACTCCAAATTGAACAGCGCCCTTTTTACGGGTTCGCTGGCAAAGGCCACTTCGGCAGCGGCATTCACCTTTTGCGCATAGGCCCACATGGCGCGGCTTAGCTGCGTGCGCTGGTAGGTGAGGTGAATGATCTCGTCCTTGTAGGCCTCCTGATCCAGTTCAGCGGCCAGTATGGCATCGGCCGCATCGACCAGTTCCTGCATGTGGGCGGCCGTGAGGCCCTTGGCCTGCAACGCGGCCAGATGCACGGTGGCCGTGCGGTGCATCTTGCGCAGATACACGGCATACTCGGTGGGGCGTTTGCGCAGCACCTGGTTGCGGTCCCACCGGAAGCTGCGGAAAATGCCATTGGCACCAAAGGCCTGTTGGGCGTAGTAGCGCAAGGCCGATATGGCCTTTGAGCCACGCGCCATGGTCTCGTTGAGTGCAGCACTGTGCACGGCAAGCAGGTCGAGGGTCAGTGCGTAGGACGGGTGCCGCAGAAGGGCATCGGTGGCCGCTTTCCATGCGGTAGCAAAGGCCGCATCAAAGTCGGGGTCTATGGCAGCCAGTTCCACCATGTGGTCAGCATAGATCCTCACAAGCGTGTCGCACAGCTCAATGGCATGCGGGTCTGATATGCGGTAGGGTCTGTCCTCGGTGGGCATGTGCAAACAGGGTCAGGTGAATGAAAGGCCCGAATATACAAAGTGGAATGAATGGAAGAGCAATGCAAATAGAAAGCCTGAACATGGGAGTTGTATAACTGACAATGGGAGACGTTATCACATAACTGAGATATGATGGAAGAGTAACGGGAGTTATAAGACTATATAGGGGAATGGATAGAAGAGTGCGAGTAGTGATTGGAAGAGTACTGTAAATGCTATGCCTACAACAGGGAATTGATGTCATAGGTGATAAAACAACTCCCCGACAAAATGTGAAAATTGCCGTTCATGGTGCGTGACTGCCCACAAATGCACCGGCCATAAACGCCACGGTGAGCACGATCCACAGTTTCATGAAAAAGGCGTTCTTTTCTCTCTGGTCCATCTGCATCTCGGTGTCAGGCAACATCACCGAGCAAACAAGGCCGATCAGTTTTCTTAGTCTCATGGGCGTGTAAATGAAAGGGCCGGACATCTGCCCGGCCCTTTGGGTTGTTATGTTCTAACTGCCTGTTAAGGAGCTGCAACGAGGGCCACATCAACTGTGGCTGTGCCTGATCAAGTGATCCGTGGGCTCCCTTGTTCGGTATTAAAGAAGAGCAGTCTGTGCTTCTGGGTTAAAAGAGATTCCTCAGCCCCACTCTATCCCCCAAATTCGCAGCACTCCGCCCATGGTCAGCACCAGCCTCCTATTATCAAGTGGGTGAGGGGCTTCAAATCGGCCCCAAACCATAAGACATGATCTATCAAATCTCCACCCCCAGCATCAGGATATCATCCGTCTGCTCGTTTGTGCCCTTCCATTCCAGGTGTTTCGATAGCAGTAGGTCGCACTGTTCTTTCATCGGCATGGTGTGGGTGTCCGATAGGATATTCAGTATGCCCCGGGTCTGGAAACGTTTGTCGCTCGGCCCACCGAACTGATCGGGGTAGCCGTCAGAGAACAGATACACCCTGTCGCCCTTATTCAGGTCTATGTGGTGATTCTCATATTCTTTGGTGCCGTCATACTGATTGCTACCCACCGGGAACCGCGATGCACGGATATTGGTGATCATTCCGCCCTTGCGCACAATGAGCAGAGGCATACGGGCACCGGCATACGACAGTCTGATGCCACTCAGGATGATAAGGGCCATGTCCATGCCATCGTTCACCTGGTCATCTTCATGTGCCCCTTGTTCAAAGGCCCTTATCACTTCGCTGTCAATGCTCTCCAGTATCTTTTTTGCATCGGTAAGGCCCTGCTCAACAACCACCCTGCTTAGCAGACCCTGCCCCATCACGGTCATCATGGCGGCCGGCACGCCATGTCCGGTGCAATCGGCTACCGCTATGATCCTGGTGCCCGTGTGCACATCTTCATGGAACCAATAGAAATCTCCGCTCAGCACATCCTTGGGCAGGAATAGCAAAATGGTGTCGTTGAACCATCCTTTTATCACACTGCCTGTGCCCAGCATCGATTTCTGAAGCCTCTCGGCATAACGGATGCTCTCGCTGATGGCCTCATTCTTGGCCTCTATCTCGGCCTTTTGCCGGGCCAGTTCGTCATTGGCCGCCTTCAGTGCCAGGGTGGCCTTAATCTCTCGTATGCTGATGCGCCTGCGGAATTCGATGACAACCGCCATGAACACGCCAACACTCGTTATCAGCAGCCCTCCGTTCTCGAAATACGCCTCGGCCGTTATGTTCGGATTGAAACCTGCAAAATATAGAGTGGCCAATGCCGATGGTAAAAGTACGGCCAGCGATGTGCGCAGGTCCCACATCAGGAACATGCCCGCACCTATCATCAGGGCGATGTAGTTGAGGGCGTGCTGTACTATCTGGTCCTCGTTGAGGTAGCGGAAAGTGAACGAGTTCTGGAATGAGATAAGGAAAAATGGGATGGCTGCGAACACGGCAGCGCTCAGGTTCCACCGTTGGCGGTTGATTATCAGTGCAAGGCACAGGAGCGAATTGAAAATGCGCAGGTAGAATATCTCGTGCCAATGGTCGGGGATGTTGATGTAGTCGGTGATGCCGAACACAGGCACGAAGAACACCGCCACCCAGGCCGCGATGATGTGGAATTTGAGCGAACTCTGTTCAAGCTCATATCGCCATAGTTTTTCGGGCACCGTTTCCATCAGGGACGGGGCCACCTCCAAGCGCCACTTGTGGTTACTATGAGGCATTGACTGGGCTGTTCGCTAAACCGGTCCTGTACGACACAGGCAGATAAGGGTTATTAGAAAAAGAAGGGCCGGCCCAAATGGGCCGGCCCGCTTCCATAGTTGGATTGAAAGGTCAGTCAACCATCAGTTTCTCGCTCATCATGAGGCGGGTGCCGTCCCATACCTGAGCCACATACATGCCCGATGCCATGCCTGTGCGGTCTATCACCACGCGGTCGGTGCTCACGTTGCCGAGGTCGCGCACGGTGCGGCCCGTGGGGTCGGCTATGCGCATGCTCAGGTTGCGGCCATAGCGGTTGCCGAGTTCAATGGTCGTGGTCTGGCTGAACGGATTAGGGAATGCGCGCATCGATACTCCGAACTCCTGCTCATCTACCCCGACATGGTAGCTGAAACAGCCATCGACCACCTTGGTCATGGTCTCCTCATAGTATTGGTTCACCACTGCCTTGATGCTCGAGATGCATACAGCAGTATCGGTGAGCTGGAAGTAATGCACACGGCACAGGGGCGTGGGTACCATGTACTTGTCAATAAGGGAGTCCTGATAGCTGATGCCGATCACACGGCCTCCACCCACCTGACCTTGCGGGGTGATGGGATACCATGTGGGATCGATCAGGTTCTCTACCGAAGTGATCTCTACACCTTCCATGTCAAATTGATATGCCACCACAAAGTTGTCCGGGTTGCGGATGTACACATCGAAGTAATTCTCGTTGAAGTTCACTGCACCGATGCTCAGCTCCACAGTGTCATAGATGTTGGTGATGCCATAGGGGAAATTGCAGTGGTCGTGCGGTGATCCTGTGGTATGGGCATCGTTGATGAATAAGGAGCAGTCGACCAGCAGGGTGGCATCGTACACATCCACTTCGCCATCGGCATTCAGGTCGTTGCACAGGGTGGCGGGAATATCGTTGGCCAACACGTGCGACACGTAAGCCTGGGCATCGAGTCCGTTCTGCGTGCTGTTCTGGTCAAGGTCACCACGCAGGGCTGTACCGCCACAGTCGCCTTGGCAGTCAAGCTGCGAATTGCCGAACACTTCACCGGTGCAGTCAACAAACAGCGGGCAGTCGGGCAACTGGTTCACAAACAGCGCACCGTTGGCATCGCGGCCCAGATAGATGCACACCTGTGCCCAGTTGTTGGTGTGGCTCAGCTCAACACGGCCCAAAGCGTCAGGGCTCTGGTCCCAGTTGGTGCGCACAACCATGGTGTAGGTTCCGGTATCAACATCGGTGATGTCGATCCACTGACAGCTCAGACCGCTCGAATAGATGTCACCGCAACCGGCCGTGATGCCCATGGTGCTGCATCCGTACTGGGCTGTGCCACCACCGCTGCACTCCAGGTCCATCACACAGAAACCGTTCTTGAATCCAATAGGAATCTCGTTGCCTGCCAGGTCATAGAGCAGATATTCTGCGTAGCCCTTGTAGTGGGTGTGATTGTGGCAATTGACAAAATCAAACTGGTCCGGATTGGCACTTGGCGATCCGATGTAGTAGTCGAGGCTGCCGATGTTCTTGATATGGGTGGTGAAACGGATGATGTCGCGTGTGCCATATCCGTTCATGCAGCTCTCAGAAACATAGCAGTCGTTGGCTGGAACGTCCTGTGTACTGAGGTACAGCGAGGTCTCAATGGCCGATTGCACCACGATGAGGTCCGGACCATCAGGGCAGTTGGGGTCGCCCGGGTAGATGCAGTCGTTGCTGCTCACACTGGCCAGCGGATTGTAATTGCAGGCGGTAGGGTCCATACAGCCTACAATGGGTCCGTTGTATGTGATGCTGAAGTTGATGTTCGGGCCACAGTCGTTCACAGTTGAGGCCACACGCACATAGTATGTCACACCACCTTCGAGCAGTGCAGCCGGAATGATAGCTGTTTCGCCACAGCCACCGGCATTGTCGTCATAATAGATGGTGGCCGCATTGCTATTGTCCCACACCAGATTGTTGCAATGGTCATACACCCACAGTTTGGTGTTGCAGCTATTGCCCTGTTGACAGGTGCTTATCTCGTAGTTCCCGTTCTGGGCAGGTACAAAGGCATACCACTCGTTGTTGAAATCGGTGGTATACGACCCCTCACCGATGGTCAGCGCATTGTTGCAGCTCGATCCTGGAGGGCAGTTGAAGAGTTGGAAATCCTGAGCGGTGAACTGGCCACCGGTGCCAACAACAGCTTCGTTGAGGTAAACGTTGTAAGCACCCTGCCCGAATCCGCAGCAGATGCCATCGCCATATGAGTCAACGATACGAAATTCTACACAGGCATCTATGGCGATACACACGGAATCCATGTAGGTGGTGTCCTGCACGCTGTAAGGGCCACCGCTCATTAGAACAGTGCCATTCGAATTGGTAACCTGCCAAGTGGTCTCCTGTGGGTAGTTGTCAGTCAGGATTGACACTTTCAGTTCTGCAGTGCCGTTCGGACATTGGGCCTGAACCTGGGCAACAGCAAGAATGCCCATTAATGTGAGGCTTGAGCGTAGAATTCTGTTCATGATGTGAGTTGTGGTGCGACAGCAAAGAAACGAGAAAATCAGACTTCGGATGCCCACATGCTGATACACAACTGTTTTATTCCCATTTTTACCCTTGCTATGGTGGCGTCAGAAACGGTAATCAGCACCCGTTGCTCAGACATCGTTCTGCTCGAACCGAGCATAGTCCGCTCCGCTGCCCGCGAGGGCATTGAGATGGATATGCCGGAATTGTTGGAGAATATCGGTGCAGTCAAGCGTCTGGCCGGAGGAAATAAGGTGGGGCTGTTGCTCGTTTTCCCCCAATTGGCGGACATTTCCATGGAGGCGCATCGGCACCGCGACCCTCAGTACGAAGCGATAAAAGTGGCCGAAGCCATTGTGATATGCACCCTCGGCCACCGCCTCCTTGCCGATGTCTATGCCCGTATGCGCAGCAAGGCACACCCTGTTAAGGTGTTTGGGGATGAAGAAAAGGCCTTGGCATGGTTAAGGAAGCAGGTCAGTGCGTCAGCCAATGACCCCGGATCACCGAATAGGGTGCAGTGAGTTGGACAGGCGGGCAATGGTGTTGCAAGGCCAAATGACCGTGAACATCCGTTCATCTTCCTGGTCATTAAACCTACCTTAAGTATCTGGACACTGAACGCCCCGCGGCCAGTGGAACGATACCTTCGCGCCATGGCAAGGACCGAGCTGCTGTTTGAGCCCGAGATTGATTTCGAGCTCATCTGCATAGTGTGTCACCAGCGCGAACACCGATTGGCGTGGGCCATGAACGAGATGCTGGAGTTGCGTTTTTCCCGGTTGAAAGAGGACCTCGACACCTACGCAGAGGACCAGACTGTATCTGGTCAGTTTGCCATGTATGGGCACCGCGACAGCCTGCAACAACGGCATCTGCTGCTGATCGGAAACCGGAGCCTGCCCGGTTCGGGGGCCGATGCCAGCGACCTGTTCGGCACAGAACAGAGCCTGAATCTAATGCCCGAGCTGCCACGGGTAGACTACTTCCTACTGTGTAAAGGCCATTGGCCCAATGCATCGATGGACGACCTTGTGCTGAGCCTCAGGCAGTTGAAAATGGTGATAACCGCCTATCGGCAGCCTACCGAAAAACTGCGATACGTGAACAACCTTGTGATCTGAGCATTGATTAAAGAAGATATCTGAGAAAGATGATGATGAATAAGAAGACGAAGATCGTGGCCACGTTGGGGCCGGCCAGTAGCAGTACCGAAGAGCTGGAGCGAATGATATCGGAAGGGGTGAACATCTGCCGCATCAATTTCTCGCATGGCGATCATGGCAAACTGGCCGAGTTGATCGGTCAGGTGCGCGAGATAAATGGCCGTTTGGGCTCCCATGTGGGCATTCTGGCCGATCTGCAGGGCCCCAAGATCAGACTTGGCGAGGTGCAGGACGGTGAGGTGATGATACACGAGGGCGATGAGCTGATCATGACCAATCAGCCATGTGTCGGTACCGCCAAGCGGGTTCACATCACCTATCAGGATTTTGCAAAAGATGTGGTGGTGGGCGACAATGTGCTGATTGATGACGGAAAACTGGTACTGAGCGTAAAGGCCACCGACAAGGTGAGCGAGGTGACACTGGTGGTGAAGTTCGGTGGGCCGATGCGCAGCAAAAAGGGTGTGAACCTGCCCAATACCGATGTGTCGATGCCATCATTGACCGATAAGGACCTGAAAGACCTGGATTTCGCATTGCAGAAGGAGGTCGAATGGATAGGCCTCTCTTTCGTGCGCAGTGCAGCCGATATAATTGATCTGCGCGAACGGATCAGGTTGGTGAACAGCCGGGCACGCATAGTGGCCAAGATTGAGAAACCAGAGGCCCTGCGCGAGCTGGACCTGATCATTGAGGAGACCGATGCAGTCATGGTGGCCCGTGGCGACCTGGGTGTTGAAGTACCTATGGAGCAGGTACCGGTGATCCAGAAACTGATAGTGAAGAAGTGCCTCAATGCGGGCAAACCGGTGATCATAGCCACCCAGATGATGGAGAGCATGATAACCAACCCCAGCCCGACACGGGCCGAGGTGAACGATGTGGCCAATGCTGTACTTGACGGGGCCGATGCCGTGATGCTGAGCGGTGAGACTTCGGTGGGCAACCATCCGTATCTCGTTGTGCGGGCCATGACCTCCATTATCACCTACATTGAGACCTACGAGGACATATACCACCGTAGCCTCTTACCCACCCGAAGGAAGGACCGCGTGATAGCTGATGCCATCTGCCACAGCGCAGTGACATTGGCCGAGGAGACCGGCACCAAGGCCATTATCACCATGACCAACAGCGGCTATACTGCATTCCGTATTTCGAGCTACAGGCCCAAGGCCGATGTGTTCGTATTCACCGACAACAAGATGCTGCTCAATACCTTGGCGCTTGTTTGGGGCGTGAACGGGTACTATTACGACAAGTATGTGAGCACCGACCACACAATTGCCGACATCAGACTCCGATTGAAGCAGAACGGCCATGTGCGCGAAGGCGACCGCATGATCAATGTTGCCAGCATGCCCATCACCGAGAAGGGACAGGCCAACATGCTCAAGCTCACCGAGGTCTGACCGGGTCAGCCGAAACTCTCCATGATTCGGCCATAGAGCACCGAAGCAATCTTCAGGTCGCTCTCGTATGTCCAGCCGGCTATGTGGGGCGATAGTAGCACCTTGGGGCTGTTTATCAGGTAGCGCATAGGTTCGGGCATTTCTGCCTGATCCAGTCCTTCAAAAGAGGTGCGCTCATATTCCAGCACATCGAGGCAGGCACCCAACACTCTACCGCTCTCTAGTCCGCGCACCAGTGAAGCTGTATCGACCACTTTACCCCGCGAGGTGTTGATAAGGTAAATCGGATTCTGGAACCGCGACAGGAATGCATCGTTCACTAGATGGTGAGTATCAAGGGCCAGAGGCACATGCAGGCTCACCACTTCGGCCTCGTTGAACACAGCATCCATGTTTACCCCAACGGCATGCTCATCCGCATAGTCCTTCCGGTACTTATCGTATGCGTATGTGAGTACTGAGAATCCGCTCAGCCTGCGCGCAAGGGCCATCCCCATATTGCCATAACCGATAATTCCAACGGTTCGGCCCAATAGCTCGTGCCCACGGTTCTCCTCGCGTTTCCATATGCCTTGGCGTACCTCGCGGTCCACATGGTTGAGCTTGTTCATGAGGCATAGCAACATGCCCAGTGCATGTTCAGCCACCGCATCGCGGTTTCCCTCGGGTGCGTGGATGCACCTGATACCAAGTTTCGTGGCGTGCTCCACATCAATGTTCTCCATTCCCGCCCCGGCACGGGCTATGAACTTCAGGTCTCGGGCGCGGTCGAGCAATGCCTTATCAAGAGGCACCCGGCTCCTGATCACCAGCCCATCCACACCATCCAGTTTTTCAAGAAGCTCCTTGTAGGTCGAATAGAGGTCATCGGTCACCTGCCAGCCTGCACGCATCAGATTCTCGCGCAGATATGGGTTCACACGGTCCAGAAACAGCACTTTCATGGCGCGGCCAAAGCTATGACAGGCGGCACCTTGCCCCTGTGCTCTTCGGTTCAATAAGTGCCACAGGCCTCTCGCGCACCCCTTTATCTTTGCCGCCCTATATCACTGAGGCATGGACATCTTTGAGCGTATACGCCACAATCGGGGCCCATTGGGCGAACACAGCAAAACAGCCCATGGCTATTTCACTTTTCCTAAACTGGAAGGAGAGATAGGTAACAGGATGGTGTTCCGCGGGCGCGAGCGGCTGGTATGGAGCCTCAACAACTACCTTGGGCTGGCCAATCACCCTGAGGTGCGGCAGGCCGATGCCAAGGGAGCAGCTGACTATGGCATGGCCTACCCCATGGGGGCCCGCATGATGAGCGGCAACAGCGACCTGCACGAACAGCTTGAGAGCGAATTGGCCGCCTTTGAACAGAAAGAGGATGCCATACTGCTCAATTTCGGATATCAGGGCATGGTGAGCTGTATCGATAGCCTGCTCACGCGGCACGATGTGGCGGTGTACGACAGCGAGAGCCACGCCTGCATACTCGATGGCCTGCGCCTGCACTTCGGAAAGCGGTTCGTGTATCCGCACAACGACATTGCCAACCTTGAGAAGCAGTTGGAACGTGCCACTAAGCTGACCAGCGAGAGCGGGGGCGGCATATTGGTGATAACCGAGGGGGTGTTCGGTATGCGGGGCGACCTGGGCAGGCTGGCCGAGATTGTTGCGTTGAAGAAGAAATTCAATTTCAGGCTTTTGGTCGATGATGCCCATGGTTTCGGGACCGAGGGCCCTACCGGGGCGGGTACGGCCGAGAAACAGGGCTGTCAGGATGGGGTCGATGTGTACTTCGGCACCTTTGCCAAGAGCATGGCCAGCATTGGTGCTTTTATAGCAAGCACCCACGATGTGATTGATTACCTGCGCTACAACATGCGCTCGCAGATATTCGCCAAGAGCCTGCCCATGCCATTGGTGGTAGGCGCATTGAAGCGGTTGGAACTGTTGCGCGAGCGGCCTGAACTGCGCGAACGTCTGTGGACCATTGTCAATGCCCTACAGGGTGGACTGCGCGAGGCAGGTTTCGACATCGGCAACACTGAGAGCTGTGTGACCCCGGTTTACCTCAACGGCACCATACCAGAGGCCACCAATCTGATTGTCGACCTGCGCGAGCGTTTCGGTATTTTCTGCTCCATGGTCGTGTATCCTGTGGTACCCAAGGGAATCATACTGCTGCGCCTGATACCCACGGCCGTGCACACATTGGATGATGTGCGTTATACCATCGAATGCTTCACCGCCATCCGCGAGGATCTGAAAGCCGGCAAGTATCAGGGCGACACCGTAAGGCAGACGCTGGCACAGGCATGAGAACCGCCATGTGCGCGGTTCTTTTGCTCGCTTAGTTCAATAAATGTGGCAAGGGTAGGGTAGAGGTGCTCACCTTTTCTGCCATCCTTTCACCCCTTAACTGAAATCCTGTCAGCAATCGGCCGCTGGCACGGGCCTTGACCGTGCGCGGCCCACTGGCCGAGGGCCGTTTATTAACCCGAACCGATACCAAGAGATGGAAACCACAGAAAAAACCACCACGCCCACCGGTCGCATCAATGTGCAGACCGAGAACATCTTCCCCATCATCAAGAAGTTCCTCTACTCAGACCACGAGATCTTTCTGCGTGAGCTGGTGAGCAATGCGGTAGATGCGACCCAGAAACTGCGTGCCCTTTCGCGCATGGACAAGGTGGAGGGCGACCTGGGCGACCTGACCATTGAGGTTGTGTTGGACAAGGACGCCAAGACTATCACTATAAAAGACAAAGGACTTGGGTTGAGCCATGAGGAAGTGGAGAAGTACATCACTCAGATCGCCTTCAGCGGGGCCGAGGAATGGGTGCAGAAATACAAGGACAAGGCCGGGCAGATGATCGGACACTTCGGGCTCGGGTTCTACTCCGCATTCATGGTGGCCAGCAAGGTCGAGATCATCAGTAAGAGCTACCAGAAGTCGAAGAAAGGGGTGCATTGGACCTGCGATGGCAGCCCGGATTACACCCTGGTGGCCCACGACCGCAAGGAGCGCGGCACCGACATCATCCTTCATGTGGCTGACGACAGCACAGAGTTCCTTGAGAACAGCCGCATTGAGGGTATCCTCAAGAAATACTGCCGCTTCCTGCCCGTGAGCATCAAGTTCGGCACACGTACCGAGACCGATTGGGCCGAACGTGATGACGAAGGCAACAAGAAGGGCGAGGATGTGAAGCGCGAGGTGGACAACCTCATTAACAACCCCGAACCGGCCTGGACCAAGGCCCCCAGCGCCCTCGCTGATGAGGATTACCTCAACTTCTACCGCGAGCTCTATCCCATGACCTTCGATGAGCCGCTGTTCCACATCCACCTCAATGTCGATTACCCCTTCAACCTCACCGGTATTCTGTACTTCCCCAAGCTGAAGAACAACCTGCAGGTGCAGAAGGACAAGATCCAACTGTACTGCAACCAGGTGTTTGTGACCGACTCGGTCGAAGGCATTGTGCCCGACTTCCTTACGCTGCTGCATGGCGTGCTCGATTCGCCCGATATTCCCTTGAATGTGAGCCGCAGCTATTTGCAGAGCGACTCGAATGTGAAGAAGATCAGCAGCCACATCACCAAAAAGGTGGCCGACAAGCTGGAGGAGATATTCAGGAATGACCGGGCCGACCTCGAAAAGAAGTGGGACGACATCAAGGTGTTCATCCAATATGGCATGCTGAGCGATGACAAGTTCTATGAGCGCGCCACCAAGTTCTTCCTGTTCAAGACCGTTGACGGGTCATACTTTACCCTCGATGAGTATCGCGACAAGGTGAAGGACACACAGACCGACAAGGACGGCCGTACTGTTTACCTCTACACCACCGACCGCGAGCAGCAGCACACCTATGTTGACAACGCCCGCGCCAAGGGCTACGATGTGCTGGTGATGGACAGCCCCCTCGATGCGCACTTTGTGAACATGCTGGAGCCCAAGCTGGAAAAGACCGGTTTCAGCCGAGTGGATGCCGATACCATAGACCGCCTCATTAAAAAAGAGGACGAGGCCGCGCTGAAACTCAGCGATGCCGAACAGGAGCGCATCAAGCCGCTGTTTGAGGAGAACCTGGAGAAAGGCAGGTTCACAGTGTCATTCAGCGGAATGGGCGAGGGACAGATGCCGGTGGTGATAACGCAGAGTGAGTTCATGCGCAGGATGAACGACATGCAGAAGCTTAGCGGCCAACCCTCCTTTATGGGCGGTGGCATGGAGTTTTACAATGTGGTGCTCAATACTGATCACCCCAAGGTGCACCACCTGCTCAACGAGACCGATGAAGAACTGCGTAAGCGCACCGCCCGCCAGCTCACTGACATTGCCCTACTATCGCAGGGTCTGCTCAAAGGCGAGGCTCTCACGGCATTCCTGAAAAGGAGCGTGGAGGTGCTATAGGTGTGCACCTTGTGTCGCTAAGCCTTCTATGCTGACCGGGTGGGTATCTACCGAGGTAGAGACACCGCACCCGCCTACGCTACCTTTGGGCCCCTCATGCGCGGCACGGTTGCCTTCCAGACATTGGGCTGCAAGCTCAACTTTGCAGAGAGCGGCACCATTGCACGCCAGCTCAGGGAAGAGGGTTTTTCAAAGGTCGATTTCAGCGAGCCGGCCGATGTGTATGTGATCAATACCTGCTCCGTCACCGATCATGCCGATACCAAGTGCCGCAACATGGTGAGGCAGGCCCTGCGCACCAATGCCGATGCAGTGGTGGTGGTGATAGGTTGCTACGCCCAACTGAAACCCGATGAGATAGCCGCCATACCGGGTGTTGACTTGGTGCTGGGCGCCAACGAGAAGTTCAATGTGGCGGCTTACCTAAACGACCTCCACAAGCGGCCCAAAGCCGGTATCCATGCCTGCGAGATAAAGGAAGTGCGCGATTTTGTGCCCGGTTTCTCGGCTGGCGACCGCACCCGCAGTTTCCTTAAGGTTCAGGACGGTTGCGACTATTTCTGCGCGTTCTGCACCATTCCGTTGGCGCGGGGTTTCAGCCGCAGTGCCAGCATAGATGAGACCTTGGCCGAGGCCCACAGGGCGGCCGCCACCGGTGTAAAGGAGATTGTGCTGACGGGTGTGAACATAGGAGATTTCGGCAATGCGGCCGATGGTGACCTGCTGGCCCTGATCAGGCGACTCGATGCAGAGGTGGACGTGGAACGTTTCCGCATCTCGAGCATCGAGCCCAATCTGCTCACCGATGCCATCATTGACTTTGTGGCCGCGTCTGAGCGATTTGTGCCACATTTCCATGTGCCGTTGCAAAGTGGTAGCGATGCCATACTCAAGGCCATGCGCAGGCGCTACGACACCGCGCTGTACCGCCAGCGTATGGAGCGTATTGCCACGGTGATGCCCCATTGCGCCATCGGGGTCGATGTGATAGTGGGTTTTCCGGGCGAGACCGAAGAGGATTTCCTCCGCACATACGAGTTTCTGAACAGCCTACCTATCACTTACCTGCACGTTTTCACTTACAGCGAAAGGCCCGATACCACCGCCATACGCATCACCGAAGGCGTTGTGCCGCACGAGGTGCGCAAGGACCGCAACCGCAGGCTCACCATACTGAGCGAGAAGAAGCGCAGGGCGTTCTACCAGCGGTTCATCGGTACCCAGAGGCCCGTGCTGGTTGAGCAGGAGGAAAAGGGCGGAATGCTGTCGGGCTTTACCGACAACTACCTGCGCGTGCACATCCCCTTCGATGCTGCGCTCATCAACACCGTTCAGCCCATCACGTTACCCGAAATGAACCCTCAGGGCGAGTTCATCCTTCAATATGAATTGAATGATTGAGCGTTCTTGATGATGCCTGAGTCATTCATCCTGATCCCTGTTCCTGTTCTTAATCCCTTAGTAAAAAAGGATGTACCATAACCTCTACGAGCTTGTGCTCGATGTATTCGGACTGAGCGTGCCACCGTTGCGCATCGTGCAGAGTTTCGGGTTCTTCCTTGCATGCGCCTTCATGGCCGCTGCGTGGGTGCTTTACAGCGAACTGAAGCGGAAGGAGGGCCTCGGCCTGGTGCCCAGCACCCGCGAACGGGCCTGGAAGGACAAGCGCTCGACACCCGCAGAATGGGCTGCGGGCTCGGCCATCGGATTTGTTGTGGGCTATAAGCTTCTTATGCTCGTGATGGACTTCGGTACGGTCAGCCTCAATCCGCAGGAGTTCATACTCAGTGGCGAGGGCAGCTGGTTGGGCGGTGTGCTCGGGGCGGCCATCAGTGCGGGCCTGCGATGGTATGAAGAGCGCAACTATGGCGAACCGAAGGAGGTGGAACTGACCGTGCACGCCCACGAACAGGTGAGCAACATCACCATGGTGGCAGCGGTGATGGGCATCATCGGGGCCAAGCTGTTCCACAACCTGGAGAATCTTGATGAGTTTGCAGCCGACCCATGGGGCTCGTTCATCTCTTTCAGCGGCATGAGCTACTACGGTGGGCTGATCTGCGCGGCTGCCACCGTTATCTGGTACGCTCGCACCAAGGGCATATCAGCATTGCACCTCAGCGATGCCACGGCCCCGGGCCTTGCCCTCGCATACGGCATAGGGCGCATAGGCTGTCAGGTGGCGGGCGATGGCGACTGGGGCCTGCCCAACGATGCGCCCATGCCTGCGTGGCTCAGTTTCCTCCCCGAGTGGGTGTGGGCCTACGACTACCCCAACAATGTGCTCAACTTGAATCTGATGCGCGATTTTCACCGCATGGGCCTTGAAAGCGTGACCGGCAAGGCCTGGCCAGCGCCCATATACGAGACCACCATGTCGCTGCTCATATTCGGTTTCATGTGGTGGAGACGCAAGAGCTGGACCGTGCCCGGCATGGCCATTTCCATGTACATGTTGCTGAACGGCATTGAGCGGTTGCTGATTGAGCAGATCCGCATCAACAACGAATACAACCTCTTCGGATTCGGGATAACACAGGCCGAGATCATTGCCACGCTGATGATCATTTTCGGCACCATCGGTGTGTTCTGGGCCTGCCCGAAGTATGGCGAGCGCTGGGCCCGGTGGGGGTCGGGCAATTGAGAGAATGATGGTTCACATCTGGCCGGCCGAGTATTCTCAGCCTAAGCCATCAAGTGGGCAGCAGCCGCACTTCTGCCGCTTCACCTTTCCTCTTTCTTCACCCCTTCGGCTATCTCGATGTTGATGCCACAGGGGATTGAGTTCCACCTTTCAGGCAATCAGCAGGTTTATCCGTTTCCCGAGGCCGTCTTCAAATATTCTGTAGAGTGTGGAAAGTTGAATGTCGCAGTTTCCATTTTCGAGCCGTGATATATAGCTCTTTTTTGTTCCGACTTTATTGGCCAATTCCTCTTGGGTCATGTTCGCGGCTCGTCTGGCATCGCGCAGCATCTCGCTGATCACAAAGTACTGTGCTTTCTGTTCAAACTCATCGCGCTCCTGGGTACCGATGGTACCGTACTCAACATCTAGCAGTTCGTCAAAACTCTTGGTCTGGCGAATCAGGTCATTTTGGTCTTTCATGGATTTCGGCTTTTGGCAGATGTCTGTTCGAAGTACTCTCGTCTGAGGCGTTCTGCGAGTTCAATTTCCTTTTTCGGTGTCTTTTGCGATTTCTTATGAAACGCGTTGAACAGCACTACAATATTGCCCTTATCGAAGCAACAGAAAATCCGGTAAATACTGCTACCTGACTCAACCCTTATCTCATACAATCCATCTGTGCCTTCAAGATGCTTCAGAAATTTCTCAGGGACCCTTTCAACAGTGCTGATGACCCTAAACACGTGTCCGATCTTCTCACGGACCTGTTTAGTCTGTTCCACGTAAAAATCCTGAAAATAGTGGCCATGGAATATGATCTTTCGGTCCGATGTCACCCGACAAAGGTAACTTATCAGTTAACTACAATAAGTGCCCTCACTTCTGCCGCTTCACCTTGTCTTCCTTTTTCACCCCATCCAGTATCTCGATGTTGATGCCATCGGAGAGGCCGGTCTTTACCTGCCGTTTCTCGAATATCTGGGGCTTGGTCTCTACCTCCACAAAGGCCGAGTCGCCCTTCTGGTTGAAGATGAGCACACTCTCCTCTATGGCCAGCACGCTGTCGCGCCTCTGTAGCACGATGTCGGCATTGGCACTGTAGCCGCTGCGGATAAAGGCGCCCTCCTTTAGCTGCACACGGGCCTTGATCTTGAACTGCACGGCCCCGTTCTCTTCCACGCCCTTGGGGGCTATGTGGTCGAGCTTGGCGTTGTAGGTCTGGCCCTCTATGGCGCCCACGGTGATGAGCAGGTCCATGCCCTCTTTGATCTTGCCCACCTCGCTCTCATCTATCTTCCCTTCAAAAATCATGTCGCCCATGTCGGCCACCAGGGCTATGGTGGTGCCCTCGTTAAAGGTGTTGCTCTCAATGACCGAGCTGCCTTCTTTGAGGGGCACATCGAGCACCATGCCGGTGGCGGTGGCGCGCACAAGGGTGTTGCCCGAGTCGCCCTTCTTGGCGCCCTCGCGTATCAGTTGCAGGTTGTTCTCGGCCGCGGTGAGTTCCTGCTCGGCATTGCGCAGGGCGAGCACAAAGGGCTGCATCTCGGCCGTGCTGATCACCTTGTTGGCCAGCAGTTTCTGGTTGCGCTCGCTGTCGGCCTTGGCGTTGTCGAGGGCTATGTGGGCCAGCTTGACGCGGTTCTCGGCATTGTTGAGGTTGACCATGTCGGGCACGATGCGGATGCGCGCCACCTGATCGCCTGCGCGGATGCGCTGTCCCGGCTCGACATACACCTGATCGATGATGCCCGAAACGCGGCTCTTGATGGCCACCTCACGCTCGGGGGCTATCTTGCCTGTGGCCACGGTCTTCTTGATGATGTCGGTCACCACGGGCTGCACCGTCTCGTGCACCACGGGCACCTCCTGCTCCTTCTGCCACAGATAATACAGCGTGTAGCCGAACCCGCCCAGCAGGGCGATGATGAGGGTGGTGCGGAGGATGGTCTTTAGCATTTCAATTATCAATTATCAATTAGAAATTATCAATTAGGAATGGGGCCGATGTGCTGCCGTGTCGTGGAGGTGCCATGCGGGGTAGGGCACGGCACCGAAAATTCTCTTTCAGAGCGTTCCGGAGTTGAAGAAAACACTGAATAAGCCATTTTAGTGCAGTCAAGGTTTGTGGAGGGCACTGAATAGGTCTTGTCAGAGCAGTCTTGATTTGTGGAGGGCACCGAAAAGGTCTTTTCAGTGCAGTCTTGATTTGTGGAGGGCACCAAAAAGGTCTTGTCAGTGCAGTCTTGATTTGTGGAGGGCACTGAAAAGGTCTTGTCAGTGCAGTCCGGAGTTGATGACTGCACTAAAAAGCCTATTTCAGTGCATTCCCGAGTTGTGGAACGCATTGCCGATGATTTTTCATCGGTGCCCATGCTATTGCTGTTCGGGTAATTCATCAGTTGTGTCAGGTCAATTCTCGGTCCTGAGGGCCTCTACGGGTTTCACCTCCATGGCCTTGCTGGCGGGGATCAGTCCGGCCAGGCAGCCCGATATGACCAGCACCCCGAGGGCGATGAGGGCGGTGCGGAGGTCAACGGTGGGGTTGAGGAACGACTCGTCCTCGAGCAGCGGCCCGGCAAACTCTACCACCGCCACCCCGGCCACCAGGCCGCTGTAGCCCGCCACGAGCGTGAGCACCACACTCTCGAGCATGATCTGCGATATGATGCTCCAGGGCGATGCGCCTATGGCCCTGCGGATGCCTATCTCCTTGGTGCGCTCCTTTATGATGACCAGCATGATGTTGCCCACGCCTATCACCCCGGCCAGCAGCGTGAGCACCCCCACGAACCACGTGAGGAAGTTGATGCCCACAAACACGCTGTTCACATCGGCATACTCCTTCTCGTTGTTGTTGGTGCCAAATGCGAACTCATCGTCAGGGTGCACGCGGTGCTTCTCCTTTAGCACCACTTTGAGCCGGTCCTCCATCTGGGTCACGGTGTAGCCCTCGGCCGGCATGAAGCCGAAGTAATGGATCTCGTTGGGCTGGCGGAACACCTGCTGGAACGAGGTGAGGGGGATGAAGATGGTCTTCTCATCCCTTTCGAGCTCCTCGCCCGATTTCTTGGTGCTGAACTCCCCGATCACCTTGAACATCACGCCATTGACCCGAATAAAAGAACCCTCGATGGGCTCACCGCTGCGGTACAGGGTGCTGCGCACGCGTTTGCCTATCACACACACCTTGCGCCTCTCCTGTATGTCGAGCATGTTGAGGTAGCGGCCCTCGAGTATCTCCATAGGCTGGAGGTCGCGCATGGTGGGGTAGTCGCCTATCACGCTGAAATCGCCCTTCCGGTCGCCCCGCACGGCATTCGTGCTGCCCCCGTAGCCCCCGCCCTCGCTCCGGGGGGCTATCACGCCCACCTCTGGCACCTTGCTGCGTATGTAGGCTATGTCGCTGTTCTGCAGTTCGGGGAATCGCCTTGCGGGCAGCCCCTTATAAGGTATGCTGGTGCCTTGGGTCCAGAGGTAGAGGGTGTTCATGGCAAAGCCGCTGAACTCCTGCGTGACCCCGTTCTTGAGCCCCGTGCCCGCACCCAGCATCACAATGAGCATGAACACGCCCCAACTGACCCCGAAGGCCGTGAGGCCGGTGCGGAGCCGGTTGGCATTCAAGGTGGCATACACCTCGCGCCAGCGGTCAGGGTCGAAGAGGGACAAGGGAATTGGGAATTAAGAATTACGAATTGAGAATTAGGAATTACGAATTGAGGTCTGAAAATCTTCCGTTGTAGAACCGAGTTGGTCTAAATTGATGTTAGTGCGCAGTGGTCGTTCCATTCATTGTCAGTGTTGATGTTGGCATTGTTCTTATTTTCAAATTCTTAAATCGTAATTCCTAACTATTAATTGGCCCCTCATTCTTCCCTCAGCGCTTCAATAGGACGGATGCGTGCGGCCCGCAACGCTGGGAACAGCCCCGCCAGCGCCCCGGCCGCTATGAGCACCAGGGTGGCGGTGATGGCCGTGGAGATATCCACCTCGGGGTTGCGGAATATGCCGGGGTCGGTGATGAGGCTGTTGACCCCCTCGAGGGTGAACACGCCCGCTATAAGGCCCAGATAGCCCGCCACGCTGGTGATGAACACGGCCTCCATCACCACCAGGCTCACCACGCTGAAGGGCGTTGCGCCCAGGGCCTTGCGTATGCCTATTTCGCGGGTGCGCTCCTTCACCACTATCATCATGATGTTGCTCACGCCCACAATGCCGGCCACAATGGTGCCTATGCCTATCACCCACACAAACAGGCTGATGGCATTCAACACATTGATCACCTGCATGAACTGCTCGGTGCTGTTATTGATGTAGATGGCCTGCTCATCGTCCACAGCGAAGTTGTGCAGGGCGGCCAGCCTGCGCCTCAGCTCGTTGCTAATGGCAATGCTCTGCTCAAGGGTGGCATCGCCCACCATCATGCTCAGGGCGTGCACCTGGCGGTTGGCATTGAACACCGTCTGACCCGTAGAGGTGGGTATGTACACCCTGCGCGTGTCCCAGCTGCCGCCCTTGTCGTCAAAGCTGCCTATCACCATGAAGGCGATTCCGTCTATGCGTATCTCCTTCCCGATGTGGTCATTCTTCGGGAAATACTCCTCGCGGATGGGCTCGCCCAGCACCACCACCTTTCTTTTCTCATCAATGTCAATGTTGTTGATGAAACGGCCGCTCACCATGGTGCAGTTCTCGGCATAGAACTGGCCGGGGTGGCAGGCTATCACCTGGTGGGCGCCCTTCACCTCGCCCCGGTTCAGGTTGCGCTTACCGAACCACAGGCGGGGGCTCACCTCGCTCACGCCCGGCACCCTGTCGCGCACCAGGTCGAAGGTCTCTTGCCTGAATGCTATGAAACGGCCGCTCTGCAGCCCGTTGTGCGGTTTGCTTGTATTGCCTTGATAGATCCAGATGCTGTTGATGGCATCGCTCTTGAACTCGGCCTCAAATCCGTTCTCAAGGCCCTTGCCACTGCCCAGCAGGATGATCAACATGAAGATGCCCCAGAACACGCTGAACCCCGTGAGCACCGTCCGCAGGCGGTTCTTGCCCATGGTGTGGAATATCTCCTGCCACTTGTCGAGGTCAAACATCTGAGCTGTTCGCTATTCGCTGTTGGCTATTCGCCAGGTGCAATTGGGTATTCGGTCAACAATCAACAATCAACAATCATCAATTTTCAATAAGCCCATCCTTCATCCTTATGATGCGCTGTGTGCGGGCGGCCACTTCGGCCTCGTGGGTCACTATCACCACGGTCATGCCCTGCTGGTGCACCTCTTCGAGGAGCTGCATCACCTCGTGCGAGGTCTGCGTGTCGAGGGCCCCGGTGGGTTCATCAGCCAGGATCATCTTGGGCTGGGTGACCAAGGCACGGGCTATGGCCACGCGCTGTTTCTGCCCACCGCTCATCTCGCTGGGCAGGTGGTTGGCCCAGTCGGCCAGGCCCACGCGCTCCAGATATTCCATGGCCACCTTGTGGCGCCTGCTGCGGCCCACACCCTGGTAGTAAAGGGGCAGGGCCACATTCTCCACCGCATTCTTATAGCTCACCAGATTGAAACTCTGGAACACGAACCCAATGAAGCGGTTGCGGTACTTGGCGGCCTTGGTCTCGCTCAGGTCCTTTATCAGCGTGTCGGCCAGGCGGTAGGTGCCCGTGTCGTAGCTGTCGAGTATGCCGAGTATGTTGAGCAGGGTGCTCTTGCCCGTGCCCGAACTGCCCATGATGCTCACCATCTCGCCATCGGCAATGCTCAGGTCAATGCCTTTCAGCACCGGGAATTCCTGTGTACCCATGCGGTACGATTTCCTTACATCGCGCAGCTCTATCATCTGGGGGCCGAAGGTACTTTGAGCACCCTGCGCACCCGGTAAAGGGCTGTTAAATCATGTGAACCGAGATTGACGGTCATCGGATTCAAGGGCGTGAGGCACAATCTACCTTCGCCCGCCATGGTCATACAGGACAATGTGTCGCTGCGCGGCTTCAACACCTTTGGCATTGATGCCAGGGCCAAACGATATGTGCGGGTGTCGACCGAAGAGGAACTCCACTCTGTGCTGAGCGACCCGGCACTCCGCTCCGACCTCCGACTTGTATTGGGTGGAGGTAGCAACATCCTTTTCACCCACGATGTGGACGGCCTTGTCATTCAAAATGATATTGCCGGCATAAGCACTTTGGAATCTGATGATGGCCATGTGCTCGTGACGGCCGGTGCCGGGGTGGTATGGCACACGCTGGTCATGTTCTGCGTTGATCATGGATTGGGAGGCATCGAGAACATGTCGCTCATTCCAGGCAGGGTAGGGGCCGCCCCCATGCAGAACATCGGGGCATACGGTGTGGAGCTCAAAGACGTGTTCCACTCGCTCAGGGCCATGCGCATCGATGATGGTACGGTCTGCACCTTTTCGGCCGATGAGTGCCGGTTCGGTTACCGCGAGAGTGTTTTCAAGCGCGAACTGGCCGGGCAGTTCATCATCACCTCGGTCACTCTCAGGCTCAGCAGATCAGCCAGGATCAACACCTCCTACGGGGCCATTGCCACCGAACTGGCCGACATGGGCATATCCTCGCCCACCATTGCCGATGTCAGCCGTGCTGTCATCCGTATCCGCCAGAGCAAACTTCCCGATCCTGCTATGCTGGGCAATGCCGGCAGTTTTTTCAAGAATCCGGTGGTGAGCCATGAGAAATTCGAAGAGCTGAGGTCGCGTTTTCCCGATATGCCATCGTATCCCGCACCCGATGGGGTGAAACTGGCCGCGGGCTGGCTCATTGAGCAGTGCGGCTGGAAAGGGAAACGGGTGGGCAGCACAGGTTGCCATGCCCAACAGGCGCTCGTCATTGTCAATTACGGAGGTGCCACCGGGCACGAGATCCACCAGCATTCTCTTAACGTGGTGCTGTCAGTAACTGACCGATTCGGGGTCGAACTGGAACGTGAGGTGAATTTATTTTGACCCCATGAAAAGCACCCTTGCATCGGCATTCGCAGTCTTGATGTTCGCTTGCCTCTCAGCCAACGCGCAGATCAACGAAGAGTGCATCGCTAAAATGGGCGGGGTGTTCCAGAAGAATATCTGCAGCGACATCCAGAACAACAAGGCTGCCCTCATCAAATTCCAGTTGCAGAAGAAATCGGGCAAGGAGCGCCTGGGCGAATTGCTCGACTGGACCAAAGAGAACTTCTATTGCATCCGCTGTGCCGAGGAGCCGGGTTTCACCGGTGGCAGCATGCTGCGCAGGGCAGTGTTTGAAGATGCCATGAGCGTGGTTTTCTTCTTTGCCTACGATGCCAATGTGCATCTCAATTTTGTTGAGGCCGATGACCGTACCATCCTCGATTGGCTGCGCGATGACACCGAGAAGTTCTTCGATGCCGCCTTTGAGACCGAGAACCTGAAGGACAAGGAACAGCTCCTCAAGCAGATCACCATCAACCAGAAGTACTTCAACATCCTTCGTCAGCAGGGTGCCAAGTTCAGGCACGAGATAGGCCAGTTCTGAATCTTGCATCACTTGAAATGAGACTCATCTCCCGCCTTATTTTCCTTATTAGTGGTTGGAAACTGAAACTGCCTGTGCCCGATGGGGTGCAGCGTTGCGTCATTATTGCATCGCCACATACCAGCAACTGGGACCTTCTCTACGCGAGGGCTGCGTTTTACTTGATGGATATCCCGCTCCGGTTCACCATCAAGGACCAGATGATGCGCTGGCCCTATGGCCCCATCATACGTGCCATGGGCGGCATCGGCATAGACCGTAGCCCACGGAAGCCCGGAGAGGAGCGCCTCAGCATGACCGAGGCCATGGCCGATCTTTTCAAGAAGCACGATCGTCTGGCCGTCATGGTCACCCCAGAAGGTACACGCAGCCTGCGCACCGAGTGGAAGACGGGTTTCTATTATGTGGCCAAGATGGCCGATGTGCCTGTTGCCCTCGGCTACCTCGATTATGCCAAAAAGGAAGCAGGCGTGGGCATGATGGTGCACCCGACCGATGATGTGGAGGCCGACCTGCGCAAGATCATGGCGTTTTATCGCAACATCGGGCCCAAGCACCCGAAGAAGTTCTCGGTCGATCTGCGCTACGCCTGATTGCCGCGCCTGCCCAGCAGGTAGTACCACGCCAGCACCAGTATACCCAACCCAAAGAACACCGATGCCTGCGGGCGCGTGGTGTCGCTGTAGTAGAATTCGCCCAGCATCCACACCACGTTGGCACAAATCCAGCACACCACCGCCAGGTTGTGGGCCAGTTCCTTACGGTCGGTGCGCGACAGGTAGGTGATGTAGAGGGCCATGCCCACTGTCGGGGCTATCATAAAAGTGCCGGCCCATTTCCAGTCCTGTATCCAGCAGAAATCCTTTACCAGCCAAAAGGCGATGTGCAGGTTCTCAAACCTCCGCAACCGGTCTATCATGTTCAGAGGTGAGTCAGATACAGGTTGATGAGGGCCACAATGAAATACGGTACCAGCGTGGCCGCCCCTGCGTAGTCCTTGGCCATGCGCTGCCCGAAGAACAGGGCCAGCAGCGAAAGCGTGGATGCGGCTGCACCGTATGCCGCCAACAGAGGTCCGTAGCCAGCGATCAAGAAAACACAACCGACAGCCGAAAGTGCCCCTGCAGCCAGTTCCATTACAGTAAGTGTGGCAAGAAGTATGGGTACCACAGGGCTGAGGAACGATTTGGCGAAATGGCCTTTCAACCATTCCAGATTGCCATTGAAGTCGGTCACCTTATCCATGCCGCTCTGCAGGAACAGGATGCTGAAGAAGATGGAAGCCGCAAATTGGGTGGCTAATACGGCCACATCGGAATGGGGTAGGGGCATGGTGGGCTGGGTGTCAGTACCTCAGCAAAGATGCCGATTGGGCACGCAGTTCGGCCATGGTCTGTGGCTGCTTCAGTCCAAGATCGGTGGCAAGCAGTTGCTTCACCTGCGACACGTACACTTTTTTCGCCACAACATCGGCACCCAGATAATGCAGTATGCCGGTAAGGTGATCTACCCCGCGCAGGTTGCCGCCACGGCCCGATGCCAGACCTACCAGTGCGCAGCGCTTCCCTTCCAGGTCGCGGTGCTCGCAGGCATCCATAAAATACTTCAGAATGCCCGGAAAACTGCCGTTGTACTCAGGAACAACGTAAACGATATGGCTTGCATTTCTGATGTAGCGTTCCACAATGGAATTGAATTCCTGTGTCGAATCGCCATAGGCACTGCCACTTATCGCTTCTACAGGTACTTCGGCCAGGTCAAAGAGTTGAGCTTCATGCCCATCCTCCTGTAACAGACGCACATACAGTTGCGCCAATTGTATGGTCACGCTACGGTCCCGGTCAGTACCCGATATCACTGTGACCATAGGTTCTATTTCAGTTTCGGGTCGATGAGATACTGTCTAACGATGGCAGATGCCGCCTCACAATGGCCTTGCCCAGATGGTGGATGTCGTTGTTGGCCACATTATCTAAATAAGGCAGGGCCTGTTCCAGCAATGCTGATCCGAAATAGTACCAGTCATCGTTGGTCAATTTGTCCAATTCAGCCTTATCGCGGGCAATGAGGGCCGAGCCAAGGAAATAAAGATCATCGTCTTTCACAAATCGCAGCAGTCCCTTATCCCTGTGGTGCAGCGCACGGCCCAGGGCAAATAGGTCGTCAGATCCGATGCGCTTCCACACCGTGGTATCACCTGTTATAAGAGCAAACCCGAAATAGTGCAGGTCATCGCCTCCATAACTCTGTTGGGCGCGGCCCGGCAGAGTCCATGCGGCTATTGAGAATACGGCTATGAGTGCTATTCTGATCAAGATTCAGAATGAAAGGATCGACTGCCTGATGATGTTCACGCATTCGGCCATCTGTTCGCTGTTGATCACCAATGGTGGGGCAAAACGGATGATATTGCCGTGTGTGGGCTTGGCCAACAGTCCGGCAGACGCCATACGGAGGCAAAGCTCCCACGCCACATCTTTCCCGGCTGCCTCGTCTATCACAATTGCATTTAGCAGCCCTTTGCCCCGTACGGTGCTTACCAGATCGGTCTCGGCCTTGAGGCGCTCCATTTCCAGCCTGAACACCTTTCCCATCCTATCGGCATTTGCCGGCAGATTCTCATCCTTTACCACCTCCAATGACTCAATGGCCACGCGGCATGCCAGCGGATTTCCTCCGAATGTGCTGCCGTGCTGGCCCGGGCGTATGCACATCATCACCTCGTCTGATGCAAGTACGGCCGAAACCGGCATGACCCCACCGGCCAGTGCCTTACCCAAAATGAGCATGTCGGGTCTCACGCCCACATGATCGCAGGCCAACATGCGACCTGTGCGGCCTATTCCGGTCTGTATCTCATCGGCAATGAGCAGGACATTGGCCGCACGGCATAGCTCCGATGCCTCGCGCAGGTAACTGTCATCGGGCACTACCACACCAGCCTCGCCCTGAATAGGTTCCATGAGCACACCGGCCACATCGGGGTTCATCAGGGCAGTGCGCAGCGCATCTATATCGTTGTAGGGAATGGGTGTGAATCCGGGTGTGAACGGTCCGAACTCCTCGCGCGAATCAGGATCGCTCGAAAAGGAAATGATACTGGTGGTGCGCCCATGGAAATTGCCATGGAAAACAATGATCTGCGCCCTATCTGGCTCTATTCCCTTTTTCTGATATGCCCATTTGCGGCAGAGTTTTATAGCGGTCTCTACCCCCTCAGCCCCAGTGTTCATGGGCAGCAGACGGTCATATCCGAAATACTCCGTCACGTACTTCTCATATTCACCCAGAACATCGTTATGAAAGGCACGGCTGGTCAAAGTCAGCTTCTGCGCCTGAACGGTGAGCGCGCGGATGATGCGTGGATGGCAATGCCCTTGATTGACAGCGGAATAGGCTGAAAGGAAATCAAAGTACCTCTTGCCATCTACATCCCACAGATACACGCCTTCACCACGCTTTAGCACTACCGGCAGCGGATGGTAATTGTGCGCCCCATGGCGATCTTCCAAATCAATGGCCTTGCGCGATGCCGCGCTTAATGTCTGGTGTGTCACAGTCGCCTCATTCGTCATGCTGCAAAGATAGCCAAGGCCCAACGGGCGGCCTGCCCACCACATTTTTGGTGCCGTTGCAACAAAGTTCAGCATCATGCTATCTTTGCGGCCCCTGCCCAGGTGGTGAAATTGGTAGACACGCTACTTTGAGGGGGTAGTGGCTTAACGGCCATGCTGGTTCGAGTCCAGTCCTGGGCACTTTTTGCTGCTGATACGCAACAGATGACCGTAACAAGGTTGAAAAGGCAGTTCACCACCGTAGGTGCCACTGCTTTTTTTATTGTGATCACCGCACTGAGCGGCATATCATATGCACAGACCCTGCATGTGGGCAAGGGACACAATGGCAACGGAGGTGTTAGGTTTGAGGCTACCGAGTTCGGTGCCCCACGTTTCCCTATCACGCTCACCATATTGTTCCACAATGGGCGGGTGACCATCAATCAGACCAAGCTCACTTTCATCATCGAGAAATTGAACACGGAAGGCGCATCGCCCGAAGTGATTTTTGTGCGTGTGCCTCAGGGTCGTAACTGGCTCAGCACCGATCACAGTTTTGTCAGCAGTGGTGAGTACCGTATCACCGCATTCGACCCAGATAATAAGAGTCTGGCCAATGCCACGGTTGTGATCAAGGCAGGAGATGTGGCACCTGAGGAGACCGCTGAACTGAAGACTGATCAAGAAACTGTCAAGGCAGAGGAAGCGAAGTCCGAAGCCACTGAAACGGCTCAGGCGGTGGAACCGGGTGAACGCTCGAAGATTGATCTGGGCATCAAAACTGGCGAACAGATGCCTGATGATCAACGGAAACTGAGGTATGAGAAGGCCATGGCAGACACTGTGAGCGACCCACTTTTGGCTTTGGCATATGGCGAAACGGTTGACCTTGATGCTCAGGATATAGCTGTGCTCAATTTCGACAAGGCCACGATGAAGTTCGGCACTGGCATTACTAAGGATCAATTGGCAGGTGAGGCCACCGAATTCGGATTTGATGCCAAAGGCCGATATGTGCAGATTTTCCTAGATAAC
>JBIKWM010000079.1:0-2826 GCA_044356305.1 Flavobacteriales bacterium
AGCGGACCTCGGAAGCCGCTCGACGCAGTTCGTCGAGGAGCGCAGTACGTCGGGCCGCCTCCCCCTCCGTCGCGTCCGCGACCAGCGCGGCGAGTTCGTCGCGCAGCACGTCGTCCGCAGCGCGCACCCGCTCGCTCGTCGACTGAAGCCCGTCCCGGCAGAGATCCGCCGCTGCCGCCGCAGCCGCCCCGCCCTCTGCGAGCGCAGCTGCGGCGGCAATGGCCCGGGAAGCCAGCCAAATCTCGAGCTGCGCGCACCCGTCGGCCATGGCCGCCGCAGCCGCCTCGGCGCCTTGGCTGGCCGCGAGGGCGAGGGAGTCGGCTTCGGCACGGATCTCCTCGGAAAGGCGCGCAAGCAGCGCGATGCGGCCCGCGGTGAACCCGGCAAGGGCCGTCGACCGCTCGCTCATGGCGGTGACCGCCGCCAGGTACTCCTTCGCCGCAGCGTGGGCCGCCCGGGTCGCATCCCGTGCCACGGCCTGCTGGTCGGCGCGGCGTGTATCGGCGGCAGCCGCCGCCTGCTCGATCTCGTTCGCCGTCGCAAGGGCCAGTTCCTGGAGACGACGATGCTCGTCGAGCAAGAGATGCTTGAATGCGGCCTCGAACGCCGTATCGACGCGGGCGATCGACTTCTGCACGTTCTTGGGTACCGAAGGCTCGATCTGCGCGGCCGCTGCCTGGGCCGATGCGACGAGCCTCGACACGCCTCCGACAAGGGCCGCGCGCGGGCACTGAAGGTCGCCGTACTGCCCGATCAGGGTGAGCGTCCCCTGGTAGAGGCGAGCGCCGACCGCGCGGTATCCCTCGTTGCGGTCGAAGTCCGACACGGCCCGTTCCGCGCTGTTCTGCCTGACGAAGTAGCCCCAGGCGGCCCCCAGTCCGACCAGGACCGGTATCGCGATGCAGGCGATCCATCCGAGCCAGACGCTCGCAACCGCCAGCACGAGGAGAAGCCCCCAGATGACCACGCTGAGGACAACCATGGTCAGGGCGGTGCTGCCCGAGCTCTTGCCGGCGACGCGAGCCACCTGGCCGAGTTCGCCCCAGGCATCGACCAGTGCCGGGAACTGCTCGATCGCGGAGGCGGCGTCGCGGCGGGCCTGCGCGGCCACGGATGCCACGCGGCGACCTTCTTCGCCGGCCGGCGCCGCCAACAGGTCCTGCACCTGCGATTCGTCCTGCGGTACGGGGCCCGACGCGATGGCGCGCAACCGCTCGAGTTCGTTCCGCTTGCCCGGCTTCGTCTTCCGGAGGACGGCGAGCTCGGAGCGCTGGAGCCGGATGGCGTCCCTGAGGCGAATAAGCCCCTCGAGCGCCGCACGCGAGGACTCGAGCGCCGTGGTACCTGGCACCGCACCTTCGGGACGAGCAAGGGAGCCGAGATTCGCCGGGGGCATTTCGATGCCGTGGAAGGGGGCGGTCAGCCTCAGCCCGCCGCCGCCTTGGTGATCTGCACCTTCAGCGTGGGCTCGGCATGCGCGACCGCGGCGACAACCGCGAGCGAGACCGCTTCGGGGACTCCCAGGAACGCACGCAGCGCAGCCAGTCGCAGGCACTCCGCGTCCGTGAGCTTGCCGTCCGCCAGCACCATGTGGGCCGCCGCCTCAAAGAGACTCGGGTGCAGCGCCTTCGGGAGCTTTCCGCACTCGGCCGCGATCACCCCATCCACGTCCGCCCGGTGCGAGTGGACGTGCTTCACCGCGGCCGCGATCTCGTCGGCGACCTCGATTCGCGAGAGCCCAAGGTCGCTCCCGACCAGCTCGAACGCGGCAAGCTCGACCGAGTCGACGTCTCCGTCAACGTAACTGAGCGCGACGCACACACGGGCAATCGCGGTCACGTGCTTCCTGCTGATCGCCATCGGAAAGTCCTTGAGAGCAAGGGGGCCTGCATGGCGGGACGGGGTCTCCCGCCATGCAGGGTCGAAAGATCACTTGAGGGAGCTGAGGCGCGCGCCGTTGTCGGCATTCTTTCCCGACTTGTCGAGGATCTGGACCTTGAATCCGAGCGCATCCTTGATTGCGCCCTCGGCGGTGCTGACGCTCATGTTTCCGTGCAGTTCCAGCTCGCCCGACGCGCCGGCCGCCTTGTCGCTGCGGATGGAAGCCAGCGTGGCGCCGTCTTCCGCGTAGCTGCCGGTGCTGAAGCCGTTGTGGACGTTGATGCCGACGCCGAACTCGTCCTTGAATGCGGCCTTGAAGTTCTTCACCAGCATCTTTCCGTGGACCTTCATGACGACTCGTGCTCCATGTATTGTTCAGTGCCACCGGATCCCGGAGGCACGCATGTCAGGAATGGAAGCCCCTCGGGCCCCGCGCCTGCAATATACTTGTCCCGGGCGAGGGGGGGAAGGCAACCCGAGGACAGGCAATGCTCAGGATCCACGGCAAGATGCTGGTCAGGAACTTCAAGCAAGCCATGCTCGAATCGTATGGCATCCGCCTGAAGGTGCACCAAGGCTTCAGCCGCGGGCAGACCGCCGATGACGGCGCGACGCTCGCGGCGTCCCGCTCAGACGGCGCAGTCGAGGTCACCGGGACGATCTCGCTCTCCGCCGACATGACGGTGGACCAAGCCGAGTCCACCGTACGCGCCGCCACCGGATTCCTTGTCCAGGTGCTCGATGCCACCGGCGCCAATGCGCCCAACGAGGCGCGGCTCGCGACGCTCGGATTCCGTACGGCGGCCCCCGTGCACGAGCCTCCCTCGCCGACCGTGACCGGCGCCGGAGCAGGATCCAAGGAGATCTCGGTCACGGGGCAGAAGAAGCTCGCCACGATCCAGGCGGAGTTCACCGCGAAGTTTCCATGCCTCGGATTGATGTTCT
>JBIKWM010000019.1:0-60273 GCA_044356305.1 Flavobacteriales bacterium
CCCGTGGTGGCGTTCATGCCCGCCTGGTAGCCGAAGTAGCTGTTGCTCTCGCCCGTGGTGCTGTTGAGCCCGGCCTGGTAGCCTATGTAGTTGTTCTTGCTGCCCGTGGTGTTCTGGTAGCCCGACCTGTTGCCGAAGAAGATGTTGTCCTGCCCGCTCAGGTTGAAACGGCCTGTCTGATAGCCTATGAAGGCGTTGGTGCTGCCATCGGTGGTGGCCATGCCGCTCTGGTGGCCGATGAACAAGTTGCGGATGCCGGTGGTGATGCCGTTGCCCGCCTCCTGACCCAGGAACAGGTTCTGTGTGCCCGTGTTGTGGATCAGCCTTGTGCCGCCTATGCTGATTCCATTGCCCGCGCTCAGATTCAAGCTGCCGACCACATCGAGCTTGGCCGCAGGGGTTGCCGTACCAATGCCCACATTGCCAAGATTAGTATTGCTCAGGTCATTGCCATTTCCGACCCATTGGGCGTTAGCTGTTGCGGCCAGAACTAAGGCACTGGCTGTAAAGAGTCTTTTCATCAGATTGAAATTAAAAATCAATGCAATGGTAGTGATTATGAAGTACTCGTTGTGCCATCCGTGCAAGAGGACGTTCTTAATTCGACCAAAAGCATGCCTTTGGTAGAAACGCTGGATTGAACATGGTCAATACAGCCAAATTCAAATGCGACCGAGCGGCAGTTTCCATGAAGGAGAGGGACCAATTGATCTGGAGTCGGTACGGGTAAAAACAGTTTTAATCAACCTTCTAGCTGATGCTGACCCATTTGCTTTCAGCATAAAAGAGCGATAGCATCAATCTAGGGTTGAATAAGAATCCCTCGGAATGCACTCGAATCCTGTGCCCGTTCTCACATGGCAGAAGTGACTGCCTGTAGGATATGATTCTCACGGGCCTCTGCCTGAAAAACACTCCTTGAACTCGTCACACTCTTATGTTTGATGCCCGATTAACCGATTGATCATTCATGAGCGACACTCATCACCAACATTCTTTGCCTCCGTTGTGGGCGAGCCTGATTCCATTGGTGGCCCTTATCGGGTTGCTGGTACTCAATGTGCTGCTTTATGGTGATGGTAGCCTTGGCGGGGCTAATCAGATGGCCCTGTTGTGCGCTGCAGCTGTGGCCGCCATGGTGTCTTTGTTTCATGGCGGCAACTGGGAACGGCTTTTTGAGGGGGCCGTGGCAAGCATAAGTAGTGCTTTGCCCGCCTTGATCATCCTATTGCTGATAGGAGCCCTAAGCGGTGCCTGGATGCTGAGCGGCATAGTGCCTGCAATGATTTACTACGGTCTAGGTTTCATGACCCCTGGTGTGTTCCTATTCGCATCGTGCATCGTATGCTGCATCGTGAGTCTGGCCACAGGTAGTTCATGGAGCACAGTGGCCACGGTGGGTATTGCGCTGTTCGGCATCGGCAAGGCACTGGGTGTGGACGAAGGCATGGTGGCCGGTGCCATTATCAGCGGAGCGTATTTCGGAGATAAGATGTCGCCCTTGAGCGACACTACCAATCTGGCGCCAGCCATGGCCGGCACCGATCTGGTCACCCACATCCGTCACATGATGTGGACAACCGTACCAAGCATCAGCATTGCACTTTTAATGTTCCTTCTGCTGGGCCTGACACAGGGCAGCGAGGGCAGCACCGCAGAGATCGAGGATCTGCGTCAGGCCATCGCAGCCACATTCAACATTACGCCATGGCTGTTCGTTGTCCCGTTGGCGGTGATTGGCATGATAGTGCGCAAGGTTCCTGCCGTGCCCGCGCTTTTCCTTGGTGCGCTTCTTGGTGGAATGGCGGCCGTGGCTTTCCAACCTGCGGCCATTGCGCAATTGGCCGATGGACCGGTATCGGCCCGTGGTGCCTACATGGCCGTTATAGATGCCATGACCACTGAAACAGCCATTAAGACAAGCAATTCCACTGTAAATGAGCTGCTCACCTCCGGTGGGATGAAAGGGATGCTCGATACCATTTGGCTCATTCTCTGTGCCATGACATTTGGTGGCATCATGGAGGCATCGGGCATGTTGGAGGCCATCACTGCGCGCATTATCCGCTATGCGCAGAGCACAGGGTCACTTATAGCGAGCACAGTGGCCAGTTGCATTGTGTTCAACATCACCGCCAGCGACCAGTACCTCGCCATAGTGGTACCTGGCCGCATGTTCGCCAAAGTGTACCGCGACCGCGGCCTTGCACCCGAAAATCTGAGCCGATGCCTTGAGGACAGCGGCACCGTGACCAGCGCCCTGGTGCCATGGAACACCTGCGGGGCTTACCACGCAGGCATTCTCGGGGTGGCCACGGGCACTTACCTGCCATATGCTTTCTTCAATCTTATCAGCCCTTTGATGAGTGCGCTTTTCGGGTTGATGGGATGGAAAATAAACCTCTTGGAGAAGAAGGGTTGATTCATATCGGATTATTGTATTGAACGACCTTCGCTGCCCCGATAAGGGATAGGACCATGCCCTTTCTTACTCTCCGAAGGACCCGCTATCTAATAGGCCGTCTCAGACAGCATATTGGGGCATGGTTGCTGACTTGGGACCGTCTGAACACCTTACTGTTGCTGCTTTCCGCAGGTATATCGGTGTACGACTTCGGTTTCCCGAAATCGGCCTATGCCGCAGCCACCATTGGAAGCCTGTTATTCACCATGGCTGTGCTATTGCTCATATCCAAGATGCTGCGGCTGGCCGGAAGCCTGTTATATCATGGTGGGTCAGGTCATGACAAAGTGAGTCTGCGCGGGCAAGTGATCCTTATTGGCCTGTTGGGTGCACACCTTTTGTTAGGTGGCCTGCTGCCCGATGTTGTGCTGCGTTGGTGGCCCCACCTTATGTTACTCATCACTGGGCTGGTGCGCCTTTCTCAAGGCAGTTCCATCTTAAGTGAGGCGGGTATTGAACCCGCGCTGCTGTTCACCATCAGTTTCGCTGTAATGATTCTTGTTGGCACCGGTCTGCTGCTATTACCCAATTGCACCTATGGCAGCATCAGCGTGGTCGATGCGCTTTTTATCTCAACAAGCGCTATCTGCGTCACGGGCCTGAGCACGGTCGATGTTGAATTCACCTTCACCCATACGGGAAAGCTGGTCTTGCTCATGCTTATTCAGATTGGCGGACTTGGTATCATGACGCTGACGAGCTTCCTCGGGGCTTTTTTCACAGGTGGGTCAGGATTGAAGCATCGACTGCTAGTGCGTGAGATGATAGCGGGTGACGGCCTGACAGAGGCCATGACACTTCTGCGCAACGTGGTGCTGGTCACATTTATCATTGAGGCCATCGGTGCAGTATTTATCTACCTCAGCGTGGGGCAGGATGTGGCAACTGATCTGGGTCAGCGGATATGGTTCAGTGTGTTCCATGCCATCTCGGCCTTCTGCAATGCGGGTTTCAGCACCCTATCGCCTGGCCTTGCCCACCCGGCCCTTAGCCTCAACGCACCGTTCCTGCTGAGCATCAGCGGCCTGATCATCATCGGTGGCATAGGATTCCCCATCCTGTTCAACTACGCCACACTTTTTGGCATGGTGGCAAGGTCGCGCTTCAGGTGGCTGATAAAAGGGGTGCCGGTGGTGCATCATGCCCGCATCATCAACATGCAGACGCGTATTGTACTGGCCACCACCGTTTTCCTGCTCATTTTCGGTACGGTGATGTTTTATATGCTTGAAGGCAATGGCCTTTTTATGAATATGGACGTGACACAACATTGGGTTTCGGCCTTTTTCATGTCTGTAAGTCCGCGTACAGCAGGGTTCAACTCTGTGCAACTCACCGAGGCCACAGCAGGTAGTGTGGTGGTCATGTACTTCCTGATGTGGGTGGGTGGTTCGCCTGCATCAACTGCTGGCGGTATCAAAACCACCACTTTCGCCTTGGCCATGAGCAACATTGTCAGCCTAGGCAAGGACAAGCAACGCATCGAACTTTTCGGGCGCGAGCTACCATCGGCCAACGTAAGGCGTGCTTTTGCAGTGGTCACGCTGTCGGTGGTCTTTATCGGCACCGGTGTGCTCATTCTCTCCATCACAGAGGAAAGTCGCGACCTGGGCACTCTGGTGTTCGAGTGCATCTCGGCATTCGCAACAGTGGGCCTCACATTGGGCCTCACCCCTACCCTGTCATCAGGTGGCAAACTTGTGGTGATTACGCTCATGTTCCTAGGGCGCGTGGGTGCTTTCACCGTCATTGCTGGGCTCATTCCTGACCTACGCAACCAGCGCTACCGCTATCCGCAAGAGAACATCATGATAACCTGAGACATGAGCATGTACATTGTAATAGGCCTAGGCAATTTCGGTTCAACATTGGCCAGTGAACTTACGGTGCAAGGCAATGAAGTGATGGCCGTGGACCGCACCATGAGCAAGGTTGAAGCTATAAAGGACCAAGTGACGCACGCCATCTGCATAGATGCAGCCGATCCCGCAGCCCTGCAGTCCTTGCCGGTGAAAGAGGCCGAAGCGGTCATCGTATCCATCGGAGAGGATGTGGGTGCCAGTGTCATCATTGCTGCATTGGCAAGGCAGCTAGGCGCTAAACGCTTGCTATGTCGGGCCATAACTGAGATCCATAACACCGTGCTCCAGAGCATCGGGGTCGATCTGGTCCTGAGGCCCGAGCAGGAATCGGCTCTGAGGCTTGCAGCCATGATTGATTTGCCCAGTGTATCGCGGTCCTTCTGGTCAGAAGGTGCGCACTCCATCTGCGAGGTGGCCCTGCCAAACGGGTCAAGCTACGGTAATGTGGGGGCCCTGCGCAAGCAGATAGGAAGACTACAGGTCGTAGCCGTGCTACGCCCCGAGGGCACAGCTTTGCACACGGGCAAACACTGCGAAGTGGCAGTGCTGAGCAGGATTACAGATGACACACCCCTGAGAGCGGGCGATGCTGTGTTGGTAATGGGACTTACCTCTGAGATGAGAAATCTGAGGTTGTGACAGCAACATCGGGTTTCTCTGGAACGACCAATATGCTGACAATTATGTTCTTTTCTTCTGAATGAAAAGATTCAGAAAAACTCAGATCAAAAAGTTATTCCTTGAAATGAATGTCACTCCTCGTCCTTGCGAGGCACACTCACCCTCAGGCAGAAATAAGAAAGGTCGGGGGTCAGATCGCGGAAATCGTAACTGAGGTTGTTACCAGATTTCTTCTTCATATCCACCAACCCCAGACCTGCACCTCCTTTAGGTGAGAATTTCACCACGGTCTGCCGCATGATCACTGAGTAGAGATACCTGATCTCGTCTTCGGTAAGGCTATTGATCTTCAGTAATTTATCCTTAAGGTAATAGGCCTGGCTTGCCTTTATGGCATTGCAGGTTATCACGCTCAGTTCATGAGCATTTTCACTTACGATGAAAACAGGTTGACCATCGCGCCCCACATATCCGGCCTCGGTACCATGCAACTGCAGATTCTGCAGTGCCTCAATGGCTATACTGATGATCTTTCTGCGTTTCTGCCTTGCCACTCCCCTACTTTCAAGCACCTGTTCAATGGTGGGCAATGAGTCCAACAGCATCTCTTTGTCCACCGCGCCCTCGTGCTCAAACAGCACTGTATCTGTCGCAACAATGGGAATCCGTTCGGCTATGGTCACCATGGAGGGCAGGACGGATGGATTTTGACCGAGAGGATGAAAGGGAAATGGTCGTTGGTCGATGCCGTTAGACGCAGGTTGACCGCCAAAGGTTACCTCGACCTGATAACACGATGAGAACTCCGTCCCCACTGGCCTTGCAGCACAACAGTGTACATGCCCGGGGCCAATGTTGAACCATCGACCGACAGATATTGCACACCGGCCTGCACAGTGCCCAGACGCGCCTTATGCACCTCGCGGCCCGATGCATCGAGCAAACTGAAATTCACATCATCGGCCTTGGCCAATCCGAACTGGACCATGAAGCGGTCAACAAAAGGATTGGGTGCCACGCCCACAACAAGCGGAGCGGCCTGAAGCTCTTCTACACCAACCGTATGTGGCACAGGAGCCAGCGGAGGATACCCCGAGCCAGTGGCGGCCTCAGTGGCCTGAACAAGGTGATTCTCGCCCTGCAAGGTGTACCAGCCCTGTTCCCAAGCGGTGGTATGATCTACTGTGAGGATATCAGAAAGATTGTAATAATCGCTTTGGGCACGCTCGGGGGTGAGGTCCAGCATCAGGAATCCGTGCGAAGAAAGGTTGGCATACTTGATATGCGGATTGGCCGCCTGTATGATCTGCAGGCCGAAACTGAGCGGCAGCCCAGGCGATGTGACACTGGTCGTAACGAACTCGACCCCTGCCGAGTTCGCACCTGTGGCCCCGTCATATCCGGCCAATGGCAGGTCGTTGGCCCACGCGGTGTGGATGTCGCCTGTCAGTACTACTGCATTGTCAATATTATTGGTTGCCAAGTGCCCGAACAGGCTGTCGCGCTCGGCAGGATAGCCATCCCATTGGTCATTGTTCACCACAATGCCGAAAACCTGCAATGGTGCCACCATCACCTGTTGGCCGATCACCTTCCATGTGGCAGTGCTCGTGCTCAGGTTGTCATACAGCCAATGTCGCTGCGGATAGCCGAGTAACGATCGGGTCTCATCGGCACCGCTGCCCTGCTCCTCGCGGGCGTAGAGACGGGTGTCGAGCAGAATCAGGTCGGCAAGGGTGCCATAGGGCAGCTTACGGTATATCCTCTCCGGGTCGTTCGGGTCGGGTTTGCGCACAGGCAACCATTCCTCGTTGGCCTGAATACCGGCAGCCTTTCTATCTGTCCAAGCTCCTTCAGTTCCTTCGGTATGGTTCTCAGCACCTCCGTTCCACGAGTTGTTTGCAGTCTCATGGTCATCCCAGATATTCACAAATGGATACTGCTGATGTACGGCCCTTAGATCATCATCGAGCCTGTAGTGCGAATATCTTGTGCGGTAATCGCTCAGCGTAAGTATCTCGTTTTCGGGTTGTTCTGTGCGGCCCTCAATGGATGAACTGAAGCCATCGGTGGCGTATTCGTAGATGTAATCGCCAAGGTGCAGCACTGCATCAAAATCATTTCGGGTGGCCAGGTCGCTGTAGGTGTTGAAGTAGCCATTCTCGTAGCTCGAACAAGATACAACAGCAAAGCGCAGGTGTGTCGGGTCGGTCGGTGCGGTGCATGTACGGCCTATGAGGCTATGTGCCGTGCCATGGCTGAAATCGTAGTAATACCATGTGCCTGACTGAAGGCCTGTCACATCCACTTTCACGGTCCAGTCGCAGCTGGCATCGGTCTGGGTGGTGCCGCTGGCCACAACGTTGGCAAACAGCGTATCGGTGGCCATGCGCCAATTGACAGTCTCTGTGCCCTGTGGGTCATCGAGGGTAAGGCGTGTCCAGATGATCACTGCATCGGACAATGGGTCGCCACTGGCAACACCGTGGTAGAACGGTGCCAATGACGGGTCAAGAGCATTGCGCGTATGGGCCGTATGCGGGGCCTGATCGGTCTGGGCCACAACCACAGCGGGCAGCAGCAGGGCAATGGTAAGGGAACGGAACATGTTGTAAGGGGTGATAGGGCAAATGTAGGTCGATTCTACTGCGCTGGCAATGACGCACTGAACCGTTCAGCTACTCGCAAAAGTCACCAAATGGATGGCTCAATGGAGATTACTCCTCACATTCCAGCGGAGCTGGCAGAACTGAAGTTCCTCCATCTTACCGCAATAAATCCAGAGCCTTTAATTCCCTCGCAGATCGTATCTGATCAACGGTACTTGATCATCACCGTCTTGCGTACAGGGGTGTTGGCCCCATTGTCTCTGGCAGGTTCCCAACGCGGCATGGTGCGCACAAGACGCAGGGCATCCTGATCAAGTTCGGGCCTTATGCCCCGCGACAGTTGCACATCGCTCACTTTGCCACTAGCATCTATCACAAACGACACATACACATTGCCACCATCACCTGTGGTGTTCTGGAATCCGCGGTTCGACTCTATATACCGGTACATCTCAAGGTCACCGCCCGGAAACTTGGGTGGCTGCTGCACCTCGTTGAACATGGGTATGCGGCTGCGGTCCTCATCAGACATTGGTGCCTGATTCACCATCTCGGCCACCGCACTGTTGCGCTTGGCTGCAATGGGTGCGCTCTGTGCCACGGCATCTTTTTCTTTTTTTCGTGATGCCCCCACCCTCTCCTCTGACTGCACAGCTTTGTGCTCGTCCTCTGCCACAGCACCTGTGGTGGGCTGCACTGCCTGCTGCCTGGGTGCAAATGGACGCTCGGCAGGTGCAGCAGCCTGCACCTGCGGTTCGCGGGCCGGAATCTTTGCTGGCGCATCCATATTGAGCGATTTCACTATCTCCTCAGCCTTTTTTCGCGTATTGGAAACGCCTTGTGCGGGATCAGATTGAGCAGTTGCGGTCTGTACATCCTCGGTCACAGCCATGCTCTCTTGCACAGGTTGCAAGTCAGTGGCAGCGGGGGCAGGTTGAATACCCTTCACATCAAAACTCGGCCGGGTGGTGGTGGGTGGTGCCGCTGGTTCGGGTCTCGAAGCCGGCACAGACCTTTTCTCAGCGGCCATTCCCATGTCATGCACATCAGGTTTCAGGCGCGGCAGGTACTGGACCCCGAGCCATGTGACCCCTCCTATCCCCATCAGAATAAGCAACGTGGCGGCCATGCGCAACCACGGGCTGTCCTCCTCCAATTTGGCATCTGGCTCCACACCGAGCCGCTCTACAAGCAGGTCGTCCACCTCGCGCATGTTGGTATTGAACCTGTCGGACGCCATGCCCTTAAGACCGGCCAAGGCCTCGGCCGCAAAGGGATCATTGGCAAGCACCTGATCCATGGCCTCCACATCGGCAGCACCAAGTGCACCGGCTGCGTACAAGCGTATGGCCTCTACGGTCAGGTTGCCGTGCTGGTCGAGCATCGGCCTCTTCCGGCCCTGTGGGTCGGTCATATCGCGTTGCTCAGCCATTCTTTCTCATCCAGTTGCCAAGGTTGCGCTTGCCGTTCTGCAGGTAGCTCTTCACCTCCTTCACGGTGTATCCGGTCTCTTGGGCTATCTGTTCGTAGGTCTTCTTATCGAAATAGAACATGCGTATGCAGGTACGCTGCTCCACCTTGAGACGCCCGATGGCAGCCTCCAGCCTCTTATCGGTCTCTTCGGCATTTTCGCCATTGAGGTGCAGTTCGAGGTCGGTTTCCACAATGCGCCTGCCCTCACGCTCGTACTGCTCGCGGTGCGGGGCCACGGCCGTGTCTTTGCGAATGCCCATCAGGCAATGGTTGCGCGCCACGCTGTAGAGCCATGTCTTGAAATATTCCACATCGTGCTTGCGCAGTTCAAGTAGCACCTTTTCAAATACCTCCATCACGGCATCCTTGGCGCGTTCCTCGCTACCCAGATGGTTGAGGCACACACCGAACACCAGGTGCGAGTAGCGCTGAAACAGCTCGCCTATGTACTGGTTGTCGTACGAATAGCGGTAGCGCACCACGAGTTCGCGGTCGCTCAGTGCACTACGTTCATTCGATCTAAGGAACCTCATACCTCGGCCACTCCCTTGCGCAAGGGACGGCCAAACTTATCCACGCCCATAGGGGGCCAAACGCCCATTTGCACAACATATCCACAGGCCATTGCGCATATCGTGGGCGTAGAAGGAGTGAATCAACCTAAGTGAAACACAGTCCTAATGTCGAATTCAGACCATCAACAACCGAACTGACGACCAGGGTGCTGTTCAGGGAAATGGAACCCTATCTCATCAATCTGAATTGTGGTCCATCCTATTGGCAGGATTTTCTCATCAGAGATTGGCTGCCAATCCCTCAATAACGTCCTTTACCTGATGGCATCAAAAGTTCAGAGTTCCTTCCGCATCCTGGCCACAGGCAGCCCCAGTTGTTCGCGGTATTTGGCTATGGTCCTGCGAGCAATGTTGTAGCCTTTCTCATTGAGAATCTCGGCCAGTTGTTCATCGGGCAACGGGTTGTGCTTGTCCTCGGCCCCTATAGCCTCTTCCAGTATCTTCTTCACCTCGCGGCTGCTCACTTCCTCGCCACTGTCGGTGCTGAGACTTTCGGAGAAGAAGAATTTGAGCGACATGGTGCCGAACTGGGTCTGCACGTACTTGCTGTTGGCCATGCGCGAAATGGTGCTGATGTCCATTCCGACAATATCCGCAATGTCCTTAAGTATCATAGGCTTCAGCTTAGCCTCATCGCCCGTTAGGAAATACTCTTTCTGATACTCCATGATGGCATCCATGCACGTAAGCAGTGTGACCTGCCTTTGCTTGATGGCATCGATGAACCACTTGGCCCCATCGAGTTTCTCCTTAACGAACATCACCGCATCTTTCTGTTGGCGGCCCAGATGGTGTCGGTTGCTGCTGTATTCCTTGAGCATGTCGCGGTACTGCTGGCTAACACGGAGACTGGGCGAATTGCGTCCGTTGAGGGTGAGTTCGAGCTTGCCATCTGTGTTGCTGACAAAGAAATCGGGCACCACGGTCTGCACGGTTCGGTCGCTCTCCACGGTGCTGTTGCCCGGACGGGGGTTAAGGTGCAGGATCTCGGCCATGGCTGCTTTCAGCTCGGGCTGACCGATGCCGAGCCGCTGCATGATGCGCTCGTAGTGCTTCTTGCTGAACTCATCCATAAGTTTGGTGAGGATGCGCTCGGCCGTGCGCACAGAAGGTGTCCGACTCCTGCGCCTGAGTTGAAGCAGAAGGCATTCCTGCAGGTCGCGGGCACCGACCCCGGCCGGGTCGAGTTCCTGCACGATGCGTAGCACCTCAATCAGCTCAGGCACCTCGGCCATGATATTGAGCTTGAATGCCAGGTCATCTGAAATGGAGAGCAGATCGCGCCTCAGGTAGCCATCATCGTCCAGATTGCCTATGATGTATTCGGCTATGTTGCGGGTGCGGTCGTCAATGTCGCGTAGGCCCAACTGCTCAATGAGGCTCTCGCGGAATGTGATGCCCGAGGCCAGGGGTGATTCGCGCTCCTCCTCATCAGGGCTGGTGTTGTTGGCGTAGAGCTTGTAATCGGGTATTTCGTCATCGTCCATGTATTCAGCGATGTCGAAATCGTCCTGCTCTTTCATCTCATGCTCTGCGGCCTCATCAGGGTTCACATCGGCATCGAGGCTGTCGTCTGACGCGCTATCATCGCTCTCAGGCTGATCCTCGGGCTGGTCAAATTCCTGGATCTCGTCTTCGGCCGTGTCGCCCTCTTCCAGTGCAGGGTTAACCTCCAGTTCTTCTTTTATCCGCTCCTCGAGGGCCACGGTAGGAATCTGGAGCAGCTTCATGAGCTGGATCTGCTGTGGCGACAGCTTCTGTTGGAGACGTAGGTGCAGCCCTTGTTGGAGTGCCATGGTAGCTGATTTTGGCGACCCGAAAGGTAGCCCGCCTGCAACCATCGGCCGCAAAATTCGGCAGTTGCGCGGCACGCGAATGCCGTCTATTGAGAACGAGGTGGTTACGAAATGCTTCAACCAAGAAGGGGATACAACACGGCATTTGTCGGGGTGGCTGCCACATCTTAATCTTTGCATTCCAATATCCACCTGAGAATGCGCGTGACCCTTCTTTTCTGCCTTTCGGCATTTCTGACCCTTGACGCTGTCTGGGCATCTGCGCCCATGAATGGCTATTCCGGACCTTATCTGGTGAGCCATGAGAGTGTCAAGTCGTACTCTGCCCAAGATGTGAAACGGCTTTGGAAGGAGAAAAAGGTACCCGGCATAGCCCTCGGCACGCGCTACGGCATGGATGTGTACGAGATCATCTACATGGTGCCGTGGATAGATGGCACCATGCGCAAGGCATCGGGTATCTATTATGTGCCCAAGACCGATGAGCCTGTGCCCTACGTGATGTACGGCCACGGCACACAGATAGAGCGCAACCGCGAGATCACTGACCGCAACGCCCAGATGTTCATCTGCATGGCCTTTGCCACCGATGGCTATGCGGCCATGTATCCTGACTATCACGGCATAGGCAAGGGCGAAGGGCGGCACCTGTATCAGCACGCATGGAGCGAGGCCCAGTCATTCATCTATATGCTGTATGCGGTGGATGAGTTGAACAAGAAACTGGGCAAGAAGCACAACGGCCAGCTGTTCCTCACCGGCTATTCGCAGGGCGGGCACTCCAGCTTTGCGGCCCACAAGTACCTGCAGGAACTGAACGACCCGAGGTTTCAGGTCACGGCATCATCGCCTATGAGCGGGGCATACGATATGACCGGGGCGCAGGAGCGGTACATGTTTGAGGAGTATCCGCGGCCCTTCTATCTGCCCTACCTCCTACTGTCGTATCAGGAGGCCTACAAGGTGCTCGACATCAAGGACCCGTACGAGATATTCCGCGCCCCGTTCGATACGCTCTTCCCCGCCTATTTTGAGCAGAATGACCACCGCACACTCGATGAACTGGACCGCCACCTGCCCAAGATCCCGAAGGATGTGGTGAAACAGCAGTATGTGGACGCGTACATGAACGACCCCGATTTCGCATTCAAGAAACGCCTGCGCGAGAACAACCTGACCGACTGGAAACCCACCGCCCCTGTGCAGCTATGCTATTGCAAAGGCGACCGCGAGGTGAATTACCAGAACTCGGAGGTGGCCTATGCGAAAATGACGGAACTGGGCGCAACCGCAGTGAAGCTGAACAACCTGAGCGATGCGCTGGACCACAATACCTGTGCGGCCTTCGCTGTGCTGGCCACCAAGTATTATTTCGACCGGTTCAAGAAGAAGGGTTCGAACCCTAAGATGAAGGATGTGCCCGGATTCAAGAAGTTCCTGATAGGCTTTGTGAAACGGAGCGAGGAGAAGAAATACAAGAAACAGCACGCAGATAAGGCGTATCTGTAAGAAGCCCCGAAAGGGTGCGGATTGATTTTCCGGAGCTGAACGATTCATCGGAGCTGTGATGAAAACCGGACTTTCGCCCGCTGAATCATGGGTAAGGGCGAGACCGTTGCAGTCACCGGTGCCAGCGGGCACATAGGCAATGTGGTATGTCGCACGTTGCTGGCCCAGGGCTACCATGTGCGGGCCCAGTACCGCAGCGACAGGCGCGCCCTTGAGGGCCTGAGTCTGGAAACCGTTCAGGGCGATGTGACCGAAACGTCCGATCTGGACCGGCTGTTCAGCGGTTGCCATCAAGTGATCAACTGCGCGGGGGCCCTTAGCATTTCGGGTGGTCAGGGCGGGGCTGTGCACCGCACCAATGTGATTGGCGCGCAGAATGTGCTGGATGCTGCCGTGCGGGCGGGGGTGCGCAGGGTGGTGCACATAAGCAGTGTGCATGCCGTGCACGATCTGCCGCACCATGCCCCATACAACGAGTCAAGACCATACAAGGGGTCGAAGGATTTCGCTTACGACCGCTCGAAGGCCGAGGGCGAGCAGCTGATGCTACGTGGCGCCCAGCGGCACCCGATAGAAGTGGTGGTGGTGCGGCCCAGCGCGGTGGTGGGCCCGTTCGATTTCAAACCCTCTGAGATGGGCAGCGCCATTCTCCGCATGTACAGACGACCGCTGCCGGTGGTGCCTCCTGGAGGCTACAACCTGGTGGACGTGCGCGATGTGGCCGAGGCCATTGTGCGGGCCATGGAGCTGGGCAAGAATGCCGAGGTGTATCTGCTATCGGGCCAGTACTGCACCGTGCGCGAGCTTGTGCGCCAGGTGCGGGCCCTACGCAGGCACGATGCACGGCCGGTGGTGGCCCCGTTCTGGCTGCTATCAGGCGCAGTGCCACTGGCCTGGGCCTATGGCAGGCTGTCGGGCAAGGACAATCCGCTCACCTACGAGGCCCTGGTGGCCCTGCGCGAGGGACATCCGCACATGGACCATGCAAAGGCCCGCTTGGAACTTGACCATGCACCGCGCACATTGCACGAGAGCCTCAGCGACTTCATTGCGTGGGTCAATTCAAAGGATATAGCTGATTGAAATGGAGATAAATACCTTCAACGGCATCGTGCTGGCCTGGATGGCCTTGGCGGCCATAGTCCATGTGGCCATGTTCTTCGTCACGGCCCCTTTTGGGCGCCACACCACCCACACGTGGGGGCCCACCATCGACAACCGGTTGGGGTGGTTCGTCATGGAGCTGCCCTCGCTGGTCATCATGGCGTATTTCCTGCTTTTCGGCACCCGCACACCCGGATCGTACACGTGGGTGCTGTTCCTTTTCTGGATCGGGCACTACATCAACCGCACCATCATTTATCCGTTGCGCATAAGGCCTACAGAGAAGCGGATGCCGCTTGTCATTGCCCTCAACGCCATCCTTTTCAATCTGATAAATGCCGGCCTCAACGGCTACTATCTGAGCCACTTGGCCGACCCCACCTCCTACGCTGCGGCCTGGCTCTCCAGCACGCACTTCCTGGTGGGTGCCATGCTCTTTGTGGGCGGAATGGCCATCAACCTAAAGGCCGATGCCATGCTCATCGCCCTGCGCAGGCCGGGCGAAACGGGCTATCAGATCCCAAAGGGTTTCCTGTTCCGGTACATCTCATCGCCCAACCTGTTCGGTGAGATCATTGAATGGGCCGGGTTCGCCCTCATGGCCTGGAACCTGCCGGCCCTCAGTTTCGCCATCTGGACCTTTGCCAACCTGGTACCCCGCGCCCGCAACCACCATCAGTGGTACCAGCGCACCTTCCCCGACTATCCGAAAGAGAGAAAGGCCGTGCTGCCTTGGGTGTTCTGATGGTAATGGGATATTGACCGACCATCATCTTCAGTTCTTAGGAAGAACCTATGGTCGGCACCGTGGATAGATAATCTGTCACCGCAGAGTGGTTCCGCGTCAGCTCAGAGCGGTTCCGCGTCAACGCAGAGCGGTTCCGCGTCAACGCAGAATGGTTCCGCGTCAACGAAGTGTGGTTCCGCGTCAACGCAGTGTGGTTCCGCGTCAACGCAGAATGGTTCCGCGTCAACGCAATGTGGTTCCGCGTCAACGCAGTGTGGTTCCGCGTCAACGCAGAATGGTTCCGCGTCAACGCAGAATGGTTCCGCGTCAACGCAGAATGGTTCCGCGTCAACGCAGAGTGGTTGCGCGTCAACGCAGTGTGGTTGCGCTATGACGAAGAACAGGTCGGTTGAGATGGTAAATACCTGAGGCGGGCAGCCGACCCTACATGCACAAGGATCAGAACTCGCAGTTCTTTGGGGTGCGGGGAAACGGTATCACATCGCGCACGTTGCCCATGCCGGTGAGGAACATCATCAACCGCTCAAAGCCCAGCCCGAAGCCAGCGTGGGGCACGGTGCCGAACTTGCGTGTCTCGAGATACCACCACACACTTTCTTCGGGTATGTGAAACTGTTTCACCTTGTCCAACAGCACTTCGTAGCGTTCCTCGCGCTGCGAACCGCCCACGATCTCGCCTATGCCAGGGAACAGGATGTCCATGGCGGCCACCGTCTCGCGGCCCGGTTCGCAGCCCTCATTGAGCCGCATATAGAAGGCCTTGATCTTGGCCGGATAGCCGGTCAGGATCACCGGTTTCTTGAAATGCTTCTCCACCAGGTACCGCTCATGCTCGCTCTGTAGGTCGATGCCCCAATCGTTGACCGGATATTCGAACTGCTTCTTCTGGTTCGGTTTTGAATCGCGCAGGATCTTCACCGCTTCGGTGTAGGTGAGGCGCTCAAAGTCGTTCTCCACCACAAAACGCAGCTTTTCTATCAGCTCCATGGGGCTGCGCTGGTCCTGTGGCTTGCTCTTCTCCTCTTCTACCAGACGCTGACTCAGAAACCTGAGGTCATCGTGGCAGTGCTCCATCACGTAGCGGATCACGTTCTTCAGGAAATCCTCGGCCAGGTCCATGTTGCCGTTGATGTCTGTGAAGGCCACTTCGGGCTCTATCATCCAGAACTCGGCCAGGTGGCGCGAGGTGTTGCTGTTCTCGGCCCTGAATGTGGGCCCGAAGGTGTAAACCTTGCCCAGGGCAAGGGCGGCCAGCTCGGCCTCCAACTGGCCCGAAACGGTCAGGTTCGTCTCTTTGCCAAAGAAGTCCTCCTTAAAATTGATGGTGCCGTCTTCATTGCGGGGCGGGCGGTCCATGTTAAGGGTGGTGACGTGAAACATCTCGCCTGCGCCCTCGGCATCGCTGCCGGTGATGATGGGCGAGTGCACGTTGAAGAACCCGTGGCGGTTGAAATAGTCGTGAATGGCAAAGGTGAGCGTGTGCCTGATGCGGTACACTGCGCTGAAGGTGCTGGTGCGCACCCGCAGATGCCCCTTTTCGCGCAGGAACTCAAGACTGTGTTTTTTTGGTTGAATGGGATAGCTCTCAGGGTCGGCCCCACCGTGCAGTGTGAAATCGGTGGCCTGAACCTCTACCTGTTGTCCGGCACCCTGACTTGCCACCAATCTGCCGGTGATGCTCACAGCAGCACCGGTATCGATGCCCCGTAACTGTTCCTCGCTGAAACGGCTCAGGTCAAACACGCACTGCATGTTGTTGATGGTGCTGCCATCGTTCACATTCACAAAACTCACGTATGCATTGCCCCTGCGTGTGCGCACCCAACCACGTACCGTAACGGTGCGGTCCATGTGGCCGGTGTCGAACATATCGCGGATGGTCTCTTGCTTGAACATGTTGCTATGCTTGAAAAAATAGGGGCGGCAAAGATATACGGGGGCAAAAGGTGGTCGAGGCAGGGGCCGTTGTTATTCAGGGCTAAATGAACAGAGGTGCCAAGGGTATCTGGTTCTGTGCTTTGGAACCATACGTTTGCCTGTCAGGGAAAGATCGATTCGACTTAGATAAGACCTTAAAAGAGCGATTTCAATTTGGAATGTTGCCTTGAGAAAAAGCCCTGCTCCGCGTACGTTTGCCACACATTCAATCCTACCATGGACCTACAGACCATAGACCGATACATTGAGGCGAACCGCGACCGCTTCCTGAACGAACTGCTTGACCTGCTGCGCATTCCAAGTGTTAGTGCTGACCCGAAGTATGCCGGTGATGTGAGGCGCACAGCCGAGGCGCTGGCCGAGGGCATGCGCTCCATCGGGCTCGATGCGGTGGAGATATGCCCAACGCCCGGCCATCCCGTGGTATTTGCCCAAAAGATAGTTGACCCCAAGCTTCCCACGGTGCTGGTATACGGCCACTACGATGTGCAGCCTGCCGACCCGCTCAATCTTTGGGATTCGCCCCCGTTTGAACCAGTGATCAAAGACGGAAAGATTTACGCCCGCGGCTCGTGCGATGACAAGGGACAGATGTTCATGCACGTAAAGGCGGCCGAGATCATGATGCGCACAAGTGGCCTGCCGTGCAACATCAAGTTCATGATAGAGGGAGAGGAAGAAGTAGGTTCGGCCAATCTTGAACCATGGGTGGAGGCCAACAAGGACCGCCTGAAGGCCGATGTGGTGCTGATATCGGACACCAGCATCATAGCCAACGATGTGCCGAGCATCAATGTGGGCCTGCGCGGCCTGAGCTACCTCGAGGTGGAGGTGACAGGCCCTAACCGCGACCTGCACAGCGGAGTGTATGGGGGCGCGGTGGCCAACCCGATCAATGTGCTGTGCAGAATGCTCGCCTCGCTGCACGATGAGAACGGGCGCATCACCATCCCCAATTACTACGATGATGTACAGGAAGTGAGCATGGACGAACGGGCCGAGATGGCCAAGGCCCCATTCGACCTGGATGAGTACAAGCGCGACCTCGACATTGCCGATGTACAGGGCGAGAAGGGATACAGCAGCCTTGAGCGCGCCACCATACGCCCCACCTTCGACATCAATGGCATCTGGGGCGGTTACACAGGCGAGGGCGCCAAGACCGTCCTGCCGTCCAAGGCCTACGCCAAGATATCGTTCCGGCTGGTGCCGCATCAGGACACCAATAAGGTGATGCGCATGGTGGAGGACCATCTGCGCAGCATCGCCCCAAAGAGCGTGAAACTGAAGGTCAGCCCGCACCACGGTGGGCCTCCCTACGTCACCCCTACCGATTTTGTGGCTTACCACGCGGCCTCAAAGGCCATGGAAGAGACCTTTGGCAAGAAACCCATCCCCACCCGGTCAGGTGGCAGCATCCCCATCCCGGCCATGTTCGAGAAGCAGCTGGGCATCCGCTCGGTATTGCTCGGTTTCGGGCTCGATAGCGATGCCATCCATTCGCCCAACGAGCATTACGGGGTGTTCAACTACTTCAAAGGCATTCAGACCCTGCCGCTGTTCCATCAGTATTTCCGCGATATGGCGGGCCGATAGGCCTCATGTCGGATATGTTCCGCTAAAAAGAAAGCCCCGGGGATGTCTCCTCGGGGCTTTCTTTTCATAGACCGGAAACGGTCAGTTGTACTCTTTGAAATCGAATTCCATGCCCACAGTGCGCGAGAACACGTGGCCAAGGTCAAGGATGTCGATGTCGTCCTCTTCGTAGTACCATTCAATGGCCACCTCGTGCCCGGCATCCTTCATCAGCTTAAGCCGCTTCATGATGTCGCTGATGCTCTTGCTCGATGGGGTGTTGAAATATTCCAGTTTGAACATGAACACTGTGCGCGGGTTCGGGCTTTTGGCGTACTCATCGAGCCACTCCAGCACAGGGGCATAGAAGCCCTTTGCGTTGAGTGGGAACGACCTGCCGCTCACCTCGAACCGACTGCTGTCTGTGTCCATTATCACCAAAGGGGTCTCCTTGGTGGCCTCAAGATTGAATGCCTTCATCGCTGCCATGACCGAGCCTTTTTCACCGCGCTAATATCGATACACCGCCATTAGACCGTACGCCATTGCCGATTAAAGTTGAACAATTTCGTTCAATGCACCCCGCCCATCAGTTTTTTGACCACCGGGGCCAGGCCAATGAGTAACACTCCGCACACCACGGCATACAGCCCGAGCTGGCCGTAGCCATCGGTATAGCTCTGCAATTTCATCATGTTGGTGGCCTCATCGCCCGCCACGCTCATGCCCGCCCCTAGCAGTCCGGCCACATATTGCCCGTAGGCACTGGCCAGGAACCACATGCCCATCATCAGGCCCTGGATGCGCTGGGGCGAGAGTTTGGTCATCAAGGATAGACCGATGGGCGACAGGCACAGCTCACCGAATGTCATGACGAAGTATGCCAGGGTGAACATGTCCAACGAGGTCATGCCCTCTGCATCGGCAAACAGGATGGTTGATTTAAGGATGTAGAACGATGCCCCGAGGAAGAGGAACCCAAGCCCGAACTTCACCACCGAACCAGGTTCCAGTTTCTTGCCACTGAGCCACACCCAAAGGATGCCAAGCAGCGGACTGAAGGCGATGACAAAGAGCGAGTTGCTGGAGTTGTTCACCACATTGGGGTCGATATTGAGGCCCAGCAGGCTGTGGTGCAGGTTATTCAGGGCAAACAGGGCCAGCGAGCCACCGCTCTGCTCAAAGAAGGCCCAGAACAGCACCGAGAACAGGATGAACACCATGGCTGCGAGCAACTTCTTGTTCTCTGTGGCGCTGAAGTTCCGCATCTCGAAAGCCAACCAGACCAAGGTGAGCGGCCCGATGGTGTACATGAAATAGTCGGTGTAGGCGGGTGTGGTGACCAGTACCAGAATGGCCGGAATGGCCAACAGCGACCCGAGGTAGGTGGCACCCTCGTACAGCCTTTTCTTCGAGATGGGCAGGTCGGTGCTCAATGGCGACAGACCGATGGGACCCAAGGTCTTCTGGGTGAGCAGGAAAATGATGAGGCTGATGGACATCACCACGCCTACCAGCCCGAAGGCGATGCTCCAACTGTGGTACTTGCCCACATACACCATGAGCAGACCGCCCAGGAATGCCCCTAGGTTGATGCCCGCATAAAAGAGGCCGAAGCCTGCATCGCGCCTGCTGTCATTCTCATGGTACAGCTGGCCCACCATGGTGCTGATGTTGGGCTTGAAGAACCCTGTGCCGATGATAGAGAAGCAGATGCCGATGTAGAAAAGCTCCTTGGGTGAAACGGCTATCACCAGCCCGCCTGCTATCATGAGCAGCGCGCCCCAGAACAGCGACTTGCGGAAACCGAGGATCTTATCGGCAAACACACCACCAATAAAGGTGAACGCATACACGAACGCCTGAATGGCCCCGTACTGCAAGTTGGCCGTGGGGTCGTCCAACCCGAGCTGCGATACCATGAACACTGTGAGCATGCCGCGCATGCCGTAGAAGCAGAACCGCTCCCACATCTCGATGGTGAAGAGGTACCAAAGCTGTTTGGGAAACTTCCCTTCAAAGTTGCGGATCTGGTCGAGGGTCATGGGTGATAGTTGCGTTTTGAGTTAGGGAAACCTTGAACCTACGGGACTTGGTCACTTGTGTTTTTCCCAAACAGACTGCATCTGTTTGTCGAAAGTCAGAAGTTCGGCATCAAAGTGTTTCGCGGCTAAGATCAATGAGGAGTCGGTGAATGAGATCCGCTCATTGAGCGTCCTGAAAAAATCAATCTCATCGCTAAGCATCGGATTGATCAATCTGATGTTTGATGATTGGGTGATGTCAATCAGAAATGCATCGCCTATCTCCTTACCCAATTTGTAGGTGAGCACGGTACTGACCTCCTGCACCACATAGCAGTGCACCAGAATCGATGCGCTCTCAATGGCTTTGAGCTGCCTCTTGGACTTTGCGTGGCTACTATCGTCAGCGTGATAGAATGCCACAAAAACACTGCTATCGATCACAAAGGCCCTTGCATCATTTGCCATAGAGTATCATATCTATGTCTGACGAGAGGCTCGGTGAAGCACCATTGCCCGATTTGGCAATGTGCCTTTTGGCATTCTGATAAAAAGTGCCTTTGATGGTTTTCGCCTGCGGCTGATTCTCTTGCTCGATAAGTCTGATGCCCAATTTGTTAAGCAAACTCAATACGAATTCGCGGTCACCCTCGTCCGGTATCTGAAATGAAAACGTCTGCATGGCTCTGATTCAGTGATTCAAATGTACACAGACCACTCACTTCCCGCTCACCGTCCTGTTCAACCACCTTAGCATGAGGAACATGATGAGCGTGGCGGCCATGAGCAGGCCGAAATTGACCAGAAAGAAGTTGGACTTGTGGGCATAGCTGTCCCACATGGTGGCCAGTATTCCGGATAGCTTGTTGCCGATGCTCGTGCTCAGGAACCAGCCGCCCATCATCAGGGCGGTGAGGCGGGGCGGGCTCACTTTCGATACCAGCGACAGGCCCATGGGGCTAAGGAACAGCTCGCCCACCGTGATCACCCCATAGCACGCAATGACCCACATGGGCGATGCCTTCACCTGCCCGTTGCTGCACACATATACCGCGGCCACCATCACCAGGGTGGAAAGGGCCGATATCAACAGACCGAAGGCAATCTTTGTGGCCGTGCCGGGCTCGCGGCCCCGCTTCTTGAGGAAGGCGAAAAAGGCCACCACCACAGGCGTGAGCAGTATCACCCAAAAGGGATTGATGCTCTGGAACAGCTCGGTGTTGAAGAGATACACCGTGGTGCCCTCGGGCGGGGCCAGCGAGGGGTCCATGTTCTTGAAATAGACCGGGTAGCCCAGCTCCTTCTGCTCCACACCGTCCACCTTGATGGGTTTGAAGGCATCGTTGTAGGCCACCACACTGTCGAGGGCATACACCTTCTTCTCGGCCAGGTAGAGCGATTCGGCCGTGGGCTGGATCACCGCAGGCATCTCCCTATCGGTATAGTACTGCGCCCAAGTGGTGAGGGCCGTTCCGTTCTGTTTGAACACCGCCCAGAACATGATGCTCACGGCAAAAATGGCCAGCAGGGCGGCAATGGGTTTCTTATCCTCCACACTGGCCCGCACCAGCAGGCTGCCGTAGAATATGATGACCGGAATGGTGGCGAAGATGAACGCATCGGTGCTGTCGCTGCCAAATACATTGCCCGGAAGCAGCCATCCGCCCACGCCCACTGCAATAGCGGGCAGAAACACGGTGGTGAACACCCGCATCAGGCTCATGTCCTCGGCCTGGGCGGGTTTCTTCACATCGGCATGGCGGTAGTGCCTCAGCCCGATGTAATACACCACCAGCCCAATGAACATGCCCACCCCGGCCGTGGCAAAGGCATGGCCCCAACCGTAGCGGTTGCGCATGTATGCCGCAAAGAGGTTGCACACGCACGCCCCTATGTTGATGCCCATGTAGAATATGTTGTAGCCCGAGTCCTTCAGCGGTCTCTTGTCCTCGTCATTGTACAGATTGCCCAGCAGCGTGCTGATGTTGGGCTTGAAAAACCCGTTGCCGATGATGATGAGCGTCAGCGATATGTAGAACATGGTGGTGCCCGGAATGGCCAGCCCCATGTAGCCCAGGCCCATCAACGCACCGCCCAGAAAGATGCTCCTGCTGTAGCCCAGCACCCTGTCGGCCAGAAGGCCCCCGAGGAACGGGGTGAGAAAGACAAGGGCTATGAACGTGCCGTAGATGTCGGCCGCATCCTTGCGGTCCATGCCCATGCCGCCCGTGCTGATGCTGTCGGTGAGGTACAGTTGGAAGATACCGATCATCAGGTAGTACCCGAAGCGTTCCCACATCTCGGTGAAGAACAGGAAGGGAAGGCCCGAAGGGTGCTTGGCGGTGGTGGTGCTCATGCGGCTGTGGCTTTGGCTGCCGACAAAGAAACACCCGCAGCCGTTTGGAGCGGTGAGTTTCTTTAGCCGCGTGCCCGTAGGTATGGAGCGTGATGCGGGAGGGGCACAGGGCACAGGTTACAGGAAACAGGTTACAGGTTACAGCAGATCAGGTTGTCAGCAGGTCAGGGGACCAGAAAGGGACTCTGCATTTCCTTTTGCCTGCGGTTACAGACCGCTTTGCTTTAAGACCGCCCAAGTGATTCTAAGGAACACTTGAGGGGGCGGGATCAAGTGAGCGTGGGATTACAAGCTGTTTTTACGATGTAATTGACACATTGTAAATCGCATATATGCATTCTCCTATATGACTGCTTCAGGGTGGAATGGAAAAACATTTTCGTCTCTGCAACTCTTACAGCGTTGAATGGAAAAACATATTCGCCTCTGTAACTCTTACAACGTGAAGTGGAAAAACATATTCGCCTCTGTAACTCTTACAGCGTGGAATGGAAAAACATACTCGCCTCTGTAACTCTTACAGCGTGGAATGGAAAAACATACTCGCCTCTGTAACTCTTACAGCGTTGAATGGAAAAACATATTCGCCTCTGTAACTCTTACAGCGTTGAATGGAAAAACATATTCGCCTCTATAACTCTTACAGCGTGGAGTGGAAAAACACATTCGCCTCTGTAACTCTTACAGCGTGGAATGGAAAAACCCGACTGGCTCTGTAACTCATACAGAGCGATTGTGAAATATCCGAATGCCTCTGTAACTCCTACAGCGCGATTGTGAAATATCCGAATGCCTCTGTAAGTCCTACAGAGCGGTTGTGAAATATCCGAATGCCTCTGTAACTCCTACAGAGCGATTGTGAAATATCCGAATGCCTCTGTATCTCCTACTGCGCAGAGCGGGAATTCTTCCATTAACATGACAACCTGACCCCCCTGACAACCTGATCCCCTCATCTGCTCATCCCCAAATCGGTCCATCATCAAATCCCCCAATCCTCCCACCCCCTCGAGCGTACCACAGCCCCACTCAGGCGGTACCTAACCGGAGCACCCGGCCCAAGCGGACCGAAGGGGGTCGGTTGAGTGAATGCGCCTCACGCACCGAACACGAGGTGGGTGGCGCCTACGGGGATGGTGGGGTTGCGCACGGCCTGGATAACGCCTTTCTCCAACGCAAAATCGACATTCTTGCTCTGGCCCTGTGCAAAAAGCTGGCGCAGTTCGGGCAGGCTGAGGGCGGTGTGCTGCATGATGGTGGCCGCTATGCGCTGCTCCATGCCCTCCATGCGGCTGAGGGCCTCGCGCAGCATGGTGCCGTTCTGCGCACCGTTGAAATTCATGCTCACGCCATGGAAGAGAAACGAGGCGTTGGGCGCTGCATACCGCTCTCGGGCACCGAGAAAGACCACGTTGGCTATGCTGTCGACCGTGCCTGTGTTGTGCATCACCACGGGCATCTGGCCCTGCAAGGAGGTGAGGTAGTTGTAGAGCACAAACCCCGAATCGACATCGCCACCGCCCGAGGCGAAGTGGATGTAGAGCCCATCGGGCCGGTGCTGATGGATGGCCGCGGTGCAGAACTGCATGAAACGGCTGGCCTTGTTCGGGTCAATACCATCGAAATAGCTGATATGGAGCATTGGTCTGATTTTTCGGTCTATGACAGTTTGCCATGGGCGGAATGAGAAAACCAAAATAAGAAAAGCCGGACCACTGTGGCCCGGCTCTTCTCAATCATCAATAGGCAATCGGCACTCGCCAATCAGTTCACCCCGTGCATGCGGCCCTGCAGCCACCTGTGCAGGCCCACCAGCAGCACGGCCGCGCCACCGCTAAGGGCTATGAACACCAGGAAGAAGGTGAAGAGGCTATCGATGGTCATGCCCATGAAAACGGGATAGACCACGGCCTCGGCCCCTTCGGCAGCGCCCTCACCGGCCCCGGGGGGGATGAGTGCGCTCAAGGTGCCTGCGAACTTGTTGGCGGCTGCATTGGCCAGGAACCACGTGCCCATGAGCAGGGAGGAGAGGCGCAGCGGGGCCAGCTTGCTCACCATGCTCAGCCCGATGGGCGAGAGGCACAGTTCGCCCATGGTGTGCAGGGCGTACAGGGTAAGGAGCCACCACATGCTGATCTTGGTGCTGCTGTCCACACCATAAACGCCAAAGGCGATAACGAGATATCCGATGGTGAGCAGGCCAAGACCGATGGCCATTTTCAAAGGCGAGGATGGCTCTATGCCACGCTTGCCCATCCATATCCATAACATGCTGAACAGCGGGGCCAGACCGATGATTAGGGCCGGATTCACCGATTGGAAAAAGGATGCCGGCATCTCCCACCCACCTATGTTGCGGTCGGTCTGCTGATCGGCAAAGAGTGTGAGCGATGCCCCCGCCTGCTCGAAACACGCCCAAAAGAAGATGACGAAGAAGGCCAGGATGAAGATGACCGAGATGCGCTGCTTCTCCTCGTGGGTCAGGCTCTTGTCGCTAAAGATGACAATGGGCATCACCACCATGGCACCATATATCAGGTAGCTGATCAGGTCAAGGTCAACATTGAACCATGTCTTGAAATTCAACAGAAAGAACATGAGACCCACTGAGCCGAGGATTACCGCCATGGTCTTGATGTCCATCTTCTGCTTGGGCATGCCGATGTGTTCGCCACTGGCCGAAACGAGGTACTTGTTCTTTAGGAGTTCAAAGGATATGGTGCTGATGACCATGCCAATGCCTGCCGCCAGGAATCCGTACTTGAAATCGAGGATATTGCCCGTATCGCCCAGGCCACCGCACACCAACGGGCTGAACAATGCCCCGAGGTTGATGCCCATGTAGAAGATGGTGAAGGCGCCATCGATGCGCCTGTCGTTGGCCGGGTACAACTGGCCCACCATGGTGCTGATGTTGGGTTTGAAGAACCCGTTACCGATGATGAGCAACGTCAGTCCGCCCCACATGGCGCTGATGGCCGCAGCACTCTGCACCCCCTCGGTGACCATGCTGCCGCTGAAGAACAGCAGGAACTGTCCGATGGCCATCAATATGCCGCCAACAAGGATGCTGCGCCTGTTGCCCCAGAAACGGTCGCTGATGTAGCCGCCCAGCAGCGGGGTGAGGTACACCAGCCCCGTGAAGCTGCCATAGATGTTCGATGCCTCGGCATTGCCCATGAACAAGGCCTTGGTCATGAACAGGATGAAGATGGCCCGCATGCCGTAGTAGCTGAAGCGTTCCCACATCTCGGTGAAGAAGAGGAGGTACAGCCCCTTGGGGTGCCCCGTTTCCTGACTTGTTGCGCTCATACGTTGTGTTGTTTTAGGGCGGTTAAAGTAGTTGTTGATACTGCTTCACAAAGTGCAGCCGTTCATTTTGGTACAGGCATACCCCGTGGGGCTAACTTCGGCCCGTACCCGAACGGGCCCAAATCTTGGCCTGAATAAGTTAAACCTCAAGCACACCACATTGGACATCAGCGGATTGCCCGCCCTGCGCGAACTGTTGGCCTCGCCAAGACGCATCGGGATCATCTCACACAGGCAGCCCGATGGCGATGCCATTGGCTCATCGCTCGGGCTGTACCACTTCCTTGTGGCGCAGGGGCACAATGCGGTGGTGGTGATGCCCACCGATTATCCACGGTTTCTGAAATGGATGCCCGGAACAGACCATGTGCTCATTCACGAGAATGACCAGAAGCTGGCCGAGTCGCGGCTCGCTGAGACCGATGTTCTCTTCATCCTTGATTTCAACGCCCCTTCGCGGGCCTATCTGCTGGAGAAGTTCATCATCGGTTACAAGGGTGTGAAGGTGATGGTGGACCACCATCCCGAGCCGGAGCCCTGCGTTGACCTGATGTATCACGACACTGCTGCGTGCTCCACCTCCGAGCTGATCTACCGACTTGTTACCGACCTGGGGCACCGACTTCCAGGTCCGGACGCTGGCATGTGCCTGTACTGCGGCATTTTGACCGATAGCGGGTCGTTCCGCTTCCCGAGTGTCACAGCACAGACGCACCGCATAGTGGCAGGGCTGTTGGAACTGGGTGTCGATCATTCGGCCGTATATGAGCAGGTGCACAGCAGCAGCAGCGAGCACAAGTTGCGCCTGTTGGGCTATTGCCTTGACGACAGGATGGTGGTTCTGCCCGAATTCCATGCGGCCTACATCAGCCTTTCGCTGGAGGAGAAGGAACGGTTCCATTTTGAACCGGGCGACACCGAAGGCACGGTCAATTATCCATTGGGGATAACGGGCATCAGGTTCGCGGCCTTCTTCAGCGAGGACAGGGACCGCGTCAAGATCTCGTTCCGCAGTCAGGGCAGCTTTGATGTGAATGCGCTGGCCCGTGCCCACTTCAACGGGGGCGGCCACCGCAATGCGGCAGGCGGTCACAGCACCGAGGGCCTTGAGACCACCGTTGCACGGTTCAGGGCCCTGCTGCCGCAGTATGCCGCCCAATTGGCCATTCCATGACACGGCCCCTCGCCATGATGCTGATGCTGTTCGGCATCTGGAGCTGCGATACCGGTCCCGGGCCGCAGCCCGTACCTGACCCTGTGGCCCTGAAAGAGGACCTGATAGGTGCCAACCGCATACTGACCGACAGCGAACGCGAGGACATCCGACACCTGCTGACCCGCAAACAATGGAACATGGACAGCACAGGCACAGGGCTGCGCTACTCCATTTACAGGAAGGGCGAAGGCCCCAGGGTGGAGACCGGAAAAGTGGTGACGCTTGCCTATGAGACCAGCCTGATAACGGGGAAGGTCTGTTATACATCGGCCCAAAAAGGCCCTAAGACCTTTACGGTGGGAAAGGGAGGGGTGGAGAGCGGACTGGAGGAAGCTGTGCTGCTGATGCGGCAGGGCGACCGCGCCCGCCTTGTCCTACCTTCGCACCTCGCGCACGGCCTACCGGGCGATGGCGATTGCATACCGCGAAGGGCCGTTGTGATATATGATATCGAGATAACCTCTGTTCGTTGACCATCCTTAACAAGACCATGACAAGGACACTCATGTTACTGAGCGCAGCCGCTGTGCTGCTATCTGCCAAATGCAACAAGGACGGTGCTGCCCCTGCAACCGCCAAGATTGATACCGTGGCCACCCCGAGCGGCCTGAAGTATGTGATCTGGAAGAAGGGAACAGGCGAGCAACCGGCCGATGGAGACAAGGTGCAGGTGCACTATGCCGGACGGCTGCTGAGCAACGGTGAGGAGTTTGACAACTCCTACAAGCGCAGCAACCCGTTCGAGTTCACCTTGGGCAAAGGCATGGTGATAAAGGGTTGGGATGAGGGGATAGGCAAGCTACATGTTGGCGATTCGGCCACGCTTGTCATACCGCACGCGCTCGGTTACGGTGAGCACGGCCGACCCGGCATTCCGGGTAAGAGCACCCTTGTGTTTGATGTGAAACTGATGGGGGTGAAGAAAACCGTCAAGCCTGTGCCCTTCGCCACCGCTGGACTCGACACCCTGAGCACACCGAGCGGACTGCGCTACATCATGGTGCACCGTACAGAGGGCCCACAGGCCCGCAGCGGTGCCAATGTGAAGGTGCATTACACCGGTTATCTCAAAGATGGCAAGGTGTTCGACAGCTCGGTGCAGCGGGGCGAGCCCATCGGTTTCCCGCTTGGTCAGGGCCGCGTCATCAAAGGTTGGGACGAAGGCATCCAACTGCTCAAGGTGGGCGAAAAGGCCCGACTGCTTATTCCTTCAAAGCTGGCCTACGGAGAACAGGGTGCGGGCGGCATCATAGCGCCCAACACCGACCTGATCTTTGATGTGGAGCTGGTCAGCATAAACTGATTCTGTTCTTTTCACCCAAAAAGTGGAACCGGAGCTGCGCAGGGCCCACCTGCTCATGCACGCGGCCATTGTGCTGTGGGGTTTCACCGGCATTCTGGGCCGGGTGATCACGCTCGATGCGCTTCCCCTCGTGTGGTGGCGCATGCTCATCACCGTGCCCATGCTGTTCATGCTCGCCCGCATCCGTGGGCCTGTTCAATGGCCTGACAGGGCCGACCTTTTGCGCATATCAGGTGTTGGGGTGGTCATTGCGCTGCACTGGCTCACGTTCTATGGCAGCATCAAACTGTCTAATGCCAGTGTGGCGGCCAGCTGCCTTGCCTCCACTGCGCTCTTTACTGCGGTGGCGGCCCCGTTCATTTTCCGCACCCGCACCCGCCCTTCCGAACTCATACTTGGCCTGAGCGCCATGGCAGGTATAGGGCTCATGTTCAAATTTCAGGGCAATCAGGCCACGGGCATCGCGGTAGGCCTTATCAGCGCGGCCCTGAGCGGCCTGTTCACCATATTCAACAAGGTGCTGCTCGAAAGGCATCGGCCCGAGGTGCTGCTGTTCATTGAGATAACCGCAGGATTTGTGGCTGTGAGTATCCTCACCCCTTTCCTTACCGAGGTCAGCACTTTCCCTGTCCCCGATGCGCATGATGTGCTATGGCTGTTCGTGCTGAGTGCATTCTGCACGGTGCTCCCTATGCAGATGTCGTACAGGGCCCTTCGCCATGTCTCGCCTTTTCTCATGAATCTGTCCATCAACCTCGAACCCATCTATACCATGATCGTGGCCGCATGGCTGTTCGGTGAACATCAGGAGCTCCATGCGGGTTTCTATGCCGGCACAGCGGTCATCATCGGCTCAGTTGCTCTCAATGGGGCCATGCGCACCGACATGCTGCAACGCAACATGGCCCGGGCCAAACAGAAATTCTCTCGCACTGATTAAACTTGTGCTCCGTTTGGCCGTCCATGGCCGCTGAATTCCCATCCATCACTCCATGAGAAACATCCTACCTGTACTGCTCCTGCTTGGCGCAACCCAGACCAAGGCTCAGACCCCTGTGCCCACCTGGAGCGAGAATGTGGCCTGCATACTCTACAGCAACTGCACCACCTGCCACCACGATGGCGGCATCGCACCTTTTTCGCTCATGACCTATCAGGATGCCATGGTGGCATCGTTCGGGGTGATGAATGCGGTGAACAGCGGGGCCATGCCTCCTTGGCCGCCCGACCGTGGTTACCGACAATTTGCGCACGAGCGTTATCTGACCCAACAGGAAAAGGACATCATAACCGCCTGGGCCAATGGGGGCACCCCGCAGGGCGACCCGGGCCTTGCCCCGCCCATGCCGACCTATACAAACCCGGAGGACATCACCGACCCTGACCTAGTGGTCACCATGCCCCAGTATTCTATCACCACCACCGGCACCGACCTCTACCGTTGCTTCGTGATCAGTTCGAACCTTACTGAAGATGTGTACATCACCGATCTGGAGGTGGTACCCGGTAATAGGGAGGCCGTGCACCACGTGCTGGTGTACTCCGATACATCTGATGTACCTGTTCAGCTCGATGCGGCCGACCCGCTGCCGGGCTATCTGAGCTTCGGTGGCACAGGAAGCAACGATTCGAAACTGATCGGTGCGTGGGTGCCTGGTCAACGAACGAAACATTACCCAACGGGAATGGGAGTCAAACTGCTGGCCGGTTCGTCCATTGTCATGCAGATCCATTATCCCGCCTCGGCCAACGGAATGAACGATCAGACCAAGATCAACATCAAATACACCTCGGGCGGATTCGTACGTGAGCTGTTCATTGCCTCCCCATTGAACCATGCTGACCTGAATGAAGGGATACTGGCCCTACCACCTGATCAGGTCACCACATTCACTTCCGATTATCAGGTACCGAACAATGTCAACATCACAGTGCTGGACGTTGCACCGCACATGCATCTGATCGGAAAATCAGTAAAGGCATGGGCCAACACCCCGCAGGGCGACACCATCAGGCTGATCAACATCCCCGATTGGGATTTCCATTGGCAGGGGTTCTATGATTTCAGGCAACCGTTGAAGATCCCGGCCGGTTCCACCATCAGGGGAATCAGCGTTTATGACAACACCACCGCCAATTTCTCTAATCCGAATAATCCGCCCGCATGGGTTTTCGGGGGCGAGAGCACAACGGAGGAGATGATGCTGGTGTACTTCACCTACACACTCTATTTCCCTGGCGATGAGAACATCGTCATCGACACATCGACCGTGCGTGAGACGTGGGCCGACTGCTATTACCTCACCAATGTGGGGGTTGGCGAAGACCAGGACGTTCAGAGTTTTCAGGTGCAGCCCAATCCGACCGATGGTATCCTCACCGTCATTGGCGATGCCAAAGGCCGCTCGGTCTTTGAGGTGATCTCGGCCGATGGGCGCCTTCTTTTCAGCACTGCACAGGTGGGAGAAAGGACAACCATTGACCTGACAGAACTTGCCCCAGGGCCTTATCTGCTGCGTGCAACTGACCCTGATGGGGTGCGATTGCTGAGAGTGATGCGGAATTGACCTGTTCCGCCAGTGAAACGGGGACTGCTCGCTTATCTGTTTCTTTCAACTGCCACTTCTGCGGCATTGGCACAGCAGTACCAGCCCACTTGGGCGGCCGATGTGGCCTGCATTCTCTACACCCACTGCACATCGTGCCACCACACGGGCGGCATAGCACCGTTTCCGCTGCTGACGTATCAAGATGCCAATGTGGTGTCGAGTGGGCTGGTGAGTGCCATTGCATCTGGCCGCATGCCACCATGGCCACCTGACCGCGACTACCATCACCTTGCCTTCGAACGCTTCCTGACGGATCAGGAAAAGGATATCCTGACCGCTTGGGTCGATGGGGGAAGGCCCATGGGCGAACCCGGCATCGCGCCATCGGCCCCGGTCTATATCATTGAGGATGAGATTCCTGATGCCGATCTGACGCTGACCATACCCGCCTACACGGTAAGTACCACGGCCACAGATATGTACCGTGCCTTTGCCATACCTACAGGGCTTACAGAGGATGTGTATGTGACTGACATAGAAGTGGTGCCGGGCAATACGGCAGCTGTGCATCATGTGCAGGTCTTTCATGACGGTTCGGGCATACCGGCTACCCTCGATGCGCAAGACCCCGGTCCGGGCTATACCAGTTTCTGGGGTACCGGCAGCGATCAGGCGCAGTTCATCAGTGGCTGGGTGCCGGGACAGTCGGCCCGCCACTATCCGCCCGGCATGGGATTTCTACTGCCGGCCGGGGCCGATGTGGTCATTCAGATCCATTACCCTGTTAGTGCCAACGGGCAGGTAGATCAGACCAAGGTGAACATTAAGTACACCACCGAACCTCTGAGGCAACTGTACATAAGTCCTGTACTGAATCATGAAGGGCTCAATGAAGGACCGCTCGTGATTCCCCCTGATCAGTTAACTGAATTCACAGCCGATCTGCCCATTGGGGTAGATCTGACCATGTTGGAGGTATGTGCACACATGCACCTGCTGGGCAAGAGTATAAAGGCATGGGCCACTGCACCGAACGGGGACACAGTGCCATTTATCAATATTCCCGACTGGGATTTTAATTGGCAGGGTTTCTATTCATTCCGTCAGCCAATCAGGATCCCTGAGGGAAGTGTGCTGCACTCGCGGAGCGTGTTTGATAACACAACCTCAAACCTGAGCAATCCGAACAACCCGCCTCAGACCGTGAATGCAGGACTGTCCACTTTTGACGAGATGATGCTCGTCTATTTCACCTATACCCCCTATCAGGCCGGTGATGAGCTGATCGTTATTGATACATCATCGGCCATTGCCACCTACAACAACTGCGAGTTCGGCACATTGGTGGGAACAGATGATGCGGGGGTCAGTCAGATCCCGGTTTGGCCCAACCCGGTGCGGGGTTCGCTGCGGCTGCCACAACTGCCTTCAGGTACCGCAGTAAAGATCATTGATGTACATGGACGACTGGTACGCACATGCGCCACTGCCTCGTCCGAAATGGACATCACCGACCTTCCAAACGGGGTATACCTGCTCCAGTTGACTGGTCAGCAAGGCACAGCCACGCACAGAATAGTAAAAGACTGACTTGTGGCGAAGGGCCTTCTAACGGCCTATCACTTCACAAACTTGCCGTTCTTCACACGGCCCAGCATGTTGATGGTCTTGATACGCTCGTACTGCAGACGGGCGGTGGCTATCTCGTCCTCAGTCTCGCGGAATATGACCACTGGCTGGTCAGAAGCTGAATTCCTAACTTCCATGTAAAACCCGTCCTTCAGGGTCTTGTTGCGTATGTTCCTGCTCATTGTATCTGCGGCTCCCGACAAGGAGAGCGGTTGGTTTTTCGAGGTCTCAATAACGGCAATTTTTCCCGATCGTAGCCCCCTTCAGCAAGGCTTTTAAGGTATAGTTTTTCACATTTTGTGTGAAAAGTACCCCAAAGCCATCGGTATCAGGTAGTTCGGAGCAAACAGCCATCAGTGGCAAGTAACCGGTCCGGAAAAATTTTGTTCGCAGCACAATAATCCGAAATGGTCGCAGTTATCGGATCAAATCAAGAGAGCCATGAGACACATCCGGATCATTTTACCGATGCTGCTGTTGGGCCTCAATGCCCACGCACAGGACAGACCGCTCAAGATCAAGAAGACCCATGCAGGGCTCTTCTCGTTGGGCATGCGCACAACGGTGAGCACTTTCAACCACGGCAATTGGCAGGAGGTGGGTACGGGCGTGGGCGGGCAGTACCGCTTGCAGTTTCATGACCGGCTCAACACCGAATGGTTCGCTGACTATCTCACCTCGCGCATCGGCACCATGGGCCACAGGCAGGATGCCCACATAGGTTGGAGCGTGATGTTCTATCCGTTCAAGGACCCGAGCTACAGGCGGTTCATGAAACCGTACATCGTAATGGGACACTGCTTCGACTACAGCTATGTGGCCAAGAACAGCGACCCCGACTACCGTGCCGAACGGTGGAGTGCGGCCATACAGTGCGGCATTGGCAACCATTTCAACATAACCGAGCAGTTTGACCTCACCGTAAAGGCGCAGTACATGTTCCACCTTGGAGAGCATGTGGAGGCGCACGAACACGAAGGCGTTTTTGAGATACACGAACATGGTGGCTCAAGCCTCGAAGGACACTTACTCTTCACCCTCAGTCTCAACTACAAACTCGCTGACCTATGGTAAGAATACTGTTCATTGCCATACTGTTGCCGGTGGCAGCAGTGGCGCAGAGAAACTATGACCCGAACACTCAGGTGCGTTTCGGCCTGATGAAGGGCAACCTGACCATTGCCCCCGGTTGGGACCTGCACGAGGGCAAGACCAATATCTACCTCCACGGCATCCTGTCGTACTACATGAGCAGGCGCGTTGCACTCGAGAGCGATGCGTACTACTTCATAGACACCCAGGGCGATGGCCGACTGATGCACAACCACAACGTGTTCTTCGGGTTCAGCTACCACCGGCCCTACAGGAGGTTCGACCCGTACATCGGCCTGCAGCCGGGCATCGCCATCATCCAGATGCGCAGGCCCGATACTGACCTGATTGATACCTGGGTGACCCAAAGCAACATCAAACCCGCCCCGGCCATATCGGCCACCTTAGGATTCAACCTCTATGTGTGGAAGTATGTCCACTTCATGGGTCAGCTGCGCTACGTGCATGCCGAGCATCCTGTGGAGTGGGGCGAGACCCTTCCGCTCGATGAGTTCCGACTCTCTTTCGGGATAAGTTGGAATGTGAACACGGTGCGGATCTGATGGCTTCAGACCAAAAGGAAAAGTGATTCCCCGCAATTGTACCAGTTCTCTTTGTGCTCATGTGGGAGTATCCCTTTTCATCCTTTTGTCTTGATACAAAAGGATCAAAAAATCAAGGCTTGTGGACATTTCCCTGCGAAACTCGGGGACGGTCGCTTCCGCGCGTTCCGGGCCGTTCGGAAGACCTCACTCTACGGAACGCTTCCTGTAGGCTCGCGCACGCTCCCTTACCCCGGTTTTGCAACGGGAAATGTCCAAGGCCGCCCAGCGAACTGCTCCTGTATCGTAGTGGCATGTAGAGTGCCACTGGTAAGATTCCGTGGAATCACTAAAGGAAATGCCCCCGTTGTTCCTATGAACCGCGGTGGCTTCTTTTTTCTGGTGATCATTGGAACCTCCTGCCCAACTCATCGAGCCCGATGGTGATGAGCGTGGGTCGGCCACTTGGGGTGCTGTAAGGCATGTCGCACCCGAACAGTTCGTCTATCAGTCCCTGAAGCTCGGATGTGGCCATGGGCCGCACACTGCGCTGCGCTGCCCGCAGGGCCATGGCGCGTGCCAGTTTCTCGCGGGTCTGATTACCCGTATTTCCGTTGGTCTCAGCGTGGTCGGCCAACATCTCGGAGACCACTTGCACCACATCGGCCTCGGGAATGTGGGCCGCTATGCCGTTCACTGCAAAGCTGCCCTGCCCCAGGCTGCTGATATCGATGCCTAAGACACGGATATCGTCCATGAGGATATTGAGCAGGGCCGCATCAGATGGCCTCAGTTCGAACTGCACCGGGAAGAGCTGCTGCTGTGCGGGCGGCTCGTTCAGGGCCAGGCTGCGTATCAGACGCTCGTAGGTGACGCGCTCCAATGCCCTGCGCATATCAATGAGCATGATGCCCGACCGGATGCTGGCCATGATCAGGTGGCCATGTACCTGCACGGGTCTGCGGTCGGTGTCCTCAGCCAAGTCCATGCGGCTCTGCACCAACCGTGGGGCCATAGGTGCTCCATCCGGGCTCTCGGGTGCATGGCCGCGCAGCACGTCATACAATGCCTGCCAGTCGGCCGGTTCGGCATGTTGGCGCATGGGTGCGCTGCCAGTGGCTGTGGGTGCGGCCATGCCCGCGCTGCGCTGCATTTCGGGCCGATGGGTGTGCAGCACATCGTGCCGCGGTGCTGATGGTATGTTGAATATGGTCTCCTGATCAAAGTCGAGACTCGGGGCTATGTTGTACTGACCGAGGGCCTGTCGCACACTCGACCGCAGAATAGCATACAGCGCCTTCTCGTCACCAAACTTCACCTCGGTCTTGGTAGGGTGAATGTTGATATCGATCCATGTGGGGTCCACTTCCATGAAAATGAAGTAGGCCGCATGCGACTTTTCGGGCAGCAGATCCTCATAGGCGCTCTGAACGGCATGGCTCAGGTAGGTGCTGCGTATATACCTGTCGTTGGCGAAGAAAAACTGCTCACCACGGCTCTTGCGGGCAAATTCGGGCTTGCCCACAAAACCGGTCAGGCGCACCAGACTTGTATTCTCCTGCACGGGCACAAGTTTCTCGTTGAATGCAGGGCCGAACAGCCCCACGATGCGCTGCCGCAGGTTGCCAGGCTTGAGCACATGTACCTCTTCGGCATTATGGAACAGACTGAAAGCCAATTCCGGATGCGCCAGCGCCACACGGTGAAACTCGTCCATGATGTTGCGGAACTCCACCACGTCCGACTTCAGGAAATTCCTTCTTGCAGGCACATTGAAGAAGAGGTTCTTCACAGCTATTGAAGTGCCCTTTGCGGTCTGGCAGGGCTCGTGCGCCACCACTTTCGACCCCTCTATGTAAATCCGTGTTCCGATGGGGTCATCGTGCAGGCAGGTACGCAGCTCAACGTGTGCAATGGCCGCTATGGATGCCATGGCCTCGCCCCTGAAACCCTTTGTGCGAAGAGCAAACAGGTCGTCAGCATTGGTGATCTTGCTGGTGGCATGACGCTCGAAGCACATCCGTGCATCGTTGGCGCTCATGCCGCTGCCGTTGTCATTGACCTGCACAAGGGTTCGACCTGCATCCTGAATGGTGAGCACGATGCGGTCGGCACCGGCATCAACGCTGTTCTCCAGCAGTTCCTTCACCACCGATGCCGGACGCTGGATCACCTCCCCGGCCGCTATCTGGTTGGCCACATGGTCAGGCAGCAGGCGTATGATGTCGCTCATGAACCGTTAACAGCCGATAGCGGATTGTCAGAGATTGAAAAACAGCCACACCAGCAGCAGCATAGCGGCTATCAGGCCCATCATGCGCAGGTTGTAGGCCGAGTTCTGCGAGCTGCGCACCCTGCGCTTGTGCTCCCATTCGTGCCTTAGGCGCCTACCGGCATCCTCAGGCCGATGGTCACGGCCTTCGCGGGCGGCCGCCATCATGGCCTCAAGTTCGGCCTTGCGCTCCTTGGCGGGGTCGTGGTAGCGGGGCAGGTACTCAAACTGCTTGCCCTTGCGCACCTTGAACAATGACGGGATACCGAACGACATGCTGCAAATGTAACCCCAGTGCACAGGGCCGCACCTCTGCCGTATCGAGGTTCAATAAGTCTTCTCGGTCCAAGGGGCACCCGAAGCTACTTCCGTCCCAAGCGTACAAACACCCTCTGCCCTACCCTCAGCGAACGGCTGTCGGACTCATTGGCGAAGTGTCCATGCACATTCACTGTGCCAGTGGTCAGGTCAACGGCATCGTTGACCAGATGTATCCTGCCTAGCAAGGTGTCGGGGCGTTCGGGTAGGGTGAAATGGAAGGTGTCGCCTTCATTGATCAGCCCTGCCGCCACACCAGGCACCTGCACCTCAATGTGCATATGCGAACGGTCGATCAGGGTCGCCAAATGGGTTTCTGGCGAAACGCGTTGACCATTGCTCACACCCAAAAAGGTCACAGTGCCATTGATCGGGCTTCGCACAACAAGATCATCGGGCAATGGGTCTGAATCGGGCCCAAAACCGATGGCGGACAGCTCGCGCCTCAGTCCATCGTAGCGGGCGTTGGCCCGTTCGGCATCGAACTGAGCCTGCTCCAACTGCTTTTGCGACACGGCATCTGTGCCTTTCAGTCCCATGAGGCGGTCGAGGGCCGCCCTGCTCATGCGCTGTTCGGCCTTGGCTTCACCCCAATCGCGCTGCAGCCGGGCAAAATGTGGCGATTGCAGCACCATGATCACATCGCCTTTATGCACATGGCTGCCCTCAAGCACCTTCACCTCTGCCACATAGGCATCGGTGCGGGCGTACACCAGGTTGCGCGAGGTGGGCGGCACATCGACCACGCCTGTGCATTCAATGGTGCCCCGCGATGGCGATGGCGCTGTTGCAGCAATGGTGGCAGGGGCTTCCGCCACTTCTTCGGCCGTAGGGCCCTCTTGCGCCTTTTCAGTATTGGTTGAGCAACCAGAGATTGCCCAAACTGCAAAAAACAATGCCCAAATAGGGCTGAGATGGATGTTCGTTCTCATGTTCATTTAGTGAGATGGTTGATGATAAGGATAGAGGCATTGCGCTGGGCCTGTTGTTTCAAGCGGTCCTGGGTGTTGCGCATGAGCAGGGTTGCCTGCATGGCCAGGTCGATGGGCCCGATCAGGCCCGAGGAATGTTGCTGAAAGAGAGAATGCCGCAAGGCCGTAGCATCGGGGGTGCCGGCACGCTGATATAAGCCCATCAAGGTGTCGGCCGCTGCCAGTTGCGCGCGGGCATTGGTCAACTCGGTCAGCAGCACCAGACGTTGGTCGCTCAGTCGCGTCTCAGCCTGTTGCGCCCGCAGTTGCTGTATGCGCTGTTCGTGCCTGCGTCCCGAAGGCAGAATGGGCACCGATAGCGACACCATTGCACCTTGGTTATTGCTCACCCCGTTGATTGACTGGTTGAAATACCCCACTCCGGCCATGGGTGTGGCCTTGGTCGCTATCACTTTCTCGGCCAGGTGCGCCTGCTGCACCTCGGCCCGGAAAGTGGCCAACAACGTGGCCGAAATGCTGTCGCTGCGTTGGCTCAGCACCAGCGATGGCATGCTTACATCGTCCAGGGGCCTATCGGGTGGCAGTCCGGTGAGGTAGCGGAGTTCAGCTTCGGCCTGCTTGGCGCGCTGGCGAAAAGTGGCAGCCTCGGTGGCTGCAGCCATCACCACATTCACAATGGCCTGCCTATCGAGTCCGTTCAGCTCTCCGGCCTGAGTCTGAGCCTCGGTGGCACGTAGGGCCTGGTCCAATGCTGCGGCCCAGCTTTCGGCCTCGGTGGCCGCGGCCTGGGCTTCGGCCAGCCCATTGTAGGCAAGGCGTACACGCAACTCGGCCTCGGCCTGGGCCATGGCTGCACGCGCACCGGCACCTTGCTGGCCTGCCACGGCCCATCTGCGGTGGGCCCCTGCGGCCCACGGTCGGCCAAGGCCCTGCATGATCTGAATGTTGTAGTCGGGGCCCGAATAGCTTACCTGCCCGTATTGCAGAACGGCTTCGGTGCTGGGCAGCACATAGGCCCTGTGTGCCTCAGCATCCCATTCCTGCCGCTCGAGGCGGGCCTGTATCACCTCTGGGCCCGACTCTCGGGCCATGCGCACCAGTTCATCGACATCAACAGGGCCCTGCTGTGCCTTCGCTCCATCAGCACATAAGAAAAGGAAGATGACAGCCAATGGGCCAATGCCGCGCAGCATGGAATCGCGCCTTTTCTCGGCCAACAGATATATGACCGGGAGCACCATAAGGGTGAGCAGGGTAGATGTGACAAGCCCACCGATCACAACTGTGGCCAACGGCCGTTGCACCTCGGCCCCGTTTGATGTGGAGATGGCCATGGGTAAAAAGCCCAACGAAGCCACGAGGGCAGTGGTGAGCACAGGGCGCAAACGGTTGTCGGCACCTTGGCGGATGGCCTGTAACAGTGGCAGACCCTCTTCGCGCCTGAGGCGGATGAACTCGTTGACCAATACCAGCCCGTTTAGCACCGCCACCCCGAAAAGGGCGATGAACCCGATGCCTGCCGAGATACTGAACGGCATGCCACGCAGCCATAGCGCCAAAATGCCCCCTACTGCGGCCAAAGGCACGGCCGAGAAGATGATGAGCGCCTCGCGTACCGAACCGAATGAGATGTAGAGGAGCAGCAGGATGAGTACCAATGCCACAGGCACAGCGATGAGCAACCGCTGGGAGGCGTGCTGCAGATTCTCGAACTGGCCTCCGTAGCTGACGGTGTAGCCGGGCGGAAGGGGTAATCTGGCATCGAGCTCTGTTTGGATATCGGCCACCAACGAGGCCACATCGCGGTCGCGCACGTTGACCCCGATGGCCACCCTGCGCTTGGCATCTTGCCGCGAAATGAGGCTGGGGCCCTCCATCAGGCGCACATGTGCCACCCGCGAAAGGGGAATGTGCGACCCATCGGCTGCGTGTACCATGATACGGTCGAGGTTGAGCTGGCCTCGGTCGGTGGCATTGAGGCGCACAGCAAGGTCGAATCTGCGCTCATTCTCATATACTGATCCCACCACCTCGCCCGCATAGGCCGCGCGGATGGCAAGGTTCACCGCATCGGCACTTATGCCGTAGAGCGACATGGCCCTGCGGTCCATTGTCACACTCAGTTGGCGCAGGCCCTCGGTCTGCTCCACCTTTACATCGCCCGCGCCCTGAATATCGCTGATCAGTGTGGCGGCACTGTCGCCCAGGTCCTTTAGCAGGGCCAGGTCCTCACCGAATATCTTGATGGCGATATCCGTTTTAGAACCCGTCATCAGTTCATTGAAGCGCAGCTGGATGGGCTGACTGAATTCGAACGAGGCACCTTCAACCACCTGCAGTTTCTCCTTCATCAGACCTATCAGTTCCTCTCTATCGGTGGCCGTTGTCCATTCCTCCTGTTCCTTGAGCAGGATCATGATATCGGTGTCTTCAATGCCCATAGGATCGGTGGGCACCTCGCCTGTTCCGATCTTGCTCACCACGTGTTTCACCTCTGGGAAATTGGATCGGAGTATCTTCTCTACCTCGGTCGATCTGTTTATGGTATGACTGAGTGAACTGCCAATGGGCACGGTCATCTGCATGGCCAGATCGCCCTCTTCGAGCGTGGGGATGAACTCGGCCCCCATGCGCATGAACACCCCGATGCTGATGGCGAATCCGGCCACGGTGGCTGTTATCAGCAGCAAAGGGCGTTTGAGTGCAAACCCGAGGCTGGGACCATAGGCCTTGGCGATAAGGGCCATGAAGCGGTCGCTCCAAGTGTCGTGATCGGACACATGTCGGCTGAGCACCAATGCCGACATGACCGGAACATAGGTGAGCGACAGGATAAGCGACCCGAGTATGGCGAAGCTCACCGTCTGCGCCATGGGCATGAAGGTTTTGCCCTCTACCCCCTCGAGGGTGAAAACTGGCACGAACACCACCAGAATGATGAGCACCCCGAACGCGGCCGAGCGATAGATCTGCCCGGCTGCCGTGGCCACCGCACCGTCCATCTGCTGGGAGGTAAGCCTTTGTCCCTTGAACCGTACGTGCAGAAAATGCAGCACGCCTTCTACAATGATCACAGCCCCGTCTACCACAATACCGAAGTCGATGGCCCCGAGCGACATAAGATTGGCTGACACACCGAAAACCCGCATCATGATGATGGCGAACAGCATGGCCAATGGGATGACTGATGCCACCACCGCCCCGGCCCGTAGGTTACCGAGCATGACCACGAGCACGAAAATGACCACCAGTCCACCCTCTATGAGGTTCTTGGTCACCGTTCTCATGGTCTTGCCCACGAGCACCGATCGGTCCAGGTAGGGATATATGGTGATTCCCTGCGGGAGCGTGCGCTGCACCTTCTCCATCCTATCTTTCACATTGTCAATGGTCTTTGACGAGTTGCCTCCTTTGAGCATAAGGGTGATGCCGCCCACCACCTCGCCCTTGCCGTCCATGGTAAGGGCACCGTAGCGCTGGGCACTTCCGTGGCCCACCTTGGCCACATCGCCAATGCGCACGGGCACTCCATTCTTTACCTCCACCACGGTATTGGCCAGGGCATCGAGGTTCTCGGCACGGCCCTCGGTGCGTATGTAGAATGCGTTGGTACCGCTTTCGATATATGATCCACCGCTGTTGGCATTGTTGCGTTGCAGGGAGGCACACACATCCTCCATGGTTATATCGCGGCTCAGCATCAGAGCAGGATCCACGGCCACTTCATATTGTTTCAGGCGTCCCCCGAAACTGGAGGTCTCAATGATGCCTTCAATCCCGGCCAACTGGCGCTTCACGATCCAATCCTGCACCGTGCGCAGTTCCATATCGTTATAGAGATGGGCATGGGCCGAATCGACCGTGAGTACATATTGATACACCTCGCCCAGCCCGGTGGTGATGGGCATCATCTCGGGCTTGCCCAGTTCGGGCGGAATGGTGCCATCGAGCAATTTGATCTGCTCGCCCACAAACTGGCGTGCACGCATCAGGTCCATATCCTCATCAAAGACCACCGTCACCACCGACAGTCCATAACGGGAAATGCTGCGTATGTCCGTTACGCCAGGCAGGTTGGCCATCACGGCCTCTATCGGGAAGGTGATGATCTGCTCCATCTCCTGCGCAGCAAGAGTGGGTGCTGAGGTTACCACCTGCACCTGGTTGTTGGTGATGTCGGGCACGGCATCGACCGGAAGGCCCATCAGCGCGATGATGCCGCCCCACACCAGGGCGATCACACCAGCGAACACCAACAGTTTATTGTTCAGCGAGATGCTGATCAGTCTGTCAAACATGTCAATTTGATTTAAGGTGAATGATTGAATCATCGGCCGGGGAGCAACGCCCAGCGCTCAGGCCAGCAGTGGCCAGCGATCAACCCAAAAAAGGAGGGGGACGGCAGCCCGAGGCACTCAGGCAGCCACGGGCCAGGGGAATATGGCCCCGAACAATGGATGTGGAGGCCACATCGGCCCCGATCAGAACAATGCGCAGACCCACCGCCACCGCCAGCACCGACATGGGCACGGTAGGCAACGAGGTACAGGGAATCAGATCATCATCCATCTGGTCGGACTCGTGCAGGAAGAGCTGAAGCACCTCCACGGCCGTATCCACATCGCGGTGCAGTTCGGCATGGGCCGCATCGCCCAGCTCGTGCGTGTGCCAGTGCGGCACCAGCATGTGCATCAGCACAACGCCACCGGCCAGCCCAAGCAACACATTGCGCAACACCCGCATCATCATAGCCGCGAATGTAGGCCAGTATGACTGCGGTCAGAAGTGACGTCTGTCACATACGGAACTGACATCTGCCCCACATCGCGCAGGCACCTAAGTCCCTGCGTGTCATGGTTCACCACCTGCCACTTGAAAAGTGGGCCGAGATCATTGCGCATTGAGCGCGAGATCCTTCGGTGCAATAACAGGTTATTTGTGCGGTCGATACCTTTGACCAAATAAACCTCACCGCCATGCAACACTTCAGCCCCGATTTCGCGCAGTTCTTCAAGGATCTGGCGGCCTACAACGACCGCGACTGGTTTCATGCCAACAAGAAGCGGTACGAGCAGAGTGTGAAAAAGCCGTTTGAGGCATTTGTGCAAGAGCTGATTGACCTGCTGCGAACGGTGGACAAGGGGGTTGACATTGCCCCGAAGGATGCCATTTTCCGCATACACCGCGACACGCGGTTCAGTGCCGACAAGACCCCTTATAAGTTGAACGCAGGTGCCATTGTGAGTTCGGGTGGCAAGAGCGACCACCTGAAACCTGGGCTGTACGTGGAGCTTGGCCCCGAGAAGCTGGCGGTGTACGGTGGCATCTACATGCCCGATAAGGACCAACTGGCTGCCATACGCGGCCACATAGCCGCCAACCTGAAAAAGTTCGATGCCCTGCTGGACCATGCCGATTTCAAGCGGGTGTTCGGCACTGTGCATGGCGAGCGCAACAAGGTGCTGCCCAAAGAGCTGAAGGATGCTGCCGCCAAGCAGCCCATCCTGTTCAACAAGAGTTTTTACTACTACGCCCACCTTCCGGCCGAAGACCTGACCCGCCCAGATCTGGCCCGTACCATGTTCGACATGCACCTGGCCGGCCGTCCCATGGGCGATTTTCTGTATCAGCCATTGGCAAAGAAGTAGGTTCGGACCTTATCTGTCAGTCTCAGACCTGAGCGCCTTCGCTTTGGCCGTTGAGAGCACGCAGGTCTTTGGTCTATCATCCATCCGGGGTTGTTTTCGGGCCGGGACGAGTGGAGACAGCATAAAAAAAACCGCCACCCGTTACGGGCAGCGGTTCTTTCTTCTTTCCTTAAAACCTGATGTCCTGACAGGCTGATCAGCTCAAGCTCACCTCGCCTGCTCGAGCTTGATCAGGTTGAGGGCGCTGCCGGCCTTGAACCACGTGATCTGCTGATCATTGTAGGTGTGATTGGCCAGAATGGTGTCTTTGCTGCCATCGGCATGCACAAACTCGAGCGTGAGCGGCTTGCCGGGGGCGAACCCGGTCAGGTCGGTGAAGTTGATGGTGTCGTCTTCCTGGATCCTGTCGTAATCGGCCTCGTTGGCGAAGGTGAGGGCCAACATGCCCTGCTTCTTGAGGTTGGTCTCGTGGATGCGGGCAAACGATTTGACCAGCACGGCACGTACGCCAAGGTGGCGCGGTTGCATGGCGGCATGTTCGCGGCTGCTGCCCTCGCCATAGTTGCTGTCGCCCACCACGATGCTCGGCACACCCGCGGCCTTGTAGGCACGTTGCACAGCAGGCACCTCACCAAGGCTGCCATCGAGCTGGTTCTTCACCTTGTTCACCTCTTTGGTAAAGGCATTGACCGCCCCGATGAGGGTGTTGTTGGCAATGTTGTCGAGGTGGCCGCGGTAGCGCAACCATGGGCCGGCCATGCTGATGTGGTCGGTGGTGCACTTGCCGTATGCCTTGATGAGCAGCTTGGCCCCTGTGATGTTGCGACCGTCCCAGGCGGGGAAGTTGTCGAGCAGTTGTAGGCGCTCGCTGCCGGGCTTCACGTTGACGATGACACCGCTGCCGTCCTCGGCCGGGGCGACATAACCGGGATCTTCCACGGCAAATCCGCGCGGTGGCAGTTCGTGGCCCTTGGGCTCATCGAGCTTCACCTTCTCGCCCTTCTCGTTGGTGAGGTAGTCGGTGATGGGGTTGAAGGTGAGGTCGCCTGCAATGGCCAGGGCGGCCACCATCTCGGGCGAGGTCACGAAGGCGTGCGTGTTCGGGTTGCCATCGGCACGCTTGCTGAAGTTGCGGTTGAACGAGTGAACAATGGTGTTCTTCTCGCCCTTGTCGGCCCCTTCGCGGTCCCACTGACCGATGCACGGCCCGCAGGCATTGGTAAAAATCTTGGCCCCCAGTTTATTGAAGGTGTCGATGAACCCATCGCGCTCAATGGTGTAGCGCACCTGCTCCGATCCGGGGTTGATGCCGAACTCGGCCTTGGGCCTCAACCCTTTTGAGAGGGCATCCTCTGCAATGCTGCACGCGCGGCTGATGTCCTCGTAGCTCGAGTTGGTGCACGAGCCGATAAGGCCCCATTCCACCTTGGCGGGCCAGCCGTTGGCGGTGGCCTTCTCTTTCATCTCGGCCACAGGCGTGGCCAGGTCGGGGGTGAACGGTCCGTTCACGTACGGGCTGAGGGTGCTCAGGTCGATCTCGATCACCTGATCGAAATATTTCTCAGGATCGGCATACACCTCGGCATCGCCTGTGAGGTGGGCACGGATGCCGTTGGCCAGGTCAGCCACCTCGGCACGGCCCGTGGCGCGCAGGTAGCGCTCCATGCTCTCGTCATAGCCGAAGGTGGAGGTGGTGGCGCCTATCTCGGCCCCCATGTTGCAGATGGTGCCCTTGCCGGTGCAGCTCAGGCTGAGGGCACCGGGTCCGAAATACTCGACAATGGCCCCTGTACCGCCTTTGACGGTGAGGATGCCAGCCACTTTCAGGATCACATCCTTGGCCGAGGTCCAGCCGTTCATCTTGCCGGTGAGTTTCACCCCGATCAGCTTGGGGAATTTCAGTTCCCACGCCATACCGGCCATCACATCCACGGCATCGGCACCGCCCACACCTATGGCCACCATGCCGAGGCCGCCCGCATTCACGGTGTGGCTGTCGGTACCTATCATCATCCCCCCTGGGAAGGCGTAATTCTCGAGCACCACCTGGTGGATGATGCCTGCGCCCGGTTTCCAGAACCCGATGCCGTATTTATTGGAAACAGATTGGAGGAAATTGAACACCTCGCTGCTCTTGTTCAGCGCATCCTGCAGGTCGGCACTGGCGCCTATGCGGGCCGAGATGAGGTGGTCGCAGTGGGCGGTGCTGGGCACAGCCACCTTTTTGCGACCGGCCTGCATGAACTGCAAAAGGGCCATCTGGGCGGTGGCATCCTGCATGGCCACACGGTCGGGCGCGAAATCGACATAGCTCTTGCCGCGCACATGGGCCTGCGATGCAGCGCCCTCCCACAGGTGTGCATAGAGTATCTTCTCACTCAGGGTGAGGGGCCGGCCCACCACCTTGCGGGCTGCTGCGATGCGCTCGGGGTAACGTGCGTACACCGCTTTTATCATGTCGAGATCGAAAACCATCGGGGATGAACTTTTACGGGTTTCTGTTGCTTCTGTAAGGCCGCGCGAAAGTACTGAGCCCGATCGGCTGCTGAAAGGGGATCAGGGCATTTGGCAGGCTAACTTTCGCCCCGCTATCCATCTGCATGTTCGAGGCCCGGTATCTGCAACTTGTAAAGGAGAATGTGAACGTGGCACTGGGTGCCATCCGTTCGCAGCTGCTCAGGGCCATCCTGACGATGCTGATCATAGCCATCGGCATCATGGCGCTGGTGGGCATACTCACGGCCATTGACGGCATTAAGGGGAGCATCACGAGCAATTTCACCAGCATGGGTGCCAACACCTTCACCATACGCAACTACGGTATGGGCATACGGGTGGGCAAGAACAGCCGCAAGGCGCGCGACTATCAGCGCATCAGCTACCTGGAGGCGCAGCGTTTTGTGGAGGAATTCCGGTTGCCGGGTGCGGTGAGCGTGTCGAGCATCGCCTCGTTTGCGGCCACGCTGAAGCACGACAAGGAGAAGACGCAGCCCAATGTGACGGTGATAGGCACCGACCAGTACTACTTCGCCACCTCGGGCTATGAGCTGGGCAAGGGCCGCAACTTCAATGCCCGCGAGCTGCGGTTCGGCATACCGGTGGTGGTGCTGGGACAGGAGGTGGCCGATGTGCTGTTCCCCAAAAAGGCCGACCCGATGGGCAAGGTGGTGAGCATAGGTGCGCACAAGTACACGGTGATTGGCATCTTGGCCGAGAAGGGTTCGAGCATGGGTTTCGGGGGCGATAAGACGGTGATGATACCGCTCACCAACGCCCGGCAGAACTACCTGGGCCGCAACGCCTCGTTCACCATAAACGTGCTGACCACCGATGTGGCCAACCTGGACGGGGCCATAGGCGAGGCCACCGGCACCTTCAGGGTGATACGCGGGGTGCGACCGGGACAGCCCGACAACTTTGAGGTGGTGCGCAGCGACAGCCTCTCGCGCATGCTGGTCGATAATCTGTATGAGGTGCAGGTGGCGGGATTCCTGATCGGACTGATCACGCTGCTGGGGGCGGCCATCGGGCTGATGAACATCATGCTGGTGAGCATCACCGAGCGGACGCGCGAGATAGGTGTACGGAAGAGCCTCGGGGCCACCAAGGCCTTTATCAGGCTGCAATTTCTGGTAGAGGCGGTGCTGATATCGCTGCTGGGCGGCCTTGTGGGCATCATACTCGGCATGGCCATGGGCAACCTTGTGAGTGCCGTGATCGGGGGCGGGTTCATCATCCCGTGGCTGTGGATAGGTACGGGGGTGGTGGTGTGTTTTGTGGTGGGCGTGGTGAGCGGCATCTATCCGGCCATCAAGGCCTCGAACCTGGATCCTATCGAGTCGCTGCGGTTTGAGTGAGGCGTGGTGGTGGTCAGCGTCCTGCTGACTGTGCGCGGTGTAGGATCAACGCTCTGTCCCATTTCCCAATAACCTCATTCGGAGCGCCTCCTGCCCCCTCTCCTCACGAGAGGAGCGGGCCTGCCCGATCCGGCACGGGCGGGCGGGAGCGGCTATAAAATGTTCATTCCTAAATCTGCCAATCCCCACCCATCGCCCACCTCAATCGGAAGTCACCCCTCTCCCGCAGGAGAGGGGCAGGGGGTGAGGTCATTCTCGGCAGTAGCTTACCACCCCAGCACCGTACAACGTCCCTCATGTCCCCCTTGTCCCACCCGTCCCACCCGTCTCACCTGTCCCCCTCGTCCCCATCCACCCCAATACACTCACTCACAACCACATACCATCCATTATTTCTAATTTTCAATTCGTAATTCTTAATCTCCTCCATCAATCCTCATCCCAAGCCGCCTATACCTCATCCTCAGCCTCCTATACTCCATCACCGGCCTCCTATACTCCATCCCCAGCCGACTATATTTCATATTCAGCCGCCTATATTTCATATTCAGCCGCCCATATTTCATTTCCAGCCGCCAGTATCCTATATCCATCCACCAGTACCCGATTACCAGAAATCAGTATCCGATATCCGTTCCCCTATACCACATATCCACCCGCCCATGATCCATTTTCAAAACCACCCATTCACACCTACCCCATACAATAAAACTACCGGTCTGCCGTTAGCCACTATCCTAACAGACCATCACCATGCCCCGACCATACATCCTCTCCGATCGCGAGACCGAGATCCTCATCCAGATCGCCTCCGATCTCACCATCTCTCAGATAGCCGCCAGTCTGTTCCTCTCCGAACGCACCATCATCAGCCACCGCGAGCACATCCGCCACCGCCTCAACGTGCGCAACACTCCATCCGCTATCATCATGGCCCATCAGCTTCAGATCATCAATATCGACAACATCAGGCTCCCCTTGGCCGACCCCTCCACACCCCTACCGCGCCACCATCCTCACCGCCTACAAAACGGATCGACACGATTTTTAGGTCAATGAACCTAAAATATCACCCATTTCATCTTTTCAACTTTGACTTCCACTTAAGACCCACACTCCATGGCCATCGTCAATTGCACCGAACCCGAACTATACCTCGTTTGCGAAACTGGCTGGACCAGCTGCCGCGAGCACCTCGCCCAGTTCACCCTCGCATCACCCCTGTACGACAACGCTTTTATCGATGCTCGCCTGGCGGAAGTGGTTGCAGCCAACAACCTCCCCGATGAGGCCACCCGCTATGCCACCGCAGAACTCGCCCACATTCAACTCGAAAAAGACGGCCGCACCTGCTGCGACAATTGGCAGATGCTCAAACGTTACATCGCCAAGGCATACCCTGAGGACCAGCACAAGGTGCTATTCAACGAGGCCGGAATCAACTTCTACGAAAAAGCAGTCAACCAGAACTGGGAATCTGTAACGCAGATCAATACCCGTGGCGCTGCCTTCATCACGCTCCACTCTGTGGCCCTTTTGGCCAATCAGAACATGCCCTCCACCTTTGCCGCCAATATTTTCAACCCGGGGGTCACAGCCTTCACTGCACAGTTGCAGACCTTCTATCAGGCCGAAGAGGCCGCCCGCGTAGGTACAGCCGCCAAGAATGCCGCCAACGAGGCCATCCATACAGCCGTCATGTCCATGTTCCTCGATGGCCAACAGATTTTCCGCAACAACCCCACCGTAAAGGAACAGTTCATCTTCGAATCCGTCCTCGCCCTCATTTCCGGTGCAGGCAGTGCAGGCTTCAAGGGCCTTATCCTCGACTCCGTCACCTCGCAACCCGTTCCCAACGTCAAGGTAGGCCTCTTCAACACCAACAAGGTCACCACCACCGGCCCCGATGGCCGCTACCGCCTCAATGCCGCTTCCGGTTTTTACACCATTCTCATCGAATGCCCGGGCTACCAGCCCCAGACCCTCACCGACCGCGAGGTCAAAGTAGGTGCTCACACCATCATCAACATCAATCTCGTTCCCGCTCCCTGAGTAGGCCCGTACTAGATCGGGCGGGCTTGCCCGTACCAAATGGGGCGGGCCTGCCCGTACCAAATGGGGCGGGCCTGCCCTGAGCTTGACGTAGGAGCCCGTACAGAACCAGCCCCATAGGGGCCTGCCCCGATCCTGTCCAAGGGGCACCCTCTCATACCGTAGGGTACAACCCTACGCCTCCCCCTTCACACCTAAGTCTTGCGTAAACCTTGGTCAGTCCCACCCTGCCCCGGGCAAAGCCATGCTCCCTGCTCTGCCTGATAGCATGCCCCACCTTCAATGCGGCCCGCGCTTCACTCACCACGCATCTGCTTAACATTGTGGGCCACGGCACAGCCTGTCCCTTCATTCTGATAAGCCCATGCACAACATCCGCAACCGGTCCGACCTTGATGCTGTAATTGCCCGTCTGGAGGCCCTGAGGCCCGACACCGCGCGGGTGTGGGGCAGCATGAGCCCCGCCCAGATGCTGTGGCACTGCCGTCAGCAACTGGAACTGGGAACAGGTGGCCTGAAGGTGGCCGATATGGTGCCCGGCCCGTTGCGGTGGATACTGAAACAGACCGTGGGCCTGCGCCTGCCCTTTGCCAAGAACGCGGGCACCATTCCGGGCATAGAGGCGGCCAACAAGGCGGGGCTCGACTTTGATCAGGAGAAGCGCGAACTCCTGGCCTCGCTCAGGTCGTTTGCCTCTTTGGACCCTGCCCGCATCGAGCCGCACCATCCCATATTCGGTGACCTCAATGCCGATGAATGGGGCCATCTGGTGTACAAGCATCTGGACCATCATCTCCGTCAGTTCGGCCTGTAACAGCCGGGGCAATAGTGTACCCACCTGCGCCTTGGCCATGACGCATCCCGCTGCCCCTGTGCGATGCCTGTGGTGGTCCCTGGGCCTTGGGGCGGTGTTCGGCATGGGCGGATGCAGCTCCCCCGGCCCGCAGCAGGCAGACGATGCATCGGTAAGGCGCATCGATGTGCGAACCGAGCCGTACCCCACCGACTCTTTCGTGGCCCCCGACACCCTCGCCCTTGACTGGAACAGTCTCGTCCGGGGCCAGGTGACCGAGGGCGAAGAGGTATCGCTGCGATATGACGAGCCCATCCCGGTGCGCACCACCGTGACCCGTATCGACCTGATGTCGCTCACTGAACGGGCGCCCGGCACCGGAACGCTGCCCCCGGCCGAGGTGAAGGTGAGCAGGGGCACCGCTGTGCCTACGCGCGCCCCGATGGTGACACTGGCCAAAGATGCGCAGGTGAAGGAAAGGAATCCGCTCAATTTCAGTTCGTTCGGAAAGTTGCAGGGGCTCAATCACGGCAATGTGGTGCAGGTGATGCAGGACCTCTCGGGCCAGATATGGCTGGCCAGCTACGGGGGCGGGGCCACACGGTATGACGGGCACCGGTTCAGCCATTTCACGGAGGAGACGGGCCTTTGCGGCAATACCCTCAACTGCCTGGCGGCTGACCGTGACGGCAACATGTGGTTCGGCAGCAACGGTCGGGGCCTATCGCGGCACGATGGTTTCCGTTTCAGCACCTACACGGCTGCCGATGGACTGGGGAACGACAAGGTGCTGAGCCTGCTGTGCGACACCAGGGGCCGCATCTGGGCGGGCACGGGCGATGGCGTGACATGCATCACAGGCGACAGCCTGGTGCGCTACACCTCGGCCCAGGGACTGCCGGGCACTGCTGTGCTCACCCTCTCGGAAGACCGCAACGGTTCCATCTGGATGGCCACCGATTCGGCCATCTGCCGCTTTGATGGGCGCACCTTCACCACCTACCTCACCACCGCTCAGCTCGGGGGCAATCAGATGGTCGCCATGCTCATTGACCGCAGGGGCGATATATGGATGGGCACCAAGGGCAATGGCCTGTTCCGGCTGAGCGGTGAGACATTGACCCGGTTCGACTCTGAGGGCACCGTGCCGTTTGAGTGGGTGAGCTCGGCCATGGAGGACCGTGACGGGCACCTGTGGTTCGGGCTGAGTGCGCAGGGATTGGTGGAATATGACCGACATTCATTCAGGCTGCGCGGAGAGGACGAGGGCATGAGCATCAACTCGGTGCGCTGCACCTATCAGGACCGCAGCGGCACCATCTGGATAGGGACGTGGACGGGCGGGCTATCGAAGCTTGATGCCCGCTGTTTCACCAGCATTGGGCGCGATGAGGGCCTTACCGACAAGATACAGCTGGACCTGCGGGCCGGGGCCGACACGGTGGTGACAGCCACCACGCGGCATCTCACATTCACACGCATAAAGGGCCCGAGGATGCGCCATTACCGGCTGACCGGGCCTGAGTACGATGTGATATTGTGCCAGATGCCCGATTCGGGAGGTGTGACATGGTACGGCACGCTGAACAGCGGGGTGTACCGCTCGGATGGCCGCACTACCCTGAACATACGGGCCAGGCAGGGCCTGAGCGGGGACGATGTGCGCTGCATGGTGCGCGGCACCGATGGCAGCATCTGGTTCGGGACAAGCGGTGGCGGGGTGACGCGGTTGAAGGACGGCAGGTTGATGCGCTACGGTGCAAGGCAGGGCCTGCGGGGGAAAGACGTGCGCGCCCTGCTGACCGATACGGCCGGAAATGTGTGGGTGGGCACCCTGGATGGGGGGCTGAGCCGATTTGACGGACGTTCCTTCTGGCATGTATCGGCCCATGGCGATGCGCTGAACAGCGTGACCAGCCTGCTGTGCGATGCTGACGGCACGGTGTGGGTAGGCACCAATGGCAACGGTCTGGCACGGCTGGGTCCGGGCGGTGCAGTGATGCTGGACGAGGCGGCCGGCCTGAGCCACAACGTGGTACAGAGCATCCTGCAGGACCTGGGGGGCAGCATCTGGGCAGGCACCCGTTTCGGGCTGAGCCGCTTGCTGGCACAGGATGTAGACAGGTTGCAGAAAGGTGATGTGCGACCACCCACGGTGCGCACCTATCAGTATGATGACGGATTCACAGGCGTGGGCGCCAACGGGGGCCGGTCGATGGCCCAGACACCGGACGGGCGCATCTGGGTGGCATCGAACGACCGGATCATGATCTATCACCCCGAAAAGGATGTGATAGACAGCACTGCACCCGAGGTGGCCATAACGGGTCTGCTCCTGTTCAACCAGGAAGTGGACTGGGAGGCCCATGCCACAGTGCCTGACACCACCACACGGTTGCGCAACGGCATTGAGGTGGGGGCCGTGCGCATGTCCGGCCGCACGCGCTGGCACGGGCTGCCGCTGGGCCTGAGCCTGAGCCATGCCAACAGCAATGTGACCATAGCCTACATGGGGCTGAGCACCTACCGCCCCAAGAGATTGCGCTACCGGTATGTGCTAGATGGCCCGGGCGGTGGGCACCCCACCCTGACCGACCGCACAGAGGCCGCCTATGGCAATCTGGCCCCGGGTGCTTACACCTTTAAGGTGCAGGCCATGAACGGTGTGGGGGTCTGGGGGCCGGAGCAGCAGTATTCCTTTATCATACGGCCCCCGTGGTGGCTTACATGGTGGGCCTATGCGGTGTATGCACTGCTGGCCGTGACAGGGCTGCGCGGCTACATCATGTGGCGCGAGCGGAGCTACCGCACACGGCAGCGGGAACTGGAGAGCACCGTGGCCACCCGCACCGCTGAGCTGCACGAGGAAAAGGAACGCGTGGAGGTGCAGATGGGTCTGGTGGAGGAGAAGAACCGCGAGATACTCGATAGCATCCAATACGCCCAGCGGATACAGAGCACTATTCTGCCATCGGTCAAGACGGTGGGCGCGCTGCTCGGAGATGCGTTCACGCTCTACCTGCCCAAGGACATTGTGGCGGGAGACTTTTACTGGGTGGAACAGGCCGAGGGCACGGGCAGGGTGTATTTTGCCGTGTGCGACTGCACGGGTCACGGTGTGCCCGGGGCGCTGGTGAGCCTGCTGTGCCACAATGCGCTGGGCAGGGCGCTGCATCTGCACGGATTGCGCGAGCCCTCTGCCCTGCTCGATATGACAAGCCGACTGGTGACAGACGACCTGAACCGCAACATGGAAGGGGCCGATGAGGTGAAAGACGGGATGGATGCCTCGCTGTGCGCCTACGACCGCACCACGCGCACGCTCGCATGGGCCGGGGCCAACAGCAGCCTCTATATGGTGCGTAAGGGTGTGCTGACGGAGGTGAAGGGCGACAAGCAGCCGGTGGGTCACCACCTTAAACGGGCGCTTTACACGCAGCACACCTTTGAGATGGAGGCCGGAGACATGGTATACCTGGCCACAGATGGTTTCGCTGACCAGTTCGGTGGGCCTGATGGGCGCAAGTTTCAGCGGGCACGGCTGCGCGAACTGCTCCTTACTGCCAGCTCACTGCCCATGGACGGGCAACGTGCGCTGCTGCTGGACACCTTTACCACTTGGCGGGGGGATAATGAGCAGTTGGATGATGTGACACTGCTGGGGCTGCGGTGCTGATGGCTGAAACAGATGGCAGAAGAGCCACGACACGTTTCATCGCAGGACCGTAGGGTACGGGCGCCCTGGAGGGTCACATGATCCTCCGGAGCAACTGACTGCCGAGCGATGTGCCTGCCATCCTTGCCCCTACATCGGCAAGCCATGGCATACGGGAGTAGGTGCGCATGGCCAAGGTGCTGCGCTGCAGCTCTTTTCCGAGCACTGACCACACGCGCGCATCGTAGCTGCATAGCGATGCAGGGCCCAGGCTGTTGTTCTCTAAGGCGGAAATGGCGGTCTCGGCTGCGATGATGCCGCTCAGAATGGCGTTTCCGATGCCATCGCCCGAGGCGGGGTCGATCAATGAAGCTGCGTCACCGGCCAGCATGAAGCGGTCGCCTGACATGGGAACCCTCCGCGAGGCGATGGGAAGTCCGAACCCTTCCACCTTGCCCACTTCGCGGGCCATCTGAAACCTGGCCTGTAACAGGGGAGATTGTCGGATAAAATCAAAGAGTGACCTGCGGAGATTAATCCCTTTGGCCGCGACTGTCTCTGAAAGCATGCCGAAACCGACATTCACCCGATCATCGGTGACCGGGAATACCCAGAAGTATCCGGGAGTGAATGACCTGGAGAGATACACCTCGGTTGTTTCGGGGCGCACATTGCTCACCCCCTCAAAATATGTCCGCACGGCCGCGATGTGGTGGTGGTGATCCACGCGGGTGTCAGTGAGGTTTTTGGCCACCACCGAGTGGGCCCCATCGGCCCCTATCACCATCCTGGCCCTGATCATGGCCTGGCTCACCTTGTCGGTTAAAACAAGTCCATCAGGTTCTCGCGCAACTTCGTTCACACTGAATCCTTCAACAATGTTCACCGAAGGGACATACCGCCTCACACCATCCAGCAGCAGTGCATCAAACTCGTATCGTGAGCAGCAATAGGCCTCGTTTACCCAATAGATCTCGAATGGCGCCCTGTCGTTCACATGGATGCGGGTACTCCTTGTGCGTGTCTTGAGCGGGAATGCGCGAAGGTCATCGAGCAATGGCGGGCATGAACGGGCCAACATCTTGATGGAATGACCACCAACGGCATCGCCACACACCTTTGGCCGAGGGAAACGGGCCCTGTCAATCAGTGCCACTTTGAGTCCTGTTGCCTGGCTGAAACTGAGCGCGCAGGCCGCACCGGCCGGTCCGGCACCCACTATGGCCACATCTACATGCCTTATCATCTGGTGATGCGGCAAATATTGGTTGAATGAAGGGGACGGCTCGGATCACGTGCAACTTTAATCGTACCGAAATCCATTGAAGGCAATGAGCAGGCCATCTGAGAGGATCTGATTGATGGAGCAATCTCTGTGGTCGGGCTATTCCGCTGACGCGTATCTTTCTTAACCCAGATCAATGTGGGGGCGTGCCCGACCAAGACAGTTTTGCATCATGAAAAATCAAGGTGTCGGCAAGATGAGAGCAGTGGTCTATGAAGCATATGGGGCACCCGAGGTGCTGCACATGGCCGAGTTGGACCGGCCTGAACCGAAAGAACATGAGGTGCTGGTGCGTATAAAGGCCACAGCCGTGAACAGTGGAGACGTGCGTCTGCGCAAGGCCGATCCGTTCGCGGTGCGGTTCATGCTGGGTCTGTTCAGTCCGCGGCTGCATGTGCTGGGCGGTGTGTTCTCGGGTACGGTGGTGGCCGTGGGCCAAGGTGTCACGCGTTTCAAAGTGGATGATGAGGTATTCGGTTCCACCGATATGCGTTTCGGGGCGTATGCGGAATACCGCTGCTTCGCGCAGGACGGGCCGTTGGCTCTTAAGCCCGAGAACATGGGCCACTCGGAGGCCGCGGTCATTCCGTTTGGTGCCGCCACGGCCCTTCATTTCTGCAAACAGGCAGGCATCGGGCCGGGCAGCCGGGTTCTGGTCTATGGCGCTTCGGGGGCCGTGGGATCGGCTGCGGTGCAGCTATCCAAGCACTTCGGGGCCCATGTTACCGCAGTGTGCGGCCCATCGAACATGGACCTGATGCACCACCTCGGTGCCGACCGGGTGCTTGATCACAGCGGTTCGTTCCGCCATACGGTCACAGAGCCGTATGATGTGGTGTGGGACACGGTGAACAGGCTTGATGTGGATGAGGCCATGGCAAGGCTGCGGCCCAAAGGCACCTTGATACTGAGTGCCGCTGGCTTTGGAGAGATGCTGATGGGCATGCGGCTGCGCATGTCGGGCAAAGCGCAGGTGATCTTCGGTGTTACCCGACAATCGGCTCAGGACATGGAGTTCATAGCAGCCTGTTTGGCGAAAGGTGCCCTGCGCCCCATTATTGACCGCACCTATGCGCTTGGCGAGATGGTGGAGGCCCACCGATACGTGGAGCAGGGCCACAAAAAGGGGAATGTGGCCATTGTGGTGTGATGGCCTGTGGGCCTCTCACTGCACAAGTCGTTTCCGGATCCTGCTGAGCGATTCGGGTTTGACCCCGATGTAACTGGCTATCTGGTACTGCGGCACGCGCTGGAACAGGTCAGGTCTTGAGCGCAGCAGTTTGAGATACCGCTGTTCGGGGCTGTCGGTGAAATAGGTGCCCATGATCTCCTGCTGTTCCATAAAAACGCGCTCCATCACCTTGCGCGAGATGGTCTCCAGCTTCGGGAACCGCCTGTAAAGCTCCTCTTCCTTCTGCCTATCGCCCACCACCAACTGGCAGGCGGTACAGCAATCGATGTAATGGTCGGAGGGAATACCCTGACTGATGCTCTTGATGGCCACGACCCATTGATTGTCGGTGAAGAAATTGAAAGTCCTTTCGTCTCCATCGACCAGATAATATTGGCGCACACACCCCTCGAGGACGAAATACGCCTCGGTCGAGGTCTCGCCCTCGCGCAGCAGCACCGCACCTTTTGGGAACTGCCTGACGGTCATGGTGGCCACAATGGCCTCGGCCTCCTCATCGCTGAGCTGCATGATCCCATTGAAGTAGCTGATGAGCCTTTGCTCCATTTCCCTTTCAGTTGCCTATCCCCTCGCGTCAGACAAATGTAGGCGCGGGGCTGAGGAGACGCAGGAAACCGGATGTGCAAACGCCCCGGTGCCGCTGACCAAAGGGCTGCCTGTGAGAGGCGCTGCAGTGCGTGAAATACCTAGGGATGGAAAAAAAGAAGGCGAGCCCCCAATTGCCCGCCTTCTTAGCCTGACACACCTAAGGATCACCCCAATCAGTCAGGCAACTACAACTTGAGGTTGCAGTCGGGAGCGAAAGTAGTACGTGTTTCTCGTAGATGATCTACGAGTATCACGCAGATGGTCGAAAAGGAATGAACATCCTGATTATCAACCCGAAAAAAAATGGGAGGCGGAAATCCTCAGATGACGCGGCACACCATGAGCCCATCGCGCACGGGCAGGAGCACGTTCTCTACGCGCGGGTCGGCATGCACTTTCTGGTTGAAGGCGTGCAGACCACGGGTCTCGGCATCCATCTTTTCGGGGTCGCCTGTCACCTTGCCGCTCCAAAGCACATTGTCGGCTATGATCACCCCACCGGGGCGCATACGGCCTATCACCAGATCGAAATACTGGGCGTAGTTCTCCTTGTCGGCATCGATGAAGACGAGGTCGAAGGTGCCGCTGATGGCGGGGATCACCTCGCGGGCATCGCCCACATGGAACGTGATGCGTTGCTGCATGCCCGAACGCCCGATGTAGCTGCGCACCATGTCTTCGAGCTCAGGGTTGACATCGATGGTGTGCAACATGCCGCCTGCGGGCATGGCCTCGGCCATACATAGGGCCGAGTAGCCCGTGTAGGTGCCCACCTCGAGCACGGTGGCGGGCCTGATCATGCCAACAAACATGCGCAGCACCTGCCCCTGCAGGTGGCCCGACAGCATGCGCGGATAGAGCACATTGCCCCAGGTGTCGCGGTCGAGCTCGGCCAGCAGGGCGCCTTCCGGACGGGTGAACCGCTCGGCATATTCCGCTATCTCCTTGGGGATGAAATCCATGTTCTGACCCGGCCTCTCTCCTACCCTATCTGCTCACCACTTCCAGCTCACACCCAGACTGGGCAGTATGGGCAGCTGATACACCTGCTCGTTGGTGACGCGGTCGATGTAGAAGATGTTCCTGCGGTTGTAGATGTTGGTGATGCCGAGGTTGAGCTCGAGGTCGGTCTTGCCTATCTCGAACCTGCGCTTCACGTTCACATCAAAGCGGTGGTAGTCGGTCAGGCGGCCCTTGTTCAGTTCGCCATACTGCACGCCCAGCAGGCCGTTGTTGTTCACATAGTCGGTGCCTATCCCGTTGTCAAACTGCACGTTCTCGTAAAAACCGGCTGTCTGGGTGAATGGGAAGCCCGACCCGTAGTTCCAGCGGCCGCTCACCTCCCAGTTCAGGTTCTTGCCAAAGGTGTAGGAGAGCACCAGGTTCACGTTGTGCCTGCGGTCGAAGAAGGGGTAGTACTCGTTCACCCCATCAAAACGGGTGGTCCACATCAGGCTGTAAACGGCCCAGATGTAGAGGCGCTTGTAGTCGTACTTGGCCACCATGTCGAAGCCATAGGCCTTGCCGGTCTCGATGATGAAGTCCTTCTTCTCGGTGTCGTCACGGTCAGCAAACTCAGGCGTGTCGGGGTAGCGCTTGTTGCGGTTCACGTTGCTGAGCTGGAAGAAGTCCTTGTAGTAGCCTTCGAGGTTGAGCGACACGCGTTTGCCCAGGTCCACCTCCACCCCGGCTATGTTGTGCATGGCGCGCTGCAGCGGGTTGTTCACCTCGTTGCCATCGAAGTTGGCGGGCAGGTTCTCGGGCGAATTGAGGAAACCGTAGAACAGGTTCACCACATCGCGGTCGCTGTTGGCGCTGATCAGATTCTGGGCAAACAGACCGAAGGCATACTTGAAGCGCATCCATTTGGTGATGTTGACCTTGAGGCCCAGTCTCGGCTCGGGCGAGGCCTGCGCCAGCGAGGCGTAGTAATGGAAACGGAAGCTGGGCTCCAATACCACCCGCTCCTTGAGCAGATTGAGCTTGAACTTGGCGTAGAGCCCGAAGTCGGTGTTGTTCTGGCTCTCGCCCTCGCCTATCTTCTGCCCTACCGAGTTGGTGAACTCATAGGTGGTGCTGAAACCCTGCACAAAGGGACCGAACTTCATCTCGTGCTTACCGATGAAGTAGGTGAAGTTCATGCCCCCGTTAAAGCCACCTATGCTGCTGTAGCGTTCGGCCTGGCCGGGCTCGCTGAGGCCGATGCGGTAGGTGCTGTAATTCACAAAACCCTCCATGAGGATGGTGCTGCTGCCCGGCACCACCAGGAAGTTGGTGCCTATGCCCCACGAGTTCCACTGGTAGTTGGACAGGGCCTGATACGTGACCTGATCATTGAACGAGAAACCGAACAGGCTGATCTTGCTGCCGTTGCCCCCGTTGAAGGCCACCTTGCCGAACCCGTCATAGAAGTTGAAGGGCAGACCCAGCGAGTCGGCATAGGGATAGAACACCTTCGAGGTCTGTTCGAGGTACGAGAGCTTGGTGCTGAGCAGGTAGGTGAGGCTCGTGCCCTTCTCCTCGTTGAGCTTGATCATGGGCCCTTCGAGCAGCAGGTTGGCCCCAAATGGGCTGGCGCTGATCTTGCCGCTGAACTTCTTCTTGTTGCCATCGCGGGTGTGGATGTCCATGATGGAGCTGATGCGGTCACCGAACTCGGCATTGTAGCCGCCCGTGTATATGTCGGCACTGCGGATGATGTCGGTATCGAACACCGAGAAGAACCCGATGCTGTGGAAGGGGTTGTAGATGATCATGCCATCGAGCAGCACCTTGTTCTGAATGGGCGAACCCCCGCGTATGTACAGCTGTCCGCCCTGGTCGCCCGTGAACACCACGCCCGGCTGCACCTGCAGCACCTGGGCCAGGTCGCTCTCACCGCTCACGGTGGGTATCTGCTTCATCTCCTTGGGCGTGAGCTTCACCACCGAGGTGCGCACATCGGTGCGGGCCTCCTGTCGGTCGGCACTCACCTCCACCACGCCCAGCTTGATGCTGGCCTTGGCGATGTAAAGTTTCTCGTTCACAATGCTGTTGGCGGTCACATTGATGGGCTTTGAGAGGGTGTCGTAGCCCAGGTAGCTCACCGTGAGTTCATAATTGCCCACCGGCACCTTGGTGATGCTGAAATAGCCGTTCACATCGGTTGAGCTGCCCGTGGTGGTGCCCTTGAGGTAAACGTTGGTGAAAATGATGGGCTCGCCTGTCTCCTTGTCGTATACGAAACCGCGTACGGAGCCGGTCTGAGCCAGCACGGCCACAGGCAGCAGGGCAACGGACAAGAGGGCCAAAAGGCGTTGGAGGGTCTTTTTCATGCGGGCGCAAATATAACAGGGCCTTGCGGGGGGGAACAGCGGGCGGGGGATTGGTGGATTTGATGATTTG
>JBIKWM010000020.1:0-58834 GCA_044356305.1 Flavobacteriales bacterium
TCTTGCGCATAGGTCGTGCATGGCTTCTCATTATTTGGATTCGACACCCTAAAATAATGAACATGAGCATATTGCACGACCTTTTATGTAACTTTTTCAAACAGCTTTTTCAATAGCACAACGGGTTTCTGTAATTCCGGGACAACAGTTATGATAGCCTATACCATGGGGGTGGCTTTGGGAATTCCAAGGAATTTCTGCTGGCAATGAATGTCAGTTTCATTTTTGCTCCGATTGATGAACTGAAAAGGGATGCCAATTCAACGGGAATTGCGGCAGGCAAGTTGGAATGGACTCTGACATATCACTTTTGCAGTGCATTACCTTTACTCCATGAAACACCTGATCATTGCCGTAGGTCTTTTGGGCCCGCTGGTGGCCACAGGTCAACCGCTCAGTGCCAACTTGGCCATCTTACAGTTCGATTCGCCTCAGAAAGGTGCCTATGTCGAATTGCAACTCAATCTCAGAGGCACAACCTTGGCGCAGGTTGCAACTCCAGGGCAGCGCGGTCTCCGGCCCAGTGTGGGTGTGCAGTATCTTATCAAAAAGAGTAGTGACACAGCCTATTTCGACATGTACCGCCTCGATGGGCCTTGGATGCCTGATTCCGGCATTCAGATTCCACAGGATTTTGTGAGTATTGACAGGGTGATGCTCAAGGACGGTAAGTACGACCTTAAGCTCACTTTACAGGATCTGAACGACACGGCCGGTGTGCCGGTGAGCATGACGCGCGAGATTGTGATGAATCATCGCGACTTCAAACCTTATTTCTCGGATGTGGAACTGGTGGCACAGATGACGCCCACAACTAAACCGAACAACCTGTCGAAGAGCGGCTACGACCTTGTGCCGCTGACCACCGACCTTTTTGAAGTGGACAGGGACGAACTGATATTCTATTGCGAGCTGTATAACACGGATAGGATGATGGGCAATGACGCATTTGTAATCAATGCTTTTGTGGAGAATGCTGATGATAGTCGCCCGATCAGCGACCTGGGCAAGTTCTTCAAGCACCAGCAGGCCGAAGTGATTCCCGTACTGCACCGGTTTCAGATATCCGATCTGCCTTCGGGCAATTACAACCTTGTGGTGGAGGCCAGAGACCATAGGAACGAGCTGATCGACTCGCGCAGATTGGCCTTTTATCGCATCAATCCGGTGCAGGTGGCGCTCGATACGACCCCCATGGACTATAGCACTTTCGACATTGAGAAAACCTTTGTGGGCAAGTACAACAAGGCGGATGAACTGGCCGAGATGGTCGATTACCTCTATGCCCGCGCCAACGAACGCGAACGCGAGCAGGTGTTCTCATTCCGCAAGGCCACCATGCGCAATGTGGGCATCATGAAGCAGTTCCTTTATGAGTTCTGGAGGCGCAGAAACCCCGAGAATCCTGAGAAGGAGTGGGAAGCTTATCTGATTGAGGTGAAAAAGACCAATGATCAGTACACCAACAACCTGATGAAAGGCTACCGCACCGACCGTGGACGTGTGTACCTGCAATACGGCCCGCCCAATACACTGGCGCCCTATTATTTCGAGCCCAACAGCGCCCCGTACGAGATCTGGCACTACTACGTGCTTGACGATAAGAATCATCCGCGCCAGAGCAACAAGAAATTCATTTTCGCCAATACGTTCGGTGGTGCGCGCGACTTCAGGCTGTTGCACTCCGATGCCATGGACGAACTGTACAACGCCCGCTGGAACTACGAACTGCATCAGCGCAACAACTCCTTTATCAACCTTGATGAGGAGAAAGGCCGCGACTACGTGGGCAACAAGACCATTGATTTCTTCAACAACCCACGCTGAGGCATGTCGGCACTGCGCGTAGCCGTAGTCATCCTCAATTGGAACGGTAAGCGACATCTCGAGCGGTTCCTGCCCGGTGTAGTGGCCCGCAGCCCGCAGGCCACTGTGTACGTGGCCGACAATGCCAGTACCGATGGGTCGGTAGAGTGGGTGAGGGGCCATGCGCCCACGGTGCACGTCATTCAGAATGGAGACAATCTCGGCTACGCGGGCGGATATGCCAAGGCACTTGTAGGTCTGGACGAGGATATCCTTGTGCTGCTCAACTCCGATGTGGAGGTGAGCGATGGATGGCTCATCCCAACGGTGGCGCGGTTCGCGGCCGAGCCCAATCTGGCGGCCCTGCAACCCAAGATTTTGGACCTTACAGTGCCCACCCGATTTGAATATGCCGGTGCAGCAGGCGGATATATGGATGTGTTGGGCATACCGCTGTGCCGTGGACGCCTGCTCGACACCCTCGAGGACGACCATGGCCAATACGATGCGGCCACTGATGTGTTCTGGGCCTCGGGTGCCTGCCTGTTCGTACGGGCCACACATTACCGCACCAGCGGAGGGCTTGACCCCGACCTGTTTGCGCACATGGAGGAGATTGACCTTTGCTGGCGTATGCAGCGCTGCGGCTACCGCGTGGCAGCAGAACCAGCAGTGGCGGTGTACCATCTGGGCGGAGGCACCCTCAGCACCGGTAGCCCTTTCAAGACTTATCTCAACTTCCGCAACGGGCTGCTGATAGTGCTGCGCAACATGCCCCTGTATCGGCTTGCCTGGGTGCTGCCCTTACGTGTGGCACAGGATGTGGTGGCCGCCTGGACGCGCCTGTTTGTGGGCGATACCGACTATTTCAAGGCTGTGGCCAAGGCGCATTGGCATGTGTTGGGCCGCTTGATATCCACTTGGAGAAAACGAGGGGGGCGGTATTCCGTACCCATGAAGGGCACCTATGGCGGTATTCTGGCCGTAGCTTATTTCTTAAGGGGGAAAAGGAAGTTCAGCCAGCTGTTCAACGCAACAGCATCAGGCAATTGAACTTTCAGGCTATATGAGAAATAAGAGCTGCTACTATCGGTGCGGCTGTGCGCTGTATCAGGGATTGGAAGTACGGAATGACAAGGCAGAAGAAGTCCTGAGCGGATCTCTTCAACCCTTCATCAGCTCTTTGATGTCACTCATGATCTTCTCGGCCAGATTCTCGGCCGTCACGCTGTTCTCGCTCTCGCTATAGATGCGGATAATGGGTTCGGTGTTGCTCCTGCGCAGGTGTACCCATTCTTTACCGAATTCGATGCGCACACCGTCAATGGTATTGATAGGGCGGTCTTTGTACTTCTTTGCAATGGAGGCCAGCACACCGTCCACATCGGTCTCGGGTGTGAGCTGCACCTTGTTCTTACTTATGTGATAGTTGGGGTAAGTGGCGCGCAGGTGCGATGCCGGTATGCCCTTTTTCGCCAAATGTGTGAGGAAGAGTGCAATGCCCACCAGCGCATCGCGGCCGTGGTGCAGTTCAGGATAGATGATGCCCCCGTTTCCCTCGCCCCCTATCACTGCATCCACCTCTTTCATCTTCTCCACCACATTCACCTCACCCACGGCAGATGCATGATAGGCGCAGCCCGCTGTTTCGGTGATGTCCTGCAGGGCACGTGTGCTGCTCAGATTGCTCACAGTGGCGCCTTTCTTAGAACTGAGGATGTGGTCGGCCACAGCCACCAGGGTGTACTCTTCTCCGAACATCTCGCCTGTTTCGCACACCAGAGCCAGACGGTCCACATCCGGATCGACCACAATGCCCAGATGTGCATCTTTCTTGGCCACCACGGTGCTTATCTCGCTCAGGTGCTCGGGCAGTGGTTCGGGGTTGTGAGGGAATTCGCCCGATGGGTCGCTATACAGTTCTGTTATCTTATCAACTCCCAAGGCGCGCAGCAGTTTGGGCACCGATATGCCGCCAGTGCTGTTCACGCAGTCGGTCACCACATGCAGTTTCCGCTTCCGTATGGCCTCCACATCCACGGTAGGCAACGCAAGGATGCTGGCTATGTGCCTGTCTATCGCGTCATTGTCAACTGTAACCTTGCCCAGTTTCGACACTTCGGCATACTGAAAATCCTCTGTCTCGGCCAGTCGCAGCACCTCTTCTCCGGCCGCTGCCGATATGAACTCGCCCATCGCATTCAACAGCTTGAGCGCATTCCATTGCCGGGGGTTGTGCGATGCGGTCAGTACAATTCCGCCATCGGCCCAATGGTGCACCACTGCCACCTCCACCGTTGGTGTGGTGCTCAGGCCCAGGTCAATCACATCAATGCCCATTCCGGCCAGGGTACCATTGACGAGTTGGGCCACCATGGGGCCGCTGATGCGGGCATCGCGCCCCACCACAATGCGCACCTTGCTGCCTGTGGCCTGCTGCCTGATGTAAGTGCCAAATGCACTGGTGTAGCGCACCACATCCATGGGTGTAAGGCCCTCTCCGGGGCGGCCGCCCATGGTGCCCCGAATGCCTGAAATGGAGCGGATCAGTGTCATGTCTCTTTTGGCTATGATGATTGAGAAGGCCCGTTTTTCGGGGCGGCAAATGTATGCGGCCCCATTGTCGTTGACTACGTTGGCAAATGGGCTTTCGCGCCCATGAGGCGTTGAATTTTGAACAGGCGCTGTGCGAAAATCGGCCCCACCGCTCCGATGCCCTATGTACCTTCGCGGCTCGGGCAAGACATGGACAGCGAGGAGGAGTTGGAGGACGATGAGCACCTGAATGAGTGCATACAGCGCTTTGAGCACATGCTCGAGGCCAACGACCGTTACTACTTCGATGCAGACGAGCTGGAGGAGCTGGCAGACTACTACGTGGCTGTCAACGACCTTGGTAGAGCTGTTCAGGTGCTTGATCTGGCGCGTGAGCAGCACCCCCATAGCAAGGACTTTGATCTGCGCAGGGCCGAGGTGCTCATCATGGACAATCGTTTCAAGGAGGCGCTCGATGTGCTCTCTTTGGCCGAAGCCATTGACCCGAACAATCCTGATGTACTGATACTCCGCGCCTCGGTCTACAGCCGCACAAGCGATCATGGCACGGCCCTCAACCTGCTGCACCGGGCATTGAACGAGGTGGAGGACAGGGCCAATGTTCATCTGCTCATCAGCTACGAGTACCAGAACATGGGCAACCTCGACAAGTCCATTGCTCAGATGAAACTGGGCCTGAACGAGGACCCCGATAATGAGTACCTGCTTTATGAACTGGCGTATCTCTATGACACGGTGGGCGATATGGAGGCGGGTATCGACTTCTTCCGGTCATTCACCGACAAGAACCCTTACAGCGAGCACGCGTGGTACAATCTGGGCATCTTCCATGGCAGACGCGAGGACATAGAGAGCAGCATTTTCGCACTGGATCTGTGCGTCACCATTGACGAGAGCCACATGCTGGCCCACCTCGAACTGGGCGACTGCTACATCATTCAGGGGCTTTGGGACAAGGCTGAGGAGCATTTCAAATGCGCCCGCGAGCTCGACCCGGAGAGTCCTGATCCGCTGATCGGGTTGGCCGAATGCCTCGAGGGGCGTGGCATGCTTGATGAGGCATTCAGTGCATACCGCCATATCACTGAGGTGGACAGCACCATAGCCGATGCATGGTATGGCATGGCCATCATCAGTGAGCGGCAGGAGAAATTTGAGGATTGCGGAAAGTACATCGACAAGGCCATTGAGTTGGATGAGAACCGTGGCGAATACTGGGTCTTTCTGGCCGATCTGGAGGCCTACCGCGGCAATTTCAACGATGCGGTCGAAGCCTATACAGAGGCCATTAAACTGAACCCTGACGATGTGGATGCCTGGTGCGAACTGGCCGAGATCCAGTTTCGCAATGTGGATGAGGGCATCGGGCTCACCACTGTGCTGGCCGCCATCAAGCTCATGCCCGACCAGGCCCTGCTGCACTTCAAGGCATGCGCCTTCCTGCTGCACATGGGCCGCGAAAAGGATGCACTCATTTTCCTTGAGAACGGGCTTGAGATTGATCATTCGCAGGCCGATATGCTTTTTGACGATTGCCCTGAGGCCAAGGACAACACCCGTGTGATGGACCTGATCGAGATCTACGGCCAGCAATGAATTTCGGGCTGTCGCATCTGCCGCAACGGAGCGAAAGGCCACGTCAGGCCGGGCTCACCATGGTCATGGACAAAGGCCTCAGCCTCCGCCAGGCCGAGGATCTTGTGCAAAGTGCGGGTCACATCATCGATCTGGTCAAACTCGGTTTCGGCACCAGCCTCGTCACGCCTCACCTCGAGGACAAGATCAACATCTACAAAGGGGCGCAGGTAAAGGTCTATCTGGGCGGAACGCTGTTCGAGGCATTCCTGATCCGCAACATGCTCAACGACTATTTGCGGCTGTTGGATCGGTTGAAACTCGATACTGTGGAGATATCTGACGGCAGTGTAGAGATTCCGCACGACCAGAAATGCAGCATCATCCATGCCTTGGCCAAAGAGCGCACCGTACTGAGCGAGGTGGGCAGCAAAGAGGCGGGCATCATCATCCATCCGAATAAATGGAAAAAGATGATGCAGGCCGAACTGGATGCCGGAAGCTGGAAGGTGATAGCCGAGGCACGCGAGAGCGGCAATGTGGGCATCTACCGTCCGAACGGGTCGGCCCACGTGGCCCTGATAAACAAGATCATTGGTGTGATACCCAGCGACCGGATCTTATGGGAAGCACCGCAGAAGGCCCAGCAGACGTGGTTCATCAACCTGCTCGGGGCCGATGTCAACCTTGGGAACATTGACCCCAATGAGGTGATAGCCCTTGAGACCCTGCGACTGGGTGTGCGTGGCGATACCTTTTACAATTACCTGCCTGACGACATTCGGGTACCTGACAATCCATTGGCATGAAAGAGATCTCTGTTGAAGAACTCAGATCCTGGCGCGAAACAGGAAAAGATCACCAGCTCATTGACATACGCGAGGCATGGGAGATTGAAGTGGCCCAGATGGGCGGCACCCACATACCCATGGGCGAGCTGATGGTCCGTATGGGCGAACTGCGGACCGATGTGCCCGTGGTGATCCATTGCAAATCAGGTGGCCGCAGTGCCAACATGGTGCAGGCCCTCGAGATGCACAAGGGCACCGCCAACCTCTACAACCTACAGGGTGGCATCAACGCCTGGGCCGACCGTATAGACCGTACCATAGAGAAATACTGACACTGCCGTGATCGAACTGTTCCAACACATCCTCGACCTCGATTTCGAGTGGCTCTTCCTCACCTTCGGCACCTACATCTATCTGGTGCTGTTCCTGATCATCTTCATTGAGACGGGGCTGGTGGCCATGCCGTTCCTCCCGGGCGACTCCCTCCTGTTCACCGCTGGGCTCTTTGCCGGGCAGGGCCACATGGACATCGCTTTCCTGTGCATCCTGCTCTTCAGCGCAGCCGTACTGGGCGACAACACCAACTACCTGATAGGCAAACATCTTGGGCTGAAGGTTCTCAAGTGGCAGATCAGGGGCCGTACCCTTGTAAAACAGGAGCACCTCGATAAGACCCACCAGTTTTACGAGAAGTACGGACCCAAGACCATCATCATGGCGCGGTTTGTACCTATCGTGCGCACGTTCGCCCCGTTTGTGGCAGGCGTGGGCGAGATGAGCCACCGCAAATTCATCCTTTTCAGCGTGATAGGTGGCAGCATCTGGGTATTCGGTCTCACGCTGGCCGGATATTTCCTGGGCGAGATAGAATGGATAAGGCTCAATATCGAAAAGGTCGCCATCGGCATCGTGGTACTGTCTGTACTGCCCATGGCCATTGAGTTTGTGCGTCACCGCGCGGGCAGGGCATGAGGCGTTTCGGCCTCATCGGGCATCCGCTGGGCCATTCGCTGTCAAAGGCCTATTTCAACGGGAAGTTCGCCCGGCAGGGCATTGATGCCCGCTACGACCTTTTTGACCTGGGCGACATCTCTGCGCTGCGCCAGCTTGTGCGCACCGAAGGCCTCAACGGATTCAATGTCACCATTCCCCACAAGGTGGCGATAGTGCCCCTGCTCGATGCCTTGGCACCGTCAGCCCACGAGGTGGGCGCTGTGAATACCGTGGCGGTATTGCCTGATGGCCGCCTGATAGGCCACAACACCGATGTGGACGGCCTGCGGTCTGACCTGGCCGACACCGACCTGACGGGTAAGCATGCCCTGATCCTTGGCACCGGTGGTGCTGCCCGGGCCGCCCTGGCGGTGCTCGCACCCATCTGTGCCAGTGTGCGCACCGTGTCGCGCACAGCAGGACGGGCACACCACGCCTATTCCGACTGCTCAGATGCCGTGCGGGCCGCCCACCTCATCATCAACTGCACCGGCATAGGTACGTGGCCCCATGTAGAGGTTGCTCCGGCACTTCCATACGGGCTATTGGGCCCGCAGCATTTCCTGTACGACATGACCTACAACCCTGAAGTGACCGCTTTTATGCGCCACGGCATGGCAGCGGGCTGCAAAGTGCGCAACGGTCTGGGCATGTTGCACGCACAGGCCGAGGCGGCATGGCAGGTGTGGGATGCAGCTCAGTTCTCCACCTGAGAGGCCAAGGTCCGGAGCATCGGACCTCCTGTTCCTTCTGTGTTCAGACTTGAAGTAAAGGCCTGGCCGCTTTTTGGGGGGCTTTTACGACCATGCTGGCCCATGACCCTATTTTCCACGATCACGGGTCTATATTCCACGATCACGGGTCTATTTCCTACGATCACGGGTCTATTTTCATGGATCACGGCCCTATATCCATGGATCTCGGCTCTATTTTCATGGATCACGGCTCTATTTTCAAGGATCACGGCCCTATATCCTTGGATCACGGGTCTATTTTCCACGATCACGGGTCTATTTCCTACGATCACAGGTCTATTTCCTACGATCACGGGTCTATTTCCCACGATCTTGAACCTACACGCCCGATCGCCTCACCGGACCGCCATTCATAAGATGCAAGATCACAGCACATTGCCGCAGGTGTACCCTGTTTCCCCGATGGGTTGATGTGCCGAGTGCAGAACGCATGACACCAACCTCCGCAACCCTCGCCCCCGCCTGATCAAGTATTCCACAGGATCACATGGTCGGTTCTAAGTTCTTCCGTTAAGTACGGTATCTGAAAGAGTGAACGATAAAGAAGTAAGGCCGGTCCTATTATTCAATTTCTCCCCACAGAAAACCGCCCATCAAGCTCGGGCCATTGAAAGGCCAAAATACCCCCTCAGAAAGGGCTGGGCCAGCCCGATCCGGTGCGGGCGTGTAAGGGCTGGTCTCTTACAACCTGCCCATGAATTTAAAATTGTTGACTTTTGGTGAATTATAACGATGAGGAAGGAAGAGGACACGGGCTGCTGGGCGGGCCTTGCGCTGCGGGCAGTGCATCAGTGCGCAGCCCGCGCACGAGGTGGGTATGCACGGGTCGGTGTGGACAAACATCACAGAGCAAACAAGGCCGATCACTTTTCTTAGTCTCATGGGCGTGTAAATGAAAGGGCCGGACTTGTGCCCGGCCCTCAGGTTACTTTATGAAGGTACTGCTATCAGGGAGCTGCAACGAGGGCCACATCAACTGTGGCTGTGCCCGTTGCAGGTATGTCGGCTGTGAGGTTCTGTAGCACATATCCCAGCATGCTCACCTCCATAGGTAGGATGCCCGTGGGCAGGCATGCTACATTTACCCGCGATGCGAAGACTGCTGTGGATGTTGTTGCTGATTCCGGTCATGGGTCGGGCGCAGGGCACCTGGGACTATCTGCCCAATGCACCTGTAATGCCTACAGGACGGTTTGATGACCTCTATTTTGTGAATGATTCGACCGGTTGGGCTGTGAATGCCGATGGTAAGATTTACCGCACCACCGACCATGGTGAGTCATGGACCCTTCAGTTTGACAATGCGGTCCATTATTTCCGGTCGGTCGAGTTTCTGGATGATCAGCATGGCCTGGTAGGGGCCTTGGACAGCACCGTTTACCGCACCACCGATGGCGGCATGACGTGGGCCCCCATCGACCTTGGCCTTGCGGCACCCCTGCCGGGTGTGTGCGGCATAGGGCATCATGGCCAGACGGTGATCATGGTAGGAATATGGAGCCAGCCGGCCTTTCTGGTGCGTTCTACCGATGGCGGCTCCACATGGACCCACCAGGACATGAGTCAGCTGGCCGGTGGGCTGATCGATTGCTGGTTCAAGGGGCCCGACACGGTCTTTGTGTGCGGCCGCGGCACCAATGCCACCGGTGCGCACGGCATCATTCTCCGTTCTACCGATGCGGGCCTCACATGGCAGCAGGTAGGCCAATCGGTGTATGCCAACACCTACTGCTGGAAATTGCAGTTCACCTCGCCCTCGGTAGGCTACAGTTCGTGTGAGACATCTACGGCCTCCGATTCGCGCATCATGAAAACGGTTGATGGTGGGGCCACATGGACGACCATGCCAGTGGTGAACACCAACATCAGCATGGAGGGCATCGGTTTTGTCAACGACTCGGTGGGTTGGGTAGGTGGTTGGAGCACCGGCATGTATCATACTGTGAATGGGGGCGCCAGCTGGACCTACCTCAACATGGGTCAGAACCTGAACCGTTACTTCTTTCTCAGCCCCGGACTGGGTTACGCATCGGGCCGGTCGGTGTACAGATACACGGCACTGGTGACAGGATCCGGCCCGGCACCCGATACCCGGCCCGCCACGGCTCACCGTATGCATGTATACCCGGGCCCTACAACTGGGCCGGTGAACATCGACCTCGATCTGCTGAAGTCCACGCGGGTGTTGCTCGAGGTGTATGATCAGAACGGCAGCATGGTGATGGAACTGATCAATGCCAGAACCATGGCAGGGCCATACCACCAAAAGGTGGACCTGAGCCACCTGCCACAGGGAAACTACTTTTTCGTGCTGCGCACCAACGAACATTTTCTTACCCGACAGCTGACCCTGATCGCCCGGCCCGGCATTGACCCGTAGGCTGTTTCCCGATGCCATGCTGTGACCGATGTGCAGTTTGCCGAGGTCACCAAGGTCATGCCCCACGTCCGAAGGATCACCCGTGTGGAAATGGACGCTCCCCGCCCCCTTAAGCATCCCTCAGCCCCACTTGTTCGGTATTAAAGTGGAGTGCAGTACGTGCGGCATGACCGCGGGTTAAAAGAGATTCACTGTCCTTTCAGCCTTTCCCGCAATCAGCGCGGTGATTCCCCGATGAAACAACGGGCCCCATGGTGTTTCCAACCATCTTGAGGAGAAGGAACCTCCGAAAACCGACCCTCATTTATTCGGTACGGCCTTGTCGAACCATACCCCGAACTCGAACACGGCACCGATGCGCAGGCAGATGAACCGACCTGCGCTGTAATTCTGACCGGTGTCATCCTGCACCACAAAGGCGGGTGCCAGCCCAAGCCCCAGTTCAATGCCCGGCTTTATGATGAGCTGATCGGCCACGTGCAGTTTGAAACCGGCATGTACGCCCAGATCCAGTTGTACAGAATAGGAATGAATGGCCGGAGACCTGTCGGGGTTGAGTTGAACAGGACCCAAAGATGAATCTACCGTACGGTCAATCTTATTGATGCCGATGGCATTGAACTGGATCTGAGGGCCGATATAGAATCGTCTGCCCAGCTCCCATTGGGGCCGGATGTAGAACCCGGGCATGAACATGGCCACGTCTTCGGTCACCGTGAGGGGCAGTGTCTGGCCATTGGGCATCAGACCTGTCACTTCATATTGAAGGGTGAACTGCCTGATGCTGTATCTGAAACCGAGTGCCATACCGAAACGCTTGCGCACCCTGAGGCGCAACCCCAAACCACCATCGAACGCCACCCCACCCGTTGATTTCTCGAAGAAACCCATAAGGGGCAGCGAGGCCGTGAATCCGCTGTAGGTCAGGTAGGCATGTGCCTCAATGCCGAGTTTGGGTCCGTACAGCTTGTTCGGACTTCGGTCCATCAGTTTCTTGGCCTCTTCTTTCTTAAAGGGCTTGGCCTCTTTCTGTGGCGGGGTGAAATAGTCGTCTTCCTGTGCATGGCCCGCAACGGCCCATACCACAAGCAGCACAGTTTGCAGGCCAGAAAGTATCCGTTGGCCCATCAGTCTTTGCCTTTATCAGACCCCTTGCGGCCCACTTTGGCAAGGCGTTCCATGAGCGATGTGATGAGGCTCAGCACCAGGCTGAAAAGCAGGGCCCACCAGAACCCGTTCACCGAAAAGCCATCGACCAGGTTATCGGTAATAATGATGATCACGGCATTGATCACCAGCAGGAAAAGCCCCAAAGTGACCAATGTGAAGGGGATGGTGAAGAGGATGAGCAGCGGTTTAAGGAAGCTGTTGAGCACGGCCAGCACTGCAGCCACGCCAAGAGCAGCCCAATAATTATCAATGATTATCCCGCTCTTGAGAAGGAAACCCGTGACCATGACGGCCAACGATGAAATGATGATGCGGACAACGAGATCCATGCTGCGCCAAAGGTAATGTGGGGCTGCAAGGCGAATCATCCTGGCAGATGCGCCATCAATAGCGAATTGAACGCATCGGGTTGTTCGTATTGGGGCAGGTGCCCGGCCTGTTCCAGCACTTCCCAGCGTGCCGAGGGCAGCCATTCGCGCACTTGATGACCGTAGCCGAGCGGCAAGATGCGGTCGTGGCGGCCCCACACCACCAGCTTGGGTATGTTCAGTGTATCGACAGTCGCAAACGCCTGGCTGTGGTCCTCGCGCAGGAAATGGCGCATGGAACTGAGCAGGCTGCGCTTGCTGCGCGGAACGGCCAACGGGGCAGTGAACCACTTACTGAATCCCTTGTGGGGCCGAGGGTCGTGAAATGCCTTGTGTGGGGCCAGGCGCAACACGGCCGGGCCGAGTGTCCCCATTACCACCTCACCCAACACAGGCGGGCGGGCCAAACTGATCAGCACATCGTCATGCTTCACAGGGCCGTAGCTGCACACAAGGCAGATGCTTGCCACCTGCTGCGGATATGTGGCCGCAAAACAGGTCACGACTGCCCCGCCCATGCTCAGGCCGACCAGATGCACCGGCCCATGCACCTGTAAGTGCCCCAGCACCTCGGCCACCTGTCGGATATACAGGTTAGAGTCATGGGGCTGTCGCACCCGTTCACTCTGGCCACGGCCATACAGGTCTATTCGGACGGTGCGGTGACCCGCATCGGCCAATGCATGGAAATTCTTGTCCCAGATGCCCTTGTGCCCCGCCAGACCGTGAACCAGAAGAACTACCGTACCATCGGCCGGTCCTGCTTCCTCATAGCTGACGCGTCCGGATGGGAGGTGCAGTATCGACTTCTTTGTGCTCATGGATGGTGCAATCGCACAAAATTGAACCATTCCGTTCCATATCCGGTCAGATGGTTAAAAGAGCTTTGGCGAAACAGATGGATGATACTCGCCATCAGGATTCCTCGGCATTCGGGGCGTTCTACATTGCCTGCCTGCTCAGGATTACCACAGCGCGTCATGTAAGTTTGCCGCATGGTGGTATTCCCACATGCCAAGGTCAATCTGGGATTGCGCATACACAGGCGCAGGGCCGATGGATTCCATGACATCGAGAGCGTGTTTGTCCCCATCGACTGGTGCGATGTGCTTGAATTCACCCCGCTGCCTGATGCTGCCGATGGAACGGTGGAGTGGGAGCAGACGGGCATCGTCATTCCGCCCGATGGCAAGGACAATCTGTGCATAAGGGCCTACAGGCTGCTGTGCGAGGTGGCGGGGCCCTTGCCTGCGGTGCACATGCACCTGCACAAGGTTATTCCCACAGGTGCCGGGCTGGGCGGGGGCAGTGCCGATGCGGCCTTTGTGATACGTACCCTTGATCGGATGCACGGACTCAATCTGGGCATCGATGCCATGCGTCAATTGGCCGCCCGGTTGGGTAGCGACTGCGCCTTTTTCATCACCGACCGCACTTGTCTGGCCACAGGGCGTGGAGAGATCCTTGAGCCTGTGGAGGTGCCGTTGGCTGGTCTTCACATCGCTGTGGTGCACCCCGCGGTGCATGTGGGCACAGCAGAGGCGTATGCATCTGTCACCCCCAGCGTTCCCGAGCAGGGTCTCCTAAAAGTGCTGCAAGGCCCCATCGCTGATTGGCAAGGGTCGGTCATCAATGACTTTGAGGAAGGATGCATAAAAAGGCATCCTGTCATCGGTGAGGTGAAACAGCGTCTCTTGGCCGCTGGTGCCGCTTATACCAGCATGACCGGCAGTGGGTCGAGCGTGTACGGCCTGTTCACTCAGAAGCCCCATCTGGACACACTTTTCCCCGGAATGGCCGTGCATGTGGGGAGGCTCATCATTTCAACACAATAACATGACCCGACAGGCGTTGGCGCGGGCCTTAACCGTTTACTTTGTACCGATGACCAGAAGTCGCCTCGCTCTGTTTCCCTTCGTGCTGCTCTCCACAGTTGCCCACGCGCAGATGGGCGGCAGCAGCACTTTCAATTTCCTCAACCTTGTGCCATCGAGCCGGGTGGCGGCCATGGGCGGGCACATGAACACCATACGCGACAGCGACCTCGACCTTGTGCTGTACAACCCCGCCATTCTGGACACTGGCATGCACAAGCACATGGTGCTCGACTTCACAAATTTCTACGGTGGGGTCAACTATGGCTATGCGGGATATGCGCACGACATCAAGAAGGTAGGCCCCATGGCGTTCGGTGTGCTCTATGCCAACTATGGCAGTGCCACCATGACCAACGAATATGGCGAGACCCTGGGCACCACTTCGAGCAACGATCTGGCCGTGCACGCCTCCTGGGCAAAGGGATTCGGAAAGTACTTCAGTGCCGGTGTCACTGCAAAGCTTATCTATTCAAACCTGGCAGGCTACAATGCCCTTGGGCTTGCAGGCGACATTGGCGCCATGTTTCATCACCCCACTAACTGGACCATTGGGCTGACGCTGCGCAATGCCGGGGGCCAACTGGTGAGTTACTCAGGAAACGGGGGCGAACCGCTGCCACTGCGCCTTGAACTGGGGGTCTCTAAGAAGTTGAAGTATGTGCCGCTTCGTATAAGCGTGATGATCAAGGACCTGCAACGCATGGATCTGACCTACCGCGACCCGACCAACAGCGGCCCCGATGTCGATCCATTGACTGGCGAGGCCATCGAATATTCCCCCAACGTGGGCGATGCCATCATGCGGCACTTCGTGTTCAGTGGCGAACTGACCTTACTGCGCAGGATCATGTTGCGCATGGGCTACAACTATGGCCGCAGGCAAGAGATGAAAGTGAGCACAAGCCCCGCCACAGTGGGTTTCTCGTGGGGTGTAGGTGTCAAGATCAACCGGTTCACCATCAATTATTCGCGGGCCACGTACCATTTGGCCGGAGGCACAAATCAGATTTCCATTGCGGTCAACCTTGGGGTGCACAGACCTATACCGAAGGCTGTGAAACAGGATAAGACCCCAAAGAAAAAGAAGACCGAAGAGGCCACTCCTGCCAGTGGTGGCACTGGACAATGAGGCGCATCAATATCGCCATTGACGGGCACTCATCGTGCGGCAAGAGCACCATGGCTCGCCAATTGGCTGCCGAACTTGGCTATACCTATGTTGATAGTGGGGCCATGTACAGGGCCGTCACACTCTATGTGCTGCGCAAAGGCCTGATTGCTGATGGTGTGGTCGATACCGTCCGCCTGATCCACGCTTTGCCGCGTATAAAGGTCAATTTCTCTTTGGGTGCCGATGGAGCACAGCATACGCACCTCAACGGAGAGGATGTCGAAGAGGCCATCAGGCAGATGGACGTGTCGAGGGCGGTTAGTGCAGTCAGTTCCATTAAGGAAGTGCGGTCCCTGATGCGAGGTGCACAGCAGCGGATGGGCGCACAGGGCGGTGTGGTGATGGACGGCCGCGACATTGGTACTGCGGTGTTTCCCTTGGCCGAACTGAAGATCTTCATGACCGCCTCTGACACTGTGCGGGCCCAGCGAAGGCTCGATGAACTGGTTGCAAAGGGTCATTCCGTGACAATGAATGAGGTATTGACCAACCTGCGCGAACGCGATAGGATTGACAGTACCCGCACCGAGGACCCGCTTCGGCAAGCACCCGATGCGCTGGTGCTCGACAACTCCAATCTCTCACCCGCCCAGCAGCTCAGTGCTGCCAAGGCATGGGCTCTCAAGGCGATAGAGGGTTGAATGCTGTCTACGTCTATGGAAGGCATGACCGAATAACCTGCTCGTGCGGATTTCAGATTGGTGAATGAACACCTCAATTTGAATGAGAATCCTCCTTACCTCCGCATCGGTTCTTTTCTGGATAATATCACCCCTCAAGATCATGGCACAACCTGACACCCTGCATGATGTGCGCTACAGCGAGATGACCTTTAACGTGCGCATGGCCGGACCCGAAACGGGTGTGCCCGTCATATTGCTTCACGGCTGGCCCGAGACCTCGCACATGTGGCTGCCCCTCATGGACACGCTGGCGGCACAGGGCTACCGCTGTGTGGCGCCCGATCAGCGCGGGTTCAGCCCTCAGGCGCGGCCTATGGATGTCAACGCGTACAGCATTGACCTGTTGACCCGCGATGTTGTGGCCCTGGCGGATGCCATGGGCTTTGAGCGCTTCCACCTCATCGGGCACGACTGGGGCGCGGCCATCGGGTGGGCAGTGGTGGCCAGGCACTCAGAGCGCATCCGGTCGTGGACCGCCATGAGCGTGCCGCACGTGCAGGCCTTTGCCGATGCCATACGCCACAACCCACAGCAGCGCAGAATGAGCCGCTACATGGGGTGGTTCCAATGGCGCGGGCTGGCCGAGTGGTTCCTGCTGCGCTCTGATGCCAAAGTGCTGCGCAGCACATGGCGCAAGAGCAGCCCGGCACAGGTGACCGAGTACCTGAGGGTTCTGGGTACAAAGGAGGCTATCAGGGCGAGTCTCAATTACTACCGTGCCAACTACCGCATGCTGAAGCGGGGCGATGAGGTGCGCCAGTTCGGAGACATTGCGGTGCCCACCCTCATGCTCTGGGGCAGGCGCGATTTCGCACTTGGACGCACTGGCATAGAGGCCACTGCCACCTACATGAAAGGCCCATATCGACTTGTTGAACTTGATGCCACCCATTGGCTGGTGCAAGAGGCCGGAACAGCGTGCGCCAACGAGGTGTTGCAGCACCTGAGCGGAAAGTGACCTGCCAATAGAGGCTTTCAAGCTTTTCGAATGCTGTGATCGGGCCTGTCAGAATATGGCATTACTCAGGGCTGATGCTCCTTCAATTGAACGGCTTACCGAACAGTCTGGCATCTGAACAGGTCGACCTCCTATCTGCTGCCACTGTTCATAAATATTAGGCGTTGCGGCAGGCATGCCGCCTGTGCCTGTTGGGCTAAATTTGCACGACATAGCCATTCTGATTTTAAAACACGAAAACAAGACCGAAGCGATGAGCAAAGAGGTGAATGCTGACAAACTGAAGGCCCTGCAGATAGCCATGGACAAGCTGGAGAAGACCCATGGCAAGGGCACCATCATGCGCTTGGGCGATCAGGCTGTTGATAATGTGGAGGCCATCCCATCGGGCAGCATCACGCTCGATCTGGCCCTCGGGGTGGGCGGTTACCCACGTGGCCGCATCATCGAGATTTACGGTCCTGAATCGAGCGGTAAGACCACCCTGGCCATACATGCCATTGCTGAGGCCCAGAAAAAGGGCGGCATAGCGGCCATCATCGATGCCGAGCACGCCTTCGACCGCTTCTATGCCGAGAAGCTGGGTGTTGACCTCGATAACCTCCTCATTTCGCAGCCCGACCATGGCGAGCAGGCCCTGGAGATAGCCGAGAACCTGATTCGTTCGGGTGCCATCGATATCATTGTGATAGACTCTGTGGCGGCACTCACCCCCAAGGCCGAGATTGAGGGCGAGATGGGGGAGAGCAAGGTGGGTCTGCAGGCCCGTCTCATGTCGCAGGCACTGCGCAAGCTCACTGCCACCATTTCCAAGACCGGCTGTGTGTGCATCTTCATCAACCAGTTGAGAGAGAAGATAGGTGTGATGTTCGGCAACCCCGAGACCACCACTGGTGGCAACGCACTCAAATTCTACGCGAGCATCCGTCTGGACATTCGTAGGGCCAACGCCATCAAGGACGGTGAGGAGAACACCGGCAACCGCGCCCGTGTCAAGGTGGTGAAGAACAAGGTTGCTCCTCCGTTCCGCAAGGCCGAGTTCGACATCATGTTCGGTGAGGGCATTTCTAAGACAGGCGAGATAGTCGACCTGGGCACCGAGCTGGGAGTGGTCAAGAAGAGCGGGTCGTGGTTCAGCTACGATGACACTCGCCTTGGGCAGGGCCGCGATGCGGTGAAGGAACTGCTGCGCGACAACCCCGAACTGTGCGAAGAGCTTGAGAAGCGCATCAAAGATGCCGTGCTGAAAAAGGACACCGTGCCTGCATGATGTCCGTATCGCTGCGCAATCTGACGTTCGCGCTGGTGGCCATGGCGGCCATCGGCACCTCGTGCGGGCCGGCCGACAAGGGCACCGTTGCAGTGAAGGAACTGCCCACTGACAGCCTCGGCCCTATAGGTGTGGTGATAGACTCGCTCACCGACCTGATGCACAAACGGCCCACCGACCACAGCCTTTATCTGAAGCGGGCCGAGGTGCTTCTGGCCGTTGGTCAGTTGAACTACGCATTGGCCGATGCCGGACGTGCCTTCCTCATGGACAGCACCGATTTTGAGGTGCACCTCACCTTGGCCGATATCTACTTCCGTATGGCCAAACCCGACCGCACCAAGGTGTATCTGGAGCGTGCCAGAACATTGGCCCCCAAAGAGAAGGAGCCTTATTACCGATTGGCCGAGTTCAACCTGTTCCTCCAGAATTATCAGGAGTGCATAACCAACGCCAACGAGGCGCTGCGCATAGAGGAACAGGACCCGCGACCGTATTTCCTCAAAGGCATTGCCTACAAGGAGACCGGTGACACCACACGGGCCATCGACCATCTGATGACCTCGTTGCAGCACAACCCCGAGAATGTGGATGCACTGGTTGAACTGGGCATAATGGCCTATGGCCGCAAGGATGCGAAGGCCGAGAATTACTTCAACAATGCCATTAGGATAAAACCCGATTCGAAAGAGGCGCTGTACGGATTGGGCATGTTCTATCAGGAGAACGACCGCCTGAATGAAGCATTGGCCACCTACACCCGCATTTTGGCCATTGACAGCACCTACGCCATGGCCCATTACAACATGGGCTACATCCATTACGAGTATCTACGCTCTTATGATGAGGCCATCAAGGAGTTCTCGTTGGCCTATCGCAAGAATCCGGGTTATGCCCAGGCGGTGTATATGCGGGGTCTGTGCTTTGAGGCAAAGGGCGATGTGAGCCGTGCCGCTGCCGAGTACAATCTCGCGCTCAAGATCGATCCGCGCTATGCCAAGGCGGCCGATGGGGCTAAGCGGGTCTTAAGGAAGTGAGCGGAGTAACCTTGTCACTGTCGGCCATTTGCCTGAAAGTTGAATGGATAGTATTGGGCCGATACTTTCAGTTTCATTGCATTGACTGAATGAGCCACGATCATCATGCGAAATCTCTACACCTTCATTTTCATACTCATAGGGATGGTGCCGCTGGCACAGGCCCAGGAAGTGGGTTGCACGGATCCCAATGCCATCAACTTCAATCCGTTTGCCACGATTGACGATGGCTCGTGCATCTACGGCATCTATGGCTGTACCGATCCGAATGCACTGAACTATGACCCTGTGGCCACGGTCGATAATGGCTCGTGCGTTTACGTGTATTATGGTTGCACCGACCCTAACGCTGCCAATTACAATCCCATTGCGAATGCCGATGATGGCAGTTGCTACTACTATTACTATGGCTGCACCGATCCCAATGCCGTTAATTATGACCCCAATGCCAACTATGACGATGGCAGCTGCTATTACATCATATACGGTTGCACCGATCCTGGGGCCGATAACTACGACCCCAACGCTCAGGTAGACGATGGCAGCTGTTACTACAGCGGTACTTGGGGCTGCACCGATCCTGCTGCTGCCAATTATGACCCATGGGCCAATTACGATGACGGCAGTTGCTACTACTATTACTACGGCTGCACGGACCCCAATGCCGTTAACTATGACCCCAATGCCAACTATGATGATGGTAGCTGTATTTATGGCGAAATATGGGGTTGTACGGATCCTGCCGCTGTGAACTATGATCCTTTGGCCCAATACGATGATGGATCCTGCATTTTACCCTCTGGTTGTACTGACCCATCAGCACTCAATTACGATCCCAGTGCTTTTTATGACGATGGGTCGTGCCAATACTATTACGACTGCTATGGCGAACAGAATGGGATTGCCTACTATGACGATTGTGGCCAGTGTGTCGGTGGCAACACAGGACTCGAGCCATGCATTTTGATCGGTGTAGATGAAGGCGTTGATAAGGCCTTAACTGTATTCCCCAACCCTACAAATGGTTCGGTATCGCTGATTCTGTCGGGTTCTTTGTGCGGGGATGTCCATGTCCGGCTCATGGAGCTTGCAGGTCGCGTAGTCTATTCAGAGCGGATCACTGCCATAACAGGTGTCCCGTACAGATTGCCTCTGAATGTGCCCGATGGGACCTACGTGCTTCACGTGCGTACTGCCACAGGTGGTGAAGCCAGAATACCTGTTGTTGTGAGCGGTTCACCTTCCCATTGAGCCCGCTCGGCAGGTAGAGTTTCACATTTTTTTCTTGCTCCCTGCCTATTTCGATAGGGTCGGGGAGGGGCAGAAAAAAGCCTCGATGGACTGGCCATCGGGGCTTTCATTTCAACCTGAATTACGAATATCAGAGGTGGATAACCTCATCGTAAGCAGCAGCGGCCGCTTCCATGATGGCCTCGCTCATGGTGGGGTGCGGGTGCACTGCTTTGATGATTTCGTGGCCGGTGGTTTCCAACTTGCGGGCCACCACCACTTCAGCTATCATCTCAGTCACGTTGGCACCTATCATGTGCGCGCCCAGCCATTCGCCATACTTGGCATCAAAGATCACTTTCACAAAACCATCGGGAGTGCCACCTGCCTTGGCCTTACCCGAGGCCGTGAAGGGGAACTTGCCCACCTTTATCTCAAGCCCGGCCTCGCGTGCGGCCTTTTCGGTCATTCCCACACTGGCCACTTCTGGCTGGCAGTAGGTGCAGCCCGGTATGTTTCCGTAGTCCATGGGCTGAGGGTGGTGCCCTGCTATCTTCTCCACACAGATTATACCCTCCGCGCTCGCCACGTGCGCCAGGGCAGGGCCTTTAACGCAGTCGCCAATGGCATATACGCCCGGAATGTTGGTGCGGTAGTACTCGTCTACCACCACGCGTCCACCATCAACCACAACACCCGCCTGTTCAAGACCCGCGCCCTCTACATTGGCCTGTATGCCTACGGCCGATAATACGATGTCGCACTCTATCACCTCCTCGCCTTTCTTGGTCTTCACAGTCACCTTGCAGCCATTGCCACTGGTGTCCACCTTTTCCACGCTGGCTTCGGTCATGATGTTCATACCCACCTTCTTGAACGAGCGGGCCAGCTGCTTGCTCACATCCTCGTCCTCAACGGGCACTATGTTGGGCATGTATTCTACAACCGTCACCTCGGTGCCGATTGCATTGTAGAAATAGGCGAATTCCACCCCGATGGCTCCCGAGCCCACCACTACCATCTTTTTCGGTTGCTGCTGCAGCACGAGTGCCTCGCGGTAGCCGATGATCTTCTTGCCGTCCTGTTTCAGATTGGGCAGTTCGCGGCTGCGTGCACCCAAGGCCAGGATTATATGCTTGGCGGCATAGTCTGTCGATTTCCCTTCGGCATCTTTCACGCTCACTTTGCCTTTGCCAATAAGGGTCCCATGACCCTGTATATGATCTATCTTGTTCTTTTTGAACAGGAACTGAATGCCCTTGCTCATGCCATCGGCCACATCGCGACTGCGCTTCACCATGGCTTTAAGGTCGGCCTGCGCACCACCGACAGTTATTCCATAATCGGCCGCATGGTTCAGATACTCAAACACCTGCGCGCTCTTCAGCAGTGCTTTTGTGGGTATACAGCCCCAGTTGAGGCAAATACCTCCGAGCTCGGCCTTTTCCACCACACCCACTTTCAGGCCCAGTTGGCTGGCACGTATGGCCGCAACGTAGCCACCGGGGCCGCTTCCTATCACAATCACATCGTAGCTCATGGCAGTTATTTACGGTAAATGGTAAGGGCCGCGAAATTAGTTCAGCGAGACCCCGATAGGCTGTTCAAAAGGTCACTCATGGTCGCGGCCGTGGCCGTGGCCTCCCTGTTTCACCTGAAGCTCAAATTCCACAATAGAGTCCTGTGTCTCAGGGCTGAGGTTCTTCTCGTACAGCGGCTGTAGGTCGGGCTGCCCGGCATTGACCCATGCAGTGTACCACATGCTGCCTACCGCCACTATGGCTGCGCGCATCCTCCGTTCCACCATTCCGCCCATCATATCGTGGTACGCTTTTGAGTATTCCTCACTATAGTTCTTAACGAGTGCAGCGCCTCTGTTCTCAAGGGCATATTTCCGGTCGGTAGGGAACTGTTCATTCAATCGCCTCTCAAAACTCAGCACCGTATCCAAGGCCATGTGGCTGGCCTCAACCGACTCCCAGGCAAAGTCAATGGCCGAGTCGATGTACTTGGCCCGGCCTGTGAAATAGTCGTAGTCATCGCTGAAAAGCTCTGGCAATCGGCTCTCCCAAAAGGCATGGATACCTTTCTGATCGGTAAGCTGTCCGTTGTAGTTCTCGGTAGTGTGCAGCGGCACGTGGGCATCACCGATATAATGGCCCAGATCGGCCGAGTACTTCAGGATCAGGTCATAGTTCTGATCCCTGAATGCCCGAGTAAGGCGGTACATCATCACATCAATGTGCCATGGCACTATTCCATATGCCTTCAAAGTATCCTCGCTGAACTTTGCCACTGCATCTTTCCATCTGCGTGGCACCACCTTAAAGGGTTCGGTTGTGCTGTAATGATCAATGTCGATAAAGTGCCGTTCGGCCTCGCCATCTACAATGTACCTGCGTTTGTCGGGGTCAACGGCATGTTCGGTTATAAATTCAATGTTGCGCTTGTAAAAACCGATCATCTGAGGGGGCAGAGTCATAACGGCCAATCGGTTTATGCGTTTGTGCGCAAAAAATCCCCAGCTCCATAGGTGGATGGGGGCGACTACACTAACAAGGCACAATGTGAGCGCCAGACGCAGCAAAATGTACATGGCCCGCGAAGGTAGGACTGCCGTCCTGCCAGTGGCTCGGTTCATTGCTGATAGGCAATATGAATTTATTGTAAATGATTGAATTGAATCGGAACGGAAGCACTCGCCATTCCGATCAATTTCCCAAGCATTGACAAATTTCAACCAAGCGGTTGTTTCCTAAGTCCTGATGCACATTTCCATGGCAGCGCGGCACATAAGCCTCTGACCAGGTAGACAGGATGAGATTGATTTCTGAGACAAAAAGTGCCCTTTGCAATAAATCAACGCAACGTGAATACGATTCCCACTCCTCCTAATGGGGTGGCTGCGTTAAGAGGTTGCATCAGCATGGGGCGGGCACTCATGCTCAGGTCCTCGCTCACATCAAAACTGAACAGATGACCGTCCACTGTGGCATCAATGATGTTTAGCCCATAAAGTGCCACGGTGAAAATGATGCATAGGTCTCGGTTGCGCTGATAGTAGCTGATCAGCTCTTTCATGTTGGCATCTGAATAGCGCGTTGCATACGGATCAACGGTGGCGGGGTCATCGTCAACCCGCTTCAGGTAGGCATCGCGGTACTCCGTACGCTGCATATCGCTGCTGACTATGCCATACACCAATCCGGCAAAACCGCCATAGATGATGGGCAATTTCCACCAACGCTTGTTATACACCTGACCAAGACCGGGCAGGGCGGCACTCATCCACACCGCCCTTTTGGGCCTGTGCGGTTGTCCGAAACTCATTCTCACCTTGCTCTTCGGAGCAACGGTATCGGCCAAGACAACAGTGGTATCAGCCTGCGCAACAGCATCAGACCATTGGCAGAAAAAAAGGAAAAGAGATGCAAGGATGAACCGTAATGCGGGCGCTGACATCAGGGCCAAAGGTCGAGCATGGCGAGCAGCCTGCGCATATCCTCGCTGTTCTTGAAGTTGATGGTCAGCGCGCCACGGCCGCTGGCTTTGGTGCGCAACGATACTCGGGTACCGAGATGGTCGGCCACCTGCTGCTCTATCCGCTGCACCTCAATGGGCATCTCAGTGGGGAGGCCACGCTCACGCTTCGGTGCGCGGTTCACTTTCACAGCATCCTCAACATCACGCACCGAGAGCTCATCCTTTATTATCCGTTTAAAAAGCTCAATCTGCTGTACAGGATCAGAGATGCTCACCAGCGCGCGGGCATGGCCCATGCTGAGCCTGCGGTCCATGATTCCTTTCTGTATCTCGGCCGGCAGTTTCAGCAGTCGGAGGAAATTGGTCACTGCACTGCGGCTTTTCCCGACTTTCTCGGCCAGCTCTTCCTGCGTCAGGTTACACTCGTCTATCAGGCGTTGGTACGAGAGTGCCACTTCAATGGCATCCAGGTCTTGGCGTTGAATGTTCTCTACCAGAGCCATCTCCAACATGCTCTGGTCGTTGGCCACACGCACATAGGCAGGCACCTCGGTCAGGCCAACAAGTTGCGAGGCGCGGAATCGTCTCTCGCCAGAGATGAGCTGGTAGCGGTCGTAGCCCACCTTGCGCACAGTTACGGGCTGTATGATTCCATGCGTGCGGATAGACGATGCAAGTTCGTCAAGTGCCTCCTGATCAAAATGACTGCGTGGCTGAAAGGGATTGGCCTCTATCTGTTCGACAGGGATGTTGCTCACCGCACCGGCCAGCGCTCCATGACCGGCAGAGCGGGTGGTGATATCCGTACCCTGATCCTCGAGCAGTGCGCCAAGGCCACGGCCCAATGCGTTCTTTTTCAGGCTCATGATAAAATCTTATCCGACTCGCGCAGGCGGGTCATGTTGTTCTTCTGGAGTATCTCACGTGCCAGGTTCAGGTAGCTCGTGGCCCCTTTCGAAGCAGCATCGTGCATGATGATGCTCTTACCGAAACTTGGGGCCTCACCGAGCTTTGTGTTGCGCTGAATGATGGTATCGAACACCATCTGTTGGAAATGGGTTTTCACCTCTTCAACCACCTGATTGGCCAATCTCAACCGCTGGTCATACATGGTGAGCAGCAACCCCTCTATCTCAAGGTCAGGGTTCAGCCTGCTCTGTACTATCTTGATGGTGTTGAGCAGCTTACCCAATCCTTCAAGAGCGAAATACTCGCATTGTATGGGAATGATCACTGAATCTGCAGCAGTGAGGCTGTTGATAGTGATGAGGCCAAGGGAGGGCGAACAGTCGATGAAGATGAAATCGTAGTCGTTCTTCACCTTGTTCAATGCCAGTTTCACCATCATCTCCCTGTTGGGAAGATTGATCATCTCAATCTCGGCACCCACAAGGTCTATGTGGGCCGGCATTATGTCCAGATTGGGTGTCTCGGTATGCAGAATCACATCCTTGGGTTCCATCTCGCCTATGATGCACTCATAAATGCTCGAGCGCACATTGCGTGGGTCGAAACCCACACCTGAGGTTGAATTGGCCTGAGGATCGGCATCGACCAGCAACACCTTGTGCTCGAGCACTGCCAGGCTGGCGGCCAGATTGATGGCTGTGGTGGTCTTACCTACACCGCCCTTCTGATTGGCGATGGCTATGATCTTGCTCATGTATTGCTGCCGCCTTTCCGAGCGGGTCACGAAGGTACTTTTTGCGCGATAGGGTAGGGGACCTACTTTTCAACAGAGAGGCTTGGATGTTGATAAGTCGGGTTGAAAAAAAGAAAGCCTGGAACAAGGGTTCCAGGCTTCTCAAGCATTCAGGTCTGAGGCTTACTTAGGCTTTTCGCTTCCACTTCGGTCGTGAGATTTCACCTCTCCCTGGAGCTCGCCATTGGCGTAGTTCGACTCTTCCTCAAGTGTTCCGTCCTCATAATACCTTTTAACCGAACCATGAGCCTTACCATCTACATAGTTCATCTCCATCCTAAGGTTGCCATTCTCGTAGTAAAGACGCTGTACCCCGTTCTCCTTACCATTCAGGTAGGTGGTCTCCATACGTACTTTTTCAGTACCGGGGAAGTACTTCTTGGTTACACCGTCCTCGGGCTTTTTGCAGCATCCGTCCTTGTGGCTGTGATCAGGGCGTGCCTCGCTCATTGAGGTGCCGGCCGATACTGACATGGCATTCTGACCATGGGCAACACACAATGCCAACATAGAGAAAAAGAGGGTAAGGCAAAGCGTTCTCATGCGACTTTAGGATTGAGAAATTGGAAATCTGTGATTCAATTAACTGCAAGCCTCTGATACTTCAACCGTACCTGTCGATCCGGCTTCACCATCGTCACCATTCCCACCATTTCCTGCAGTTCCTGATGTTCTCGAATTGCCGCCACCACCGCCACTGCCGCTTGTTGTGGCTCCAGAAGCACTTGAACCATGATTGGTGTTGTTTGTGGCTACCCCGCCAATGCCAACACTTCCGCTTCCGAGTCCACCATCTCCACCGGCCCTCACATTGTTTGTGCCGCTCGTGCCGGTGCCACTGCCTCCGTTACCATCATTCCCTCCGCTTCCTCCATTGGCTGTAACTGTTCCCATAGAAGTGAGCGTGAGGTACTGAAGGTGAACCGTTCCGCCATTGCCACCTTGGCCACCGCCACCGCCACCGCCACCACCGCTCTTATGCCCAGAGGCATTGCCTCCGTTTGATCCATTTGAACCTGCAAATCCATTGGCATGAATTGTTCCGGTGCTGTTCAGAATGTTGGCATAAATAATGACCACACCTCCGCCTTTTCCGCCAGCTCCGCCAGCTCCGCCACGGCCTCCTGCACCAGCTGATCCACTTGCACCGTTACCACCGCTGCCACCTCCTCTGCCACCTGATCCGGCAGTGAAGCCACTAATAGTTGGACCAGCGGTTCCTGCGACACCGTCCAGACCTACGTTACCATTCGATGTGCCAGCTGGGGCCGCAGGTTGGGCGCCACCGGCACCACCGCCACCTCCACTGCTGTTGTCGGTGATTATTCCACCACCAGCAATTGTGAGGGTTCCAGAAACATAAACGGTGAATCCTGCTGTGTTCAGGGTGCGGCCTGCGCCTATCGTAAGGTTAGTATAGTGCATGTCAGACACCAAAGTGGTGGTGCCCGGCCCAATGGTCACGGCCCCATTGGCCCCAGTTCCGAAGTAGCAGTATCGCACCTCAATATCGTTGGAGAAATCTGATATCGGGGTCGGGCAACCGTTCACATCGCCTGTCAGGCCGCAGGTTATCAGGTCACCTTCCACCAAGGTTGTAGATGCGTATGATACCGCTGTGGCCCCAACAATCGCTTCACCGTTCAGATACCACTGATAGTTGCATGTTCCAGGACATACGCCAATCAGTGTGGCGTTGAACGTTATGTTGATACCGGGTGCTCCAACTACGGGCATCGCTGGTACACTAGCGATGTTCACTGCCTGTGCGCTCACCTTCTGAGTAGCACCCAACCCTATCACACAAATGGACGCACATAGGATTCTAGTAAGGGCTGCCTTCACTGAGGGCAGGTTTCCTTGAGTGACCATGTTTCTCATTGCTTCCAGTTTAGTTGATTTTAATTTCACTGATTCCTCCTTAATGTTCAATCACTGAACCTTCATCAATTGCATGCTTCGGTTATACATCTCAGCATCACCGGTTGCGTCAGTCACTTTCCATCGCACTTCAACAACATCTCCGGCAAGCACGTTGGTCAGGTACGCATTGGTTCCCAGACCGGTTGAGTGGTCACTTGGGCTTTTGAATTCACGTTCGGAGGGGGCATGCATAACCCCATTTACGAATATTGCGATTTTGATGATATTGTCGGTTCTGTTGACATTGTAAACCGATGTTGAGAACCAAACCAAGAAGTTTCCTTCACCTGGGGTCACACTCATGCTGGCCACTGAAGTGTATGTGGTACTGTGGAAACCGGTGATATTCGATCCTGAGACGGACGCAGCCTGTGAAGACACAGGGGGAGGCGAACCCCATGACAATACCCCGTTACCGTTGTTCAGAAGGGCTTGGTTCACCGAAGTGGCCTGACGGGCAGGTAAGATATAGCGGATGTCGGCACCACCTTGGGCACCGGCTTCGAATGAGGTGATGCCGGTGCAATTGCCTTGGATCTGAAGTTGACCAGACTCTCCATTGGTATTGGAAATCAGGACATCAGCATCCTCAACAATGATTCCCTTTTCTGTGCCGGTACCGGCTACCACCCCCGTCACTCTAATACCCGTGGACGTTAAAGTGCCTCCAGACTCGGTCATGGCTGGCATTGTTATATCAAGACCTTTCCAATCAGTGGCACCTGAGGCATTTGTCACAGCACCAGAGCTCACTTTCAATGCTGTTATGGCACTGCCTGAAGCAGCAGTGGTCGCTGGCAGAGAGATGTTCAAGCCGGTCAAAGACTGTTCGGTATTCGTGAAATTCGTGGAGAGGTCAGCATTAATGGCGGTCAGTGTACCGGCCAAGGCTGTAGCTGCCTGTGCACCCAGGCCGAGCATGGTGCCGCTGGTCTGATTTGACTTGATATCAACAACAGGGCGGGCGGGGGTGGCGGCCAAATTGTATGCGACAAGTGTTGAGCCGGTGTTAGCGGAGCCGGTGTTTGCCACTCTAAGCACATTACCGGTGTTTGCAGCGTTACTTCCAGATAGCGAAATGTCGGCCAAAGCGGTACTTGTGCTGTTAGTTGCAGCTGGGGTGTTGCCGGTAAATGCAGTAGAGGTGGAGCTGATGCTCAGGGCACTCCCTACGGTAAGCGCATTGCCCCGTCCTCGAATCACTGTTCCTGATGTACTGGAATTTGCATCAAAATTCGCTAAGATGCCCGTCAGACTGGCCGATCCAGACGCGACATTCAGCACAGTTCCTGATGTTAAAGAGTTTCCTGAGATATTCGCCACCGTGCCAATTGTAGTTGCATTCCCTCGGACCCTGATGACAGTTCCATCTGTGCTCCCTGTCGTGAGCAGGTCCGCCAACACACCCGTGTGAGAGGCAGATGATGAACTCACATTTAACGCTGTTCCAGTGGTCAGAGAATTGGCGGTAAGGTTGGCAACTTTGCCAGTAGTGAGCATATTGCCTTGGGCATTCAGAACAGTTCCGGCCGTGCTACCTGATGCATCCAGATTGACAAGGTTGCCAGTGAGACCTGCAGAAGAAGATGCGATGTTCAATCCAGTTCCTGAGGTAAGTGCATTGGCTGTGACAACAATACCTGAACCTGTGGTGATGGCATTTGAGGTCACGTTGATTGCCCGGCCCGATGTGATGGCACTGCCAGTTACGTCAAGCACGTTGCCAGAGGTAGATCCGGTTGAGTTGAAATGTACCAGTGACCCGGTGTGACCCACTGAACTAGAGGAAACGTTGAGTCCTGTTCCGCTTGTCAGACCATTGGCAGTGAGAACGATGCCAGATCCTGTGGTAAGTGAGTTTGCAGTGATGTTCAGTCCCCGCCCAGTGTTGGTCGCGTTGGTTATGTCGAGCGTGTAGGTGGCTGTTGGGGTCATTCCGATACCCACTTCCGCAGCACCTGCATTGATGCGCATCCTTTCAGAACCAGTAGTGGCGAAGCGCAGAGGTTGAGCATCAAAGGTCCCGAGGTAGTTCAGAGCCGGATTGGTGCCTGAATTTCCGGTCAGAGACCAGTCATTGCCAGGGCTCCAGCTAAGATTACCACTGCCGTCCGACTGCAACAATTGGCCATTGCTCGGGGCAGTAGTCGGCCAAGTATATGTAATGTCAGCGGTCTGAGCTCCGGCCTTGTGCGTTGTGGTAAAGGTGCCAGCGGGGTTCTGAAGCTGAATGCCGTATGACGTGCCAGCAGAAGAACCCACTCGGATATTTCCACCCGTTACTTCAAGCTTCTCTGCAGGCGCCACATCACCTATGCCCACAAACCCTGAGGCAAGAACAGAGATTCCCTCATGCCCTGCCGTGTGGACAATCGGGAAACCGCTCATGATCAGCTCTTGAGTGGCGGTGTGATTGCCAAGGTCATCGGCACCACCGCCACCACCAAAAGGTTGCCATGCTGCCCCATCATAATAATAGAAGCCATCGCTGCCATCGGTCTGATATACCAAAAGACCCGTGGCCGGGGCCACAATGGCGGTCTTCTGCGCTTGGGTCATTCTCGGCACAAGCAGACCCTGTGTGGTGCTGCGCATCTCAAGCATGGCTGAACTGACAGGCGAGAATGCTGTGCTACCTATGCCAACCCCTTGCGCACTCGCTGACTGAATGGCTACGGTAAGGGTCAATGCCACTGTGGCGGCACTGATCAATCTGGTCGTGTTTGTTCCCATGGCCTAACTGAATTTTAATGAGCGGTCTAACGCAAGGTTGTTACAAGGGGTTCCGGAGAGTCTGCTGTTTCTCGACCACCGACCGGATATACCGGATAATCGGCTTATTATTTCCGTTGAACAGCACCTTTACCTTCGCCTGCGATGACACCATTGGAGATTTTCCTGAATCTGCGTGCAAATCTACCATTCGAGCCTACCAAAGGGCAAGAAGGGGTGCTTTATTCCTTGTCAGAGTTCCTTTATATCGATGAACAGCACCCTATTTACCGCCTTTCGGGGTACGCGGGCACGGGAAAGACATCAATGATCAGGGCGATTACGGCCACTTTGAAACTCATGGGCCGCAAGTATGCTCTATTGGCTCCGACAGGACGGGCGGCCAAGGTCATATCGGCCTATTCGGGCGAGAGGTCGTTCACTATTCATAGGATGATCTATCAGACCATGGCCGATGAGGATGGCCGCCTGCACTTCGTGTTGCGGAAGAACACTGGTAAAGATGCGGTCGTGATAGTCGATGAGGCATCAATGATAGGGGGCGAGAGTGCCATCGGAGGCACAGACCTGCTCTCTGACCTCATGGAATTTGTCGCATCGGGCAAACGATGCCGACTGATATTGATCGGAGATACCGCCCAGTTGCCTCCGGTGGGAAGTAATCTGTCACCGGCCCTTGACCCAGAAGTGCTCGCAGCACGTTTCCAATTTGAGCGGTCAATGCAGGCCGAACTTACCGAGGTGGTGCGGCAGCAGCGTGATTCGGGCATATTGCAGAATGCCACCTATCTGAGGTCGCTTATAAGAGGAGAGGAGGACGATATCCGCTTAATGATTGATAAGGATGTCATAGCCATTGATGGGTCAGAACTAGCCGAACTGCTGGCTGATGAGGTGGCACGTCATGGGCGCGAAGGAGTAATGCTAATAACCCGTTCAAACAAGCGGGCCAATAGATTCAATGCTCAGATACGGCTGCAGGTGCTCGGTTTCGAAGACGAATTTGTGCCGAACGATATGCTCATGGTGGTCAAGAACAACTACCATTGGCTCGATGCCAAGACCAACAAGAACGAGCTGATTGCCAATGGTGACATGGTAGAGGTGGTGCGCATCGGCAGGACTCATCATTACCATGGGTTCCGTTTCACCGACCTGACCATAAGGATGTACGACACCGTGGAGGCCAATGATGTGGATGTGCGTGTCTGGACCGATTGTCTTATGGCCGAAGGTCCCGCCATGCCCGCTGACGATGTCCGGGTCCTTCACGGTCTGGTGCGTGCCGAGGCATCAGGTGCCGGAAGCCAAAAGGAGATGCGTAAACTGATGGAGGCTGACCCTTATCTCAACGCACTTCAGGTGAAATATGGCTACGCAGTGACATGTCATAAGGCACAGGGTGGGCAATGGCCTGTGGTATTTATTGATCAGGGCTACCTTACCGAAGAGATGCTTGATGCCAACTACCTGCGCTGGCTTTACACGGCTTTCACTCGGGCCACCGAGAAGGTATATCTCATCAATTTCAATGCACGGTTCTTTGAATGAAAAAGGCCCGGAATCACTGCCGGGCCTTTGCCATTGGTAACACAAACCGATTCAATCAGCCACCCATCATCTTGGTGAGCTGATCCATGGTCATTTTCTCAAATCCTGCTGGTACTTCAAAATCGCTGGCGGGCAATGTGGCCTTCTCCACTTTCTTGGCCGACATGCGCATGGTCATGCCTTGCTGACTTATCTCATATTCGAGCGGATATCCTTTCAGCCCCTTGAATTCGCGGCTCGCCTTGGCCGGCAATTCCTCCGTGTAATAAATGGTCACTGGGTTGGCTGCCTGATCATAGGTCACCTCGGCTTTTTTGCACACGTAACCGGCAATGGTCTTTGTGCCGTCCATGTATTTTATCTCCGGCTTGGCCTTCTTTTCCTTCTTATCCAGATCATCTGCGGTCATCTCCACATTCATCTTGCGGCCCATCATATCCAGAAGCATGTTCACCTTGTTGGTTTTATTGTTGACCAAGGTTATCTGTTTCATGCCCATGGCCATGTTCTGTTCTACGCGCACCATGTCGCCCTTTAGGCTGGTCGACATCTCTTCGGGCAACATGGCTTCCATGCCTTTCATCTGGGCAGGCAGGGCAACGTACTCTATACCGTAAGTCACCTTGCCTTCAAACATCTGGGCGTAAGCCCCGATTGTCGTGGCTGCGAAAAGGGCTGTCAGGAACAGATTCTTCATTTTATTGATGGATTCAATTGCCAAAAACAGTCTGGAGTATATCGTTCACCTGGTGCGACACATCGGTTCGGATCTTCTTCTCCTCTCCGGCCACCAGCACAAAAAGACCATCGGTGGCTTTGCCGGTGGTGTAGTCCGTCAGGTCGGTGTTAACAGTTGGCTGCCCGATAAACGGGGCAATGGTGTTGTAATTGGTAGTGAGTGTTGCCCATGCACTCTGGGCACCAACAGATTGGAGCGCGTCCAATACATATGGCCTGAATGCAGTGTTTATGGCCGGTTGGGTGGCTCCTTTAAGATACATGGTCGCGGCATCGTCATTGCCGTTCAGAATGGTCAGACCATCGGTGATGGTCATTCCTGTGATGGCATCAATCAGGATGGGCGTGGCCTCAATGGCAGCTTGCTCTGCGGCACGGTTCATTTTCAGAATAACCTCGTCAACCAAGGCCTGACCGCCTGGAACCTGACCGATCACATTCATGATCGGTTCCGCCTCTGGCGGCAAAAGAATCTTTATCAGCTCGTTACCGAAATATCCATCAAGCTTATTTCCCTGATACACCGCGGTATCGGACCCCACCTTAAGGGCCTCTTTCAAACCTTCAACAATCTGAGCATCAGAAAGTGGGATGTTGTTCAGGATCTCATCGCACGAAGTGAATGAGAATACACCGGCCACAAAGACCAAAGAGGCTATTACGTTCTTCATCAGAGCTGTTTATCAGTTGGCGCTACGCAGCAGGTGGAAGTAACCCGTAAGTGGTTCAATCTCTTTCTCAGATGGGACCAGAACATAGAAGTACACCCCATCCGGGTAGCTCTCGCCATCCCAGTCGTTCTGGTAGTCCTCATTGTTGTAGATGTTGAAGCCCCACCTGTTGTAGATGCGCAACGAACTCTGCGGGTACAGGTTCAGATTGGTGGCAGTAAGGAACTGATTGAATGCATCGCCATTGGGGGTGAATACGTTGGGCACTATCACCTCACAGTCGCGAATGGTCACCTCCACAGGTTCCTGAACCACAAAACCGCATGCATCGGTCACAGTCACCATGTAACTGTAAATGGTCGATGTGTCGCCTGATGCGGTGGGCAAAGTGGCCTGAATGTCAACCAGCACAGAATCATTCTCGGTCGAGCCTGTTATATCTGGCCCGCTCCATGAGTAGGTGTAAGGTGCCAAGCTGCCCGAGGCACTAGCGGTGAGCAATATCTCCAACCGCTCGCAGATGACGCTGTCTGGGCTGGCTACGGCTGCAAGTACATAATTCGGCACTGTGACCAATGTGGTATCTGTGGCCTGTGCACCGCACACGTCAGTCACCACAACTTCAAACGTGGCATCGTCCTGCGGATATACATAGATGCTATCACTCATCCAGCTACCTGAATTCCAATTGTAGGTGAGCGGTATTGCATTACCGGTGGCAAGGGCCACGAGCATGGTCTCCTGCCCGGGGCACGAGATGGTTGTGTCGTTGGTTGTCACAACGGTCGGGGCCTGATAAGGCAGCACTGTAACAGTCACCGACTCCGTTATCACCCCGGCATTGCAGTTGTCGCTCACGTACACCTCGTACGTGGTGGTGGTGGCAGGGTCAACATTGATCGTGGATGTGCCCTGACCTGAGCTCCAGGTATAGGTGTATGGCTGCTGACCTCCGCTGGCAATGGCCGTGAGCGTGGCTGTCTCGCTGGGGCAGAAGAGTTCAAGGTCGGGGGTGGTGTTCACCACTATAGGTTCGGCAACAATGTCCACATCAACAGAATTGGACTGGGTACCGCACAGGTCTTCTACATACACGGTGTACACCTGACCTGTGTATGGAGGGTAGAGCCACAGGCTCGGGCCTGAGCCACCTCCTGTCCAGTTGAAAGTGTAGGGCGGATGACCGGCATCGGACTGTATGGTGGCGGTCACCTGAATGCTGTCGGCATAGCAGTCGGGTGGTTGCACCACGGCCAGGTCGATGGTGTAGGTGTCAGGGTCGCGTATCAGCACGGTGCCGGTGCTCGGAATAAGAAATCCACACTCGGAGACGGAGTAAACAGTCACATAAAGCGTGTCAATGCCTTCGGCAATGCCGTCATCGATGGCAGAAACGTTAAGGAACAGGCTGTCCTCACCGATCTGGAAGGTTAGGGTATCGACCAGATTGTTGATGTCGGTGCCCATAATGGCATTTCCCGAGTAGTAAATATGAAACCCGGCAACAGTATCAGTCTCCTCACGGGTGAAGATGATGTTGCCAGAGGTCTGTCCGCAGCCCTCCACAATGGTGCCATCAGCAGCACCGATGTTCAGATTTACAGTGATGGTAGGCGATATGAAGCTCCTGGCTTTGAGGAAAATGCCAGAGTCATAGGCGAAGTCGCCAGCATCGGCAAGGGCCAGTTTGATGTGATAGGTCTCTCCACAGGTGACGGCAGCGCGTGCGGCCAGAGTCACAGTGTGTCCATCGAAAACGATTCCGTTGGCACCTCCGGCAGAATTGTCAACGTAATACTGCGCATTCAATCCATCATTCACATTGTCAATGGTCACCGGAGTGACCCCATCGGGCAATAGCGCAAGGTTCACCCCTCCGTTGGCAAAGGGGCCGGCAAATCCGGGTCCGCTGATGATGAACGCAAAGACATCGTTGAATCCACTGTTCACAAACTCAGGGTATTCCTCTGACCCGAAGATGTATTCGAAATTGATGGAATCACCGGTAGGTACGAAATCGAATTCAAGGACAACCGCATCGTTGGTGCCGGCACTGCTGACCACGTCAAGGTCTGCATCACCGTTGCCCCCGGGCCCACCTGTGGCAAAATTGCCTCCGGCACCTGGGATGTTGTTTACATCACCGCTCGACATCACAAGACCTTCGGTGATGGGGAACCCACCGGCCGATAGGAAGGTTCCGATCTGCATCGGGTCGCCTGTGTAACTGATATTGCTCACCGTCACGCCCTGACCCACCAGCACATCCTGCACAAGCTGCTGAGGAGTAAGGGTATTATCAATGGTCATCTGGGCCGAGGCTGTGGCGGCTATGGCCATCAGTGCGGCACTCATCAGGTTTATCCTCTTGGTCATGGAGGGGAGGGTAAGTGGGTGAAAAAGGTGGGCTAAAGTATGCGATCAGACGTATGTTCCGACCATGAGTGGCCTTATCATTTCAACGGCTGAGTCCTTTGCCATTGCTCAGAATTTATAGGAGAACCCTACACCGAGCACTTCCTTGAACTGTAGCTTGGGTCCTTTTTTCTGAATCGGGGCGCCTTTTTCATCCAGGAACTGGGTGCCATCGGCCCGGGTCATGTACACAGGGTTGCCGTCCTTGTCAAATTCCCCGATCTTGATGTCGTGGTCGTAGATGAGGTGGGTGAACAGGCTCACAGTTATGTACTTGTTCACCTTCATGTTGATGGTGGTCTCCCAGTTCACGTCTATGTTCTTGGCGTTCTCGCGGTCCTTGTCGGTGTAGTTGTTGAACAGGTTGAGCACCGTGGCCAGGGTGATGTTCTTCATGATGTCTTTTTTCAATGTCATGTTGAACATGGCACCGAACTCCGGATTGATATTCTTGCCTGGGGTAACGATGTCGCCTGCTGCATCTTTCACCGCGGCATCCACCCCAAAGGCGCCCTGATCGGCAAGGGTCTGATCCATCACAAAGGTGAACTTACCTGTGGCCGGAGAGAGATAGAACGTCACCCAGTCCCATGGCTTGTATTCCACACCCAACGATACGATCAGGTAGCCCGGGGCCATGAAACGCGATATCACGGTGCTGTCATCGGGCAGTTTGTAGCCGGGCGCGAACTGGCTCTTGAAATTGACGAGGGCCGCCATGCTCCAGCGGCTCTTGTCCTTGAAGGCGCGGTTCACCTTGGTCAACACATCTATCTTATCCTCATTCTTCTGCAGACCGAAACGGTCCGTGTAAATGAGGCCATAGCCCAGATCAACGCTGTTGCTCCAGCTCCACACGCCTTTCTGGTAATTGGCAAATCCGCCAAGCAGTACGGTGCCCGATACGCTGTTCTCGCCACCCGCAGCCCAGTTCATCAGCGCCACCTGATTGACCTGGAGCGAGGTGAACCCACCGAATTTCCAGTTCTTGGTGGTGTCTTTAGGTGCTTCGGTCTGCGCCAATACTGTGGCATGGGCCACCGTGACTGTACATACGGCAAGTAGGAGTTTCTTCATTTTGATGGTTGGATGATTCAGATTCACTTGAGAAGGTCGTATTCGTTCATGACAAATGCCATGAGCTCTTTCACATGGTTGCGGCTGAAATCGAAGCGGATACCGGCCGTGCGGTATATCTCGCCTATAGGCCGCGTGTAGCCCAGGGCCAGCGCGGCCTCGTAGCGGTCAAGCGTGGCCTCGGGGTCTTTGCGGTAGTCGCGCCAGAGGGCAATGGCACCCAGTTGGGCCATGGCGTATTCAATGTAGTAGAACGGCACTTCGTAAATGTGCAACTGCCGCTGCCACTGGTAGGCGCGCTCGTTCTCAAATCCTTGATGGTACACCACCCCGGTGCCGAACTCACGCAGTATCTGCATCCAGGCCGCATTGCGCTCGGCTGCGGTGTGCCCCCTGTGGGTATAGATCCAGTGCTGGAACCTGTCCACCACGGCCACCCACGTCAGTATCGACATGATCTTGGTCAGGTGCTCGCGCTTTGCTGCCCGTGCATCGGCCTCATCGGCATAGAAATGGTGCCAATGATCAAAGCTGAACAGCTCCATGCTCATGCTGGCCAGCTCGGCCACCTCGCTCGTCAGGTTCTTGTATGCCGTCAGTTCAAGGTCGCGGCTTAGAAAGGAGTGGACCGCGTGCCCGCCCTCGTGTATCATGGTTATCAGGTCGCGCACGGTGCCCACAGCGTTCATAAAGATGAACGGGACCCCGGTCTCGTACAGCGGGTATTGGAATCCGCCCGGGGCCTTGCCTATGCGCGAACCCAGATCGAGGTGACCCATGCGGTGCATCGTGGCCATCCATTCCCCGTATTTCGGTCTTATGGATGTGAAAAGTAGGATGCTGCGCTCAATCAGGTCGGCCTCATCGGTAAATGGGCGCACCCGGTTCCTGCCGTTCACATCCACATCGGTGTCCCATGGCCGCAGCACATCAAGCCCCAGCCGCTCCTTGCGTTCCAGGTCTATGCTGCGTTGCAGCTGAACGCACTCGGTGCGAATGCTCTCGTGGAATGTGAAACAGTCCTCGACCGTGTAGTCAAACCGGCCCATGCTCACAAAACTGTAGTCGCGGAAATCAGCGAAACCACAGTTGGCCGCAACCTGTTGCCGCAGTTCTATCAGCCCGTCAAGCAGCACATCCAGTTCCTTGGTCACCGACATGCGGCTGGCGGCCACCTTGCGGTAGGCCTGCTCGCGCACCGTGCGGTCGTGGTCCTTTAGCAACAGTGCGGCCTGCTGCAACGTGATGGCTTTACCATCGTGCTCTATGGTAAGCGCCCCGGTAATGGTGCCGTACCGCTGCTGGTCCTGTTGTAGCCGGGTGAACAGCGGGATGTTCTCGGCCCTGAACAGGTCTATCTGCTTGCGCACCGAGCGCAGCATAACAGCGTGGTCGGGCCCGGTGAGCGATGCCACATGCGGGCTACCCACAAGCTTGCGGTTGATGGCATCATGGTACGGGGCCAGACGCGGCTCCACTTCGGTCACAAAATGGTTGAATGCCTCGCTGGCGCCCCCGTTGCGCGTGTCGCAGTTCATGGCGATGTACCTGCGGCCCATGGCCTCGCTCATGGCGGCCTCCAGTTCGCTCACATCGCGCAGCCATTGCCACAGGCGGTCGGCATCGGGCAGCGGACGGTCGCGCAGTTCCATGCACAGCGGCTCAATGGCCTGCCATGCCGAGGTGTCAAGGTCAATAGGTATGTAGCTGCGGCCCTCGTGGGGCGCATCGACCATGGCCAAAGGCATGGTCAGTCGGCCTTTTTCTTGGCGGCCTTTTTGGGCTTGGCCTCAGCAGAGGCATCAGCCTCACTTTCCTTTTTCTTGGCCTTCGGGGCCTTCTTCACCTCATCGGCCGGGGCAGCGGCCTCTTCCTTCACCTCATCATCCTTCTGCAAAAGACCCTTCTCCTGCAACTGATTGTACCAGTTGTAAAGCTTACGGATGTCAGAACTGTATATCCGCTCACGGTCAAAATTGGTGAGCACCTTGCCGAAATGCTCGCGCAGGGTCCTGTCGTCTGTTTTGCGGCCGTCTATGCTCGGTCCACCTTTCTCAAAATCGTGCAGCAGGTCCAGCACCTTGCCCAATGGCATATCATCGCCATCGGTGTACATGCTGATGTCATCGAGTGCTATCACCTTCTGGGTGCCGTACACCGGCAGGCGCTTCCCATCGGCCAGCGACTCCACTATGAGCCCGTTCTTCATCGCGCTCACCGTCTTATAAAGGCCCGGTTGGCCCGATACAGCAAGGATACCCTTCAGTTTCATGCACCTATATTTGAGGTGGCGCAAAAGTAGCATTTCGCCCCATCGGCCATCATGATGTATATGAGCAGGTTTTTTAGGGTGATGATGACCATCGCAATGGCCATCGGTGGGGCGCAGGCGCAGACAGTCACTGAGCAGTGTGCCATAAGGGGCGACTACCACAGAGCCGTGCTCGACAACCTCGGCAACCTGTACACGGTGCGCGGCAGCGAGGTGCTCCGCTTCGATGCACGGTGCCAGCAGATGTACCGCTACAGCGACCTCATGGCCGGCAAGGTGGACCATATCGATGCCTCCAATCCGCTCAAGATCCTCCTCTTCTACCGCGATTTCTCAAAGGTCATCTTCCTCGACAACACCCTCACCCCATCGGGTGCCGGGGTCATCGACCTGCGCAATCTGGGCCTGTCGTTGGCCACTTTGGCCTGCACCAGTTTCGACAATGGCATGTGGGTGTACGATGCGGTCAACTATCGCCTCGTGCGCTTCAATCAGAGCATGGGCCAGACCAGCGAGGTCACGGGCATCGACCTCATCATCGGCAGGCGCATCAGCCCGGTGCACATGGCCGAGAGTGCCGACCACCTCTTCCTCTACGACCCCGATGCGGGCCTCTTCATATTCGATGTGTTCGGCTCGTACCTGCGCAGCCTGCCCACTACGGGGGCCGAGCAGTTTGTGGCCTATGGCGACCTCATGATGTTCCGCACCCGCAACCATGTGCACACCTTCGACCTCGAGCGCCTCACCGAGGGCGGCTTTGACCTGAGCGGTGAGCAGGTAAAATGGTTCGATGCACGCAAGGGCCAGATGGCTGTCACCGACTTCCTCGGCACCACCTCATATAAATTGAGCAATTGAACCGGACGTGCCCGTTGGCGGCATGGCCCTTTGCCTATTGTGCCCCCGTGGCAAAGGTCATACTCTTAGCATAGGCGTAGGTTGAGCCACTGCGGCCCCTCAATGCTGCACCACCACCCGCACCCGGGCACGATCGGTACCGTTGTTTACGGTAAAGATGTAAAGCCCGTCAGACCAGTTACGCACATCTATTTCTAAGTACTGCCCATTCAACCCCGTCATTGCGAGGTCTTCCGAAGCAATCTCATACTCAGGCTGGATAGTATGCCCCTGCATGTCCGTAACCCTTACGCTGGCTTCCTGCTGTGACCTGTTACCTGTTACCTGTAACCTCACGTACTCTCCTGCCGGGTTCGGCCACACGTCCACTACCACCTTGCCAGTTTCCACCTCATCCACCCCCACCGTACAATTCGGGTACGGACACCCCACGCTATCAACCTTTAGCAGCCACGCATCTTGGCTGTTCGTTTCCAAGTTGCGGGCCTGACCGCTGAGGAGAAAACCGCCATCGTTGGCTAAAAGCACTGAATAGAATAGGTCGGTGTGTTGGTTTTTATCGTAGACCTTTTGCCAGATCAATTCACCTACGGAATCAGTTTTGACCAGCCAACCCGCATTTCCACCGGTACTGCTGTTTTCTGCCAATCCAACTGACACGATACTGCCATCTGACAATTGAATAGACTTGAAAAAGTGATCGCCCGGAACATCTCCAGATGAATAACTCCTGTGCCAGACCTGTTGCCCCTGTGGCGTTACTTCATACAAATACCCTTGAGCGGTGGTGACCGCAGAGTTGGTGCCGCCACCTGTCAATAGGAAATTCCCATTGGATAGGGCCAGTATGCTCGACCCCACATCTTCACCACTCCCCCCATACGTTTTCTGCCACTGCTGATTGCCAACGCTATCGGTCTTTACAAGGTAAAAATCGCGCTGCCCGGCACCGTAGCTGCGGGTCCAGCCCAGGAGGAGAAAGCCGTGGTCGGGGGTTTGGAGGAGGTCTTTTCCACCTTCATATCCTATTCCACCATACTGCCTTTGATAAAGTTCATTCCCTGTGCTGTCAATCACTATCAGAAACATGTTGGCTTCGTCTATCTGCCCTGATGAAACTGCTGCCTGACCTATCAAACAAAATCTGCCTGGATTAACCGTTTTCAATCCTTGAGGAATATCGGTGGTGTCTGCTCGCCCATAATTTTTCACCCATTCAATTACTCCACTTCTATTGAATTTCATTAACCCAAAATCCATGGCAGAAGATGATGTGCCCCCAATATTCTGAAGTCCACACAATCCGAAGTAAGCGGAATCATCGTATGCGATCAATGCAACAGGGTTCATCGAAAGGGAATCTCCGCAGTCAATGCTTATCTCGCTCATCATGTTGCCTTGATTATCTACTTCAAACCAATACGGCATTTCATCCGAATGACTGTAAGCTAAACTGATATATCCGTCTATGCTCAGCTGAGTGCCACCATAAACGCAACCCTCATTGTTTTCAATTCTTCCATATAGATTGTCAAAATAAATCTGACCTATGGCCTCTACTCTTGAATAGAAGATGGCAACTAAAAGCAGTCCATAAGTTCTCATTGATCTACGCAAATGAGTCCCCGCCCGGCCGCGGGTCTTTCCCTCGTCCGTATTATTCGGTAGGCTCTCGCCCACCCGGCAGCCCGTGTTCTCGTGCCTTCCCATCGGTTCAGTTCACCAAAGGTCAACAATTATCTGAGCCACACATCATTCCTATTCTCCTGACCACCTGAACACCTGATCTCCTGATAACCTCGCCCGAAAAACACCCTACCCGCAGGGCCCAGTCAAAAATTCACACACCACTCATAATGAGCGTGTTGAAACTCCTTCTAAGATCGTTGAAACTTCTTCTAAGATCGTTGAGACCGATCCTAAAACTGTTGAGACTTCTTCTAAGATCGTTGACACCGGTGCTCAAAGCGTTGGCACCTCTTCTAAGATCGTTGACACATCTGCTAAGATCGTTGACTCCGATCCTCAAACGGTTGGAACGGCTTCTCAGATCGTTGGCACCGTTCCTCAACCTGTTGAGTCTCCTTCTCAGCTTGTTGAAGCCGATCCGTTAACGGTCGGTGCGCCTTCGTTGCCCTTATACAGTACGGCCCTGCTCGCTGCCACCCCTTCTGTGCAGTAATACCCTGTGCCGCTCTTATTGAATGGCCCTGCGCGCGCAACCATGTGCACACCTTCGACCTTGAGCGCCTCACCGAGGGCGGCTTTGACCTGAGCGGTGAGCAGGTAAAGTGGTTCGATGCACGCAAGGGCCAGATGGCTGTCACCGACCTGCTCGGCACCACCTCATATAAATTGAGCAATTGAACCGGACGTGCCCGTTGGCGGCATGGCCCTTTGCCTATTTTCGCCCCCATGGCAAAGGCAATGCACATAGCTGTGGCTGGCAATATTGGCGCTGGCAAAACAACCCTCACCACTCTGTTGGCCAAGCATTATAAGTGGGAGGCGCACTTCGAGGCGGCCGATGACAATCCGTACCTCAACGACTTCTACGAGGACATGCAGCGCTGGTCGTTCAACCTGCAGATCTACTTCCTCAACAGCCGTTTCAATCAGGTGATGAAGATCAGGCAGGGCACCCGCAGCGTGATCCAGGACCGCACCATATATGAGGATGCCCACATCTTCGCCCCAAACCTGCACGCCATGGGGCTGATGACCACGCGCGATTTCAACAACTACACCGAGCTGTTTGACCTGATGGCCACCTTTATCCAGCCACCCGATCTGCTCATCTATCTGCGCGCCAGCATCCCCACCCTGGTCAATCAGATACAGAAGCGCGGCAGGCCCTACGAGGAGACCATCCGCCTCGATTACCTCAAGCGCCTCAACGAACGCTACGAGGCGTGGATCAGCACCTACAACCGCGGCAAGCTGATGATCATTGATGTTGATACCAACAACTTCCCCGAGAACAAGGAGCATCTGGGCGACATCATCTCGCGCATCGATGCCGAGATAAACGGCCTGTTCTGACAAGGGACGCTCTGAAGGGTTGATCCGTTCGGGTCTGCGCCCGCCTCATTTCCGATTATCGCATCTGTAGGCTGTGAGGGCCTGCTGACGGGCTTAGGTGCGCACCTGTACCTGCCCTATACCTTCGGGCTGCGGCCCTTACCTACTTTCGCCCACATGCCGAGCGACAGCGAGAAGGTCGAGTTCCTGTTGGGGCAGCTGACGCCTGCACGGGCCGCGCGCATGGTGGCCGTGGCCGCTGCCCGCACCCGGCACGTGGGCCTGGCCCTCGAAGACATTTACCAGCCGCACAATGCCAGCGCGGTGCTGCGCAGTGCCGATGCCTTCGGTATCCAGGACCTGCACATTATTGAGCACCGCAACAGGTTCGACCTGAGCCGGCACGTGGCCCGCGGGGCCAACATCTGGCTCGACCTGCATAAACACCGCACGGCCGAGGCCTGCCTGACGGCCATACGCGACAGGGGCCATCGCATTGTGGCCACCAGTCCGGCCCACGGCAGTCATACCCCGGCCGACATGCCCCTCGATGCGCCCTTCACCGTGTTCATCGGCACCGAGAAATACGGTCTGAGCCCCGAGGTGATGGATGCGGCCGATGCCTTCCTGCATGTGCCCATGCGCGGTTTCACCGAAAGCCTCAATCTGAGCGTGTGTGCCGCCATTGTGCTGCAGCGCATCAGCGAGCGGCTGGCAACGGAAAGGCCTGATGTGCTGCTGGGCGAGGAGGAGCGTACCGCCCTGCTGCTGCGGTGGCTGATGAAGGACGTGGCCCATGCCGATGCATTCCTGGCCCGTCAGTTCGGGTAGGAGGGAGGAGGTTTACATTCGCCCACCTTTTTTTCAACCCATCAAATTGTAAAATATGAAAGTGACTGTGATAGGTGCCGGCACCATGGGCAACGGCATAGCGCACGTGTTTGCCCAGAGCGGATTTGCCGTCACACTGGTAGACGTGAACGATGCCGCCCTGCAGCGCGGCCTCGGCACCATAGGCAAGAACCTCGACCGCCAGGTGGCCAAGGGCACCCTGAGCGAGCAGCAGAAGTCCGACACCCTGGCCCGCATAGCCACCACCACCCACCTTGCCTCGGGCATGGCCGCGGCCGACCTTGCCGTAGAGGCCGCCACCGAGAACGTGGACCTCAAACTCAAGATATTCCGCGACATGGATGCCGCGGCCCCTGCGGGCTGCATCCTGGCCTCAAACACCTCGAGCATCTCCATCACCCGCATGGCGGCCGCCACCTCGCGCCCCGGGCTGGTGATAGGCATGCACTTCATGAACCCCGTGCCGGTGATGAGGCTGGTGGAGGTGATACGCGGCTACAGCACCACCGATGAGACCACCCGCAAGGTGTTCCAACTGTCCGAACAGCTGGGCAAGGTGCCCGTGGAGGTGAACGACTACCCCGGTTTTGTGGCCAACCGCATCCTCATGCCCATGATAAACGAGGCCATTGAGACCCTCTACCACGGGGTGGCCGGGGTGAGCGAGATTGATACCGTGATGAAACTCGGCATGGCCCACCCCATGGGGCCGCTGCAACTGGCCGATTTCATCGGTCTCGATGTGTGCCTCAGCATCATGCGCGTGCTGCACGAGGGGCTGGGCAACCCGAAGTATGCCCCCTGCCCGCTGCTGGTGAACATGGTCATGGCCGGCAACCTCGGTGTCAAATCGGGGCAGGGCTTCTACACCTACACCCCGGGGTCGAAGGACCTGGTGGTGGCCCCCACTTTCGCCAAATGACTGACAATGCCTGATATAGGTCAGGCCCATTCCACTTCCCGCACCGACCTTTCGGCCCTTCCATCCACACCCTACATGCGTCACCTCTGCCTACTTCTGGTCCTGCTCTGTGCGGCACCATCGGCCTTTGCCCAGATCAGCATCGACCGCGCTGACATGCCCAATGCCAACGACACGTTCCGCTACAGCGAGTCCGACAACATGTTGGGCATCATTGACCTGAACGATACGGGGCCGGCCCATACCTGGGACTACAGCCACCTGGCCAGCATCACCCAGCGCGTTGACACCTTCGTTGACCCCATCTTCGGCACCCCCCTCATCTACAACGTCACCTTCAGCAACATCTTCGACATTGAGCACTTTGCCACCATCGCGCAGCGCAACCCACTGGCCGCGCAGATGGGTTTCGGGCCCATACAGCTCACCGATGTGTACGACTATTACCGCGAGGAAGACGGTTTCTGGGCCAATGTGGGCATGGGCGCCACCATCAATGCCGTGCCCCTTACCAGCACCATGGAGCCGCGCGACTTCATCTACCAGTTCCCCCTCACGTTCGGTGACACCTACAGCGGTTTTTCGCAGTACGGGTTCGAGATTCCCACCTTCGGGTATTTCGGCTCCAAGCGCGACCGCACCACCGTGGTCGATGGCTACGGCACCATCAGCACCCGCTACGGCACCTTCGAGGCCATACGCGTAAAGAGCACCAGCAACCTGATAGACACCATCAGCTTCAACGGCTTCGGGTTCGAGCAGCCGCGCCCCACCGAGGTAGAGGTGAAATGGCTGGCCAAGGGCATACGCACCCCCCTGCTGCGCGTGGTGGCCCGCCAGTTTCAGGGCCAGGACCAGATCAATACCGTTGAGTACCTCGACAGCCTGCGCGGCTACACCCCCGGCAGCGGGGTGGGCATAGCGGGGCCCACACAGGCCGACAGCTTCAGCGTGGTGCCCAACCCCGCCACCGACCGCATACTGCTCCGGTCAGACCGCCTCAACGGCCCCGTGACCATCCGCCTCACCGACCTCAGCGGCCGCACCGTGGCCACCCTCAGTGCCACCGCTCAGGCCCACACGGCCGTGGTGCACATCCCCGCCCACATCGGCCACGGGCTCTACCTGCTGCATGTGCCGGGCCATGCCCCGCAGCGCCTGCTGGTGCAGGGCAGGTGAGGGGGCGCTATTCGCCATTTGCTGTTCGCCATTCGCTGCAAGCCGCGAGCTTCAAGCGGGTTCTTGCATCGTGAAAATGCGATAAGTCGTGCATAATTGGAAGAAGATAATTTGGAAGGTATTATATGAAGTGTATAAAGCAAGATAGGAATAGAAGAAATCAACATAGAATATGAATCACTTTAAATAGGATGTGTAAATCCTTATACAGAGAATACGTGAGGCAAAAAAGGGAATAATGATTGATACGATAGAGAATACATATGTTGGTATAGGAGATGCGTTATGAGTATCAAAATGCATGTGCTATACCAATCCACACATGGACTATGTTAACGGCAGCAAATTCAATCTCGATAGGAGGATCACCTTTCTCTCATTCTGCATGCCATTGAGAAAAAGTAGCCTGCGCGACTCAATGGGGCAGATATCCCCCCGCCCCCTAAACTATTTCTAAGCCCACCTCTCGACCCCCTAAAAACGTAGCACTCAGCCTCTGCAAGCCAGCCGCAGCCTCCTCTATCCCACGGGTGTAAGGTCCTTCAATAGGCCCCGTGCTTTCTGTTCAGCATCACGTTGTCGCGCTTCCAGCTTATCCGGGCGCTAAAGGGGGCCTTGCGCTGCGGGCAGTGCATCAGTGCGCAGCCCGCGCACGAGGTGGGTATGCACGGGTCGGTGTGGACAAACATCTCCACCTTGGCGCCATAGTGGTCGGATATGTGCTGCTCGAGCAGGTCCACCTCGTGGTGGGCCTCTTCCACGCTCATGTACCAGGGCAGTGTGAGGTGGCAGTCGAGGTGCAGTTTCTGTCCGAAGCGGATCATGCGCAGGTTGTGCACATCCACCCATTGGGGCCTGCGCTGCGATTCGAGGAATGCGGCCACGTCATCGATCACCGTGAAATCGCTTTCGTCCATGATGCCCGCCACCGATGTGCGCAGCACCCTCAGGCCCATGATGACGATGTAGATGGCGAATGCGATGCCCACCACACTGTCTATCCACCACAGTCCGGTAAGGCGCACCACCACCAGCCCCACCACCAGCCCCGCACTGGTGTATGCATCGGTGCGCAGGTGGTGGCCGCTGGCCACAAGGGCCTCGCTCCTTATCCGCCTGCCGTGCCACTCGCTGCCCAGCCCCAGCGCGTAGTTGATGGCCCCGGCCACGCAGGTAAGCGCAATGCCGGTGTCAATCTGCTCTATGGAATGGCCGCTGAGCAGGCTCTGTACCGCCTCGATGATGATGAGCACCCCCGCCATGAGCACCATGGCCCCCTCTATGCCGGCCGATATGAACTCGACCTTGCCGTGACCGTACGGATGGTCGGCATCGCGCGGGCGGGCCGCCAGTATGAGGCTGTAGAGGGCAAAGGCCCCGGCCACCACGTTCACGATGCTCTCCATCGCATCGCTGTAAATGGCGTTGGACCCGGTGATGCGGAACGCCACGAACTTGATGCCCAGCAGCAGAAGTCCGATGCCGAGCGAGGCCCACTGAAAACGTATGTGCGTGCGGTCCATAAGGCCGTGTGTCAGGGCACAAATGTGGGCCCGGCTGTTCCACACTGACCGAGAAAACTCATATTTCCTATTGATGCGGGTCAGCACGCCTGGCCCTTGCCGACCGCTAACCTTGCGGCATGAGGCATATAGTGGTACCCATAGACCTGAGCACCCATGCGGTGAATGCGTTGCGCCATGCCCTGGTGCTGGCTGCGGCATGGCAGGCACGCGTGACGCTGTTCAGAGTGATAACCCCCGAGGACGTGGCCAAGGGCGTGACCGCAGAACATGCGCAGCGGGGGCTGCAACTGTTGGCCGAGGAGCACGATACCAACGGTGTGAGCATCGGTATGGAGGTGCGTACGGGCGATTTCATCACCATGCTCGTTGCGCTGTGCGATGAGCAGCCCACCCATCTGCTGGCCATGGGCACACGCGGGGCTTCGGGCCTGCGCAAGGCGCTGTTCGGCAGCAACACGGTGCGGGCCATGCAGAGCACCGATGTGCCCATGCTGGTGGTGCCACAGGGTGCCAGGTTGACTGAGCTGCCCGTGATAGCCCTGGCGGCCGATCTGCACGAGCTGCCCGATGACAACGCCCTCGACCTGCTGCGCGATGTGGCATTGGCACACGGGGCCGAGGTGCGGATACTGCACTTTGCCAACCGTGGCCACCTCAGCATGGGTGAGGTGCTGGAGAAACATCGGGAGGAGCACATCCTTCAACCCGATGTAAAGGTGACTTTTCGCAACATCGGCACGCCCGACCCGCTCGATGGGCTCGAACTGTATCTCGACCATCATCCGCACATAGGCATGCTGACCATGGTGAAACGCGCGCACCGCGGCCTGCGGCTGCTCAGCACCGACCACACCAAAGAGATGGCCTACCACACGCACATGCCGCTGTTGGTGCTGCGCGAAGGATGACAATGTCAGGGCCGGCTTTTTCCCGGAGAGAGGGCTTTATGGCCTATTGACCGTAGCGATTCCTTCGGTTCTGCATGTCGGTCAGGCCATTGGGCAGTGTTTCGGGGAGTTTACTTGGCCATGGGCATCAGAATGTGATTCCCCACAGTCTTACCAGTAGGTTTTTTTTCATGTGACAGTGATGTCGGAGCAGTTCGCTGGGCGGCCTTGGACATTTCCCGTTGCGAAACAGGGGTAAGGGAGCGTGCGCGGGCTTTAGGAAGCGTTCCGTAGAGTGAGGTCTTCCGAACGGCCCGGAACGCGCGGAAGCGACTGTCCCCGAGTTTCGCAGGGGAATGTCCACGAGCCTTGATTTTTTGATCCTTTTGTATCAAGACAAAAGGATGAATAGGCATACTCCTAAGCGAGCCCAGGGATTACTGGCACAATTGCGTGGAATCACCATCAGAATCTGAATTTTCCTCATCGCCACCGCACTTTGCGCACCTTTGCCGCATCCATTCAAAAGAAATGAATCTCATTCTTTTCGATCACAATCGGGCCGAGCTGTTGCCGCTCACCTTCACACGTCCGGTGGCCGAGTTGCGTGTAGGCATACTCACCCTGCGCGAAAAATGGGAGCTGCGCACCGGTCTGAAGGCATCGTGGCTCACGGCCGAATACCTGAGTGGCCGCTATCCGTTGGCCCTCGATACCGACAATCTGCTGGTCAACGGTGGGGTAGTGGCCACACCGGATGTCGTTGATGCGGTTATGAATCTGGGTCGGGGCGAGGCACTGCTGAGTGCCGGTAACCTGCTTGCATGGCGCACCGATGCGAATGGCATCTCGAAGGCGCTGGAGGGGAATCTGCCCACTTCGGGCATCGGGTTCGCTGGCGAATTGCGCCAGGTACTGCATCCATGGCACATTTTCGGGCTCAATGGCCCCGAGATACTGGCCGATCATGCGTTTATCACCCGAGGGCGGACATCGCAGCCGCTATCGGCCACCAATACTGTAATTGGCAATGGTCCCATTTTTCTTGAAGAAGGTGCCAAGGTGGAGGCAAGCATTCTCAATACCACCAACGGCCCAATTTATCTGGGCAGGGACAGTGAGGTGATGGAAGGCTGCATCATCCGTGGGCCGTTTGCGCTGTGCGATCATGCCCAGGTGAAAATGGGCGCCAAGATCTATGGTCCAACCACGGTTGGCCCCGCGAGTCGTGTGGGGGGCGAGGTGAACAACAGTGTACTACAGGCCAACAGCAACAAGGGCCACGATGGATATCTGGGCAATTCGGTGCTGGGCGAATGGTGCAATCTGGGAGCCGACACCAACAACAGCAACCTCAAGAACAACTACGATGAGGTGAAGGTGTGGAGCTATGTCAAAGAGGGATTTGTACGTACCGGCCTCCAGTTCTGCGGCCTTATCATGGCCGACCACAGCAAGAGTGGCATAAATACCATGTTCAATACCGGCACCGTGGTGGGGGTGAGCGCCAATGTGTTTGGCAGCGGGTTCCCAAGGAATTTTATCCCTTCATTCAGCTGGGGCGGTGCAGCCGGACTGAGCACCTACGAACTGGATAAGGCCCTCGCCACGGCCGAACGCGTCATGGCCCGCAGAAATGTCCCGCTCGACCACCACGAAGTGAATATCCTCACGCACGTTTTCGAACTCTCGAAGAAATTCAGGGCCTGATCGTGTTGAGGCCCCAAGGAACGAGCGGGTAGGGGAGGGCCAAATAAAAAGCCCCGATGGTAATCCACCGGGGCTTTTAATTGAATACAGATCTTGAAAAGCCTCAGGCCTTCACGCTCTCAACCACAGCTTTGAAAGCCTCTGGGTTGTTCATCGCCAGATCGGCCAGCACCTTGCGGTCCATTTCTACGCCTTTGGCGTGTATCAGGCCCATCAGGGCGCTGTAGCTCAGGCCGTACTGACGGGCTCCGGCATTGATACGGGCTATCCACAGCGAGCGGAACTGGCGCTTGCGCTGCTTGCGGCCCTGGTATGCGTACACACCGGCCTTCTCAACAGCGTTTTTGGCTACGGTGAGTACATTTTTCCTGCGGCCGAAGTATCCTTTGGCCTGGTCGAGGGTCTTTTTCCTCCTCGCCTTCGATGCTACTGAATTGACTGAACGTGGCATGATTGATTGGTTTTTGGCCTTGGGTGGCCCTCTGTTGCAGGGCGCTTGGGGTACCGGGGGCCGGGGTTAGACTTCGTGTTTGTCCTTACCTCGGTAAGTGGGTTGCGCTGGGCGCAACGTCAGACCTTGAGCAGGTATTTGATGTTGGCCTCATCGGCCTTGTGCACATAACCTGTCTTGGCCAGGTTGCGCTTCTGCTTGGTCTCCTTCTTGGTGAGGATGTGGTTGTGGAACGCTTGCTTGCGCTTCACTTTGCCAGTGCCGGTGAGCGAGAATCGCTTCTTGGCACTCGAGTTGGTCTTCACTTTTGGCATGACGCTGTCGTATTGATCTGTTGATTGCTGTTATTTCTTGCCCGATTTCTTCGGGGCCAGTATGATGAACATCTTCTTTCCTTCCAGTTTGGGCATCATCTCCACTTTGCCCAGTTCCTCCAGTTCGTTGGCAAATTTGAGAAGCAGTATCTCTCCCTTGTCCTTGTACACGATGCTCCGGCCCCTGAAGAAAACGTAGGCACGCACCTTACAACCGTCCTCAAGGAACTCGTGAGCGTGCTTGAGTTTGAAGTTGAAGTCGTGGTCATCGGTATTGGGCCCGAAACGTATCTCCTTCACCACCACTTTTGCCGCGTTGCTCTTAATCTCCTTCTGCTTCTTCTTCTGTTCGTACAGGAACTTCTTGTAGTCCATGATACGGCACACGGGAGGCACAGCGGTGGGCGATATCTCGACAAGGTCGAGTTCGCGCTCAGTGGCCATGGCAAGGGCCTCACGCAGTGGGTAAACACCCACTTCAACGTTCTCTCCCACTACCCTTACTTCGGAAGCGAAAATCTTCTGGTTGATCCGGTGCGCGTCCTCCTTCGGGACATACCTCGGACTTCTTGGCGGTCTGCGGATGGCGTTTAGGTTTTAATGGTACACTTTCAGTTCATCAGGCTGGAAGATCCCTCTTCAGAATTTCGTTGAAATGAGTCTTGAACTCCTCCACCGACATCTGCCCGAGGTCACCTTCACCGTGTCTGCGCACCGATACGAGGCCCTTTTCTACCTCTTGTTCACCGATGATCAACATGTACGGAACCTTGGCCAGCTCTGCGTCTCTGATCTTTTTGCCTATCTTCTCGCTCCTTTCGTCAACGAGGCTGCGAATATCGCAAAAATTCAATTCGGCCGACAAGGTATTTGCATGCTCGGTGAAACGGTCTGAAATGGGCAATATCGATACCTGATCAGGGGTGAGCCAAAGGGGGAATCGGCCGGCACAATGTTCTATGAGAACGGCCACAAAACGCTCCATGCTGCCGAAGGGTGCCCGGTGTATCATAACAGGGCGATGGCGCGCGTTGTCGCTGCCGATGTACTCAAGGTCAAACCGCTCGGGAAGGTTGTAATCGACCTGCACTGTGCCCAACTGCCAGCTCCGGCCTATGGCATCGCGCACCATGAAATCGAGTTTGGGTCCGTAGAAGGCGGCCTCGCCATACTCTACCACGGTCTGCATCCCCATTTCCTCGGTGGCCTCTATAATGGCCCTTTCGGCCTTCTCCCAGTTCTCATCGCTGCCGATGTACTTGGCTCGGTTGTCGGGGTCGCGCAGGCTTATCTGGGCGGTGTAGCCCTTGAAGTCAAGCGCTTTGAAGACCATGAGTACAATGTCAACCACGCGTTTGAACTCGTCCTTCACCTGATCGGGGCGGCAGAAGATGTGGGCATCGTCCTGCGTGAAACCGCGCACACGCGTCAGGCCATGCAGCTCACCGCTCTGTTCGTAGCGGTACACCGTGCCGAACTCCGAGAAACGGATGGGCAGGTCGCGGTACGAGCGCTGTTTGAATCGATACATCTCGCAGTGGTGCGGGCAATTCATGGGCTTGAGCATGAACTCCTCTCCCTCGTGCGGGGTGGCAATGGGCCTGAAACTGTCCTTGCCATATTTCTCCCAGTGGCCGCTGGTCACATACAGTTCCTTCTGCCCTATGTGTGGCGACACCACCGGGGTGTAACCGGCCTTCATCTGTGCGCGGGTAAGGAAGTCCTCGAGGCGCTTGCGCAGGGCGGTGCCTTTTGGCAGCCACAGAGGCAGTCCCGGTCCCACACGCTCAGAGAAGGTGAAAAGCTCCAGCTCGCGGCCCAGTTTGCGGTGATCCCTCCGTTTGGCCTCCTCTATCAGCTCCAGATATTCCTTCAGGTCTTTCTCCTTTGGGAAGGAGATGCCATACACGCGGGTCAGCTGCTTGTTCTTCTCATCGCCACGCCAATAGGCACCGGCCACATTGGTTATCTTAACTGCCTTTATAAGGCCTGTGTTGGGAATGTGCCCCCCACGGCACAGGTCAGTGAAGTTGCTATGGTCGCAAAAGGTTATCTCGCCATCGGTCAGATTCGTGATCAGCTCAGTTTTAAAAGGATTGGTGCGATACATGTCCAGAGCATCGGCCTTGCTCACACTGCGCATCTTGAATTCAGCCTTTTCGCGGGCGAATTCCAGGAACTTCTCTTCAATCTTTGGAAAATCGTTCTCTGACAGCACTCGCCCATCGAGGTCCACATCGTAATAGAATCCGTTCTCAATGGCAGGACCAATGGTCAGTTTCACCCCGGGATAAAAACTCTCAAGCGTCTGGGCCAGCACGTGGGCCGAGCTGTGCCAGAAGGCCTGCTTACCATCAGCGTCATTGAAGGTGAAAAGGCGCAGTTCGCAGTCGGCCGTAATAGGGGTCGATGTCTCCACCGTGCGGCCGTCCACTTTGGCGCTCAATACATTGCGTGCCAGCCCTTCGCTGATTGAAAGGGCCACCTGCATGGGGGTTATTCCGGCCTCGAACTGCCTCACGGCCCCATCAGGGAATTTGATATTGATCATTGCCATTGTACCATTTTGAAAAAGGTCGGCAAAGATAGATGGGGCAGGGGAGGGCTGAAGGGGCTTGAAACTTGCTTTTTTTGATGCCAGAGCCACAGCCTGTGTCTTTATTTTCACCCCCGAAGCACAGGCACACATGAGCGGATCGGCCCCAAAGACAGACGTATTGATAATAGGTGGCGGATTGGCCGGAATGGTCACCGCTTTGGAACTGATGGGCAGTGGCCGCCACGTGACCATTGTTGACCGCGATGAACCCGGGGCCATGGGCGGATTGGCCAAGTGGAGTTTCGGTGGGATGTTCTTTGTTGACACTCCCGAGCAGCGAAGACAGGGCATGCGCGACAACGTGCAGACCGCCCTGAACGACTGGCTTTCAGTGGCTGAGTTTGACCCTCAGGACACTCTGCCGCGCCAATGGGCAGAGCGGTATGTGCACCTCAGCACGCCCGAGATATACAGGTGGGTGAAAGGGCTCGGAATTCGGTTCTTCCCCATTGTGCATTGGGTCGAGCGCGGACTCTACAGACCGGGCAACAGCTATCCACGTTTCCACATGGTGTGGGGCACTGGGCACCATCTGAGCGAGACGGTGCGCACACATCTGGTCAATCACCCATCGGCAGCATCACATCTGAAATTGAATTTCAGACATCGGGTGACAGATCTTGTTGTGGAAGATGGGCGCGTGTGCGGTGCCTGCGGCACGGACGAAGCTTCTGGGGCACCCTTTGAGATACGGGCCGATGTGACCGTGGTGGCCACAGGAGGTATGGGTGGCAACCTTGACAAGGTGCGCCAACATTGGAACCGGGAATTGGGCACCCCGCCCGATCTAATCCTGAACGGCTCGCACCGTTTTGCACTTGGCGACCTGCACGATGCCGTTTCAACCATAGGTGGCAACGTCACTCACCTTGACCGCAATTGGCACTATGCTGCCGGGGTGCATCATCCTCGGCCGCGCCACCCGCACCATGGCCTTAGTCTGGTGCCCCCGAAGTCGGCCCTCTGGCTCGATTGGAAAGGCGAGCGTTTCGGGCCCATGCCGCTCGTCACGGCCTACGACACCAAACATTGTGTGGAAGTAGTGGCCCGTACCCAGAAGAAATACTCGTGGCAGGTGCTCAACATGCGCATCATGGTCAAGGAGTTCGCCATCAGTGGGGCAGAGAGCAATGCCGCTATCCGCGACCGCAACCTGCCTGGGTTCTTAAAGGCGATCCTGTTCGGCAACAGGGAATTGGTGAACGATATGATCGCCAATTCGCCCGATTTTGTTGTGGCCGATACACTAGAGGAACTCGTGAAGAAGATGAACGCACTGCAAGGCACTGATGATGTGAGCCTCGAGGCGGTGCGCAAGGCGGTTACAGACTATGACGACAATATCAGACGCGGGCCTGCTTACCACAACGATGAGCAGTTGCGCAGAATAGCCCACGCCCGCCAGTATCGTGGCGATAAGGTGCGCACCTGCAACTTCCAGCCTATCATGGACCCTAAGGCAGGCCCACTGGTGGCCATCCGCGAGTTCATCCTTAGCCGCAAGACCATGGGCGGCATTCAGACCGACCTGCGCAGCCGTGTACTCACTGTTCCGGGTGCCTCGGGGCAATCCGTCATTCCCGGTCTTTATGCTGTAGGCGAGGCCGCTGGTTTCGGTGGGGGAGGGGTGCACGGCAAGGGGGCGCTGGAAGGTACATTCCTGGGCGGCTGTGTTCTCACAGGCCGCGTGGCCGCTGCCGATATCCTGGGTAAGAGCTTAGGTCAGGGCATCGCGGGCTGAGATACTATTCTCGTTCCCTTTGTGGTCAATGGTTCAACGATGGACCTAGACCTGCGCCCGGCTCACTTTCCCAGAATGGCATTGTTCAGCGCATCGATGCTCGCTTCTTGAGTGAACAATGCATTCATCTTGAAATAACTGCCCTTGTCCAAGGTGTACGGGTAGGCGTAAATGGCCAGATCGAGTCGGGCCTGTTCGGTCTCCAAAAGGAATCCTATCTTCTTTAATTGATCGGTTGTGATGCAATTGGTGGTCACCAGCATCTTACCCGATTGCAGTCGGCCATCTTCAGTGCTGCGCATCCTAACGGTGCCCAGCGCCTCGTCAAAATCATTGGTTCCCAGAATGGTACCGCTGCAAGGCAGCTGCGCGGTGCCTGTGGCCACTGGTGCGGCTGTGGTGGTAGTTGTAGTCTCTTCAACCACGGCTTGTCCGCTGCCACCGGTGTTCACACTCACATGTCCGCCAAGCCCACCAAAACTCATGCTCACTCCTTCTTGCTGGGCCGGGGTCACGGTGCGGGTGGTGGTGGTCGTCTGCTGCACCCCAGCTCCTCCGCCCACTACCACCACGGTCGGGGTCTTCTCCTCGTAGATAAACTGTGGATATAGACTCTGGCTCTTCCAACCGATCTTCATTTCGCCCTTGCGGTTCTTCTCTACCACGAAGGTGGCATCCACCCGGTTGTGGTGCGCATCAGTCAGTTGCAGCATCTTTCGTTCGGCCGGGGCCAGGGCAGGGTCCTCGAACACTGCCTTTGCACTGTAATACGGTTGTGTCAGGTTGATGCACCGCACCTCGGTCTGCGGCTCGCTGTTCATCTGCTGCCCGTTGAGGTAGATGATGAACCGCAACCCATCGGGGCTATAAAATGTGGCGTGCGACACAGTTTGGGCAATAGCACCCACACAGTGGCAGATTCCAGCAAGGACAATCAGTGATCTCAGCATCGTTTCAATTTTTCCTGTTGTCAAAGGTGCTGATGCAAGTGGCAGCACGTCACAGCGGGTCACTGTTTCTCGTATTCGCGAAGCAGTTTCTTTATGTCCTCGCCCAATTGGCGGGTCTGTACAGGGTCGGTACCATCGTAGAAACCGCGCAGCCTGCGGTCAGGATCTACCAGTACAAAATTCTCGGTATGAATAAAATCCTCTGGTCCACCATCGCCTTCGGTGGTCACCGCGAAATAGCTTCTGCGGGCCAGTTCGTATATGTGCGGTTTGGATCCGGTGAGCAGTTTCCACTGGGCAGGGTCGGCATTGTACTTGGCCCCGTAGGCCGCCAGAACCGGCACGCTGTCCTTATCAGGAAATACCGAGTGCGATAGGAACATCACCCTCGGCTCACCTTTGAACTGCATGGCCAGCTCGCTCATGTTCTTTGACATCTTGGGGCAGATGCTCGGGCAGGTGACAAAGAAGAAATCGGCCACATATACTTTTCCGGCCACATCGGCATTTGTCACAGTCGCACCCATCTGATCCGTAAGGCTGAAATCGGCAATGCGATGGTTCATGCCAACGCGCTGCATGTCGGTGTCCACCAGTTTCGGGTTTATATCGGCCGGATTATAGATAGGCAGCCGGTCCCTGTCGCGCAGCTTCGGATAGACGATGAACATGCCACCTACCCAGATGGCAAGGAATGCGAGAATGATCCAACGGTAACGTTTCATGGCCTTCAGTCTCTCTTCCGCTCCTGCACCTTAAAATCATAGACTGTATCAACCACCAGTTGATACTCGTGGCAATGGCGGAGGTCAATAATGGCGCTGTCAATGGGCACCATGAGCGAATCGAACAGGGTGGCCTGTGTCTCTATATCAGTGAAAGTGCGCCACTCGGTGCACGTATTGGGCGCAATGTTCAGGAAATAGGCAGTGTCAAGGTCACCGGTGAGCACCGAGAAAGTGACCGGCACCGAATCGTTGTTCACCACCCGTATGCGTGGGTCGGTGTTGCGACATTCCGTACACGATGAAAACACCGAAAGCCCCCCCATTGCGGCTGTCAGGGCCACGGACTTCATTGCGTTTTGCAGCACCTTTATCATCGGGCGGCAAAGATGCGCGATCGGGCCTACGCATGCGATGACAGGATGCACGGGAGCAATACCTCAGAATGATCGGAAAACTACGGTCACAGAGCAGCCCTCGGCATTTCTATAAATATGATATTCGGCCCCGCTCCCTACAACCACCCCGATGAAAGCCCTAACCCGAACCGATTTCAACTTCCCCGGTCAGACCGGTGTGTACCATGGCAAGGTGCGCGATGTGTATTCTGTGGGCCACGACCTGCTTGTCATGGTAGCCACCGACCGCATTTCGGCATTCGACCACATTCTGCCGAAAGGCATCCCATTCAAAGGCCAGGTGCTCAACAGTGTGGCGGCTCATTTTCTGCGCGCCACGGCCGATATTGTACCGAATTGGCTGGTGGCGACCCCCGATCCGGTGGTTGCAGTGGGGCACAGGTGCGAGCCCATTCGGGTTGAGATGGTCATTCGCGGGTATCTCGCAGGCCACGCATGGCGCGAATACGAGCGGGGCGAGCGTGTGCTTTGCGGTGTGCGTATGCCCGATGGCATGAGGCAGAACGATTGTTTCACTGACCCTATCATCACTCCTGCCACCAAGGCCGATGTAGGCCATGATGTGGACATCAGCCGCGATGAAATCATTGCACAGGGCATTGTGCCGTTGGCTGATTATGAACTGATGGAGCAATACACCCACGCCCTGTTTGAGCGTGGGACCTACATGGCGGCCATGCAAGGTCTGATATTGGTCGATACGAAATATGAGTTTGGGCGCCTGGCCGATGGCCGCATCGTCCTCATCGATGAGATTCACACCCCCGACAGCAGCCGTTATTTCTATGCTGACGGATACCACGACCGTCAGGAACGAGGCGAGCCACAGCGCCAGCTATCGAAGGAATTTGTGCGTGAATGGCTGATGAAGAACGGTTTTCAGGGCAAAGAGGGCGAACAGATGCCCGCCATGCCCGATTCTTTTGTTCAGACCGTTACCGACCGGTACATCGAACTGTATGAGCGGATAACAGGAGAGAAGTTTGTACCGGTGATGAGCGAGGATATTGCTGCACGGATAAGCACCAACGTAGGCGTGTACCTCAGCAGCCGTTGAGCCGCGGGGCTGCGATTACCTTCGCGCCCCTTAAAAAATCAGGCTCAATGCTCACCACTCACAGCATAACCCTTCAGTACGGCAAGCGCGTCCTATTTGATGAGGTGAACATCAAATTCACCGAGGGCAACTGCTATGGGATAATCGGTGCCAACGGGGCCGGCAAGTCCACATTCCTCAAGATCCTATCGGGAGAGATCGCCCCCAACAAGGGCAGGGTGGAGATAGAGCCCGGCAAGCGCATGGCCGTTCTGCGGCAGAACCACACCGCCTTTGACGGGCATACCACACTCGACACCGTGATCATGGGGCACGACCGCCTGTGGGAGGTGATGCAGGAGAAGAATGCCATCTACATGAAACCCGATTTTAACGATGCTGATGGGATCAGGGTATCGGAACTTGAATCGGAATTTGCAGAGATGGAAGGGTGGA
>JBIKWM010000053.1:0-17020 GCA_044356305.1 Flavobacteriales bacterium
TGACGGCCCTGTGGCCGGTGGTTATCAAGTCCTTACAAATACCGCGGGCCCTCTTGGCCCCTGCCTCTGCCTGACCGAGGTGGAATAAGTCAGGCTCTCACCGCTACAAAACCAGGGGCCAAGGAAGTGATTTTTTGTATGCGCGATACATTGAGGTGCAACTCGGCTGTCGCAGATGGGTCAATAATTAAATCTCCAAAGGACGGATAAGGAATAATAAGCGAGGTCTGGCAAGGAAAGGGACATTGTCGGGATTAATTTTCCGAAGGGTTGATTTTTTTGAAAAAAGGTCGATAGTCCATAGACGATAGACCATAGACGATAGACCATAGACGATAGTCGATAGACCATGGTCGATTGTCCATAGTCGATAGTCGATAGACCATAGAACCTAGTCGATGGTAAGAGGGCGGGGTCTGAGGGCTGGCTGATATTGGTTGCATCATCTGCGATGGGCTACACCCATCGCAGGAAGATGACGCCCTTTCAGGGCTGGGGGGGGCGTTTATTCAGGGCTGCGCAGGTCAATTGGCCCTCTTGCTGCGCTGCATCTGGTTCTCTTCGTTCTTCTTCTCTTTGAAAAGCTGGAAGCGGGAGGGCTCGGAGCGTGGGGGCCACTGGTTGTTGTTGCGGTCGGTGTCGGCCACTTCGAGGAAGGGGTCGAGGCTCACACCGGTGAGTTCTTTCGGGAAGGTGTAGACCTTGCTGATGCTGTCGGCATCCATGCGCCAAACCTCGGCCGGTATGCGCTCTATCTGCTCGGTGCCATCGCTGAAAGTGAAGCGCAGGATGACGGGCATGAGGAGGCCGCCCCGGTTGCTGATGTCGATCTGATAGAAGTTGAGGCCGCTGTCGAGCAGTTTGCGCTCAGCGAAACTGAGCTTGTCCACAAATCTGCGGTAATCCTCGCGGTCAGCGGCATCGACCACCGTGGGGTCGTAGCTGTTGTAGAAGTCGCGGGCAGCGGGGTCCTTCTCCACCACGCTCTGGAACGCATCGCGGTTTCGGAGGTCCGATATGCCCACCGGTTCGCGCTGTTGCCTTTCGTGGGCCAAGGGTTTCTCCACCTCCGGGTTGCGGGTGTCTATCTGGAACAGGCGCACGGCATCGAGGCCCTGGTCGCAGAAGTCGTTGGTGTAGAACCACCCGCGCCAGAACCAGTCGAGGTCGATGCCAGAGGCGTCCTCCATGGTGCGGAAGAAATCGGCCGGGGCGGGGTGCCTGAAGGCCCATCTGCGGGCGTATTCCTTGAATGCGAAATCGAACAGTTGGCGGCCCATCACGGTCTCGCGCAATATGTTGAGGGCCGTGGCGGGCTTGCCATAGCTGTTGTTGCCGAACTGCATGATCTGCTCTGAGTTGGTCATGATGGGCACCATGCCCTCGGGCGCACCGCGCATGTAATCCACTATGTTGGCGGCCGGGCCTCTGCGGCAGGGGTAGTCCTTGTCCCACTCCTTCTCGGTGAGGTATTCCACAAAGGTGTTGAGTCCCTCATCCATCCAGGTCCATTGACGCTCATCGCTGTTGATGATCATGGGGAAGAAGTTGTGCCCCACCTCGTGAATGATCACCCCGATCATGCGGTACTTGGTGTTGTCGCTATAGGTGCCGTCCTTCTCGGGCCGCCCGAAGTTGAAGGCTATCATGGGGTACTCCATACCAATGTCATCGGCATGTACGCTGATGGCCACGGGGTATGGATAATCGATGGTGTACTTGCTGTAGGTGCGCAGGGTGTGGGCCACCACGCGGGTGCTGTACTGTTCCCACAGCGGGTTGCCCTCTTTGGGGTAATAGCTCATGGCCATGATGGTGCGGCCGCCTATCTCCACGGCCATGGCGTCCCAGATGAACTTGCGCGAGGTGGCAAAGGCAAAGTCGCGCACGTTGGTGGCCTTGTACACCCAGGTCTTTCGGTCGGTGCTGCGGGCGGCCTCTGCGCGTGTGGCCTCGTCCTGGGTGACAATGATGACGGGTCTGTCCTTGCTCAGCTTGGCCTGATTGAACCGCTCCATCTGCAGGGGCGTGAGCACCTTGTCCATGTTCTGGCACCAGCCGGTGGCGGCCACCACATGGTCGGCCGGTACGGTGATGCTCACCTTGTAGTCACCGAACGGGAGGGTGAACTCGCCCCGGCCCAGGAACTGCTTGTGCTGCCAGCCCTCCACCTCGTTGTACACACACATGCGGGGAAAGAACTGCGCGATGGTGTAGAGGTAGTTCTTGTCTTCCTTAAAGTACTCGTAACCCGAGCGGCCGCCCACCTTCATGCGGTCGTTTATGTTGTAGTGCCATTTCAGGCTGATGCTCACCTTGCCTTTTGACTTTAGCGGCTTGGGCAGGTCGATGCGCATCATGGTCTTGACCACGGTGTAGGGCAGGGCATTGCCCTTGTCGTCCTGCACATGTTCGAGTTTGAATCCCCCGTCAAAATCAATGAGCAGCCTCTGTATGTCAGCATACTTCATGCTGTCGGCCATGCTCATGGTGGCGGTGCTCTTGGTCTCGCTGTCGCGGGCCTGCTGGTTCTGGTCGAGCTGCAGCCACAGGTAGCTCAGCTCATCGGGGCTGTTGTTGTGGTAGGTGATGGTGCCCTGCCCGCTCAGCACCTGCCGGTCATCATCGAGCTCCACGGCCAGGTCGTAATCGGCCTGCTGCTGGTAGTACTCGTGGCCGGGGGCCCCGCTGGCGGTGCGGTAGGGGGTGGGGGTGGGCAGCAGGGTGCCGAGCTGCTCAAACTTGTCGCGGGCCTCGTTCTGGGCCGAGGCTGTGCCAGCCGCCATCAGGGCGAGCAGCAGGCAGAGGGATGATAGTCTGGACATGGGTGTGCGAATGTAAGGCCGGCCCCCTCACATGGGCCAGCGCTCCACCGCCATGCGTAGGGCCACCAGCGCTGCGGCCACCGACAGGCCGATGGTCCACCACCTGCGCCCATCGGCCCAGAGGCGCAACAACAGCCACTGTATGCCGATGCCGATGGACACGATGACCAATTGCCCCACCTCGAGCCCGACATTGAACAGAAACAGCGGCCAAACAATCTCAGACCCCAGCAGGCTGCGCAGATAATTGCTGAAACCCATGCCATGTATGAGCCCGAACCCGAGCGCCATGACGTATGACCCGATGAGCGGACCTCCAGATGTCCCGCTGACGGGATGGCCTGTGCCAGAACCGATCAGATTGCGTGCCGCAGTGATGACAATGGTGACCGGGATGAGGAACTCGATCCACTCCGTGGGGGCCGCCACCACCCCCAGCACCGCCAGGGCCAGCGTGAGCGAGTGCCCCACAGTGAAGGCCGTGACCAGCACCAGCAGCCTGCGCCAGTCGTGCAGGGTGAACGGGGCGCACAGGGCCAGCAGGAACAGGATGTGGTCGTACCCGTTCAGGTCGGTTATGTGTTCAAGGCCGAGGGTGAGGTAGGGGGACATTTTCAGGTAAGTGGAGCTTAAGAATGCTTATTGACCTTTAAGAAGTAGTATTTTCTGAACCAATTCGGGATTGTCTCAGCCTGCGGGATATCCCAACGTTTCCTCTCGCCTTCTAGGCTGAACGATGCGAATAGCCTCAGCTCGTGCTGTTCGGTGGAATTATCGAAGAAATAGGCCCTGTCGGCAAACTGGGCTGCCTCAAACAAATTGTCCAAAGACCGGTGATACCTTTTGGTGATACGGTCCTGATCCACATCGTGTCCTCCGTTGGGCACACGCACTTTCTTGACTCTGAAAGTGTTGATCAGAGGGTCCTCGGTGGCCACGTAATAGAAATACACTCTATAACCCGCTTCTTGGGCCCGTTGCATGAGACGGACCTTTCGGCTGTCGGAAAACACCGTTTCCATCGAGAATTTCGTTCTGGAGGCAATCAGGCTGGAGTGAGCGAAATCTGCTATGGCCTGGGCAAGATAAGTGGATTGGGAAGGGTCGCTCAGAAACACCCGCTCGTCATCAATCTTATGACAACGCTCGAATGTCTGCTCAGGGAAGCTATCTCTCAGCAATCCGCTTTTACGCACGTGTTCATGAAATCCATGCGTATGGATACCCAGTTGTTTGAATGAGAACGGTCCTTTGATCAGGCTTTCGGCTATTACATCAGAATTGACATATATGCCAAAGTCAATATGCCTGTCTTCAATGCAGATTGATCTGATAAACTCTATCAATGTGCTCTTCCCTGAGCCATTCGGGCCAGCAAAGACCCTCAGACGCGGGATGCGGTCAGTCGAGCTCAACCTTGGAGATATCAATGCTCGGTGGCAGATCTTTAAGGTGCTCTTCCCTGCCGTCAGGGTAAATTCTGACCACAGAATTCTCCCTTACCACTACCAGATGTCCTGCTACCTCCATGGCTTTGGCAGAAGCTTCTTTCCCAGCTTCCCGTGCTGCTCTTTTCAGCAGACGCTTGGTGAGGTAAGCCCTGTTGTTACTGTGCCTCATTGTTTCGCAAAACTACATAACAGAGGTCAGGGTATCACCCCACCCGCGCCCAGTCGGCATGTTGGGCAATGAGGCTGTCCAAGGTGGCCGCGATGGTGGTATGGTCGGGGTGGCGCAGGTCGGGGTCAATGTCGGTGATGTGCAGGGCCACCTCGCGGGCCTGTTGCAGTATGGGCCCGTCCTTGGTGATGTCGGATATGCGGAACTGCGGCATGCCGCTCTGCTGCGTGCCCTGAATGTCGCCCGGGCCGCGCAGTTTCAGGTCCACCTCGGCTATCTCAAAGCCGTTGTTGGTGCGCACCATGGTCTCGAGGCGGGTGCGGGCATCGCGGCTCAGCTGGTAGGTGGTCATCAGTATGCAGTAGCTCTGCTCGGCCCCGCGGCCCACGCGGCCCCGCAACTGGTGCAACTGGGCCAGTCCGAAACGGTCAGCATTCTCTATCACCATCACGCTGGCATTTGGCACATCCACCCCCACCTCTATCACGGTGGTGGCCACCAGTATCTGCGTCTTGCGCTCCTTGAAGCGCATCATCTCAAAATCCTTGTCCTCGCCCTTCATGCGGCCGTGCACTATGCCCACCTTGAACTCGGGGAAATCGCGCTGTATGGCCTCGTAGCCATCGGTGAGGTGCTTGAGGTCCACCTTCTCGCTCTCGTCAATGAGCGGATAGACGATATACACCTGCCGGCCCGCCCTGAGCTGTTCGCGCAGAAAACCGAATACGGCCAGCCGCTGCGCATCGAAGCGGTGGGTGGTGACAATGGGCTTGCGGCCCGGGGGCAGCTCGTCAATGCTCGACACATCGAGGTCGCCATACACCGTCAGGGCCAGGGTGCGCGGTATGGGAGTGGCGCTCATGAGCAGGGTATGCGGGGCATAGGGCGTGTCGGTGCCCCCGCTCATGCCCACCTTGGCGCGCTGCCTCACCCCGAAACGGTGCTGCTCGTCCACCACCACCAGCCCCAGATTGCGGAACTGCACCGCGTCCTCAATCAGGGCGTGGGTGCCTATCAGTATCTGCAGGCTGCCCTCGGCACAGGCCTGCAGCAGGGGCCTGCGCGCGCTCTGCGCCACCGACCCGGTGAGCAGCCCCACCTGCACGGGCATATCCTTGAGCATGCCGCCAATGGTGCGGAAGTGCTGCTCGGCCAGCAGTTCGGTAGGGGCCATCATGGCGGCCTGATAGCCGTTGTCGAGGGCCAGCAGCATGGCCATGAGGGCCACCACCGTCTTGCCGCTGCCCACATCGCCCTGCACCAGGCGGCTCATGCGCTGGCCTGTGGCCGTGTCGGCCCGTATCTCCTTCAGCACCCGTTTCTGCGCCCCGGTCAGCTCAAAGGGCATGTGGTGCTGATAGAACGTGTTGAAGCACGTGCCCACCTTGGCAAACACCGCTCCCCGCTCGCGTTGGCGGCTCAGCACCTTTAGCTGCAGCAGGCGCAGTTGCAGGAAAAAGAGCTCATCGAACTTGAGGCGGTGCCGGGCCAGCCGCAGGGCATCGTGGCCGGTGGGCACATGCACCTCGCGCAGGGCGGCCTCCAGGGGCATCAGGCCCAGGCTGTCGCGCAGAGGCGAATCCAGACTCTCGGGCACCTTGCCGCCCAGCTCAGCGCACAGCGCAAGGGTCAGCTTGGCCAGCCCCTTGCTGTCGAGGCTCATGGCGCGGGCCTTCTCGGTCGATGAATACACTGGCTGCAGCATGCCGCCCTTGCGCGCCTCGCCCGGCACCACGCGCTCCACCTCGGGGTGGGCCATGTTGAGGCGGTCGCGGTACACCGTGGGCCGCCCGAATATGATGTACTCGCCCGTGTGGCCCAGGGTGGGCCTCACCCATTTTATCCCTTTGAACCATACCAGCTCCACGGTGCCGGTATCGTCCGTGAAATCGGCATTGAGCCGCTGGCCCTTGCCCGCGCCCGACTCGCGCACATTACTTATGCGGCCGCGCAGCTGCACATCGCCCAGCTCGGGGTCGAGGCTCTCAACGGTGTGGAACTGGCTGCGGTCAATGTAGCGGAACGGGAAATGATGGAGCAGGTCGCCAAACGTGGCCATGCCCAGCTCGGTGCGCAGCACCTTGCCGCGCTCGGGCCCTACGCCCTTGAGGAACTCGATCGGGGTGTCGGCCCACGGTTTCATGCAGGGGCGAAGGTAGGATCAGCGAGGGAGGGCGGGGGCTGCGGGCGCTACCCGCTCAGACGTCTGGCAGGCCATTGGGCCAGCCAAGGTCAAATGTAGATGAAAGTGAGGGGGAAGATCCCTCGCGGGGCGGTGCATCTCATGCACGGGCACAGATCTGAACCCACCTGCGCATTTGAGCGGAAGCGACCCGCACCTTTGGGGCCTGCCATGAGCGAGACAGAGCAACCGGACTGGAACATATACCCGCAGGAGGTGGCCGATACCACGGATCTGGGCCAGCGGGCCCTGGCCATGGTGAGGTACCTGGACAAGGCACGGGCGCACGTGGTGCCCGCACGCAGGGAGCGCCTTGCTGCCGAGGCCCTGGAGACCGCCACCGAGGGCGGCCACAGGGTGGCGCAGGGCCGCGCGCTGATGCACATGGCCAACTCGTGGAGCGACCGCGCCAACTACAACCACGCCATACACCTGCACCTGCGGGCGCAGGAGGTGCTCGATGCCACCGATGACCTGCTGATGCGGGCCAGCGCCTGCAACGACCTGGCCACGGTGTATTACCGCCTGGGCCGTCTGGACGAGACACGAGAGCACCTCGATGCGGCCATAGGCCTCTCTGCCCGGGCCAACGACCCGGTGCGTGCCGCCACCTTCTCGCTCAATCTGGCCATCATGGAGCTATCGGTGAATCCCGATGGCCTGCGGCCCGACACCGAGGGCCATGCACGGCTCACCGGGCTGCTGCAGAGCGCGGCCGGGGTGTACCGCACCCGCCTGGCGGCCGAGCCCGGAAACCCCCACTACCCGCATTACCTGGCCGGCACCCTGCACGCCCTGGGCCAACTGAACGCTTGGGACCACGCCACGGCACTTGCGCATTACAACGAGTGCCTGCAGGTGCTCGAAGCCAACGGGCTCAACATCCGCTCGGGCCTGTACCGCACCAATCTGGCCGCTCTGCTGGCCCAGATGGGCGATAGGGCCGGGGCCGAGGCCCAGTACGACATGGCCGAGAGGCTGGCAGCCGAGAGTGGCGACTTTAATCTGCTGCCCAACCTGCTTGACAAGGCTGCACGTTTTCACGAGGGCAACGGGCAGCTGAACAAGGCCCTCGATGCGCAGAAACGGCTCAACGAGGCCAATGCACGCATCAGGGAGATAAACACCAACGACCAGCTCGACAAGCTCAAGGCCCATTTCGATGCCGAGCAGAAGGCCAAGGATGCCGAGATACAGAAGCTCCGCAATCAGATCCTGCAAGAGGAGAAGAAGCGCATTGAGGAGCAGCACCACGAACTGACCGAGAGCATACACTACGCCAAGCGCCTGCAAGATGCGGTGCTGCCATCGGTGTCGGCCCTGCACGCCATGTTCCCCGATTCGTTCATGCTGTACCTGCCGCGCGACATCGTGTCGGGCGATTTCTACTGGATGGAATCTAAAACCTCCACCGACCCTACTTTACCAGAAGGGGCGCCAGGCACCATCAGCTACTTTGCCGTGGGCGACTGCACAGGCCACGGTGTGCCGGGGGCCATGCTCAGCGTGATGGGCCTCAATGGTCTGAACCGGGCATATCTCGAGATGCAGGACCCCAGGCCCAAGGACCTGCTCACCCGCCTCACCAAGGACCTGCACGATGCCTTTGGGCACAACGAGACCACCGTACGCGATGGTATGGACATAGCCCTGTGCGCCCTGGACCGGACCACCCTGACCCTGACCTACTGCGGGGCCAACAGTCCGCTATGGGTGGCCCGTGGCGATGAGATGCTCCAGTATAGGCCGAACAAGCGGCCGGTGGGACACTTTGATATGGAGAGCGGCTTTGATGAGGAGGTGATCCAGTTGCAAAGGGGCGATGTGCTCTACCTCCACTCCGATGGGTTTCAGGATCAGCTGGGCGGGCCATTGGGCAAGAAATTCATGACCAAGCAGTACCGCGAGCTGCTCCATGGCCTGGCACACCTGCCCATGGCAGAACAGAAGGAGAAGCTGCTGGCCGCACACCGCGCATGGCGCGGTACGGGCGCGCAGACTGACGATGTGTGCGTGCTGGCCATACGGGTGTGACAGAGACCTGTTCCAAACCGCGGCCCGAAACAGAAAGCCGGCCGCCTAATCAAGCCTCACGGGCCCGTTGCAGCAAGGTCTGTGGTGGCGCTGCGCGATGATGACCCGCGTCAGCACTTCCGAAGGTTCGGCCACTACATTTGGCCGCCATTGACAGATACGAACCATGGACCAGAGCACCCTTGACCGCTTAGGACAGCTAGAAGAGAAGTACGCCCTGATGGGCCAGGACCTTAACGCCTACCTCGATGGGCTGCTGCTGTCCAATTTCACCCCGTACTGGGACTATACCATGGTCGATACGCTCCTCACGTTGCAGCGCCCCAGGACCGATTTCCCTGACGAGACCATCTTTATCATCTATCACCAGATAAACGAACTCTATTTCCGCCTCTGCCTGCACGAGATGCACCAGCTGGCCTACAACGGCCGCAACATAGCCCCCACGGGCGAGGACCGCGGCTGGCAGCCCGCCCTGAGTGCCGACCTGATGGTGGAGCGCCTGAAGCGGATGAACAACTACTTCGGGGCGTTGGCCAAGAGCTTCGACATCATGGTGCACGGCATGGAGAAGGAGCAGTTTCTGCGTTTCCGCATGGCGCTGCTGCCGGCCAGCGGCTTTCAGAGCGCGCAGTACCGCATGGTGGAGATATGTGCCACCAGCATGTACAACCTGGTGGACAAGGATAGCCGCGCACAGTTCAGCGAGGACGACAGCCGCCTGGACGAGATGTTTGCCCACATCTATTGGAAACAGGGGGCCAAGGAGACCGCAAGCGGCCAGAAGACCCTTACCCTGAAGCAGTTTGAGCAGAAGTACAGCGACCGGCTCACGGCCCTGGCACACGAGTACCACGACCGGAACATGTGGGCCAAGTACATGGGCCTTTCTGAAGCCGACCGCCAGCGCGAGGACCTGCGGCACCAGCTGCGCGAGTTTGACCTTAACGTGAACATCCGCTGGCCGCTGGTGCACTACCGCTCGGCTGTGCGGTACCTGAGCAGCGACAAGAAGGATGTCGCTGCCACCGGAGGCACCAACTGGCAGCAGTACCTGCCCCCGCGCTTGCAGAAACGGGTCTTCTATCCGCATCTTTGGGCAGAAAATGACCTCGCTGAATGGGGCACCGCCCCCTTCCTCGAGCGCTACGCCCCCGGACTATGATCACACCACATAAACCATTGGCCCCCGCCCGTCTCGTCCTTCTCCTTGCCATGCTGCCCATGGCAGTGCTGGCGCAACAATCGCCCTTTGTCGTATTGCACAACACCACGGTCAACAGTTGCCAGTGCTACACCTTCGGCAACGGTCAGGTCAATCAGCATGGCTCCATCTGGAACCGCAACCGGCTCGACCTCACGCAGCCGTTCGACTTCCGTTTCAGGGTGAAGATGTTGGATGAGAACGTGTGGAATGCCGATGGCATGGCCTTCGTGCTGCAGCGCGACACGGTGAGTTTCATGACTGCCGCTGGTACCCCGGGCTACAGCGACATTCCCGAATCGGTGGCCATCGAGCTCGACATTTTTCAGAACGACCCGAGCGGAGACCCCGGCAGCGACCATGTGGCCATCATGGCCAACGGCAGTACCGACCACAACGGTGCCGGCAACCTGGCCGGACCCACGGACATCTATCCGTTCAATCTCTATCTCACTGACGGGGACTGGCACGATGTGCGCATCACGTGGGAGCCCCAGAACACGCGTCTGCGGGCCTATTTCGCCCCCAACCCCCTTCCGGTCATCCAGTATGTGGGCGACCTGGTCACCGATGTTTTCGGGGGCGACCCGCTGGTCTATTGGGGCTGGACCGCTGGCTGCGGGGGCATACCGGGCGTTTTCGACCTGTGCTGGGACCAGTCGGTGACCATGGGCACAGTGCCCGCCACCATCTGTGGTGTCCAGACCATTGACCTGGCCCAGACCTCGACCACTGACCTTGGCAGCATCACTGAGGTGGTATGGGACATGGGCGATGGCAATCAGGTCACTGGCCCCACCGGCACCTATTCCTATGCGCAACCTGGGCCCTACACGGTCACCGTAAGTGCCTACGATGTGAGCGGATGCGCAGCCACACAGACCCAGAGCGTGAATGTGCTACCCGAGCCCGATGCCACTTTCACGGCATCTGATGGCTGCACCGGGGCGCCCATCGGCATCAGCGGGCCAGCGGCCGGCACCCAGTTCGTTTGGACGCTCAATGGCACACAGGTGAGCACGGACCAGCAGCCGGTCATCGTCTCTACGGCCGCAGGCAGCAACACCATTGGCCTCACGGTCGGTCCCATTGGGTGTCAGGGCACCTATAGCACCACGGTGATGCTCAATCAGGGTCCCATCGCCACATTCAGCGTGCCCGACCATTGCCTTGGCGAAGAGGTTTCGCTGGCGTTTGTTGATGGGCAGAGCCTTGCCTCGGCCGCTGTTGATGTGGACCTTGGCGATGGAACCACCGGCACAGGCACCCAGGTGGCACATACCTATGCCGCTGCAGGTGGTTACCTCGTTGAGGTCAGCGCTACAGCCGGTGGGTGCACATCCTCGGCCACCGACTCTGTGTACGTATGGGGCACCGTGCCGCAGACATCGGTCTCGGGCAATAGCATCACCGTCACTAACGGGCCCTACACCAGCTACCAATGGTACCTGGAAGGGGTGCTGATCGCAAACGCCACGGCATCGGCCTACAGCCCATCGGCCAGCGGCAACTACACGGTGGTGGCCACCGATGCCCACGGATGCGAGACCACTTCGGTCATCGTGGAGTTCACCTATATCGGTATAGGTGAGCTCGATGGTGTTTCCGGACTGGTGGCTTTCGCCATGGACGGGGAGATTGTCCTAAAGGCCGATTTCAATTCCGGTGCCGAGTATCAGATTGTAGTGACCGACCTGACAGGCCGTGGCATTGCAACGGGGCTTTGGCCAACAGAGCCAGGCTCAAACACCTTGCGGATCAATGTCCCATCGGCACTTGCTGGCGGCATTTACATCGTCAGCATCCAGCACGGAACAGAAAGGCTCGTAAAACGGATCGCAGTGCAGTGACCCCCTTTGGGAGTAAACAGAAAAGGCCGAGCAATTCACCCGGCCTTTTCCATTCGTCCACTCAAGATCAGTAGTACTGCAACCTGCGCACCTCGGCCAGGTACTTGCTCAGGCGCAGCACTTGGCGGGTGTAGCCATACTCGTTGTCGTACCAGCAGTAGAGCACCACATTCTGGCCGCTCTCGCTCACAATTGTGGCGGGGCTATCGAAAATGGATGCGCAGAAATTGCCTACAATGTCCGAGCTCACCAGCTCGTTTGACACGGAGTACTGGATCTGCTCCACCAGTTCGCCATTGAGGGCCGCATGCTTCACCGTGGCGTTTATCTCATCAACACTGGTCTTCTTTTTCAGGGTGAGGTTGAGAATGGCCAACGAACCATCGGGGGTCGGTACGCGCACGGCATTGCTGGTCAGTTTGCCCTTGAGGTGCGGGATCACCTTCGCCACCGCGCTGCCGGCACCGGTCTCGGTTATCACCATGTTCAACACGGCCGAGCGGCCCCTGCGGTACTTCTTGTGGTAATTGTCGAGCAGGTTCTGGTCGTTGGTGTAGGCGTGAATGGTCTCGATGTGGCCGTGCTCGATTCCGTATGCATCCTCAATCACCTTCAGAACGGGCACAATGGCATTGGTGGTGCACGATGCAGCCGAGAAGATGCGCTCGCCCTTAGGGTCGAAGTTTCTGTGGTTAACCCCGTGCACAATGTTGGGGATATCGCCCTTGCCCGGAGCTGTGAGCAGCACCATGGCGGCCCCTTTGGCCTTGAGGTGTTCGCCCAATCCGTTGCGGTCGCGCCATGCACCGGTGTTGTCAATGATCAGCGCATCGTTGATGCCGTGGGCCGTGTAATCCACTTCGGCCGGTGTGTTGGCATGTATCATCCGCACCGTGATGCCGTTGATCACAAGGGCCTTGTTGGCCAGATCCTCCACTATGGTGCCGGGAAATGGCCCGTGCACCGAGTCAACGCGCAACAGGGCCGCACGTTTCTTGATCTCCTCATCCGAATTGCCACGCGTCACAATGGCCTTGAGGCGCAGTTGCTCGCCTTTGCCAGCGGTGGCTATCAGCTCGCGGGCGGCCAGACGGCCTATGCGACCGAAACCATACAGCACCACATCGCGCGGCTCGAGTTTCATTTTGTCGGCCCCTATGAAATCGGCCAATTCCGCACGCATGAATTCCTTCAACCCCTTACCGCTCTCCTTCCATTCGAAAGTGAGCTTGCCAAGGTCAATCTTGGCAGGGGCCAGGTTCATCCCGACCAGTTCCTCGCCCACACGCAGGGTATCAGCCACGGTGAGTGGTTTGCCCTTCACATTGGTGGCATAGTCGTGGTGGCTCAGTACTTCGCTCACACTCTGGTCGTACAGCGGCAGGTGGAACATCATGAGCTCAACCGAGCGGTCGAACCATAATTGGCCCACAATGCCCATGAGTTGCACAGCGGCCTTCTCTTGTGCTATCCAGTTATCGAGGTTTGATTGGTAGGTGTTGTTCATTGTTTGAAAAGAGTAATGGCACGGTGCTTTGAGAGACGTGCGCTGTTCAGTTCAGAATCAGGATCAACCCAGATACGCCTTAAGAAGCTTGCTGCGCGAGGTATGACGCAGCCTACGGATGGCCTTCTCCTTGATCTGGCGCACGCGCTCACGGGTGAGGTCAAACTTGGCCCCGATCTCTTCGAGGGTGAGGCCGTGGTTCACGCCTATACCGAAAAACAACTTCACAACATCGCGTTCGCGCTCTGTGAGGGTGCTCAACGAACGCTCAATCTCTTTTGAGAGCGATTCGTTGATCAGTTGGGTGTCCGCCCGTGGCGAATCGTGGTTCACAAGCACATCGACCAATGAGTTGTCCTCGCCCTGTACAAACGGGGCGTCCATGCTCACGTGGCGGCCCGAAACACGCATGGTGTCGGCAATCTTCTCCTCAGGTATCTCAAGCACAGCGGCCAGTTCCTCAGCGGTAGGCTCGCGTTCGTACTCCTGCTCCAGCTTTGAGAATGCCTTGTTGATCTTGTTCAGCGAACCCACCTGATTGAGCGGCAGGCGCACAATGCGGCTCTGTTCGGCCAATGCCTGGAGAATGCTCTGACGTATCCACCACACGGCATACGAGATGAATTTGAAACCGCGGGTCTCGTCAAAACGCTGGGCAGCCTTGATCAGACCGAGGTTTCCCTCGTTGATCAGGTCAGGCAGACTCAGTCCCTGGTTCTGGTACTGCTTCGCCACCGACACCACAAAGCGCAGGTTGGCCTTTGTCAGTTTCTCGAGTGCCCACTGGTCGCCTTCCTTGATCCTTCGGGCCAGATTCACCTCCTCCTCGGCCGTGATAAGCTCCTCCTTGCCAATCTCTTGCAGATATTTGTCAAGCGAGGCACTCTCGCGGTTGGTGATGGATTTGGTAATCTTTAGCTGTCTCATCCGAACTGAATGTGATAGGAAATTTAAGCGTGCAAAAGTAGTGATTGGAAGGGCACAGAAAACGCCCCAGCGAACGCATGGTTCGCTGGGGCGAAAATCGACCTGTCGGCCTCACATTCCGAAGCCGTAGTAGGCGGTCATCCCGTTCGGATAGACCCCCTCAATGAGCACCCCTCCGCGCTTCTTCTCAAGGGCATTCAGCACATCTTCGGCCGTGTTGACATTCTTGCGGTCTATCCTCGTGATGATGAAACCCTCACGAATGCCCGCGCTACGCAGTTTACCCTGTCCAACGCTGGTCACCTTCATGCCGCCACCCAGGCGCAGGCGGGTGCGCTCCTGCTCGCTCACCGGGGCCAGCTGTGCACCAAGTTGGCTCACCACATCGGCAGTTTTGGTTGCCACCATATCTGTGCCGCCCTCGCGGTTGCGCAGCTCCACCTTGTAGGTCTTGGTCTGCCCCTTCCGCAGGATGGCCACATCCACCACATCGCCCGGGCGGTGCGCACCGATCTTCTCCTGCAGCTCGGGCACATTGCGCACTTTAATTCCGTTTATGGAGGTGATGATGTCGCCCTCTTCCAGGCCGGCCTTTTCAGCGGCCCCGCCTTCGGTAAGACCGTTGATAAAGGCCCCTTCTGTTGTAGAGAGGCCCCGCTCCTCAGCAAATTTGCCATTGATATCGCGAATGCTCACCCCGATGAAAGCCCTTTGAACCTCTCCGAATGAGATGAGGTCGTCCACCACCTTGCGGGCAATATTGACCGGCACTGCGAACGAGTATCCGGAATAGGATCCGGTGTTTGATGCAATGGCAGTGTTTATGCCTATCAGTTCGCCACGGGTGTTCACCAATGCACCACCGCTGTTGCCAGGATTCACAGCAGCATCGGTCTGTATAAAACTCTCAATGGCCATTTCCTCTTGCAGAATATTGATGTTTCGCCCCTTGGCACTCACAATTCCGGCAGTGACGGTGCTTGTAAGGTTGAACGGATTTCCCACGGCCAATACCCATTCGCCCACCCGCACATCGTCAGAGTTGCCATAGGGGATAAAGGGCAGGTCATTGCCCTCGATCTTCAGCACGGCCAGATCGGTATTGGGGTCGGTACTCACCACCTTGGCGGCAAAGCTCCGCTTATCGTTCAGCGTCACTTCCACCTCATCGGCCCCTGCCACCACGTGGTTGTTGGTAATGATGTACCCTTCGGGCGATACCACAACACCCGATCCGCTGCCCATGCGAGGCTGCGACATGCCCTGATCCTGAAAGAAATGGAAGAACGGGTTATATGATTGCACCTGTCGGCCACGCGTAACGGTCTTCACGTGCACCACCCCGTTCACGCTGTATTCTGCGGCAGCCGTGAAATCGATGGCTGCCTCGGGGGCAGCGCCATCCACAAGATTCACGTGTCGGACAGCGGCTGTTTGGCCCACATTGGCCCATCCGTCAATATCGGTAGGGGCGGGTTGGGTGTAGCGTACGGTGGCATAGGCTACTGCACCGCCCACTGCGGCTGCTACCATCACACTCATCAGGTTTCTCATGGCTGTTGTTGTTTGGGTTAAGTTTGTTGCGTGTTCTGATGCCAAGATTCAATGCTGGCGCGGCTCTGAACTCAAAAATAACGCCACACCCACCCCGATCGTTGTGTAGAAAGCCTTAAAAAATGTTGATCCCCTTTGTGAAATATCAGGGCACGGGCAACGATTTCATCATGATTGATGACCGTGCCCAGCTTTTCCCACAGCGTCAGGATCTTATTGAGCGCCTGTGTCACAGGCGTTTCGGCATCGGGGCCGATGGGCTCATCCTTTTTCAGATGAGGGCCGAGGTGGCCCACATGGTGTATTTCAACAGCGATGGCCGGGCCAGCAGCATGTGTGGCAACGGTGGGCGGTGTTTCGCGGCATTCGGCTCGCGGCTCGGTGCATTGTCAGCCGAGGGTGAATTTTTGGCAGTTGACGGTCCGCATCCCTTTAGCATAGGTGCCGATGGTCACGTGAGCCTGCGGATGAAGGATGTGCAAAGCATCGTCACCCGCGCTGAGGGGCTCTTCGTTGACACCGGTTCGCCTCACATCGTACTGCATGTAAATGACCCCGACCAAGCTGACCTTATAGGTATGGCCCGGGCAATCCGATACAATGAGGATTTCAAAGCGGTAGGGGTGAACGTGAACCTGATAGCGATGAAGAACGGAATCCTGCGTGTGCGCACCTACGAGCGCGGGGTGGAGGACGAGACCTATAGCTGCGGCACGGGCGTCACCGCAGCTGCATTGGCAGCCCATCATCTGGGCCTCGCCTCCGAAAGTGTTCCCGTTTCCACCAAAGGCGGGCCATTGGCAGTCAGGTTCCGTGCGTCTGGCGGGGCTTACTCGGCCATCGACCTTATAGGTCCGGCTGAGATGGTGTTTGATGGGGTTGTGGAGGTTTGACGCGCATTCGGTCATCAGCCCCGTTCCGGTTGATTGATCTTTGCCCTATGTGCCACTGGGCCACATCTCTAATGGGCGAGTTGCATCGGGACACAAGGACCTCGGGTCATGAGTGCTTCTCCGAAATTGAAGGATGACATTGTGCTCTGCAATGTCAGGAAATGAAAAAGCCCCGGACGTACCGAGGCTTCTGCGTGAAAGTTGAGGGATTCGAACCCCCGACCCTCCCGCTCGAAAGCGGGATGCTCTGATCAGCCTCGATTCTCATCAATAAAAAAGCCCCGGACGTACCGAGGCTTCTGCGTGGGAGTTGAGGGATTCGAACCCCCGACCCTCTGCTTGTAAGGCAGATGCTCTGAACCAGCTGAGCTAAACTCCCAAAGGGGCGGCAAATGTATACAAAACAAGAAGCGGTGCAACAGTG
>JBIKWM010000054.1:0-16988 GCA_044356305.1 Flavobacteriales bacterium
TAACATGGCTTACTTCGGCAATGTTCGGTGGTTATGAGAAGATGTTTCGTTATGAGGCCGGACCAGATCAGAATGATACGGTTGCCTTACGCTTGTTACACAACGGGACACACCTGTTACGGCCCACAGGTCTGATCAACCATCAATGGGCAACTTTGTGCCATGCGGGGGCTGACGTTTATGCTTTGTCTGTTACTTGGAACTGTTCTGATCACCTCGGCTCAGTCGCGCCCCGATACCGTTCAGTTTCAGATACTGTTTGACAGCCTTCAGCGTGTCAGCAACCGGTGGACGGACAATGAACGATTGCTTCAACTTGCCGGTGAGGTGCTGAAGCAGAGCAGACAACTGGGTAGATGGAAGGAGGAGGTCGAAGCCGGTTCGGTCATGGGTATCGCATTCACGCGCGAAGACCGCTTTGCTGAGGCCGAAGTGTTTTTGACGCAATCTCTTAATCTTAGTCAGAAACATGGAGATACTGCCATGGCAGGTAGCATGTTACTGAATCTGGCCAGCCTCAAAATGGACCAGGATAGCCATCTAATTGCGACCGCTTATGTTCAGGATGCCCTGTCCAAGTTTGTAGCCATCCGCGACACCAAACAGTTGGCATTCAGCTACAGTTTCATGGCCGGTCTGCTAAGTCAGATCGGGCATACGGCTGACGCTACGGAGTACTCTGCCCTGGCATTTAACACATATCCAAATGGATTAAATGACCCCTATGGATTGAAACTCGCGTCCAATCATGCCTCCAACCTCCAGAAGCTCGGCAAACTTGACAGTGCTCTGGTCTGGCTGGCGCGGATAGCCCCTGAGGCCGAGAAACAGTCTGACCGCAGGATTCAAATTCAGATTCGCTCACTCTATTCACACATCTACCTGAAAAAAGGAGAATACGAAAAGTGCATCGCATCGGCCCGGTCGGCCCTTGAATGGGAGAGCGAGATGAGCCGCTCATTCTTTTATGCCGAGAGTTACACCAACCTGGGGGTGGCGCTTCTTGAGACCGGAAAACCAAAGGAAGCCCTTGAAGCTTTGAACAAGGCATGGGGGCATTGCATTAATCAGAGGGCATCGTCCAAGGTAATTGTGCTCCGGAACCTGCACCGCGCTCAGGCTAAGAACGGGTTGTTTAAGGAGGCCTACACCACCATGACAGAGTATTCTGCCCTGATGGACACGCTTCGGAAACAGGACAACCTTAAGGTGATCAATGAGCTACAGACCCGATATGAGACGGAGAAAAAGGAACGCGACCTGCGTGAACTGGATCAGCAGAATCGGATTCAGGCATTGAGGATTAGGCAACGTAACATACTCATAATAGGCATCATACTCGCATCCATCGCACTCATCGGTGGAGGCTTCATGGTGTCGCGCCAGCGCATAGCCAGACAGCGTCAGGCGGCCATTGAGAACAGACTGGTGTCGCTACGCATGCAACTCAATCCGCACTTCATCTTCAATGCACTGAGTGCCATTCAGAATTACATCCTTAGCGGTAAAGATGTGCGCGAGGCTACCCGGTACCTCTCAAACTTCGCCAAGGTGATGCGGGCCTTCCTCGAGTTCAACCAGACCGAGACCATAAGCCTTGAGAAAGAGATCGAAGGCCTTGAACTGTACATCGGACTGCAGAAGGTAAGATTCAATCAGGCATTTGAACACGAAGTGATCGTGAGCGATGAGATAGATCCTAGCGACACACTTGTGCCGCCCATGATGTTGCAGCCCTTTGTTGAGAATGCAATAGAGCATGGGCTACGCGGAATGGATCAGGGCCGACTTACCCTCTCCTACTCCATTGAGGGCCAAAGTCTGGTCATGGTAGTGAGCGATAACGGACGCGGGCGGAACAAGGCAGGTTCTGAGCAACAGAACAAGGCGTTTGAGAAACAGAGCCTTGCCACACGCATCACAGCCGAGCGTATAGCGCTGCTGAATGCATCGAAGAGAGAAAAGGAGAGATACCGTTTTGAGATTTCGGACCTGAATGCCGATGGGACAGGTACAGTGGCCCGTTTCTGCATTCCTTACATGCATCAATCATGAGAGCGTTCCTAGTTGACGATGAGACCGGTGTACGGCAGGCTTTGCGCGGCCTGCTTAACCTTTGGTGCCCGGAGATAGAGACCATAGAAGAGGCCGATAGCGTAAATGCGGCCCTGAGTTGGTTCGATCATAACAGCACCGACCTTCTGTTCCTTGATGTGGAATTGGGCGATGGTACCGGGTTTGACATACTGCGCAAGCTGCCAAGGCGAGATTTCAACGTGATCTTTGCCACCGCGCACGAGCATTATGCCATTGAGGCCATCCGATTCAGTGCCACCGATTTCCTGCTAAAGCCCATCGACCCCGATGACCTGATGGGTGCCGTGGCAAGGGCCGCCATACAGAATCCGAACTTCACAAGCCGCACGGTGGATGTGATGCTGAGCCACCAGCAGGGCGCGAGGGACCGTATCGTTTTGCGCGATACCGAAAACATATATGTATTGAATGTGAAGGACATCATCCGCTGTGAGGCCGATGGTCGGTACACCCGGTTCTTCCTCACCGACAGGCCCAACCCCATTATGGTGAGCACCAACCTGAAAGAGTACGAGACCCTATTGGGTGGATCGGACTTTGCCCGAGTGCATCATAGCCACCTTATTAACATGGCGCACGTGCAGAAGATTGACAAGGCCAATCTGAACGTGCACATGACCATGGGTCACAGCGTGCCCATTTCTGTAAGGAAGAAAGACGAACTGATGGGGCGACTCTGAGCAGTGCTCAGCGACCACCGTTGGCCTGATGATAGCGCAGCAGTAGCGCTTCATCGTCAGCTGAGAGTACAGTACTTCCGGCCTTGCCATTCACCTTACGTACCATCTTGGGCACCCAGGTGGCCCACTGATCGGCCGTGTGCGAATCGGTGCTGTAAGGCTTGTGGCAGTTGCCGCAATGGCGCGCCACCAGCTCTTTGCCACGGCTCTGATCCTCGGCAGTGAGGGTAACGGCCGGTTTGCTCTCAACGGCTGATGAGGTGGATGTGACCGAGGCCTGCTTGGCACAGGCAGCAAGTAGCACGATGGCTACGAGGGCGTAATGTTTCTTCATGGTGGTGCGGAATGCGCGTCAAATATGCGAAGTATGCCCACTGCCGGGTTCAAATTAAAATACAATGAAATATTACCTATATTGATACATTGGATTCATATGTATCTGAGTTATATGCATCTTTGCCCCATGTATTCACAAGAACTGATCAAAGGCACGCTACAGACGATTGTGCTGAGCCTGCTGAGCGAGCATCCGCGCATGTACGGATACGAGATGACCCAACATGTGAAAGAGCGCACCGAGGGCCGCATACAGCTCACCGAGGGCGCCCTCTACCCCACCCTGCACCGCATGGAGGCCGAGGGACTGCTCATAACCGAGCTGGAGAGCATAGGCAAACGCGTGCGCAAATACTACCGCCTCACGCAGCAGGGCGACACACAGGCCACGGCCCGCATCGTGGAGTTCCGCAGTTTTATGGACACCATGAGCCAGCTGCTGCGCCCACTGGACCAACAACCCATACTGGCATGGAACCCCTGACCGAACAACAGGTGGCCCGCGTGCAGGAGCATGTGCGCCACAGCGGAGTGGAACAGGAGTCGCTGATAAACGACCTGACCGACCACATCTGCACCGAGATAGAAGAAAGGCTGGCACGCGGGCAACCGTTTGACGATGCCCTTTCAGAGGCCGCCTCCCTCTTTGGGCAACAGGGCCTGAGGCAGATTCAACTTGACACTTTTGAATTACTCAACGAAATAACTGACACCATGAAAAAGGCAGCATTCATCATCGGACTCGTGTCCACCAGCCTGTTACTCACAGGCACCATCTTCAAACTCATGCACTGGATGGGGGCCGGCATACTGGTACTGTCGGGCGCAAGCGCCCTGGTACTGGGCTATTTCCCGCTCCTGCTCCGCTTCAAATGGAAGGAGTCGCCCAGCAACGAGCGGCCCATGCACCTGGCGGGCTTTTTGGGCATCACCCTCACCACCCTGGGCGTGCTATTCAAGGTTTTCCACTGGCCGGGCGCCAATGTCATGCTGCTTTCGGGCATGGCCGTGCTAGCCTTTGCCTATGTGCCTCTGTTCTATTACATGCGGTACAAGACCAGCAGCAACCGGCCTGTGACGCTCAGCACCGGGCTGGTGGCCATGACATGCCTCATACTCGTGTTCGCCCTCATACAGGTGAACCACAGCCGCAGCTACGACCGGGGCATTGCAGCCGTGGGCGAGAGCCTGGGCGAGGCGGCCACACATGAAGGCGGTGCGGTGTTCGCCCAGCTGGCCGATGACCCCGAGGCCCAAAGGGTGCGCGCCCTGGCCGATGGCACCGTGGCCTACCTGCAGCGCATGCGCACCACACTAATAGCAGAGGTGGAGAACATCAGCCTGGAAGAGGCCCGCGCCATGAAGGTGACCGACCTCAGGCAGGTATCGGACCATGGGGTGGCCACCGACCTCATCTTCACGCGGACGGAAAACCTGTTCTATCAGGACTCGGTGACACAGCACCTGCAGGCATTCCGTACAGGGGTACTGGCCACGTATGACGACACCCTGCGCACCGAGTTGGAGCGCACTTTCCCATACGATGTGGAGAAGCGTTACCCCAGCGCAGAGGCCGACCAGAACTGGGTTCAGCACTGGTTCTATCAGGTGCCTACCGTAGGTGTGCTGAATCAGTTGGCCAAGTTGGAGTATGATGTGCGCCAACAGGAACAGCAGGCCCTGCTCTACCTGGCCTTGAGGACGCACTGAGAGGTGCGCTAGGGTCATTCGCAGGTACTTAAAGTGAGAACCCCGCGGTGCATGGAGCATCGCGGGGTTCTTTTTTCTGATTCAAATGGAAGAGAACTCCTCTCTATCCCAGTCCGTGAGAGAAAACCCCCATGAATTTCATCATCTCTCCAAGGTTTGAGATCTTTATCTTGCCCATCATCACGGCCATCTGTGCGTTGGTGCGGCCCATGAGCACGTCCTCATAGTCCTTTGCCTTGGCCTTGATAACGCATGTGGCGGTGCCCTGCAGGCCATCGGCCACGGTGCACTCGCCATTGGCCAGGTTCACGGTGAACTGGCCTCCTGTCTCCCCTTCCAGTTCGAAATGGAAATTGCCGCTCAGGCCAGCGGCCTTGTCCTTGCGCAGTTTGCTGGGAAGTGCATGGATGAGTTCTTTGGCTGTTTCTGCCATCTTGGTATTGGTATTTGAAGTTGGTTTAGGTGATTCGGTAGGTCTGGGCGCTGTCTCGGTCTTTGGGCGCTCTGTGGTGCGGTCGGACGGAATGTGGCGGTAGGTTGATTCGTACTCCACGCCATCGATGATCATCTTGCCAAGGATCTCGTGCATGATCTCGGTGGTGCCGCCCACAATGGTGGCCACCCGTGCATCGCGGTACATGCGGGCTATGGGATAACTCTCCATGTAGCCGTATCCGCCATGGAACTGCAGGCACTCATCGGCCACCTTTTTGCCCAACTCGGTACTGAGCATCTTGGCTATGGTGCACTCTTTTACGCACATCACACCTTTGCTGAAGAGGAATGCGGTGTGGTGCACCTGCTGCCTCACTGCATCGAGTTCGGCATGTAGCTGCGTGAAACGGTGGCGGATGGCCTGAAAACGGCTGACCGGACGGTTGAACGCCATGCGCTCGTTCATGTACTTCAGGGTCATCTCGAGGCAATGCTCGGCACCGCTAACGGCCATGATGGCGGCTGCGAGGCGTTCGAGCTGGAACGACTCCATGATGTAGAAGAAGCCCTCGTTCTCGCGTCCGATGAGGTTGGTGGCAGGCACCTTGACATCGATGAAGGACATCTCGGCCGTGTCGCTGGTGTACCAGCCCACCTTCTCCAATTTATTGGTGGTGAAACCGGGAGTGCCCTGATCGATCATGATAAGACTGATGCCCCCGATGCCCGCATCAGGGTCGGTCTTGCAGGCCACGGTGGCAAAATCGCCATACACCCCGTTGGTGATGAAGGTCTTGGACCCGTTGATGATGTAGTGGTCGCCCTCGCGTCTGGCGGTGGTGCGCATGCTGGCCACATCGCTGCCACCGAATGGTTCAGTAACGGCCAATGAGCCCCAGAGCTCACCGCTGATGGCCCCTGGCAGATAGCGGCTTTTGAGTTCGTGCGAACCGGCCATGAGGAGATGGGCCGTGCTCATGTACTGATGCACGCAGATATTGGCGGCAAAACCGCCCATGGTGCAGCGTGCCACCTCCTCAAGGTAGACCACGGAGGTGAAGAAGTCGTTGTCGGTGCCGCCATAGGTCTCTGGGAAATTGACACCCAGGAAACCGAGGTCGCCCATGCGTTTGAAAACGCTGCGGGGCACACGTTGGTCGCGCTCCCACTGCTCGGCATAGGGCACCACCTCTTTTTCGATGAAATCGCGCACCGACTGGCGGAACAGGTCGTGCTCCTCGGTGAAGTATGGCGAAGGTCTGTGGCTCATTCCCCTACGGTCCTCTTTAACAGGTCAGTGTCTATGGTGTTCAGGAGGGCTGCAACAGCCTTGTCATCGGTCATTCCGCGACCCTCGGCCCGTATGTAGGCACCCCCCACAATCATCTGTCCGGTGGTGCCCATGTTGCGGTCGGTGCGCATGAGGGCCCTGTAGCCTTTGATACGGAGGGGCACGGCCATGCTGCCATCGCCACCCCGCATGTTGCTGTCATCGCTGCCGTGGGCCATGATCACCTCATTGGCCATCATCAGGTTGGTAGTGACCGTGAGCTGAATGGAAGGTTGCGCCCCCGGCATGCCCATCATGGCGCGGGGATCCATGGCGTCTGCACTTCGCTGCGCTGGATCTGTTGCGGGTGCCTCCTTGGGCGGGGCCATGTAAAGGACCATGAGTGTGATACCGCCCTGGGCATCGCCCTGTTGATTGGGCGAGGCATTGATCTTCAGTTCGCCTACCGCCTGAGGCAGGGCCTTCATCAGTTCGGCTGTGGCCAGTTGCTGCAGTTCGCGCTTGACCGCGGCCCATTCGCGCAGGGCGCCCACATAGTCCTTCTTTGCCAGTTGGTCGTTCACCTTGCGGGTGTCCAATGTCTGGGCGTGGGAGTGGCATGCCAGGAATGCGGCCGTAATGGTGATGAACAGGTGCCTCATGCTATGCGTGACATGGTCTGTGAACGGGCCCGAAAGTAACGAGCGGCTAGGCCTGCCACACGGGTGCCGATCAGTTGCCGCTGTTGAATTCAGTATCCAACAGTTCGCGCAACTGGCGGGGGCTCAGATCTGATTCCAACTGTCCTTTGCGGGCCACCGAAATACCCCCTGTCTGCTCGCTCACGACCACAGCAATGGCATCGGATGTTTCGCTGATGCCCACAGCAGCGCGGTGGCGCATGCCGAGGTGGGCGGGGAAATCCTCGTTCTCGGTAACAGGAAGCACACAACGGGCCGCCCGGATGCGGTTGCCGGCTATGATGACGGCCCCATCGTGGAGGGGGCTGTTCTTGTAGAAGATGCTCTCTAACATGCGCACGGTGAGGGCCGCATCCACGTGCTCGCCCGTGTTGGTGTAGAACTTGAGGCCGCTGTCGCGCGCAAGGATGAGGATGGCTCCCGTGCGGCTCTGTGCCATGGACATGCAGGCATTGACCACCACATCGGTGCTGAGACCCGTGCCCTGGCCACCGCCCCTGTTGCCGAACAGTCGCCAACTCCTGCGGTCCAATATGCCCGAAGTGCCTATGATGAGCAGGAACCTGCGCAGTTCCTGCTGAAACACGATGATGAGGGCGATGACCCCTACCCCGATGAACTGTCCGAGGATGCTGCCCAGCAGACGCATATCGAGTGCGCGCACCAATAGCCAGAGCAGGTAGAGCGACAGCACCCCGAGGAAGATGTTGACAGCCACTGTGCCGCGTATGAGGCGGTAGAGCTGGAACAACAGGATGGCCACGATGAGGATATCGAGGGCATCGAGCCAGCGGAAGGTGATGAACAGGGGCAGCACGGTGCAAAGATTGTCGATTGTGGATGGTGGATTGATGATTGGGGGAAAGTCGATGGTCCACAGTCGATAGTCCATAGTCGATAGACCATAGACCACAGTCGATAAACGTGTCAGCCTGAGTGGGCAGTTTTGCGTGTGTATCCCCGCCTGGTGAGGGCAGGGAAGCAAGGCCCAAGGCGACCTCACCCCCTGCCCCTCTCCTGCGGGAGAGGGGTGACTTCCGACAGAGGTAGTCCGTGGTCGATAGTCCGTGGTCGATTAACGTGTCATCCTGAGTGGGCAGTTTTGCGTGTGTATCCCCGCCTGGTGAGGGCAGGGAAGCAAGGCCCAAGGCGACCTCACCCCCGCCCGTGCCGGATCGGGCTGGCCCGGCCCCTCTCCTGCGGGAGAGTGGTGACTTCCGACTGAGGTGGTCCAAGTTCAATGGTAATTGTGGGCGGGTGGGGCTCACATGCCTTTCAACTGACGGAAGGCCTTCTGATCGGCCAGGTTCCATGAGAGCCAGTGCTGATGCACGATGCGGGTGTTGAAATCGTCCTTGCGTTGCCTGAGGAAGTCGAGATAATCGACCGGGGCCATGTAGCTACCGTGTGCCGGGAAGCGCGCATTGCCCTGCTCCATCGCCTGCAAGGTGGCCAGGTCCTTATCGAGGTATGGCAGGGCGGCATCGGACAGTGTGATAAGGTAGTTGAAGTGGACAAACGACCGATGGGCATGCGAGAAATTGAACCGGGCGATGACCACATCCCAATGGACCAGTGCCGCGCAGAGCATGATGAGGTAGGCTGACAGGATGTTGGTGCGCAGGAGATAATGCACGCTGCGGGTGCGATGCACCTTAATGATCAAGGTGACCAGACCCACTGCGATGACGGCCAGGAAGAAGAATACCCCGATGCGGCCGTGGGCCAGGGCGTAGTAGCGGATGTAGTGGATGTTGCAGATGGCCACGGAGATGGCCAGGATAAGATTCTGGCCGATCCAGACATATGCCGACCATCTTAATAGTGAATTTCCCCGCATGAAACTGAGATTACCCCTGAAAATGAAAAGCGTGACCCCCACCGATACGAGAATGGACCAGATGAGCAGGTAGGTGCCCTCGTGCACGAACTGTTTGAGGTAGTCGCCATCCCATTCGAAATTGAACCATACCCAGTATATGTCGATGGCATTGACCACTGCCAATACCATGTTGAGTGCGACCAGAAGGAACAGGGACGACCGCAGTTCGCGCCTGAGCCCCAAACGGAGCGAGGTATCCTTGGAAGGCCTGCGCACCCGAATGAGGCGGTCGGTGGCCTGACGCGCCATGTTGATCATATCGGAATCGGCATGGTGCAGCAACAGAAAATCGCATACTGCCACACCGAACAGGAATGTGAAGATGAGAGATGGATCGAACAGGCGGGTGAAAAGGTCGATGATCATCTGCAACCGCTCCACCACCCCATCGAGCAGATGCAGGAACACCGGATTGGCCCCTCGGTACATGGCCACGAACAACGCAATGACTGCCAAAGGGATGAGAACGATACGGAACACGTTGATGATGCGCGCCACGTGAGGTCTACCGCTTCCGAGTGCGTTGACCTGACTGAAAAGGGCGATATGCGACATGGGGAGATGGACCAGGGCGAACAGGGCCGCATAGTTGATGCCAGTGGGACTGCCGAGCAGCCGTGAACCTGTGAGGAGGAACAGCGAGAGGATATTCATGAATATGGCCCATTCGGTGGCGTGGACCACCACCATGACCGCTGACACAAGGGTACCGGCCAACAGAACGGGCTGGGACCTGAGGCTGATGCGGCCCTGAATGAACAGCACCGCGAGTATCGCGAGGTTGAACAGCAGCAGATTGAGACCCAACGGGTGGCCTTTGAAGAGCCATGTGAACAGTGCTGCAAGCAGAATCACTGCGCTGATGAGCGCAAAGGGGCGGGTGAATTGTTCTTTCATGGTGGCGGCCAACGGCACTGTACTGCGATCATTGCCAAGCAATTGCAAACAGATGTTAATGGGTGATGGGCCCATGCTTTAAGGGCACCATGAGCCCGGCCCTGCCTCCAAACCAACGGCAGTGACGGTGTAAGGAAATACCACACCCCTACTCCTGGTCCTCGACACCATCGGGGAAATCAAAAAGGTCGCCATCCAATCCGAGGCATCGGAGATTGAGCCGGTGATAGCATTTGGCCTTCTCCTCATCGAGGATCTGTTTGTGATAGGCCCAGAGATTGCGGTACACGGGGCGCATGGCTGCCCATATAAATAGGTATTGCAGGGCCCTTATGCGGCAAAGGAGGGATCTACTGTGGTAAAAGACCGGTGTGCCCGATCACTGGTGCATTCTACCGGACCTCAGGATGTCTATACTGATCTGTTGCACGTGATCACCAGAGAAAAAGACCAATCTGTCCAGGTCAAAGACCCTTTGAACTGTGTGCAAGACCTATTTACCCGAATACAAGACCTATTTACCCGGGTTCAAGACCTATTTACCTGATCACAGGACCTATTTACTTCGGTACAAGATGAATTTACCTTGGTACAATACGAGTGCTGGCGCTGGTTTGAGAGATTTTTGGCGGATATGCGATTTTTTTTGAGGATTCGCACAATACAGGGGTGCAAGGCCCCGTTAGCGCATCAAATTCCAGAGCCAAGGGCGCGGTGCCACAGCCGAGGAAGAAGAACAACCAAACACCATTCTGCCATGAGCACACCATTGAATGAGAACAGGCCCCAACCGCGCATACGCTGTGCGCAAGAGGATTTTTACGGGGTAAGCGAGGCGGTGATAGACAGCCTTGAGGAGCATCTGTCAAAGTTTGAGGACTACTCGAGCAGGTACAGTGCGACCACCGTGACCAACCTGCGGACGGAACTGCTAGTGGCCAGGGCATTGCCGGCTGAAGGTGCGCGCACGGCCCGACATGCGATGCTGCGCATGGGACTGGATGAGAAACGGGCGTCAGGGATCAGGCTGATGCTGCAACTGGAGACGCTGATGCGGGAGGCCTTCGGTGCTGAGATGCTGGAACAGCAGAAGCACGTTGCGGGATTTGACCTGTATGATGAGGCGTATCACAGTGACTGGAACAGCATGGAAGGGATGCTGATACAGGCTAACACGTATGTGACTGACAATGCCGCTGTGCTGACGGCTGATGGCGGTATGCCGGTGGGATTTGCGGCTGCGCTGAACGGGGCGAAGACGGATTTCAGCGCTCAGCTGCGCCAGTTTGTGGAGGAGGAAGAGATAGCACGGAGGGGCACCGATGCGAAAATTGAGGCGAACAATGCGCTGTATGACAAGATCATAACGCTGTGCAGTGACGGGCGCAGGATTTTCTGGGACAGTGCGGCCATCAGGGAGGAGTTCACGTATGAGACGGTGCTGGGGCTGGTGCGGTCGGTGGTGAGCACGCACCGTGTGAACGGATTTGTGGTAAGAACGGCCGATGGTAGCGCAGTGATAGATGCGAAGGTGCTGATGGAGGAACTGCGGCCCGATGGAAGCTACGCACCGGGTGTGGAGGTGCGCACTGACCTGAACGGTGAATTCAGGTATGCGAGTGTGCGCAACGGGCGCTACAGGCTGAGTGCAGGGGCCGATGGGCTTGAGACGGTGAGGAAGGGTATTGAGGTGGACGGTGGCCCATTGACTGTGGATTTCAGTCTGGGGGCTGTGGTTTGAGCCGTTGGAGGAGTAGGCCGTAAGCTGAGAACCCCTGCCCTGTTTCAAGGGCGGGGGTTCTCTTTTTCTACCAGATGCATGGAACACGGATCACGCGGATTTAACGGATCGCCACAGATTCTTATCCGTGATATCCGCGTTAATCAGCTACATCCGCGTTCAGGTTCTCTTTTTCTGCCAGATGCATGGAACACGGATCAGGCGGATTTAACGGATCGCCACAGATTCTGATCCGTGATATCCGCGTTCGTAGTGTTGATGGGCCGGGCGGGGGTGAGGTCCTCGTACTCCTTCTCCCCCACTCCCACAATCGATCTATCGATGTATATTTCATGGGTTGCCTCCTTGGTCAAAAGGGAGGCATCCATACATCCCGCTTCCCTTCCCATCTTTGCATATCGGATCAACCAAAAAACCATCGCATCATGGCATCGTTCAACAATCCTCCCTTCGAGATCATTGACGTCAAGCGGGAAAACGGTCTGGAGAAATACGGCACCGACTCCCTTACATGGAAGGTGAAGCTGAAGACCGATGCCTACGAATTGGAGGTGGGCGTAGATTTCGCTATGATGATGAGCTATTGCAAATTCGTGCACCCCAAGGTGGGGAAGTACTACAGTTCAGTGCAGAAAAACATAAAAGGATTCGGGCCCAAGCACAGCAAGATGCTCGCCATAATGGACGAGGAAGGGTTCGATCACCTGCCCCACATCCACAACTTCATCAAAGACAGTTACAACCTTGAGGAGTGGCATCAGCAAGCCTTGCGCAACAGCGAGAACATGGCCGACAAGGCCAAGGCCAAAGAACTGTCTGATAGGTTCGATGCCTTGGAGGCAGGACTACAGGCCCTGCGCGGGGCAGCCATCCGCGACACTGCTTTCAAGGACGACCTCTTTGATTTCCTTACAAAGGAGGTGAACACCCGCTTTCCCGAGATCTTCAACTCCGATCCGGCCCATATCAGAGCATGTAAGGAAATCCTGGTCAGAGAGGTGATGAACATCGGAGACAAGATCAATGCGCTGGCGTATAAGGCGAGTAAGAAGAAGGGAAATGGAGGAATTTTGGGTTAGGAATGGGGAATTAGGAATAACGAATTAGGAATCAGGAATAAGGAGTTGGGAATGAGGGACCGCTGCGAACCTGTACCTTAGCCTCATCCATTGCCCACGATGCTCCTTTCCGCACGCAGTTGTTTGGCTATGCTCATGGTCGTAGGGACCGTGGCCGGATGCTGCAATCCGGATGTCAAGCCAGTGGATTGGGTGAACAGCGCCCTGCGGAGGTACCCGCTCACCACGTACATCAACCCCGATGGCGAGTACCTCCAGCTCATGGTGATCGACTCCGGTTTCGATACCCGCCCATCATCAGACTATGTGAACGACCGCGGGGACTGCAATGGCTACGACCCGCGTACCTATGGGCTGTTACTTCCGTCCACCGGCAGACCGATGATGAAGTACTCCCAGTCGTACAAAGACCACATGTTCTCCATCATGGGCATGAAGTTCCAACCCACGTACGGAGCCATGGACAGCACCCTCGTGCTGCAATCGACCGTGTTTGAGCATTGCCGCTACCTCTCCCGCACCGATTCATTGGGCATCACCGAGGAACTGGCCCTTAGCCCACTCTATGGGCTGGTGCTCTTCAGCAAAAGCAACGCGTTCCGATGGGAACGGGTGCTGGAGGAGTGAGGGGCAACCGAATAAATGAGGCGAGGGAGAAACTGTTGAGGAATGGCAAAAACACAGTAGTTCATACGTGAGGCGTTAGTCACTTGCAGAGATTGAGAACCTGAGAGGAATAGTTATTTTGAGTCAATCAATGACCCCACGTTGTATAATCTATTTTCGCAGGTGCAAAGGAATGGAAACCATGATTCGCAATTTTATCATTACTGCTCTTTTCACAATTCTGTTGCCGACCATCGGAGTTACACAGTCGGATTTTTCGATTCGCATGATCAACTCTACATACGGCACGCGTGCTCAGGATGTGTTAGTCAATTTCGAAGGATTGCCGATAGTTTTGGGTTATAAAGATTTCAACTCCCTAGAATCGCATGCCTTTGCTCAGAAGTATGACATGAGTGGGGACACCCTATGGTCGAAACAGTATGGTGGTGGAAATGACGTTGCTTGGAAGGGAATAATAACCAGTGACGGTGGAATTGCCATAGTTGGGTGGACATTTCACGAGGCTTCGGGAAATGGTGGTGATGTATCCTTGGCCAAGCTTGATGCGAATGGAGAATTAGAATGGATGAGAAAATTTGGAAATGGCGAAGGGTATGGAATTGCGGAGGCAAGTGAGGGCGGTTATGTCATTGTGGCAAAGTGGGAAGGCACTACCGGAGGAGTCGGGGCAGATGATATGTATGTTATACGTACGGATGAGTTTGGAAATACAATTTGGCAAAAAACGATTGGTGGAATTTCCTTGGAACATGGTTACTCTGTTCAGGAGTCTAAAACGGAAAGCAATGTTTTCTATGTTTTGGGTTGGACAATGAGCTTTGGTTCAGGTGCTGCAGATTTATACTTGTTGAAGATCGATGCATCCGGAGATGTCGTGTGGTCCAAAACTTATGGCAATGGGATTTATGAGGAAGGGTATCCTGTTCTGTTGGTAATGGGAGAAGCAGAAGGTGAATCAATATACATGTTCGGAGAACAGTACGACTTTAGCCAGACCACGCGTGACATTATTGCAGTAAAAGCCAACAGTAACGGTGATGTGATCTGGAGCAATAGTTATGGCTCACCCGGCTACGACAAAGTGTCTGACGTGGTCCAGATGGAAGATGGATTCTATTTGATAGGCTGGACGTCTGGTTTCACATCACTCGCCAAGATGTTACTCGCCAAGATTGAAAGTAATGGGGATTTGGTCGGTGGTTGGATATATGGACAGGATACAAATGAAGAAGCTTCTCAAGGATATGGACTTGATTACTTTGAAAACAAACTATACATAGCCGGCAGAAATAGTGAGGAGGCTATTTTTGTAAAAATGTCATCGAACGACATTTCATGCTTGTTCTCTGAAGTCAGCTTATCTCAAGCTCATTTAAATTTGGATACTGCAAGTGGAATTGACATAGGTACACCCGATTCATTCATTAATACGACTCGAACAACTGAATCATGGGCATCAGGAATAATTACCGATTGTATTGGAGTAACAGTTGAAAATGATAACTACAAAGAGGACCTTCTTGGTGTTATTTATCCCAACCCGACTACAGGTATGTTTATAGTGTATTTACCTGATAATTATGAAGATGGCACTGTGGCGGTGTGGGACCTTTCTGGCTATAGAATTTTACATAGCACGTTAACAAGCCAGAACCTATCCGTTGACCTGAGCAATTACCCTGAAGGACTGTATCATGTTAATGTGACAGTTCCAGATGGAATGTCTTGGAATGGGCGTGTATTGGTCAGATAAGCACGGAATATTGGACTTATACAGAAGGAAAGAAAGTTGAGGACTTTTTAAGTTGATTGAAAAAACAAGAGAAATTCCATTCGGCCTATGATTGTATTGCAACTCCCAAACTAATCGCAACAGGAGTATAGATGTCCACTCCCGTCTCTTCCGTTTCAATGGACACTATCAGACTATACCGTACACTTGAATTGAACTTGTTCAACTTCTTTCGCGTCTTATACCACCCTCCTTTCGGATAAATAGCAAGCTTGTTCTGAGAAGCGAGGTTTGCGCCTATGGTTTTAATGAAATCCTTTCTGACTGAACCTCGACTTCTGACACGGCCCAATTCCCAATTCTCCGCTGAACCAGCGGAATTCACTTCTTCATTAGAATCTTCTTCATCGGTTTGGGCAATCTCCGAAATTCGGCTCTTAAATGCACGTAGCGACTCGGTAGGCTTGATTATCCTAAAGTCAAGCTCGTGTGACTGGTAACGGAATTGTGATGCATATCGTCTATCCCCTGGGTTTGGTTCTATAAAGTAGGACAATGTCACTTTAAGCGTAACCTCTCTTTCTGCCAATTCAACTGCCAATACTTCCGTTGGCCACGGAAGTTCATAAAGATGATACTCGTTGAACTTAGGGGCAGCAGAACCGATGCCTATGAACGGCTGAATTTCTCGTTCCGCCACAAGCGTTAGAACACTTGAGCCACTATATCGCGCCTTTTCTGCAACTGGAACTCCATAGCCAACTGAGCGAAGGATTGCCCTTCGGTCCCTCTCGATGGTCATCTGTCTTCCACGCAGCATTGCCTCAGTCCAATCAGCAGAATGTACCATAAGTCCCCTTATGGTCTCAGGCCAATAGGCAGGGTATTCAGTTCTCAATTCGGCCGCCAACTTAGAGGCAAGGGCGACCGCTGCACTGGTATCACCAAATGGTTGAAATAGTTTGGTTTGATAGTTCTTGTGAGTGGTCACCAATTGCAGGCTGTCCTTGTAATCAACCTCCCCGTCTCGATGCGCGAGATTACCTCCTTCCATTACAATGTCAGGTTTGTTGGGCCAACGTGTCTCCCAAGCACCTGATGTTGAATTGGAGGGCGCCATTTCACCGTAGGCCGACAGTGGCTGCCAACCGGGCCATGCCTCGTCATCAATCCTGTCCTTTCGGGTATAGCTGCCTACGGTCAAAACATTGAAAGCCTGTGCAGGGTCTTTTACCGACTCAATGAAGTTCTTGTCAGGAAACTCAGCAGCTGAAGCCAATTCCACATTCCCGCTGGATACAAGGATCAACTGTGGCGGTTCATGATTTTCTAAATCGCCAAATGCAATTCTATCTAGAGCTGTAGAGTGAACTGACGGCCGCCCATTGAATGCAAAATGCTCGTTAGTTACGGAAAGGCAGAAAACTCTCAGATTATCCGGACGGTCAACGACCGGTAGCGAACATCCTTGAATATACATGAGTCCATACATCTCGGGATCACTTTCATAACTTGAATTCGGTATGAGTTTGAATGACTCGAGGGCATGATAAATCTGGATTCGTTCAGTTGAAGCCAGCGCGTGTGCCATGTCGCCATAGAGCGAAAGCCCCGCCATACCAGTTCCATGACCGCCTTGTACCGCCCCATCGAATTTTCCCCAAGCGTCATTCCAAGTGTATAGATGACGTTCTGGAAGAAAATCTTGAATCAATGGGTGTTGTTGATTCACTCCGCTATCAAGTAAGCAGATCAGCACTGAATTTTCATGGGACAGGTTATCCGTTCGTGACAGCAA
>JBIKWM010000021.1:0-56254 GCA_044356305.1 Flavobacteriales bacterium
GGTGATGGTGAATTCGGGGCGGAGTTCCCTGTCGGTCTTTTCAAGGTTGAACTCCCAGCGCAATGTGCCGGTGGCGGCATTGAGCACCGCACCGTCTGCACGGGTAAGGTCAACCCTTACTTCTTCCATGTGCGAGACAGGAATCTGATCATCAACCAACAAGCTGATTCTGCGGCCTGTGCGGTTGCTGATGGCGATGCGGTTGGCGCGGGTCACCACGCGGTCGTGCGCCAAGGGCTTTCCCTTCGACTCATCTTTGAGGCGCTCCCACGTGGCCGTCACCCGCGGGTCGCGGCCCAGGGCGAACTCCACGGTGTCAGTGTAGCTGTAAGGGTCGATGGATGTCTGCCCCACGTAAGTGCCATCGTAGTAGATGTTTGCCGTACCGGGCAGTAGGTCCAGTTTCTGCCAGCCTGTGGTGCGGGCCACTATGTAACTCTCACGCTCAAGTTTTGGAACCAGGTAATGGAAATAGGCAGTGGGCAGTTCTTTGCTGCGCAGAGCTATGGTGCGCGCCTGCCCATTAGCAATGATGGTGTATGGCATGGGCACTTCAAACTCCACGGTGGCGAACCGCTGTTGCGAGTTCACCAGTTCGCTCGACATGATGGCGTCTGGCAAAGGTTGCTCAATGGCCTTGTAATCGTCCTCATAGCTCTCGGATCTGACACTCTCCATCACATCAACAGTCATCTCCTTGGCCGCAGCCGGGGCAAATGCCCCAGCCATGGGCATTTTGACATGTTGGCGCTGCAGTATCCATGGGTTGAGGGCCGGCCGCACCGTGCCGCGCGATGGGTCGGCTGTGCTGAGGGTGATGCGCACGTCCTTCCAGTCCTCGGCCGTGCTCTGTTGCACCTGAGCCTTGTACATGATCTGCAGCGGAGCATCGGGGCCATCGGTGCGCAGATCGTACAAGGCGCTCCAACTGGCACCGGACACCATGTACGACAGGTCTATGCGTCCGGGCCCGGCCTTATCTGCACTCACCGTTACCACTACCTGATGGTCGGGACCCTTCTCGGGCATTGGTCGCCCCCCGTTGTTGCCATAATTGATGAGCTGAGTGAGGCGATCATCCATCTGTCTCTTCCTCTCGGTGGCCTTGGCATGTTCGCGCTCTGCACGTATGTAGTTGCGGTCAATGTCGTTCATCTCCTGCCTGAAATACTTCATGAACTCAATGAACATGCGTAACGAGTCGCTCTTGCCCTCGCCTTTGGTCAGTTTGTTGCTGCGCAGCACATTGACCTCGGCCACCAGCGCATCCATCTCGGCCTTAAGGGTGCGGAGGCTCAGGTTCACATCGGCAATGGAGTCGCGCAGGGCATCAATTCTACGTTGCACCTCGTTCGGCAGTTTGCCAGCATCGCCCGGGGCAGGATATTCCACGTGGTGGCGCACATCGAGCACCACAAATTCGCCCTTGCCGCTCACCCGCAGACTCTGCGGGTCAATGTTGGGCGATAGGCCCGAGAAGACCACTTCAGTCAATCCGGTCTCCAGGTTGAAACTGGCCTTGCGAAACACCTGTGCACCCTGTTGGAAAACCGTGACGCGGTCTATCCGAGTATTCAGTTTCAGTTGGTGGTCATTGGCCTGGGCGCTCAGGCCTATGAACAGGGCGGATATTAAAACGATGGGTCGCATGTATCGCTGGTTTTTATTCTGTAGGGATGGATGAGACTTGGCTATTAATTCCATAATCTCCTATCACCCGTCCTGCCCGAGGCCAGGAGCGGGCCATGTAACCGGTGGACCGAACACAGGCCAATGCCCGGCACCGTTTCGCGCTGCGAAATGAGGGTGCGCCAGTGCCTCCATCGGGCCGAGCACTGGGGCCACACAGGCATCGGCATTAGCCAGCAGGTTGAGCCAATGCCCGCGCGGGGCCGTGATCAGCAGAGCCTGTACATCATCCCGCAGGGCCATCTGATCCTTATCGAGTATTCGCGATGCCCATTCCGGTCGGCCCACAGATGTGCAGAACGCCTCCCAGAACTTCGGCTCCAAGGCCCCAACGGCCAGGTGCAGCCCATCGGCACAGGAATAGATGCCATAGTTGGCCCTCGCCCCCGATAGGTCGGCCATGTACTGCCCTGTGGCCTGTTCCTCGGCCAGCCTCAGCGCCTGTAGGTGAAACATGGCATCGGTCATGGCCACATCAAGATGGCGGCCTTTGCCCGTGGTGCGTGCCTCGTGCAGTGCTGCGAGAACTGCCGCCACAGCCATGTGGGCCCCACCCGCCACATCAGCAGCCTGAAAGGCGGGCAGCACCGGGTGCCCATCGTTGCCCCGCAGGCCATCGAGCATGCCGGTCCAGGCCAAGTAGTTGATGTCGTGCCCGGCCACCTGGGCCAAGGGGCCGGTCTGGCCATAACCTGTTATGGAGCAGATGATGATTCTCGGGTTGGCCGCCATCAGCACCTCGGGCCCGAGGCCTAGCGCCTGCATCACACCTGGGCGGAACTGCTCTATCACCACATCGGCTTCGCGGATAAGGGCAAGAAACCTCTCTCGGCCCTCAGCCGCGTTTAGGTCGATGGCCACCGAGCGCTTGCCCCGGTTCAGATAACCGTAATACACTGGAAGCCCGTCCTTGAAGGGTGGCAGGTTACGCACCGGGTCGGGCGAGGCGGGGTCCTCCACCTTCAGCACATCGGCACCCAAGTCGGCCATGAGCAGGGTGGCCATGGGCCCAGGCAGCAACCGCGAGAGGTCAATTACGCGCACATCCTTAAGTGGGCCTGTCTTAGGCGGTCTTGCCGCCACGGGTTTCTCTCGGTCCGGGGTGCGCTCGGGGTCATACCGCCTGAAGTACTTGGCAAACTGCATCATGGCCGCAATGCTGCTCACCTTCACCTTACCGGTCATGAGGGCCATCTGGGGGTTAAGAGTGCCGCTCTCCAGGGCCACGTAATGCTGCGCGGTGGTACGCACCACACATTCGGGTGTGCCGTGCAGACCGGGGGTTACGGTGCAGGCACCATTGCCTATGGCCACGGTGTACTGGGCAGCATCGGGCCCGCTCAGGTCAAAGTGCACGGTCATGCGCGCATCGCGGGCCTTCTCGGGTCTGAAGCGCGATGGAATGGATGCGAAGAGGTCGCTGGCGGTGGTCATTAATACGCCTGATAATCAGTCAAAGGTCTGAAACATCAGGGTATCGAGTCTCTTCGATTCTGAGATTCAACCGAAGGGCACGGTCTATTGATTCTCAAAACCTTGAAACCGTAAATTCCTCCCTGAAACAGAAAAAATGTTCACTTATACTGCCTTCTCCTGATGATGGAGTATAGCAGCAGCACAAGGAAGATGCCGGCACCCCAGAGGCCATAGACGCTGATCATGGGCACACCATGGTAGCGGGGCATGTCGGTGCCCCACGGGGCAATCATGCTCAGGGCCGATGCGATGAATAGGGCCGATGAGACAATGGTCAGGGCCAGACGGTTGGTGATGCTGTCCCACTTCTTGAGCATGTAGCCGTAGCCCTGAAGCTCGACCTCAAAGTGCAGTTTGCCGCTCTTGGTCTTGAACAGGATCTCCCTTACATCGCGGGGGAAATTGTTCATGAACTGCTCGACCTGACTGAAGCGGTCGCTCACATCGGCCCAGAGGTTCTTGGGGCTTAGGCGGTCCTGCATGAGTTTCAGGCCGTAGGGCTTGATGAACTCATAGGTGTTGAAGGTGGGGTGTATCGTCTTGCCGATGCCTTCCAGAATGGCGAAGGCGCGGAACACCAGGAAAATACCGCCCGGTACGCGAATCTGGTAGTCGTACATCACCTTCTGCAGCCGGTTCACCACATCGGCTATGCTGCTCTCATCGACACTGAGCGAGCTGAAGTCCTCGATGATCTCGTTGAGGTCGTACTCCAGGGCCCGCATGTCCTCAATGTTGTCCTCAATGGCCAGGGCCTTCATGTTCTGGGCCATCTTGCGCGGATTGCGCTCGCTCATGCCAATGAATATACCGGCAAAGGCGAACTTGTCCTTGGGCATCATGGTGCCCACCATGCCAAAATCGAGCAGGCAGATGACCCCGTCCTTGCGCACCAGCACGTTGCCGGGATGCGGATCGGCATGGAATATACCGAACTCAAATATCTGGGTCAGGTAAATGTTCATGCCGTTCTCGGCCACCTTGCGGGGGTCGAGGCCCCAGGCGCGCATCTGAGGCACATCGCTGATCTTGCATCCGCTGGCAAACTCCATCACCAGCACATTCTCGGTGCTATAGTTGCGGAAAACCTTGGGGATGTAGAAGTTGCGGTAGCTCTTGTACAGCTCGCGGAAGCGCTCTATGTTGCGGGCCTCGTTGCGGTAGTCGAGCTCTTTCTGCATGCTCCGCTCAAACGAGCGCACCAGGTCGGGCGCGTTCATCACGCCCTGTTTGCGCAGGTAGCGGTCGGCCCTGCCCACGGCATCGCGCAATATGGCAAGGTCGCGTTCCACAAGGTCCTTCACCTCGGGGCGCTGGATCTTGACCACCACCTCCTGCCCGCCCTTGAGTGTGGCACGGTGCACCTGCCCTATGCTGGCCGATGCGAGGGGTCGCTCGTTGAAATCCTCAAAGATCTGGTCCAGGGGCCTGCCCGCCTCGCGCTCAATGATCTCGCGGGCCACCTCGAAAGGGAACGGGGCCACGCGGTCCTGCAGCTTCTCGAGCTCCTCGATGAGGGGTGCCGGCAGCATGTCGGGCCGGTTGCTCATCACCTGCGCCAGCTTGACGAAGGTGGGCCCCAGCTCCTCGCACACCAGCCTGATGCGTTCCCAGCGCGAGTATTCCAGTTTGGGCCGTTCGGCCCTTATCCAGCTCAGGCGGGTGCTCTCGGGCACAAAATTGCGCAGGGTGCTGTTGGCCACCACGTCCTCAAACCCGTACTTGACCAGCACCCCGATGATTTCGCGGATGCGGCCCAGATGCCGTATGGTAGTGCCGAGGCTCATTTTCGAAGCGGTTCGCGAAGGTACCTCAAATGGCGATGGCGCGCCTTTGCCCATTGGTTTCACATCTGAGCCGCTGACTATCTCATTCTATACAAAGGCAATCATCTACGTAACCAAGGCCATATAGTCTGCGAAAAAGGCCGCACTTCAGTTCCACCTGAACACCCGGATTTGACCTTTACCAGTTACCTGCGTCTGCTGGCCACGGCAGTCGTCTTTCTGTTCCAACTGCCCGTCAGCGAGGCCCAATTGCGGCCCACGGTGACAGTCGACCGCTCGTTCATACACGATGGTCAAGGCCGTGGAGGATTTCAGGGAGCCGACAACATCATCTATTCAGCACTGAACATGGGCAAGGGCCGGGTGCTGTTCGGTGGTGGATTTACCAATTACAATGGCGTGGAGGTGCACAGGTTAGGGCTTTTGCTGGACGATGGCACCGTTGACCCCACCTTCAGGCCGGGCAGCGGGGCCGATGCCGAGATCTTTGTCACCGCCCTCCAGATGGACGGCCGAATTCTGGTTGCCGGAAATTTTGAACGGTACGATGGGGTGAAGAACGGCCGCATAGCGCGGCTGATGCCTGACGGAAGCCTCGACAAGACCTTCAGGGCCCCAACGGGCGCCAACGGTTCGATGTTCGCCATGGTGCAGCAGGCCGATGGGCGCATCATCATAGCAGGCGATTTTCAGGAGTTTGATGGGCACGATGCGGTGCGCATAGCCCGATTGAACACAGACGGATCGCTAGACACCACCTTCCACACCGGCAGAGGTTTTAACCTGCCCGTTTTCTCGGTGGATATTGACGGTGAGGGCCGGATACTGTGCGGGGGCGAATTCACCACCTACGATGGCAGACCCAAGCGCAGAGTGACCCGGCTCATGCCCGATGGCCGCCCCGATGGCACATTCAATTCAGGGTCGGGCACCAACTACGATGTGTTCACTGTGAATGCCCAGAGCAACGGCACCATCATGCTCTGTGGCGATTTCAGCAGCTACAACGGCACCTCGCGCAACGGGGTGGCCCGGCTGATGGACGATGGCACCCTCGATGCCAGTTTCAATCCGGGCCGGGGCACCGACTTCGAAGTGCACAGCTGCGTGACGCAGGACGATGGGCAGATCATCATCTGGGGCGATTTCACCAAATATGACGGGGTGCCCATCACACGAATAGCCCGAATCAATCATGATGGGTCGTTGGATGTGAGATTCAATCCCGGAAAGGGCACCGACAACCTGATCTGGACTGCGCTGATCCAGGACGATGGCCGGGTGGTGATAGCAGGCGAGTTTCAGGAATTTGACGGCATTCCGCACGGTTTCATGGCGCGGCTGAGGGTACAGACCACCGCCACGTTCTGATCACATTTTATTCATTCACCAAAGGGGGAAGGAAAGTGATTCCCCGCAATTATTCCTGTTACCCTTGAACTCGCGTGGGAGTATCCCTTTTCATCCTTTTGTCTTGATACAAAAGGATCAAAAAATCAAGGCTGGTGGACATTTCCCTGCGAAACTCGGGGATGGTCGCTTTCCGCGCGTTCCGGGCCGTTCGGAATACCTCACTCTACGGAACGCTTCCTCGGGCCTGCGCACGCTCCCTTACCCCGGTTTCGCAACAGGAAATGTCCAAGGCCGCCCAACGAACTGCTCCAACATCACCATCAAATGAAATAGCCCTACGGGTAAGACTGCGGGAAATCACAAAAAAGAAAGGCCCCGCCATTGGGGGCGGGGCCTGAGGCTGTGACCGTGGCGGTGGCGCGTCATCACCCCACCGGCACGGGGTCAATCACGGTCACTTTGCTGCAGCGGCAGCAGGCTTGGCGGCCTTCTTGCCCACTTTGCTCTCGAGGTCGGCCACTTTCTGCTTCAGTTCGGCCAGTACTTCCTCATCGCTCTTCTTGGTGATGCCCACTTTCTCTTTCACCTCGTTGAACTTGGCTTCGAACTCCTGCTTGCGGGCCTCTGTCTTCTCAAACAGTTCGTCCACCATTTTCTTGCCCTCTACCTCGCTGATCTTGCCTTTGGCGATCAGGTCCTTCACAGAGGCCTCGAACTTGGTCGATACCTCAGCGGCCAGGTCAACACCAGCGTACAGGAAGTTTTTCAGTTGCTTTTCCATTTTGATTGAGATTGATTGGTTAGTGATGTGTGTTCGTTGTGTCAGTGTCCGTTCGTTCGGACACAGGCCCCCAGTCAATTTCCGTGCGCCAAACCCATCCGCACATCCCAAAAAATATTCGAAATCAAATTTTATCAGCTCATTATCAACGATATAAATTTATTTCCATGCCCTTTGGCACGCTTGCAGGCCACTGCAATGGCCTACTGACACACCTGACACACCCGAGCCTGACGGCTTATGGAACACACAGTTTGTCAGGTGTGGCAGAAAAACAGCGGGGCCGGACTTTGCAGCCCGGCCCCGTTATGATCGATCAAGAAATAAGGATCAATAGGCCATGGCCTTTTTCATGGCCTCGTAGGCATTGACCACTCCACCCGTGCGGCTCAAATTCTTGAACGGTACAAGCTTGTCCTCGGTGCCGGGCAGGGTCACCTTCAGTTTGGGGTACTTCACGCTGCTGTTGAGGATGATCTCCTTGAGCTGTGCTGCAGTGAGGTTGGGGAAATACGACAGCACCAACGCAGCGATGCCCGTGGTGACCGGGGCGGCCATGCTGGTGCCGCTCTCGTGCTCGTAGGTATTGGCGGGTTTGAGGCTGTAGATCTGCACACCGGGGGCAAACACATCAACGGTCTTTTTGCCGTAGTTGCTGAAGCTGCCCACAAAGTCGGCACTGCCGGTGCCGCTGCTGGCACCGATTGTGAGCCAGGTGCTGCACGGGGCCTTCTGGAAGCTGTAGTAAGGGTGCGGGTAGTTCATGGCCTTGTCGAGGTTCTCGCTGTCGTTGCCGGCCGCATGTATCATCAGCACGCCCTTCTGCTCGGCATAGCGTATGGCCTCGTGCACCTTGTCGGGGTGGGCGCTGTAGCTCTTGCCGAAACTCATGTTGATGATGCGCGCCCCGTTGTCGGCCGCATAGCGAATGGCCCCGGCAATGTCCTTGTCAAACTCATCGCCATTGGGAACGGCACGGATGGCCATGATCTCCACATTGTTGGCAATGCCCTCAATGCCCAGCCTGTTGCCACGCATGGCGCCCACAATACCGGCCACGTGGGTGCCGTGGTCGGCCTGAGGTGCCGCCACGTTGCCGTTGCCATAGCGGAAACCGCTGAAATCATCGGTGTCATCGCCCAATATGGCGCGGTCAACAAACTCGGGGTTGTAGTTGTATTTGAGCTTGCCCTCCAGATAGTCCATGTACTTCTTCAGGTTGGCCTTGGTGAGGTCCTGCCCGAGCATCTGGAGCATGAAGGCCTGCATCTGCTGCACCTTCTTGTCATCGCTCTTCACCGCGGCCACCTGCTCGGCCGTGTAGCTGTCTCCGAACATGGACACGAACACGCTGTCGGCCTTGGCATAGAACACCGACAGGCCCGTGAGCTGCATCATCTCGCCATTGGCCTCGGTGAGCTCCTTCTGGATCTTGGCCTCCATCTCCTTGAACTTCTTCCAGTCGGCCTGGCGCTCCTTGGGCACACTCTTCAGGTCGGCATACTGGCCCATCTGCGGAGCCAACTTGCGGAAAAGGCGTGTCAGCTCCAGGTTGGCGTGCTCCAGGTTGGTGCCATCGGCCCTGCCCATGAAATTCCAGCCGTTCAGGTCGTCCACGTAGCCGTTGCCGTCATCGTCCTTGCCGTTGCCCGCCACTTCCTTGGCATTGACCCAGACATTGCCTTTCAGGTCCTCGTGATTGACATCAATGCCACTGTCAATGATGGCCACCCGCACCTTGGCGGGCTTGCGGTCCTTCACCAGGTCGAGGGCCTTTTGCAGGCTTATGCCGTGGTGGCCGTGGGTCTGGGCATCGCGCAGGTGCCAGTCATCGAGGGTGTCGGGGCCCGGGCCGGTAAAGGCCAGGGAGAGCATGGGCATGGCCGCCAGGACCAGCGCAACGCGGATAGGGCGTAGGTTCATCTGTGCTTTTCTATAGGGGTGCCAAAGCTAACCAGCCCACACAGGGTGGTGGCAGGTGTTTTTGTCAATGTATGTGAATGTCAGGAAGTAGAGACCGCCCTCAGTCGGCATAGCCGTTGGTGAAGGCCCAGCGGATAAGGCCCGCCACGTTGTGCAGGCCCAGCTTGGTCATGATGTTGGTGCGGTGCGTATCGACCGTGCGGTTCGATATGAACAGCCTGTCCCCTATCTCCTTGCTGCTCAGGCCCTGTGCCAGCAGGCGTATGATCTCGCCCTCGCGCTCGGTGATGTCGGCCATGGTGCCCTCGCCCGGCATCACGGTCTGGTCGGTGCGCCCGGTGTGGGCAGGGTCCACCTCGTCAGAGAAGTACCTCTTGCCCCCCGCCACGGCCCGTATGGCCTCTACCAGCGCATCGCGGTCGGCATTCTTCAGCATGTAGCCATCGGCCCCGCACTCCATCATGCGCTGCACCATGCCGCGCTCTTTGTGCATGGTCAGGTTGAGCACCTTCACCTCTGGGAAATCGCGCTTAATGGCCCGGGTGGCCTCTATGCCGTTCATCACCGGCATGTCAATGTCCATCAGCACCAAATCAACGGGCATGCTGCGCACAATCTCGAGGGCCAGCTTGCCGTTGGGCGCGGTGCCCACGCACTCCATGCCCTCGGTGTCCTCTATCAGTACCCTCAGCCCGTCTGAGACTATGTTGTGATCGTCAGTTACAAGGACTTTTATCATGGTGGTGGAACGTGCAGGGCAAAACTACTCACACCCACGGGGCCCTGCCATTGACCACGGTCAATATCCGCGCCTGTGGATGACCATCCTTTGGCGCAGGCACCCGTACCGTTGCCACGGGGCCCTGCTATGGCTGTCGGGTCCTGATGGCCCTCTTGATGATCAGGTGTGGGGCGTGTCGTCCAAGGTCAATGTGCACACAGTGCCCGGTGCAAGGGCCAGTCCGGTGGCACATATGCCGGCCTCAGTGGCGCTTTGGCAGAAGGTGAGGCCCGTGGCCCACGTGTTGGTCAGCTAAAGGGCCGTTCCGGGGGTCAGACCCTCGCTGATGTTCACCGTGGCACCTGGCCCAATGGTCATTTCAATGGTCTCGCCCGAAGCGCCCGCCTTGGTCCGAGTGGGCAGGTAGGTCGGGTCGTAATAGTCCTTGAAACGGTCGGAGTCATCAATCATATCGGCCGCTATCATCAGCAGATTGCGGGTCAGTTGGCGGGTCAGGTCCTTGCGCGACACGGTGCGGCCAGTGCGCAACGCATCCTCTTCGGCAAACACCGTGCGCTGAGCAGTGCGGGCCGCGGCAAAGGCGTTGATGTCGGCATCCACCTGGCCCACTTCCGCAGGGTCGGTGGCGCTCAGGTGCGTGGCACAGGCCGTTCGGAATCGGTTCAGGCCCAAGATCAGGTCATCGATCCGCGCCCCGGTATACTCCATCATGCCGTGCGGAAAGAAGGCCTCATACGTGGCGCTGCCCAGCCCGAAGCGGTAGATCACCAGGCCCTGTACGGTATGCAGCCGCCCGAGCACCAGCGCCTTGGCCTTTCGGGTGGTTATGGTCAGGTTCTGCCGTATGGCCTCTTTCACCGATAGGTCGGTGATGGTGCCGAAGTAGCCCGTATAGCTGGCGGCCGTGGCCGTGATCAGCGGGGTGTACACTCCCCCCGGGTTGTTGAGTGTCAGGCGCAGCAGGTGGTCATCGGCAAAACTGCGCAATCGGGCATCGGTCAGTTTCGGGTCGGTGAAGAGGTCATTCACCAGTCTATCCAGAGTGATCATGGCTGCGGGTGTTGTGGCCCATCGGGCCGGCTTACCGCGGCATCAACGCACGCCTGAGGGAATTATTACCATGTGCCCATCGGGCAACAGAGGCGGGCACAGGAAAACGGCCCGGTGCATGGCCGCTGCGCGATGGGCACCTTCCACTTTGGCCTTGCCCGTGCCGAGTGTTCGGAAGGGCCTTTCCAAAAAGCGAAGCCCTATTCCGAGCGCTCGGAATGGCATCGTGCATTTGCACCATCCTGTTCCGAGCCCTCGGAACATGGGTGTGCCAAACGGAAGGGCCATATCGGGCACTTCGATGTGCCATCGTGCATTTGTGTCACCGCGTTCCGAACGCTCGCCATGCACCCGTGCATTTTGGAAGTGGTATTCCGAAGGCTCGACATGACATAGGTCACTTTTGCCAGTAGCACTTCGAGCGGTCGGCATGTGGGGGGTGCAAATCGGAAGCCCTATGTCGTGCGCTCAACATGGCCCTGTGCATTTTGCAAGGCCTATTTCGGATACTGGCCACCGCCCTGTCATTTTCGGATAGGGCTCTCCGTGCGGGCGAGGTGGTGAGGTTGGAAGTGCGCATTGTAGACGGTGAGCCATCTACCCACACTCCGGCATAGGATGGCCTGCATGGTCAGTGAACCGCAGCATTACCTCTACAGCAGCGCCCACCCCGACCGTACACTGAAAATAGTGGATATTTGGTGAGTCGGAACGATGAGAACAAATGATAGCACGGGCTAATGGCTGGGCTGGAGCCCACCGATTAAAGCGAACGAGGGAAAGACCCTCGCTCGGGCGCATCGCACAGCTTGGCGCGGGCGGGGGTTCAGATGGGCAAACGATAGGTCGAAGGATTATCAAAACCAATTAAGGCCATGAAGAATCTTTTAGTAGTTGGTTTGGTTATCGCAGGCATTCAGAATCCATTTGCATCTTTCGTTCTGGGTCAGAATTGGCAACAGGTTGGGCAGGGTAATATCACGTATGGCCCATGGGCGTTCCAAACATTCATGGGCACTCTTTATTTAACCAAGAATTCGCTCGGACAGAGTGATCATGGACTATTTCGCTTAATTGATAATGACTGGATCCCGATAGAAGACTTCTGCCCGAATCAAGGTTTTGATAGGATTACCCTATTCAATGGCGGCCTATTGGTGACCGGTGGATGTGGTACGGCTTTGTTCAATGGCTCAAGTTGGCAAGATCTTGGGATTCCCAGTGCACGTTACTTGGGCCAATATCAGGGCTTCCTTATTGCGATGGGGTATTTCGACTCGGTAAGCGGCCTACCCGCTAGCGAAGTCGCTCAATGGGATGGGTTGACATGGTCAGCCATTGATACCACAAAATGGAATAACCAAATGGCATGTGCCATCGAGTACAAGAATGAACTCTATATAGGTGGCAATATGTGGAGCAATTCGAATGAGATTAATCGAATTGGCCGCTGGGACGGAACTCATTGGAAAAAGGTCGGAGATGGGATTCATGGGGGCATGAGTTCAGTTAGCTGTTTCGAGATGTACCAGAATGACCTTTATATGGGTGGTAGTTTCACGGATCAGAACGGCAATCCGAGCCCGAAGATTGCTCGTTGGGATGGTGAGCAGTGGTTGGATATTGGTGGCGGCATCAATTCACCTGGTGTTAATGGTTGCTCAGTTGCGGATATGGCAGTATTTAATGATGAATTGTATGCTGTTGGCAGTTGTGCATACGCAGGTGGTGTGCCAGCCCAGTATATTGCCAAATGGGACGGCTTTGAGTGGTGTGGTTTAGGGGATGTTTTTGACAATACTATTACGGCCATTGAAGTTCATAACGGGGAATTGTATATCGGTGGTGGCTTTCAGACTATCAATGGCGACACTATTCTGCGGGTTGCCAAGTGGATAGGTGGAGATTTAGAAGCAGAATGTGGGCGGTTAAATGGAGTGGAGGAACCTGCAAATGGTACATTCATCATATACCCCAACCCCACCTCCACCACCCTCACCATCACCTCCCAAAAACCTATCACCTCCATCCAACTCACCGATCTCTTTGGCCGTGTGGTACTTGCCCAACAAGGCCAAAGGGGCAAAACAGAAATGGTAGATGTTTCTATGCTTGCCCCATCGGTGTACTTTGTGGCGGTAGAAGCAGATGGCGCGCAGGTGGTAAAGAAAGTGGTGGTGCAATAGACCAGGCCAAACCCAGTGCTTTGCGCCACTTCCGCATGGAGGCGGGGGCGGTGCGCCCATGATTTTCAGACCGGCACAAGGGTCGGCCCACGAGTACATTTGCACGCCCCATTATTAAGTAGGGGCACACACAGAGCGAAAGGATGGCGTGCAGCAGTTGTAGCAGTGGCGAAGGAACGCCCCGTGGATGTGGCAATAAAGGGCATTGCGCCAGCGGATCGTGCGGCCAGCTGAGCGTTTTCAACTATCTCTCTAACATGCGCGCACCGGGCGGCCAAAAGCCGCAGCCCATGGTAGAGGTGCGTTTTAAGGGCACCCGCAAGGGCTTTTACCGGCTGCCCGATGACCTGCGGGTGCACGAGGGCGATGTGGTGGCCGTGGAGGCCATGCCCGGCCACGATGTGGGGGTGGTAAGCCTGACCGGTGACCTGGTGCCGCTGCAGATGAAGCGCAAGAAGACCGAACTGTCGGGTCAGGAGGTGCGCAAGGTGTACCGCATTGCCACACAGAAGGACATTGACATTTGGCGCGAGGCCGTTGCCCGCGAGGACCAGACCACCTTCAAGGCAAGGTCGCTGGCCCGCCAGAACGGGCTTGACATGAAGGTGACCGATGTCGAGTTTCAGGGCGATGGCACCAAGGCCCTGTTCTACTATGTGTCGGAGGACAGGATAGATTTCCGCGACATCGTGCGGGTGTTCAGCGATGAGTTCAAGATAAAGGTGGAGATGCGGCAGATAGGCCCACGGCAGGAGGCCGGACGTCTGGGCGGCATCGGTATCTGCGGCCGCGAGCTGTGCTGCTCCACGTGGCTCACCGACTTCCGCACCGTTACCACCAGCGCGGCCCGCTATCAGCAACTGTCGCTCAACCCCCAGAAACTGGCGGGCCAGTGCGGCAAGCTCAAGTGCTGCCTCAACTATGAGCTCGATGCCTACCTCGATGCGCTCAAGGATTTCCCCGACCAGCGCACCAAGATTGAGACCGAGCTGGGCCAGGCCGTGCCGATGAAGGTCGACATCTTCAAAGGCATCATGTGGTACGCCATGCGCAGCGACATGGGCACTTTCATCCCCCTCACCATAGATAAGGTGAAGGAATATGCGGCCATGAACAAGCGTGGCGAGAAGGTGCGCGAACTGGTGCCCATCAAAATGCGCGAGGAGATAAAGGCCCCCACGTATGAGAATGTGGTGGGGCAGGACGAGCTGACGCGCTTTGACCGCAAGCCGGGCGACCCGAACGACAGGGGGGGCCGCAACAAGAAGCGCAACCGCGGCAACCGCGACAGCAGGAACGACCGTGGCAACCGGCAGGGCGGGCAGCCCAATGCCCAACAGGGCGGCCAACCTGGTGCACAGGCCGCTGGGCCCCGCCAGGCCAATCAGCCCAACGGCCCGCGCCCACAGGGGCAGCCAGGGGGGCCGAGACCGGATGGCCCACGCGACAACGACCGCAACCGAAACCGCAACCGCGACCGAAACCGTGGGCCACGTCCCGGTGGTCCACGCCCCAGTGGGCCGCAACAGGGCGGTGGTGGCAATCCTCCTGCGTGACGCATGCAAAGGGCCCTGGTAGGCATAATGCTTCTTTTACTCGCTGCCTGCGACACCGGTGCGCTGTACCACAGCAGCTCTGAGATAGAGGGCAACGTGTGGGAACGCACCGATGCCAGACGCTTTGAGGTGCCGGTGACTGATACCGTGGGCAGTTACGACATCTATGTAGAGGTGCGCAATGCAGGGTCCTATCCCTTCTCAAACATCTTCCTATTCATTGACACCGAGATGCCCAGCGGCCTTGTGAGGCGCGACACGGTGGAGTGCCTGCTGGCCGACCCCACCGGACAGTGGATGGGCGAGGGTCTGGGCGATATATGGGACAACTCGATATTGTACCGCCCCGCCACTCGGTTCCCGAAACAGGGCACATACACCTTCACCATAGGGCATGGCATGCGCAACGAGAAGTTGCCCATGATCATGGACGTGGGCCTGGCCATCAGGCCTGCCACGGAACATTGACCGCAGAGCGATCCTACATTTGCCCATGTCCGTGAGCGCACCCAAAAAGAAGACTCCCCAGCAGGGCAACCCCGTGAGGTGGTTCTGGTTGCTGTTCGCCAGTCCCTTCGTGCTTGTGGCACTGCTGCTGTGGACCATCTCCATCAATCTGTGGGGCAAGCTGCCCACCTTTGATCAGCTCGAGAATCCGCGCAGCAACCTGGCCTCAGAGGTCATATCGGCCGATCAGGTCATTTTGGGCACCTATTTCGTTCAGAACCGCAGCAACGTACACTACGACCAGATATCGCCCAACGTGATCAATGCCCTGGTGGCCACCGAGGACGAGCGTTTCTACGAACATTCGGGTATCGATTTCAAGAGCCTGGCCCGTGCCGTCATGCTGGCCGGGTCGCGCGGTGGGGGCAGCACCCTCACGCAGCAGCTGGCCAAGAATCTGTTCCGCACCCGCAACGACCTGTTCGGTGGGCCGGCCATACAGAAACCGGCAGAGTGGATCATAGCCACCCGCCTTGAGCGGCAGTACACCAAGCCCGAGATACTGGCCATGTACCTCAACACCGTTGACTGGATCAATGGCGCGGTGGGCATCAAGAGCGCGGCCAAGGTGTACTTCAACACCAGCCCCGACAGCCTGCGCATAGAAGAGGCCGCTGTGCTGGTGGGCATGGTGAAGAACCCCAGCCTCTACAACCCCCGCAAGCGGCCCGAACTGGTGGTTGACCGCAGGAACACCGTGTTCTACCAGATGAAGCGCAACGGCCTTATGACCGAGGCCGAGTATGACAGCCTGCGGCAGCTGCCCCTGGGCCTGCAATACCGCAGCACCGACCACAACGAGGGGCTGGCCACCTATTTCCGCGAGTATCTGCGCACCGAGATGGTAAAATGGTGCGAGACCCACTTCAAGCCCGATGGCACCCCGTATGACCTGTACCGCGATGGCCTGCGCATCTACACCACCATCGACAGCCGCCTGCAGGAACATGCCGAGTATGCCGTGGTAAGGCACCTCACGGAGCATCAGGACAAATTCTTCAAGGATCAGAAATCGAATGACAAGGCCCCCTTCCGCGGGGTGAGCGATGAGGAGGTGGTAACCCTCATGGAGCAGGGCATGAGGCGCAGCGAACGCTACAACCGCAGAATGGACGAGCGGCCCGACATACGCGACCTGTACCGCGCATACTGGAAGGTGAAGAGCCGCCAGACTGAGCTGCAGCAGGAGATAGAGCGCATATACCGCGAGGTGGACAGGGCCAAGAAACTCAATCAGGAGAGCGAGGTGGATGCACTGGCCTCAAAGGCCCAGGGCCTGCGCGACAAGGTGAAGGACCTGACCCCCGATGTGGACGAGGCATGGAAGGACTATCAGAAGAAATGGAAACCCTTTGACGACTCGCTCAAGGCCGAGTTCAACGCCCCGGTGGCCATGAAGGTGTTCTCGTGGCGGGGCGAGATAGACACCCTCCTCTCGCCCATGGACTCGGTGCGCTACTACAAGCACTTCCTACGCTGCGGCCTCATGAGCATCGACCCCCACACCGGCTTCATAAAGGCATGGGTGGGCGGGCCAAACTACAGGCACTTCAAGTACGACAACGTGAAACAGGGCGCCCGTCAGGTAGGCTCCACCTTCAAGCCCTTTGTCTATGCCCTGGCCATACAGGAGGGCTGGTCGCCCTGCGAGAAAGTGCTCAACATACCCGTCACCTTCGAGCGCGAGCGCTTCGGCCTGCCGCAGGACTGGACCCCGCGCAACAGCGACCACAAGCATGATGGGCAGAGCGTATCGCTCAAATACGCCCTGGCCAACTCCATCAACTACATCACCGCCTTTGTGATGAAGAAGTTCGGCCCCCAGGCCGTCATAGAGCTGGTGCGCAAAATGGGCATCACGGCCGATATAGAGCCCTTCCCCTCCATCTGCCTGGGCACCCCCAGCATATCGGTGTACGAGATGGTGGCCGCCAACGCCACCTTCGCCAACGGGGGCGTGTACACCCAGCCCGTGGCCGTTACCCGCATAGAGGACAGCAACGGCAACATACTCGAGGAGTTCATGCCCGAGACCCGCGAGGTGATGGACGAGGGCACCGCCTACGCCATGCTCAGCCTCATGGAGGGCGTGGTGCAGTTCGGCAGCGGGGTGCGCCTGCGCTACCGCTACAAGCTCAACCAGCCCATGGGCGGCAAGACCGGCACCACACAGAACAACTCCGATGGCTGGTTCATGGGCCTCACCCCCGACCTCGTAACTGGCGTATGGAGCGGCTGCGAAGACCGCGCGGCCCACTTCCGCTACATGACCGATGGCCAGGGCGCATCCATGGCCCTGCCCATATTCGCCCTCTACATGGACACCGTGTACAAGGACCCCGCCCTGAGCCACATATCGCAGGGCGCCTTCGACCGGCCCAAGGGCCCCATAGCGGCCGAGCTCGACTGCAAGCGCTACGATGCCCAGCACGGCAGCGCCTCCGAGCCCTTCGAGCGCGAAAGCTTCGACTCAGGGCTTTGAAGGTTTAATGCTTGAGGCTTAATAGTTGAAGGTTGAAGGGCACCCTTCGACAGAGCCTGTCCTGAGCTTGCCGAAGGGCTCAGGGTGACATAGGTGCCCCGGCCACCTTGTCATGCTGAGCGAAGTCGAAGCATGAGGGGGGGTGTTGATTGCTGATTGTTGATTTCTGATTGCTGATGGCCGAGGCGGCAGCGTAGCGGATGAATGCAACGGCTCTACCGCCATATTCACATCTGTGCGTGCCTCTGTGGCTGAAAGATGTACCCATTACCTTCGGCCCCTGTCAACAAACAGAGCAACATGGGACTTACCAAGGTGGTGAGCGGGCCGGCCGAGGCGCTGCGCGGGGTGGAGAGCGGAATGACGCTGATGCTGGGCGGTTTCGGGCTGTGCGGCATTCCCGAGAACAGCATTGCCCAACTGGTGCGCATGGGGGTGAAAGACCTGACGTGCATCAGCAACAACGCAGGAGTGGATGACTTCGGGCTGGGGCTGCTGCTGCAGGGGCGCCAGATAAGAAAGATGGTGTCAAGCTATGTGGGCGAGAATGCCCTCTTTGAGAAGCTCATGCTGAGCGGTGAGCTGGAGGTGGACCTCATACCCCAGGGCAGCCTGGCCGAGCGGTGCAGGGCCGGTGGCGCGGGCATTCCGGCATTTTTCACCCCGGCCGGATACGGCACCGAGGTGGCCGAGGGCAAGGAGGTGCGCATATTCAACGGTAAGCCGCACATCCTCGAAACGGCCCTCACGGCCGATTTCGCCATTGTGAAGGCGTGGAAGGGCGACCACTTTGGTAATCTGGTCTTTAAGGGCACGGCCCGCAACTTCAACCCCATGATGGCCATGGCGGGGCGCATCACGGTGGCGGAGGTGGAGCACCTGGTGGAGCCGGGCGAGCTGGACCCCAACCACATACACACCCCGGGCATATTTGTGCAGCGCATATTCCAAGGTCAGCACTACGAGAAGCGAATTGAGCAGCGCACCGTGCGCAATCGTTCATAACCCTAGACGCATAATGCTCACCGTGGCATCGGAAGCGCGGTAGTCCATGCGGTGCATGTTCCACACATACACCTTGATCTGGCCCCTGTGCAGCGGCACCCCGTGGAGCATGATGCCGTGTCTGAAATTGTGCGGAGTGCCGTCCCATGCGGCCTGCAAGTGGTCGAGGCCTATGAACTCGTAGCAGATCCGCTCACCGGTCGAATCGTTGACCGCTGCCACCAGATGGGCCACAAAGGGCGCTCCGTTTCTGGTCAGGGTCATATCGATGTTGAGCAGCAGTTCTGTGCCGCCCAGGCTGTCGGTGGGCAGGTTGAGCAGCTCAAAGAACTCGCGGTCGGTTTCTCCGTCAGTACCGATGGGCGAGGTGGTGAGGACAGCCTCGCGCCTTAGCCGCTCCCTTCTGCGCAGCACATGCAACCCCGATGCCGGGTCGCTGCCCATGCTCACATAGTCGCGGCCCCAGTGGCGGCCATCGGTCAGCAACCCGATCTGATAGTCGGCCTCCACATCGGGGTAGCCGTCCGAATGCACGGGGTCGAGCTGCCCGCCTCTGATGTGGTTGAGGTACACCCATGTGAACCCGCGCATCCTGTAGCCCCCTACCACGGGCCGTCCGGGCGCCTGGCCCCAGTCGGCCACCACACGGTCGTATAAATGAACCGGCATGTTCAGGTCTTTCCAGAAAATGGTGTGGCTCAGATTGACATGAAACAGGAAGTGAATGGGCATGATGAGCATCGGTGCGGCCACGGTGAGGGCCCTTATGCCGCTCAGCCGTGCCTCTATCAGCATCCCTAGGCCGAGCACCAGCAAGGGGTAGAAGTACATGGCCGCGCGATCTTCCGGATAATTGACACCCATAAAGCGGCCCAGGAACAGCGTGATGCCCAGATTGCCGAAAAAGAGCAGGGCCGGCACGGTGGCAGGGTCGCTGAGCAAGCGGTGCCCACCCCAAATGCGCATGCCCAGAAGCCCGGCCATGCTGGCCACCAGCGCCACAACGGCCCAGGCCGCCACGGCATGGTCGGTGCCGATGAACACCTTGAGGTTGGTGAGCAGCGTGACCCTCCAGAACCCATCGAGCGTGCCCACATCGAGCAGGCCCCGGTCTTGCAGCGCCAGGGCATAGGCGGCCATGAACGCGAGCGGCAGCAGCCCCAGCATCACCACAGGGAGGGCGTGTACGGCCCTTGTACGAAACGTCATGCGGCCCCACTGGCCGTGCAGGGCCACCCAACCTATGAGCAGCGCGAAGGTGTTGATCAGGGTGAGGTTTGACAGCGTGGCCAGGGCTCCCCAGGCCAGGGCATAGGCCCCGTGCCGCATCTGCCGAGCCGAATGGAACGCCTGAAGGTGATGCACTGCGGCCACCAGCCCGGCCATGGCCAGCCCGTAGCCGCGGCACAGCGCAAAGAACTCGACCATGTAATGCGCACCCCACAGCGCGGCCAGCATGGGCCAGCGTACCTCGGGCCGCAATACCTTGCCCATTTGCCACGTGTACCATGCAAAGACCGGGAAGGCCAGCAGATTGGGCACCCGCAGCACCAGCTGCCATGGCCCCGCCACCAGATAGCAGAGGCGGGTGAGCAGCGTGTTGAGCAGGTGATTGTTGGCATACCAGTGGGCATCCACAAAAGGGATGTAGCGCCCTGAGTGCACATAATGGAAGTAGGTGGCCACCTCGTCATGGCTGAAGGGCACGAACTGCGCCCGCAGCCACAGATACACCCATAGCACACCGAACAGCCCGGCCGCCACAAGGGTCTCGGTGCGGCTGGGGCCAATGGGTCTTTCCATGGGGCAAAGTTGGGGCAGCCCTGTGTCACGTCACCATCGCGATGACAGACAGATTGTTTCTTTGCGGCCCCCACATCAAACACAGATACACACATGGCACTCGACCGCAACGGAATAGCCAGACGCATAGCACAGGAGCTGCGCGATGGGTACTATGTGAACCTCGGGATCGGCATACCCACCTTGGTGGCCAACCACATCCCCGAGGGCATCGAGGTGGAGTTTCAGAGCGAGAACGGCATATTGGGCATGGGCCCTTTCCCCTTCGAGGGCGAGGAAGACCCCGACCTGATCAATGCCGGCAAACAGACCATCACCGCACGGCAGGGCGCGGCCTATTTCGATTCGGCCACCAGTTTTGCCATGATCCGTGGGCAGCACGTGCACCTCACCGTGCTGGGTGCCATGGAGGTGAGTGACAAGGGCGACATAGCCAACTGGAAGGTGCCGGGCAAGATGGTGAAGGGCATGGGCGGGGCCATGGACCTGGTGGCCTCGGCCAAAAACATCATTGTGGCCATGGCGCACACCGACAAGGAGGGGAACGCCAAGCTGCTACCATCGTGCAGCCTGCCCATAACTGGGGTGGCCTGTGTGAAAAAGGTGGTCACCGACCTGGCCGTGCTCGACATCACGCCCGATGGTTTCCTTCTGCTCGAACGTGCCCCGGGCGTGAGTGTTGAGCAGATCGTAGCATCGACCGCTGGCCGTCTCATCGTGCCGGACCATGTGCCAGAGATGAGTGTCTGAGCGGTTCTCATCACATTTTCAGTAGGCTCCCCACTCCTGTTCCGTTGCTCTTTTTGGCATTGGCAAGAATCCACTTTCCGATTTTTTCTCTCGGGTTAATGCCCTGATGGGCACTATCAGGAACCCGTATGCCACCGTCAGCAGCACCGATCCATTGATGCGACCGAGCAGGTGCGCAAGGCCCATCCACGCATTATGGACGTACCTCTGCAGGAACGATGAAAAAGAGGCTGCAATGACTACGGCCACAGGTACCGCATAGAGCCATACGGGGCCGAGACGGTAAATGAAAAGTGCCATGGCCACTGCCACGGCCAGCAAGCTGTACCACGCCTGCCGTGGCACAGGTGGGACAGGCGCAGGCGAATCGATAAACGCGGGCTGATCGGCCTTTCGGTAGATGCGATGGCCCACCACCAGCACATCGAGCCCGCAGCGCATAAAGGTGCGATAGGCATCGGCCGGGGTGCGCACAATGGGCTCATCGCGCAGGTTGAAGCTGGTGTTCACCAGCATCGGCACACCGGTGCGCTCGCCAAAGGCCGAGAGCAGGGCATGGAACAGAGGGTCAGATTGAGCCGATACGGTCTGTACCCTAGCCGAGCCATCTACATGTGTCACGGCCGCAACGGGTCCGGGAACATGGGCCAGCTTCTCGGTCATATTGCCCTCTCTCTCCAAACTGCCCAACAAAATATCTGGTCGCATCTGTGAGGTGAAAAGCATGTAGGGGCAACTCTTTCCCTGAATGAACCACTGCCATGCCGCCTCCTCGGTCACCGCGGGCGCAAATGGCCTGAAGGACTCACGGAATTTGACTTTCAGGTTGAGGTCGCGCTGCATGGAACCGAGGCGCGGGTCGGCCAGTATGCTGCGCCCTCCCAAGGCACGTGGCCCGAATTCCATGCGGCCCTGCACCCATCCCACCGTTTCGCCCCGCGTCAGTATGGAGGCCACCTCGCGGCACAGCGCATCATCGTCTGGCATGGTGGTGAACACGGCCGCCCGAGGGATGCCCTCATCCCCATCGGGCAGGTCTCCCAGCCGGGCGCCCTGCATGGCATCGGTCCCATCATTGAAACACCGCGCCCCGCGCAGCCTCGAATCGGCCCAGAGTGCGGCACCCAGAGCCCCTCCAGCGTCACCGGCTGCCGGTTGAATCCAGATATCCTTGAAGATCCCGCTGTCGCGCAGCCTTGCATTGGCCACGCAGTTGAGGGCCACACCACCGGCCATGCACAGGTGGTCGCAACCGGTCATCCGCTTGGCGTGTAAAGCCATCTGAATTACCACCTTCTCTGTGAAAAGCTGAATGGCAAGGGCGAGGTCGCAATGGTGCTGCCCTATCTCGGCATCAGTGGCCCTGCGGGCGAATCCGAACAGTTCTACCCAATCCGCATCCGGAATCATCTTTTCTGAATGATTGAAGGCGAAGTGTCTGTCATTCAGGGTCAGAGAACCGTCATCGTGCAGCGTGGCCAGCTGTTCGTGGATCAACCGCTCAAACCTTTCCACCTGTTCGGAACCGGGGATGCCGTACGGGGCCAGCCCCATCACCTTGTATTCGCCCTCATTCACCCTGAAGCCCAGAAAATACGTGAATGCCGAGTAGAGTAGGCCCAGCGAGTGCGGGTAGCGCATCTGGGCAAGCATCTCAATCTCGTGCCCACGGCCATGCGCAATGGTCGCAGTGGCATGTTCGCCCACCCCGTCAATGGTCAGGATGGCCGCCTCTCTGAACGGGCCCGGCAAAAAAGCACTGGCCGCATGGCTCAGGTGATGATCAGTGAAGAGGATGCGCACTTTGCCATGACCATGCATGCCGGCATCTTTAAGGCCCTTACGGATCTGCCTGCGCATGAGCAGTTTCTGGGCGGCCCAAACGGGCATAGAGCGCATAAAACGACCGTACGACCGCGGAGCATCCTGAATGATGCCCTCCAAAAGGCGCTCAAACTTCAGTAATGGCCGTTCATAATACACAACGGCATCCACCTCTCCCGGATGGAGCCGCAAGCAATCGGCCAGGGCCAGGACAGGGAACGAGGGGTCGTGCTTGATGCGCGAGTACCGTTCCTCCTGCGCTGCGAACACGATGCGACCATCGACCACAAGGCATACGGCCGAGTCGTGGTAAAAGGCCGATATGCCGATGATACGCATTTGACTGGCGGTCAATTAATCTTCTATAATAGAACACATCGTACTGAAACAATGCCTGTATGGCCTTGTTTTGTGGGCCGTAATGCACGAAATGAACAACGAACTCAGTCCGGCCAAAAGACTCATTAGGCTCCTTTCTGTTGACCGTGCAGATATAATCAACATTTACATCTGCGCGGGCCTCAACGGCCTCATATCGCTCACCATTCCGTTGGGTGTGCAGGCTGTGATAGGGCTCATCATGGCCGGATCAGTCTCCGCATCGTGGCTCCTTCTAGTGGGCCTTGTGGTGCTGGGGGTTTTGGCAACAGGGGCCTTGCTCATCATGCAGGTCACCCTTACCGAGATTTTGCAGCAGCGCCTTTTCATGCGCTCGGCCGTTGAATTCACCTATCGTATACCCCGGGTGCGGCCCGAGGCGCTGGGAGGCACCTATGCACCCGAGCTCATGAACCGTTTCTTCGATACCACCATGGTGCAGAAAGGCCTGCCCAAGGTGCTCATCGATCTGCCATCGGCCGTGTTGCAGATCGTGTTTGGGCTGCTGCTGTTATCATTCTATCATCCCTACTTCATCGTCTTCGGTCTGTTGATGCTGTTGATGCTGGCCGCCATATTCAGGTTCACGTGGGCCGCAGGGCTTCGGTCTAGCCTTGTCGAGAGCAAGTACAAGTACCGTGTGGTGCATTGGCTCGAGGAACTAGCACGGTCGCTTTACACCTTTAAGCTTTCTGGCGACAGCGTACTGCCCATGCAGCGTGCCGATGCACTGCTCAAGGGCTACCTGAGCGCCAGACGCAGCCATTTCAGGGTGCTCATGGTGCAGCTGGTGAGCACCGTGTTGTTCAAGACCTTGATCACCGCCACGTTGCTGGTGCTCGGAGGACTTTTGGTGATGGATGGTGCGCTGAGCATAGGTCAGTTCGTGGCCTCTGAGATTGTCATCATCCTTGTGCTCAACGCTGTGGAAAAGCTCATTGGGGCCATGGAGTCCGTTTACGATACGCTCACGGCCATTGAGAAGGTGGGCAACGTGTCTGACCTGCCTCTTGAACGGGTCGGAGGCCGGCAGTTGGTGCCTGCTAGTGAGAGAGGAATGGAGGTCACACTGCAGGTCGTGTCCCATGGTTTCAGTGAAGGGCCCACCGATGTGCTCAGCGACATCTCAATACATATCCCCTCAGGTAGCCGCTTGGCTGTTTGCGGAGACACAGGCTCGGGCAAATCGGTGCTGATGCGGCTGCTCGGTGGGGTGCTTGAACCCGTAGGGGGAAAGGTCCTTTTCGATGGGCAGTCAATCGGTTCATTGGCGCTGAACTCCTTAAGGCAACAGGTTTCTGTCTGCACCCAGGAGGACCTTGTCTTCAATGGCACCGTGGAAGAGAATGTGAGCCTTGGGCGGATCGGTATCGGCACGGATCAGGTAATGGCTGCCCTGAACAAGGTGGGCCTCGGTGAATGGCTCACCACACTGCCCTCGGGTCTCGACACGGTTCTCGACCCAGAAGGGCGCAGGCTGCCCCGTAGCATAAGTCAGCGCCTCATTGTGGCTCGGTGCATAGTTCACAGTCCTAGGTTTCTGGTCATGGAGGATGTGCTCGCCTCTGTGCCCACACCCGTAAGGCGGCAGGTCTTTGATGTCATCTTGGCTCCTGATGCGCCTTGGACGCTGGTGCTCTCCTCTCCTGACCGCACCCTGACAGCGAGATGCGACCGGACTATTTGGCTCAAGGACGGGAGGGTGGTCACAGAAAGCCCTGACACCATATCATAGACAAAGTGATGCTTGACATTTCTGAGAATTCGATCAGAGACAGGGTCGATATGGACAGGCTGCAGTCCTGGTCGCTCGTGCTCCGTCTTGACAGCACCCGCACCATCATGCGGTTTGTGGCAGCCGTTTTCGCAGTGCTTCTCATCACCCTGTTCCTACCATGGACGCAGAACATTTCGGGTCAAGGGAAGGTCACAAGTCTCGATCCGTCTGACCGGCCCCAGACCATCAACTCAGTCATCCCCGGTAGAATTGAGAACTGGTATGTGAATGAGGGAGACAGTGTTAACCGGGGCGATACCCTCGTAGTGCTGAGCGAGGTGAAGGATGCATACTTCGATCCTGAACTGTTGGAGCGGACCGAGGAGCAGTTGGATGCAAGTCGCAGTTCGGCCGAATCATATGCCGAGAAGGAGAAGGCCGTAGGGGCACAGTACAGGGCATTGACCGGCCTACTTGCCGACCGCACCGAACAGGCCCTCAACCGCGTGCGTCAGGCGCAGCAGCGGGTAACTGCCGACAGCACAGAGCTCATTGCGGCCGAAGTGGCCCTCTCCATTGCAGAGAAACAATGGTCGAGGCAGAAGGAACTGTATGACAAAGGCCTGCGCTCGCTCACCGAATTTGAGGCACGCGACCTAGCCCGTCAACAGGCCATTGCACGCAGGACAGCGGCCGATGCCAGACTTCTTGTGAGCCGTGCCGACATGGTCAATGCCCGTGTAGAACTCAGTGCCCTTCGGAATGATATGACCGAGAAACAGGCCAAGACGCTAAGCGAATTACAGTCGGCCACCAGTTCAAGGCTCGATGCTGAGGTGAAAGCCTCCAAGCTGCGCAACGATCTGAGCAATTACCGCATCCGCAGCGGCATGTATGCGGTTCTGGCGCCTCAGGACGGTTTTGTGGCCCGCACCGCCAAGAGTGGCATTGGGGAGATGGTGAAAGAGGGCGAGGAGCTTCTGGTGCTGGTGCCCCGCGGGGCCAAACTGGCCATTGAGATGTATGTGGATCCCATCGACATCCCTTTGGTACATGCGGGCGAGAAGGCCAGGATCATCTTTGACGGCTGGCCTGCCGTTGTGTTCTCGGGCTGGCCTGATGCCTCGTTCGGCACTTTCGGGGCCGTCATCGTGTCGTACGACAGGGTCATCAGTCCCAACGGCAAATTCAGGGTACTGCTTGCTCCGGATATTGATGATGTGCCGTGGCCTCATGCCATTCAGCAGGGCTCAGGGGCACGTGGCATGGCCCTGCTCAACGATGTGCCCGTGTGGTACGAGCTATGGCGACAGGTGAACGGTTTTCCGGCCGATTACTATCAACCCCAGCCCAAGACAGACTTGAAATGAGGATGACCCTCATACTGGTTGCGGCCGTGGTCACGGTCGGTGAAAGTGTTGCGCAGCAGAGCACCTTTTCACCGGCCGACCTTTTCTCTGCCGTGGCCTTCAATCACCCACTGGCCAGGCAGGCCGACCTCCGATTGAGTCAGGCGCGCCAGTCGGTGCTCGAGGCCCGCGGTGCGTTCGACCCCTATCTGAAGGGCGCACTGGACCGCAAGTATTTCAACGACAAGGACTACTACACCATGCTCAGCACCAGTGTGGAGGTACCCACGTGGTTCGGGATAACGGCCAAGGCTGGGTACGACCTGAACAACGGTGCCTTCATTGACCAGTCTGACCAGTTGCCTCAGGCAGGTCTGGCCTACCTGGGCCTGAGTGTGCCTCTGGGCCGGGGCCTTTTTCTGGATGAACGTAGAACTGCCCTCCGCACCGCCCAACTGAGCGAACAGCGAACCCTGGCCGAGCGCGACATGTCTGTGAATGACCTCTACATGCGCGTGGCCGATGACTATGCTGTCTGGGCCCAGCGACATGCCGATGCAGAAGTGCTTCGGGTGAATTACGAGGTGGCCCTGGAGCGGTACGGTTTTGTTTCTCAGATGGCCACGGTGGGCGAGATGGCCCTTATAGACACCGCAGAGGCGGCCGTGCAGGTGGCGGCCCTTGCGGCCGACCTTGAACGGGCCCGCGCCAATCTGGAGGTGGCCGCTCTCCGGCTGTCCAACCACCTCTGGGACGCTGAAGGGAGGCCGTTGGTCCTGAGCCCTGAGGCCACGCCCCTATCCATTGGCCCCGAGAAGGCCCTGATCCCCGAACCGGCCAATACGGCCTTCAACCCTACCATCAGGGTATTCGGTCCGTTGCAGGCCCAGAACCGTCTCGACAGGCGTGCCGTCATTGAACGGTTCAAACCCATCATCAACCTCAATTATAACCTGCTTACAGCCGGCACCATGTCGACCGATGGGGGATTCGGGCTGGCATCGTTGAGCGGGTCTAACTACAAGGTGGGAATTGATGTGCGCATACCGCTGGCCCTGCGCGGAGCGGCAGGTGCCCTGCGCAGGAACCGGCTGCAGGCGGCTGAGCTGGAGGTGAATCTGGCCCGTGTTCAGCGCGAGAGGCAGATGTCGGGCCAGCAGGCCGATGCACTCATTACAGCCGCATGGACACAATGGACCGAGGCTGAGCGCATGGTGCTCTCGCAGCAGCGATTGGTGGATGCCGAGAACGAGCGGTTCCGCTTGGGCGAGACCAACCTGATGACCGTGAATCTGCGACAGCAGAGGCTGGTAGAGCTGCAGCTAAGAGTTAATGACCTCAGGTACCGATGGGTGCAGGCCGTGGCCCAATGGGCATGGGCTGACGGCAGGCCCGAGACCTGGGCCCAGGTGTTCAACTCAACATTGACCAGATGATAGCCATACAGATTCTTGCCAAGAACAGAGAAGAGGCCGAGCGGGTCTATTTTCTTCTGAAAGAAAAGCAACTGGTGTATGATGCTTTCCTCGACACCGGATTTGCATATCTGGGCCCGAACGGGATGGTGGAGGGTGCGTGCCTGGTGGAAGCTCGCACCAAGGCGATGCTATTCAACCGGATCAAGGATGCCCTCACCTCCGATGGGTCGCCAGTGCCGCTCATGCTACACAGTGTTCCCATCACTCAGATAGACGAGAAGCAGGGAGAGCAGCTCATCAGACACACACTCGTGTAGCTGCACCGCGTTCATTGATCAAGTGCCGGGCACTTATCTGTCTTCGCATGTGCCATCTGTCAAGTAGGTTTGGCACATGCTTTCCGAAAGGCGGTCACAGCAGAGTACCGCAATTGACCTATTGACCTACGGCCGTCTCGGGCCCTTGCTGTGTGCCCTTGTGCTGCTCTGGGGCATCTGGTCTGTTCCACTGGCCATCATGCAGCCCGACCTGTCACTGGTTCCCGGAGACTATGGCGATGCCCGGTTGAATAATTATTTTCTGGAGCACGGCCACAGGTACTTCACCTTTCAGATCAGGAAGTACTGGGATGCCCCGTTTATGTTTCCGCAGGCCAACACAATGGCCTTCTCAGACAATCTCCTCGGAACCCTTCCCATCTATATGCTCTTCCGCGGAGCCGGTGCCGAGCGCGAGACCGCCTTTCAGCTGTGGATAATAGCACTCTTCGCCCTCAATTACATTAGTATGGCCTGGGTCGCCAGGCGCATCACCCACCATTGGCCGCTCATTTCGGCCGTGGCCTTTGTGTTCGCATTCAACATACTGCTGCAGTGTAACATCTATAACGTGCAGATGCTGCCCCGATTTGCAGTGCCCCTTGTGCTCTATTGGCTAGGCCGGTTGTTTCAGGTAGGGCACATCAGGTATCTGGCGCTGGTAGTGGGCGGAGTGGTGTGGCAGTTCTATTGCGGCATGTATCTCGGTGTGCTTCTTGTGCTGGCGTGCCTGACAATGCTAGTGGCCCAAACGATGGTTCGCAAAGCTTCGGCATTTCATTTCATCGCAGACGCATATCGGCCCATTTTCACCTATCCTGCCATTCTACTATGCGGTGCGCTGGCCATGCTGCCCCTGATAGGGCCGTATCTGGCCGCTGCGGACATTGTGCAACCATTCCCGTTTGCTGACACCCTCAATTCGGTGCCGGTGCCCGGGTCTTACTTCTATTCGGGTACCATTTCGTCCACTTGGCAGTTCATGCACGGTCTCGGTCTGGCCGTTCCTTCAAATTGGTGGGTGCACGTGCTTTTCATGGGCGCATTGCCCTGGCTTGCGTTACTCTTCGCCCCGCTCGCTATCAGGTCGATTGAGCCCGATCAGCGTCCTGCTTGGTCGGTTCATGCCATCGGCCTTGTCCTACTTATCCTTATCACCATCAATATCAATGGATTCTCAATCTATCAGTACATCTACCAATTGCCGGGATTCGGTTCCATCCGTGGGCTGCATCGCATTATTAACATCGAGATCGGATTTTTTTGTCTGTTGATGGTGCTTGTTGGCGAGGCGGCTCTGAGGCGTTGGCCCACTGCCAGGTGGGTCATGATTGGGTTGATCCCGCTCGCCTTAATTGATCAACGGATAGATGCTGCACAGGTCAACACGTACGCCAAAGCCCAATCGCAGGCCGATGTCGCCTACGTGCGCCAACGGATCAAAGACTCCCACAACCAAGGCAAGAGGGCAGTTGCTTGCGTGCCCGCACAGATAGGTCCCGAAGGGTGCGATTTCAACGGGGCTGTGGATCTGCACCTTACTACCATGTTGGCCTCGCAGGAACTAGGTGTTTACTGCGTCAATGCCTACACCGGCTACCAACCTGCACAGTACAATGATTTCTTCACATTCCTCTCTCAAAATGGTCTGCATTCTTGGCTTATGGCAAAGGGCCGCAGTACCACAGATGTGCAGGTGGTTCCCCTTTTCGCCCCTGAAACCGTTTCTACCCGCGTGGTGGCCTTGCAATCGCGTTCGGGAAGTTATCTGAGCTCCGACCCGCACGATCCACTCAGGCGATTGGAAGGCAATCGCCCATCGGTCTCAAGTTGGGAGCGGTTCAGGCTCTTCGCCACCCCTTCATCGGCTATGCTCCTTACCCACGATGGGCATGCCGTTTCAGTTCAAGACCACTGGCCTGTGGCTCAGCGCGGAATGCCTGATAGCACCTCGTGGTTCACCGTCAAACAGATAGATGCCGAATGGGTGACACTTTATGCTGATGATGGCCGTCAGGTGGTTATCGGACCTCGGGGCTTCCTCGAATTGGGCGAGGCCGATGATACTCTGCATGCTGCCCAATTCCAGATGATTGATCAATGACCTGACCATAAGGCGAGTCTGCGCCTCCGCCTCAGTACCGATATTCGCGCCCACACCGCCATGCAGGAGACACCCAAGCAGCCTCAGCCCCCCAAGGCCCCGATCGGGAAGAAACTCCGCGTCAAGTACCGCCTTCTCATTATGGACGAGGACACATTTGAGCAGAAGCTCTCGCTCCTCCTCTCGCCTATGAACATCATCACGTTCCTCGGCTCACTCAGCATATTCCTCATCATCCTCGTCACGTACATCATTGCTTTTACTGGCCTGCGCGAGTACATCCCCGGCTATTCTGACCTTGATCTGAGACGTCAGGCATATGAGAACGACAGGCGGCTCGACTCCCTTGAGCAGCAGATCGCACTGCGCGATCAGTACGTGGCCAACCTCTTCACCGCCCTTGGCGACAGCGTGGCACCAGAGGTCGTCCAGAAGCCCGACAGCACCCGGAAGCCGGCCGACCTCGATCAACCTATCTCTGATCAAGATTCCATGCTCCGTGCATTGGTGGATGAGGAAGAGCGCTTCAACCTCCGGGTCATGTCATTCTCGCGCCCTGAACAGGGCGATGAGAGCATCCGCCATTTCTATTTCTTTCCGCCCCTTAAAGGCCAGATTACAGAAGGCTTCAGTGCCGACAGTTCTCACTTCGGGATTGATATCGTGAGCACTGAGAATGAGCCTGTGCGGGCCGCACTAGATGGCACCGTTATCCTCTCTACCTGGACATACGAGGCAGGCAATGTTGTGGCCATCCAGCACACCAGTGACCTGGTCACATTCTATAAGCATAACTCGGCCCTACTGAAGAAACAGGGCGAGCGCGTCAAAGCGGGCGATGTGGTGGCCATCATCGGCAACACAGGCCAGCACACCACTGGCCCTCACCTCCATTTCGAGCTGTGGTTCCGAGGTCGTCCTGTCAATCCGGTCGACTATCTCGTGTTTTGATCCCCGCTAAGCCCGGCCTTTACCGCATTAGCCTTTGCTGGGCCTATCTGCGCCACGAGTTCCTCCAAGGTGGCCTCGCGGATGCGTTTCACAGAGCGGAAATGACCCAGGAGTTTCTGGGACACCGCCTCGCCAATGCCCGGAATGTCGGTCAAAGCAGTTCGGATGGTCTCCTTGCTCCGTTTGCCACGGTGATGTGTGATGCCGAAGCGGTGCGCCTCGTTACGAGCCTGTTGTATAATGCGCAGGGTCTCGCTGCGCTTGTCGATATATAGGGGCACGGGGTCATCGGGGTAATAGATCTCCTCGAGGCGCTTGGCAATGCCGATCACGGTCATCCTGCCGCGAAGCCCCAGGGCATCGAGCGCCTCCATGGCACTGCTCAACTGGCCCTTGCCACCGTCAATGATGATAAGTTGGGGCAGCGGTTGGCCCTCTTCCATCAACCTTGAATACCTGCGCGTGATCACCTCGCGCATGCTGGCAAAATCATCGGGGCCCTCCACGCTCTTGATGTTGAAGTGCCGGTAATCTTTCTTGGCCGGCCTCCCATCGCGGAAACACACCATGGCCGCCACGGCAAAATGCCCTTGAATATTAGAATTATCGAAACACTCCATGTGCCTGGGTTGCTCTGTCATGCGCAGGTCCTTGCGCATCTGCTCCATCACCCTCGTCACACTGTTCTCAGGATCAAGTATCTCCTGTTGCTTGTCGTGGTCGCGTTTGTAGGTCTGGGCGTTGCGCTCGCTCAGTTTCAGCAATTTGGCCCGGTCGCCCCGCTGCGGCACGGTGAAGGTGACTCCAGGCAATTCGAGTTCAACCTCAAACGGGAGCACATATTCCTTGGTCTCATCGCCATAGCGCGCGCGCAGGTCAATCAGAGCCGCCTCCAGAAGCTCCTGGTCGCTCTCGTCCAAGCGCTTTTTCAGTTCCATGGTATGCGAATGGATGATGGCCCCCTCCACCACCCGCATGAAATTGACGTAGCCTGCCTTTACATCACTCACCACACTCAGCACATCCACCCCGGTCACATAAGGGCTCACTACCACTGAGCTGCGCTGATATTTCTCTATTGACCCTATCTTCTCTTTCATGGCCTGTGCCTCCTCAAATTCGAGGTCAGAGGCATGGCGGTGCATACGGTCGGTAAGATGATCCACCACCTCGCGCACGTTGCCTTTCAGGATCTTGCGAATCTGAGCAATGGCCTCATCATGGTCTGCCTCGCTCTGTAACCCTGTGCACGGGCCTTTGCAATTCCCTATGTGATATTCGAGGCAGAGTCTGAATTTCTGGGCCTTGATGTTGGCAGTGCTGAGGTTGAGAGAGCACGTCCGGATTGGATACAGTTGCCTGATCAGGTCGAGCAGCGTATGCATGCCCTTACCACTTGCATACGGTCCGAAGTATTGGCTGCCATCGCGCACCAGATTGCGGGTGTGGAAAACCCGGGCAAAGGGCTCTTTCTTGATGCAGATCCACGGATAGGTCTTATCGTCCTTGAGCAGAATGTTGTATCGCGGCTGATTCTCCTTGATCAGGTTGTTCTCCAGCAGCAGGGCATCAAGCTCATGCTCTGTGACGATGAACCGGATATCGGCCACCTTGCGCACCAATATGGCCGTCTTGCGGTTCTCATATCGGTCCTTAGTGAAATAACTGCTCACCCGCTTGCGCAGGTTCTTGGCCTTGCCCACGTAGATTATGGTTCCGCCCTCATCAAAATACTGATATACCCCGGGCTGCTCTGGCAATGTGCGCAGCAGCGTCTGGATATGCGGTGGGGCCTCTGATACAGACATTGATCAATACTGCTCTCAGAGCCTTTGCAAAAAGTAAAACGTGACGAACATGAGTATGGCCGAGGCAATGATGCCGAAAATGAAGCCCAACACGGCCAACGGTTTTCCTCGGTACTGGCCCCGCTTGCGTTTAAGAATCCTGATAGTGGCCCCTGAAAGCACGATGCCGGCCAATGACGAGAAGAACAGGATTGCCCCGAGCAGCACCACGACCCACGGGGCAAAGCTCAGTACGGCCGCCATGATTACCAACGCAATGGCGGCAACGAATGCCCCCATTGATAGGCTCATGGCAGGCACTGCGGTAAGGGCAAATTCCGGATTATCATCGAATTCAGACGCACTGACTTCCGCTTGTGCCCTCTCAGTGACCCCCATTTCCACAAACGCCACTCGCGATGTCTCCCCAGCGGCTACCTCGCGCAAGGAATCGGTACCGCAGATCTTGTAAGACAGCTTCCCTCCTTCATATCTGATAAATTCAATCAATCGGACCGACCCGTCCTTCATGATCAACGTGTCGCAACCGGGTCCCTCTATCTGCATCGGCCCGTTTGGAACATCATTGGCGGGCAGGTGTGGTCTTATTGAGGATAGCATGATGTCTGACAGCTCGTTATGCCGGGCAAGGGCCATTTCAGGCCCGTTCTCAGCTTGGCTAGCCGTTCGCGAATCATATCCATCTGTTTGATCAATAAGACTGACCACATGCAAACCTGGCCGATAAATCCGTTTCTCAACGGAACAGGAGGCAAGCGCTAAAAGCGATGAAATCAACAGGAATAGACGGATGTTCGGCATGACCATGCCCATTGAATTCAATGAGCCAAAATGCGCCTCACCTGTTTCACGTGATGGTTCTGGTGCTCGCGCATGAATCGGAGGGTCTGCATGATGGTGATCTTGCCGGCCGCTGGATGTTTGAACACTTCAGCATCAATCTTATCAGCAGGAAATTCAGCGATAAACTGCCTCAATTGTGTGCGCCCGTCAGTCCAATTTGCCATGGCATCGGCAAAAGGGATGGAGGCATCGGGGTCTTTTAAAATGCTCGGTGCCTTGTACCTGATGGGCAGCCACAGGGCCATGCGCAACAGCGTGGCGCGGTACCACGTGTTGAAGGTGGCCCTGTCAACTGCCCCGCCTGATAGTTTCTTTCTCATGTAGGCCAATCCCTGCGCCTCGGCCCCACTGAGGTGCATGCACACTTGCGCCACACTCCAGCCGCCATCGGAGGCAGCGCGGCTATACTTTGGGTCAGTCGGGTCGAATTTTGAGAACGTGGCCATACGTTCGGCCTCCATCTCATCAAATGCCCTTAGAAGGGCCAAAATGTCTTTCTGCATGGCCGTGAAGGTAGCCGCATCAATGCTCAATGCGGTTGAACGGCCTGCTCAGGTGCAGTTGCAGCCCGCCACGTTGCAACGTGCCTACCAGCTTTGCATACATCGGGGCGTGGTTCTGGGCCCAAAGGGTGAATGCATCCTTATCGGCTTCGCCCAGCATGTGGTAGGCATAGGCCTCCATCAGTCCCTGTGCATGCAGTTCGGCCCAAAGGCTGCCAAGTGGTGAAACAGGCAACGTGGCACTTGCCATACACACATACATGCCGGCCATGCTGGCCAGCTCTGTGTCTTTGGCGTGGCACGGCCCTATGGCTGCGGCCATGGCCTGCCCAAAGCTATCGGTGGCCTTGCCGTTGCCTTTTGTCACTGCACGTAGGTTGCGGTACACGATAAGTGCGGCATCGCGCCTACCGGTGCGGTCATCAGAAAGGTTTAGATATGTCTCGGCATAAACCCATGCCCACAGAGGGTGTTTCTCCTCCAGCAGACGTGCAGCCAGCAGATAGTTCTCTGCAAATGTGGGGGACTTAGCTGTGCCAGTCTCAAAAGCGGCTGATGCCCGCTCTAGACTGTCGATGGCCACATAGGCACGGCCCAGACCAGCGTAGAGAGCTCCATCATCGGGCCATTTCTCCAAACCGTAGCGGAAGGTTTCGGCTGACTGTCTGTACTTCTTCAGCGCCATATAGCACTGGCCCAGAATCGGGTAGAGCGTGGCATCCACATCAGCATGAAATGTCAGCGGATACAGCACTTTCTCGGCCTTGGCCGCATTGCCCATCAGCAGGTGCGTCCGACCGAGTTCCATTGATATCTCATAGCTGCCCGGCATGGCGTTGCGGGCCTTCTGTAGGAGGTCCAGGCCACCTTTTAGGTCGTTGGCCTCCACTTTGGCCATTCCATGCCGTGCCAGGCGCATGGCTTCGGGCTCCTGTTGAGCCACGACATTCAACATGGTTAAGACCATAAAAGACAGCGGTATAAGATGTTTCATTCTATTAGGACATGGGCCCAAAGGCCGGGCTATAACGGAAATGGCCCTATCATGTTCCAATTGCTGGTATATGCGCAAATTCGCAGCCCGTTATAACCTAGACCATGGAACAACTCATCCGCGATTTTCCCAACCAGATCCTCAAGGCTATGGCCATCGGCAATGGCTTTATCCCTACCGATGCTGATGTTGATTACACCAATGTGGTAATCTCAGGCTGTGGCGGTTCGGGCATAGGTGGAACTGTGGCGGCCGAACTGGTATCTGGCGAATGCCCAGTGCCCATCGCGGTGATAAAGGAGTATGGCATCCCAGCTTATGTAGGCATCGGCACGCTTTTCCTTTCGTGCTCCTATTCGGGGAATACCGAAGAGACCATCTCGGCCACCGAGCAGGCCATTGATAGGGGTGCCAAAGTGGTTGTGATAGCCAGCGGTGGCAAACTGATTGAGATGGCCCGCTCTCAGAACCTCGACCACATCATTATTCCCGGTGGTCAACCTCCCAGAGCCAGTTTCGGTCTTTCATTCCCACAGATCTTTTACGTACTTCACGCGTTCGGAATCATCTCCAAGGAATTCGAGCACGGTCTTGAGCGTTCAGCCGAGCTGATGGACAAAGAACTGGAGGCAACAATATCAGAGGCCAATGCCATAACCGATGTGCTGCTACATCGCTGCCCGGTCATCTATTCAGCTGCTGGCAACGAGGGGGTAGCTGTCCGCTTCAGACAGCAGGTAAACGAAAACGGCAAGATGCTCTGCTGGCACCATGTCATCCCCGAAATGAACCACAACGAGCTTGTCGGTTGGCGCACACCCGATGATAAACTGGCCGTTGTATTATTCCGTAACTCCACCGATCATGTGCGGGTAAAGGCGCGAATGGAGATCAACAAACGCACCTTTGCCGAGTACACTCCCCACTGCATCGAGATTTGGTCAAAAGGAAATGGCCCGTTGGAGCGAGCCATGTACCATGTTTTCATCGGTGACTGGGTCTCGTATTTCCTGGCTCAGCGCAGGAACATTGACGAAACCGAGATCAGAGTCCTTGAAAGCCTTAAAGCACAACTATCGAGGCTCTGATCAGTCGCGGTCAATCCAAAGCTCCATCTCCTGCCCGTTGGTGCTCATCATGTAGGCACCGCACAGGTCCACTTTAGTGATTCCATTGTCGTTCTTGACAGTCATCAAGGAGCCATTGAGATCAGATTTGCCAAAATATCCCTTGAAAGTCATGCTCTCGGCACCCTTAAATTTCAAAGTGAGCACCTGGGTCTCAAATGACTGCATGGCATTGAAGATCTCCTTCATGGAGATCGGGCCACGACAGGTGTTGCCGCTGGCATCGGTCATTTCAGAACGGTTTGGGGCTGCGCTCAATTTTGTCGATTGAATGGCGCGGTCATCTCCACTCTTTGTCTGAATCTCGCGGGTCTGCCCCATAGCCGTTGCTGCAATAGCTAACAGTCCGACAGCAAGTACTGATTGAACTTTGTACATCGTTAATTTGGTTTTGTTGATACTGATCTGATGGAAGTGCACAAAGTTAGTTTCTCAGACCTTGGCCTGATCGGATATAAGGAATGTTGGGACCATCAGCTCGGTCTGTTCAATGAAATGGTGGGCCGCAAACTGCACAACCGCGACCATCCGAATGAAATCAGGCCAACGGAAAGCACACTGATTTTCTGCGAGCATCCGCATGTTTACACGTTGGGCAAGAGTGGCAGCGAGGACAATCTGCTACTGGATGATACAGGGCTAAAGGTGCATGGAGCTTCATTCTATCGCATCAACAGAGGGGGTGACATCACCTATCATGGCCCCGGGCAGCTTGTTTGTTACCCCATATTCGACCTCGACCATTTCTTCACCGACATACACCAATTCATTGACCACCTGGAGGATGCCATAATAGCTACACTAAGCAGTTACGGTCTGGTGGCGGGCAAAGGCCCTACGGGATATACAGGCGTATGGCTCGATTGGGACGACCCAATAAAAGCCCGCAAGATCTGTGCATTCGGTATGCACACCAGCCGTTGGGTGACCATGCACGGATTCGCCCTGAATGTCAACACAGACCTTAGCTACTACCGCCACATCGTGCCGTGCGGTATTGCCGATCGCGATGTGACCTCAATGCAGCGCGAACTGGGCTTCGAGGTGGAAATATCTGAAGTGAAAGCGCGCCTGTTGTCAGAACTGAACCGCGCACTGGGGCTCAATCTCAGGGCTGCATGACGGTATAGACAATCTTATCGCCCTCCTTCACACCATATCGGTCGCAGAAGCCTTCGAATACCTCAAGTACAAACTTGGCAGGTCCCTTTGATGGGATACTGCGCTCATTCTTCGGCACCGTATAAGGCGCAATGCTCTCTATCGTGCCGTCTTGCCTGATATAAAGTATGTCGAGTCCTATCAGCGTGTTCTTCATCCAGAAGCTTCGCTGTTCCTCTTCTTCAAAGATGAAAAGCATGCCACGTGTGTCCGGCAGCGACCTCCGGTGCATTAGCCCCATGGTCCGCTCGCTTTCCTCTACGGCCAACTCTATGTCAATGTGCCTCAGCGTATCTCCTTTGGCAGATAGGAACCACAACTCGCCCTCCTTCTTAAAAGGAGGCTCAGATGATGCAGTCTGAGGGGTGCCTGTGGTCGATGGGCCAGCAGTTTTCTCAGTCTCTGAGGTTGTGTCGCAAGCCAGTAGCGATGTGCCGATCAGGAGCATTGTCAGGTTTCGGATCATGGCCGCAAGTTCGCCAATGTGGCCTTTTCGGGCACACGTCCCTTGGCATACCTCGGTCCTTTGGCCGAAGCCCCTTTACGCAACGAACGCTGATCTTCCTCGCTGAGGGCTGCAATGCCGGCACACGTAACGCTGCAGCAACCGTGGTGGGATTTGGCGCAATCCTCACACTGTATGAAAAGCAGATTGCATGCCTTGTTACGGCAGTTCACCTGGGTGTCGCAAGCCTTGCCGCACTGATGACAGTGTGCCAGCACCTCGTCCGTGATCCTTTCGCCCAACCGGTCATCAAAAACGAAATTCTTACCGTGAAATCTGCTTTCAAGCCCCTTTTCACGTATCTGGCGGGCGTACTCTATGATGCCTCCGTTGAGCTGATACACCTCGCCATATCCCTGCGAGCGCATGTAGGCACTGGCCTTCTCGCAGCGTATGCCGCCTGTGCAGTACATCAGTAGCTTCTTGTCCTTGGCGTGGGCAAAATTCTCGGCTACATGTGGCAGTAGGTCGCGTGTCGTGTCCACATCCGGCAGGGCCGCATGGTCAAAGCGGCCCACCTCGCTCTCGTAGTGGTTGCGCATGTCCACCACCACCGCATCAGGGTCATCGAGCAAGAGGTTCCATTCCTCGGCATTCAGGTGCTCACCGCCCCCGGTGCCGTCAAAACGGAAATCGGTGAGCCCATCAGCCACAATTTTGGGCCGGGCCTTCACCTTCAGTTTGATGAAACTCTTGCCGTTGTCCTCAATCGCTACATTGAGCCTGATGCCCTGGAGTTCGCGTATGGTATCGAGCAGCTCGCGCAGGCGTATCAGGTTCTCATGTGGCACACTGATCTGCGCATTGATGCCCTCCTGCGCCACATAGATGCGTCCCAACACCCCGATACTCTCCATCAGGGCATAGAACAGGTCACGGAAAATGGCCGGCTCCGGAATGCTGAAGTACTTATAGAAAGAGATGGTGACACGCGCCTGACCGCTGGCCTCAAGCTTCTTGCGCAGAGTCTCAGAATCGTAAATGTTGTGCAGTCTCATGGCGGGCGCGAAATTACCTGGTACTCCGTCCACCATGCTGATGCAGGTCAGTATCGGTCAACCCTCGCTCATCACCGCAGCGCTCATCCACTCACGGTTCATGCGGGCAATGTTCTCCAAGGAGATTCCTTTGGGGCATTCCACCTCGCAGGCACCGGTGTTAGTGCAGTTGCCAAAGCCTTCCTCGTCCATTTGCTTGACCATGTTCAGCACGCGCTGCTCGGCCTCTACACGGCCTTGTGGCAGTAATGCGAGCTGGCTCACCTTGGCCGATACGAACAGCATGGCCGAGGCATTCTTGCACGTGGCCACGCAGGCCCCGCAACCGATGCAGGTGGCCGCTGCGAAGGCCTTGTCGGCATCAGTCTTGGGCACGGGCAGGCAATTGGCATCTTGTGCGGCACCGGTATTGACACTCACATATCCGCCCGCCTGAATGATGCGGTCAAATGCGCTGCGGTCCACCACCAGGTCCTTTATCACGGGGAATGCCTCGGCCCTCCATGGCTCGATGTAGATGGTATCGCCATCCTTGAACGAGCGCATATGGAGCTGGCACGTGGTGACACCCGTCTGAGGCCCGTGTGCCCTGCCATTGATGAACAGTGAGCACATACCGCAGATGCCCTCACGGCAGTCATGGTCAAACGCTACGGGCACTTCTCCCTTTGCCACCAACTGTTCGTTCAGCACGTCCAACATCTCTAGAAAGGACATGTCTGGCGAGATGCCCGTCACAGGGTAATCAACAATCTTTCCTGCATCCTTTGGGCCGTTCTGGCGCCAGATCTTGAGTGTGAGGTTCATTCCTCTATCAGCCATGGGTTCTAATTATTAAGGCGCTCACTTGTAGGAGCGTTGAACGACTTTGATATTCTCATACACCAGTTCCTCCTTGTGCAGAACGGCCTTCTCAGGTTCGCCCTTACATTCCCACGCAGAGACGAACGCCATGTTCACGTCATCGCGCTTGGCTTCGCCATCTTCGGTCTGATGCTCCTCGCGGAAGTGGCCTCCACAACTCTCCTCGCGGGTTAGTGCATCAAGGCACATAAGTTCGCCCAGCTCCAGGAAGTCGGCCACGCGGCCAGCCTTGTCCAACTCAGGGTTGAACTCAGAGTCTGACCCCGGCACACGCACCTCTTTCCAGAATTCGGCACGGATGGCCTGAATCTCAGAGATGGCCTGCCTGAGCCCTTCGGCATTGCGCGCCATTCCGCACTTGTCCCACATGACCTTGCCAAGGCGCTTGTGGAAACTGTCGACAGATTTTGATCCTTTGTTGCTGAGGAAGAAGCTGAGGCGGTCCTTCACGGCCTTCTCGGCCTCATCGAATGCCGGGGTGTCGGTCTTGATCTTGCCCGTGCGGATGTCGTTTGCCAGATAGTTTCCGATGGTGTAGGGAATCACGAAATATCCATCGGCCAGACCCTGCATGAGGGCCGAGGCACCGAGGCGGTTGGCCCCGTGGTCGCTGAAGTTGGCCTCGCCCAGGGCATACAGGCCCGGTACGGTGGTCATCAGTTCATAATCCACCCAGAGGCCGCCCATGGTATAGTGCACGGCCGGGTAGATTTTCATGGGTGTCTCATAAGGGTTCTCGCCACTGATCTGCATGTACATGTCGAACAGGTTGCCGTACTTCTCCTTCACCACCTCTTTGCCCATGGCTATGATGGTGGCCCTGTCGGCATTGGCCATGTTGCGCTTGTTGGCCTCTATGGCCCCGTAGCGCTCAAATGATGCCGCGAAGTCAAGGTAAACAGCCTCGCCTGTGGCATTTACCCCGAAACCTGCATCGCAACGCTCCTTGGCAGCACGGCTGGCCACATCGCGCGGAACAAGGTTGCCGAATGCCGGGTAGCGCCTCTCGAGATAGTAGTCTCGGTCTTCTTCCTTAATATCGTTGGCGGTCTTCTTTCCCTGTTGGATGGCCTTGGCATCCTCCGTTTTCTTCGGAACCCAGATGCGGCCGTCATTGCGCAGCGACTCCGACATCAGGGTCAGTTTGCTCTGGTGGTCGCCCGATACGGGGATGCACGTGGGGTGAATCTGTGTGTAGCACGGGTTGCCGAAATAGGCCCCTCTCTTATGGGCCTTCCATGCCGCACTCACGTTGCTGCCCATGGCGTTGGTGCTCAGAAAGAACACGTTGCCATAGCCGCCTGTGCACAGTAGCACCGCGTGGCCACCGTAGCGCTCGATCTTGCCGGTGACAAGGTTTCGGGCAATGATGCCGCGTGCCTTGCCATCTACCACCACCACGTCCATCATCTCGTGGCGGTTGTACATTTTCACTGATCCCTTGGCAATCTCCTTCGAAAGGGCCGAATAGGCACCGAGCAGCAGCTGCTGCCCTGTCTGTCCGGCCGCATAGAAGGTGCGCTGCACCTGCGTGCCACCAAACGAGCGGTTGTCCAACAGGCCTCCGTACTCGCGGGCAAACGGAACACCCTGAGCCACGCACTGGTCAATGATGTTGGCACTTACCTCGGCCAGACGGTGCACATTGGCCTCGCGGGCACGGTAGTCACCACCCTTGATGGTGTCGTAGAACAGGCGATAGGTGCTGTCGCCATCGTTCTTGTAGTTCTTGGCCGCGTTTATGCCGCCCTGTGCCGCTATGGAGTGTGCCCTGCGCGGGCTGTCCTGAAAGCAGAAGCATTTGACGCTGTAGCCCATTTCGGCCAACGATGCCGCTGCGCTGGACCCGGCCAGACCCGAACCCACCACAATGATGTCTATGCTGCGCTTATTGGCCGGATTCACCAGCAGGGCGTGGTCCTTGTACTCGGTCCATTTCTTTTCGACCGGGCCGTGGGGTATTTTGGAATTCAGTGCTGACATGGCAGTCGATTAATGTTGTCCGTCCTTTCTAACGGGGTGCCTGTTCTTTTGGTCAGGCCTGGGTGAGGAAATGAAACACAGCGATCAGTACAAATCCGGCAGGGACCAGAATGGCATAGGCATCGCCAATTTTCTTAATGACGGGGGTGTATCTGCTATGGCGAAACCCAACGCTCTGGAAGGCCGATTGGAATCCATGCATCAGATGCAGGCTGAGAAATACGAATGACAGGCAGTAGAGTGCAACGCGGATGGGGTCGTGAAATTTATGGTGCAGTTCTTCCCAATAGCGGAACTCGTCTGTACCCGCGACCATTCCGCTCATATCGCCCTGAATGTATTTCACATTCAGCTCAGGTATCCAGAAATCATAGAAGTGGAGGAGTAGGAATAGCATCACCGTCATGCCTGTGATGATCATGTTGCGGCTCATCCAGCTGCTATTGGCGGCAGAGCCGTTCATGGCATAGGCCACGGGCCGGGCGCTCCGGTTCTGAAGTTCGAGCCTGATACCCATGCCTAGGTGGAACACCACCCCAAAGGCCAGTACGGGCTGCATCACCAACTGAATGAGCCAATTGGTGCCCATGAAGTGCGATGCCGAATTGAAAGCATCGGCACTGATTACCGACAGCATATTAATTGTGCAGTGCTGCAACAGGAACACCAACAGGAAAAAGCCCGACAGGGCCATGAGTACCTTACGTCCTACAGAAGCCGACATGCGTAGTCTGTTTTTACCGGGTTTCTTAGACTGAGAGCGCCCTCTAGGGCACCTCCTCTCGGAGGCGCGCAAATGTAACAGAGGCAGAGGCCGAGGGTTTTTTGAGCCTCTTATTTTGAAACGGTCTAAATAAGAATGCCCGATGACCGTGAGTATGCCCAGAATTACTCAGAACACGATGTAAATCATGGCAGCCACAACAAAGATCACTGCCAAAGTGCCGAGAATACGGAGGGCGGTCAGCTCCACTGCCTCAACAGTCAATCGCTGTTTGTGTGCTGGTTTCACGGTAGGCAGATGCATGGAGGAGAGCAGCGGCAAAGCTATCCGGCATGCCGTGGGGCCATGAGCATTTACCGACATATCAGGGTATTTCACGTTTCTTTAATTCGGAGTGCGGCCCTATCGTTCAACCCGAGATCTGTGTTGGTATATCTGCTCCGCTACTATGATCGATTGCGAACTTCGTCCCATGCGTCAATTGCTCATCAATACCCTTTTTCTGCTCGTGCTGAGCACCCTTCTGACCCAGGCCCAGACGGACACGCTGACTGTTCGCCTCGCAAGGGTCAAAGAACCCGTGGCGCGGGTTAATGAACTGATTGAACTGGGCAGATCACTACGGGCCAAAGTACCGCAGAAGTCCGATTCGCTGCTTTTGTTGGCAGTGAAAGAGAGTGGCGTTTTGAAGGATCAGGCCATCCACTCTAACGCCCTCTCTACTCTCGGGAACAGCCTGAATGAACGGGGCGAGGTCGATTCGGCCGCGGTGCTCTTCCGTTTGGCCGAGACCATCAGCACGAAGTGTGATGACCCACGTGGAGTGGCCATCGCATTGACAGGGATGGGAAACAACCGCATTTACAGAGGTGATATGCCCGGGGCCATGGACTATTTCCTGCGCGCCATACGAGTTGCCGAGCAGACTGGCGATAGCAGCTATGTGGCAGCGAGCCTGAGCAACATTGGCTGGACCTATTACAACAACGACCAATTGTCCGATGCAGAGAAATTCACACATAGGGCCCTCAATATCTATTATGTGCTTGGGGATAGCACCGGCATGGCGCAGAGCTTTAACAACCTCGGCATTTTCATGGCTGAGAAGGGCGAATTCGACTCCTCACTTGTTTTTATGCAGCGCTCACTGGACCTCCGAATCCGGCTCAATATCCTCAAAGACATACCTTGGAACCATAGCAACTTGGGCGGGCTACTCATCCTGATGGGCCGGCCGGCCGATGGATTGGTGCATCTGGCCAAGGCTGCCGAGGCATTTGAGCGTATCGGACAGATGCGAGGGGCTGTGTCGGCCCTGAACAATCTGGCTGCCGCCAACAACGAGATGGGTCGCCACGATGAGTGCATACGCATCAGCCTGCAGGCCGAGACAAAGGCCCGCGCGCTGCAGATGCGTGATCTGGTGCGCGATGCGTACGAGAACATCACTTCGGCCCACTTCAATAAGAAGGATTTCAGAATGGCCTTCGAGATGCAGGAACGGTTCATGGCACTTAAAGACAGTCTTGTGAATGAGAAAAGCAGCCAACGCATGGCCGAGCTTCAGGCGCTGTATGAGACGGAGAAGAAACAACACGAGATAGACCGCCTGAGCACCGAGGCTGAGTTGAAAGAGCTTCGGATCGGACGTCAACGCACACAGATAGGCATTCTCGGCATCGGTTTGCTTGCGACCTTGCTGCTTTCGGGAATTGGTTATGTCTGGTACCGGCAGCGCCAGCGCACACGGCTTAACGCCATCCTGATAGAACAGCAGGAACTGCGGTTAAAGGCCATTATTGAAGCGCAAGAGGACGAGCGCAAGCGCATAGCAAAGGATCTGCACGATGGTACGGTGCAAACCCTCACCGGACTGAAAATGCGCTGGGAGCGGTTAGGCACCCAACTGTCTCTGACGGGCAGTGTGGCCGATGATTTTGGCCGCTCTCTCACCATTCTTACCGAAGCGGGAAACGAGGTGCGTGCCATAAGCCACCAGATGATGCCCCGCAGCCTGCAGGAAACGGGACTTGTGCCTGCCTTGGCCGATATGCTTGACCGCAGCCTCGGCAGCACAGCCATAAGCTACCAGTTTGAGCATCACAAGGTAGATGGCGAGCGGTTCAAAGAGACTGTTGAGGTGAGCCTATACCGTATTGCGCAGGAGCTCATCAACAACATTATCAAACACAGCGGGGCTAAGGCTGTCAGTGTGCAGCTGATGCGGGTCAAGGACCAACTGATACTGATAGTAGAGGATGACGGCAAGGGTTTCAAAGTGGAGGATGCTGAAGCCCGCAATGGCATCGGCCTGATGAACATTACCAGCCGCATCAAAGCGGTGAACGGTGAGATGCACTATGAACCCAGCCACATGCAAGGCACCGTGGCCACTATCAGAGTACCAGTGTGACCCTGCCCTGTCACGAAGATAAACGGGGTCGGAATTGTCTTAATCACCCAAAATTCAGATCATGAACCCAAGGACTGACGCCCCTTTGTTTCGAAATGAATCGGTCATCTAAGCTCTTTGAAGGGCCGCTTCGCGCAGCGTATCGGCTATGCTCAGTGTGAGGTCGGTGAAAATTATCCTCCCGGCACCGTTGCGTTCTATGTGATATGCTGCGCGGTCCATCTCGGAGGCGATTCGGCCTGCAGTTCCTGCGTTGATGAACGGGGCGAACTTGCGGAGGAACTCTTCTTCATCGGGCAAAACAGCATCGGGCGGAAGGGTGCCGGTTGGCTGCAACAGCACTTTGCGCAATGTGCTGAGGGCCTGGGAGAGGAACACCCGCTGGGTCTCGCGGCCCCACTTGGCAAATTCATCACCCAAAGTGGCCATTTCCTCCACATTCATGGCATAGGCGGCCCGCATCCAAGATATGAAGAACCGCGTAGGGTCCTCAAACAAAGAGGGGTCTTGGGCCAGGTCCATGGCCACGCGCACGTTCCCGGTTGCCAGATGGGCTATTCGCCTGGCCACGGCCGGCTGAGACTGGGCCCGTTGCACAAGGGCTGTCTCCACCTCTGCATCGGTGGGTCGCGCCAACCGCACGGCCTGCACCCGCGATAGGATGGTAGGCAGCATGTGGTCTATGCTCTCGGCCGTGAGGATGAACATGGTGCCGTTGGGCGGTTCCTCCAGACTCTTGAGCAATTTATTGGCCGTCTGTTCATTCATATGCTCAGCCATGTGGATGATCACCACCCGCATGGCGGCCTCGTATGGGCGGTAGCTCAGGGCATTGATGATCACCGCGCTGTCGCGCACATTTATAATGCACTTCTTGTTCGCCACGCCCAAGGCGTTTCGCCAGCCGTCTAGGCTGATGTAGGGGTCGTCAAGCACAGACTTCCTCCATTGGGTCAGGAAATCCTGACTCGACCCCGAATGGCTGTCGCCCGAGCTGTTGTTGGGAAAAACGTACAGCACATCGGGGTGCTGAAGCTTGTTATTCTTGAGGCACGATCGGCAGGTGCCGCAGGCCTCCATTTCGCCACGTTGTGCGCATTGTATGAAACGAGTCATGGCCAAGGCCAAAGGCAGCGACCCGAAGCCCTCGGCACCGAGAAGTAGGAACGCGTTGGGCAGGCGGCCCGCGCTGATGGCCGTGCGCAGTTTATTTGCCACGGTCTGTTGCCCTATCACATCAGCGAATCTCATTCTTATATGCAGCAATGATAGGGGCTCAGAAGAAAAATCAGAGAAAAAAATAATATCGGATAATATGACATGAAAAAATACCGATATTTGTGGGGTGTGGGGATTAGATGCATATCAGAGAGAAGCAGTGCTTCCTACCGTAGAGCGGCTCATGGAAAAAAAACGCGAGCTCGACTCCCTGAGGCCATTGCCACAGGTGGCACTTAACAGGCTGCGCACCGATATCGCGTTGGAATGGACCTACAACTCCAATGGCATTGAGGGCAACACCCTTACACTGAACGAGACCCGGGTAGTGCTTGAAGATGGCATGACCATAGGCGGCAAGAGCATACGCGAGCACCTAGAGGCCACCAACCACGCCTCGGCCATCCAGTTTCTTGAATCAATAGTGGGGAACAAGAGAGGACTGACCGAACGGGAGGTGCTGGACCTGCACGCGCTAGTGCTATATGGCATAGACAAGGAGTTCTGTGGAAGGTTCCGGAACGCAGGGGTAAGGATAGTGGGTGCCAATTTCACCCCACCCAACATGATGAAGGTGCCAGGGCTGATGGCTGAGCTGTTTGAATTCGTCAACACCGATCCTCTTGGCCTTTCGCCCCTTGTGATGGCCACACTGTTTCACCATAGGCTGGTATGGATACATCCCTTCTTTGATGGCAACGGCCGCACGGTGCGCCTGGCGATGAATCTCCTGTTGATGCGCGAGGGATTTCCTCCGGCCATCATCCTTATGAATGACCGGAAGAAATACTACGATGCCCTGAATCAGGCCAACAATGGCTCGTACACCAAGCTGTTGCTGCTTGTGTGTCAGGCCATGGAGAGGTCATTGAACATCTTCCTCAATTCGTGCTCGCAAGGCCGCGAGGACTATGTGCCCATCACCCAACTGGTGAAAGAGCAGGAGCTGCCCTACGGTTCGGAGTATATCAGCCTATTGGCCCGCAGGGGTCAGATAGATGCGCACAAGGAAGGGAGGGACTGGCTCACCACCGGGGCTGCTGTAAGGAGTTACGTGGCCCAACGTAAGAGGAACAGGAAGCCCCGGGCCTGAACGGAACGGTTCAGCGGCCGATATAGGCCATGCACAGATCGATGGTGGCGCGGATGCCCCTGATGTGTGTGCGTTCCATGCCGTGCGAGGCGTGCACCCCCGGGCCTATGAGCCCCACGCGGAGGTCGAGCCCTGCCCTGAGTGCAGCCGACCCATCGCTGCCGTAGAACGGGTACACATCGCGCCTGAAGGGGATGTCATGCCCGGTGGCGAGCTCCACGAGGTGCTTAAACATATCGGCATCGTAGGGACCGCTGGAATCCTTGGCGCAGATGGAACAGGCCACCTCGCTGCCCTCGCAGGCATCGCCCACCACGCCCATGTCGATGACGAGCAGTTCCTCCACCGAGGACGAATAACCCACCGTGCCACCGTGGCCCACCTCCTCGTAGGTGCTGAAGAAGAGCTCGACAGGCACCTGCCGGCCAGCGGCTGCCAGCGCGCGTGCCACTTCAACAAGCACGAGGCACCCGGCCTTGTTGTCCATGTGGCGGCCCTTGATGTAGCCCGATGGGGCAACCTGATAGCGTGTGTCGAACGCGATGGGGTCGCCATTGCCTATGCCGAGCCGCTCGGTATCGGCTCTGGTGCGCAATTCCTCATCGAGGCGGATGTACATGCTGTCGGTGGTGCGTTCCTTTTTGGGGGTGTCCCTGTTGGCGTGGGCCGAGGGGTCGATGATCAGCAGGGTGCCGGTGTACACCTTGCCTGTGGTGGTGCGGATGCGGCAGTACTCGTTCTCGTATCCGTTGAGCGACAGGCCCCCTATCTGGGTGATGCGCAGGTGGCCATCGGGCCGTATGCCGGCCACCATGGCCCCGAGTGTGTCTATGTGGGCGGCCAGGGCGAGCTTCGGCTGGGGGCCCAGTGCGCACCGCACGGCCCCTTTGCGGGTGTATTCGGGTGCGTACCCGAGCCCACGCAGCACGTCCACCACATAGGCTGCTGCCTCGGCCGTGTGGCCCGAGGGCGAATCGATGTTGACGAGCCGCTCAAGGAAGGTGAGGTCCATTGTATCCATCATTCCCATCAAATTTCATCAAAATTGATGATCACCTCGGCTGTGCGGGGGTGGGCCTGGCATGTGAGCACGAGGCCCGCGGCCACTTCGCCATCGGTGAGCGAGTAGTTCTTGGTCATGTGCACCTTGCCCTCCATGACGCGGGCCATGCAGGTGCAGCACACGGCCCCTTTGCACGAGTAGGGCACATCTATGCCCGCCCTGGCAGCTGCATCGAGTATGGTGATGCCGGTGTAGGGCACCTCGAGGTTGAACTCGTGGCCGTCCATGACCACGGTAACCTGACTGGTGGCATCGTCTGCAGCGGAGGCGGCCGCATGGGTCTGGGCGGCCTGACCGCCACTGTTGCTGTCAGCAGATGTGAAAAGCTCGAAATGCACCTTCTCATCGGCCACGCCCAATGTGCGCAGTGTGTCGCGCAGGTCCATGACCATGGGTTCGGGGCCGCACATCATGAATGCGTCAACGGTGGCGGGGTCAAAGATGGAGTCGGCATAGGCGCGGCACTTGTGGCCACTGATGCGGCCGCAGAAGAGCTCGGCATCGAGGTCCTCGCCCGACAGTATGTGGAACACGCTGAGGCGGCCCATGTAGGCATTCTTGAGCAGGTCGATGCGCCTGCGGAACATGATGCCCGAGCGGTGGCGGTTGCCATAGAAGAGCATGAACCGGCTGGCAGGCTCGGTGCTGAGCATGTGCTCCATGATGGATATGATGGGCGTGATGCCGCTGCCTGCCGCAAAGGCCACCACGGTGCGGCCACTGGCAGGTGCGGGGGGCAGTACGAACCGGCCCTGGGGGGTCATGGTGCGCAGGGTGTCGCCTGCCTTGAGGGCAGCGGTGGCATGGGTTGAGAAGCGGCCGCCCGGCACCCGCTTTACGCCCACCTGCAGCTGGGCCTGCCCGGGCACCGAGCAGATGGAGTAGGACCTGCGGAGCTCCTCGCCCCCCATGAGGGTGCTGAAGGTGAGGTACTGACCCGGGGCGAAGCGGTAGGCCTCGCGCAGGGCGGCAGGCACCTCGAGCGAGAGCACCACGCTGTCTTTGGTGTCGCGCTCGGTGGCGGTGATGCGCAGGTCGTGAAATGATGCCATGCTGTTGTGCAGTTGTGGCGCAAAAGTATCGGAATGGGGGGGCGGTTCGGCAGGTCAGGCGGTCAGGTAGTCAGGCGGTCAGGGGGTCAGGTAGTCAGGCGGTCAGGGGGGTCAGCGGATCAGGGGGCAGGACACTAGGGGTAAGGCTTATTTGAAGATGGGCGGGGCGGTGGGAAAAAGGAAAGCCCCGCTGGTGGGCGGGGCTCTCATGGGGCGGGCGGGGGATTCAGTTGTTCTATTGAAGTTCATCTTGATGAAACCTGCCGCCTCGTGGCACGGAGGTCTCTTCGCTGCGAAATGTCAGGTCGCTTCGTGGCGCGGAGGTCTCTTTGCCACGGTATGTTGATCCATACCGCAGTGCGGAGTTCTCTTTGCCACGGTATGTTGATCTATACCGCGGTGCGGAGGTCTCTTTGCCACGGTATGTTGATCCATACCGCAGTGCGGAGGTCTCTTTGCCACGGTATGTTGATCCATACCGCAGCGCGGAGGTCTCTTTGCCACGGTATGTTGATCCATACCGCGGTGTGGAGGTCTCTTTGCCACGGTATGTTGATCCATACCGCAGCGCGGAGGTCTCTTTGCCACGGTATGTTGATTCATACCGCAGCGCGGAGGTCTCTTTGCCACGGCATGTTGATCCATACCGCAGCGCGGAGGTCTCTTTGCCACGGTATGTTGATCCATACCGCAGCGCGGAGGTTTTTTGAGTGTAAAGCTGCGCGAATGGTCGCTTCGGCTTTTCGCTGCCTAGGCCATCTGCTGCCACATATGGCTGCAAGCCCCCTGCCCTGCGGGTCGCCTTTCCTTGCATGTATGAACAATTGGGGTTGTCTATGGGCTACAATGGAGTTTCTGCCGACAAATAGCGATTTCATCGATCCAGTTCACAAATAAAAAAGTGAAAGGGAGAGTGAGAGGCCGCCCTTTCAACCTTGTCCTTTACACCTTAAACCCCTCATGCTTCGACTCCGCTCAGCATGACCTGGACATCATCGGTGCAGGCCTCTCCCTCAGGCTGCCGGGCCTCGGCCATCAGCAATCAGCAATCAGCAATCATATTTCAGCAATCACAAATCAGCAATCACAAATCAGCAATCAACACCCCCCCTCATGCTTCGACTTCGCTCAGCATGACAAGGTGGCCGGGGCACCTATGTCACCCATTAAGGGAAAGTGAAAGAGAGAGTGAAAGTGAGAGGATGAGTTTATGGCTAAGGCCATGAGCTCCCTTTGGTCGGTTGCTTCGGGGTGACTCTCGCAATGACGCTGCCAGGCCTCGGCCATCAGCAATCAGAAATCAACAATCAGCAATACCCCCCCCTCATGCTTCGACTCCGCTCAGCATGACAAGGTCGCGTAGGCACCTATGTCACCCTGATTTCTATGACAAAACCAAATCTTGTTGATATGGTCTATTGTTGTTAACGGCCGAGCATATCCGAGCCACTATTTTGTTTCGGAGCGCGTTGATCACAGCCATCTTGTTCTTGCCCTCAGCCACTTTTCGAATGTAGTAAAGTTGAAGCTCGCCTTTTAGGTGGGTGACACGGAGTGCCGCCATGTGGAGGAGCCTTTTAAGGGCCTTGTCAGCATTTTGCGACACGCGCGGTCTTCGGTGCACCGATGTTCCCGAGCTGTGCTCAAACGGTACTACCCCCGCGAAGCAGGCCAGCTTTCTCGGGTCATTTATCGCGCGGAACATGTCGGTTTTTATGAGCAGTTCCCAGGCCAGCACTTTTCCAACGCCAGGTACTGAGGTGATCAGGTTGAACATTTCTTGCATCCCGTCACATTGCGATATCAGATCATCTATTTGACGTTCAATGCCCTTTATCTCCTTGTCAATAGTGGTGCAGACCCTTTTGGACAGGGCACCGATGCCTCTTGTCAGCTCCTTGTCCCCGAGTGCTTTTACCTCTGCGGCCGGTACTGCCATGCGGGTCCTCATACCCACCAGGCGCTTGCGGCACGAGACCAGCGTCCTCAGCTTGCGCAGACTGAGCTCAGGCATCACAGAAGGCTTGAGGGTACTCTCATGGAGCTCCACATGAAGCGCGATGCGCTGGGCATCCACTTTGTCGTTCTTACCCCGCACCAGCCCCATGCTGCGCTTGAGGTGTAGGGCATTGATCACGTAAACCTGTGCCCCAAGTCCATCGAGCGCATCGTAACAGCTCCAGTTGTACATACCTGTGTTCTCCAGCCCGATCAGCAGCCGCTCCTCCGTTCGGGCCTTGCGGATGCCCTTGAAAAAGGCCTTGATGTTCTTAACATCATTAACGATGTTGAACTGCTCGGCCTGTCCTTCTCTGCGAACGCAGATGTCCAAAGTGAGCTTACTCACGTCTATTCCAACAAAGACTGTTTTCGTTCTTTTGTCCATTGTAACGGTTCTCTGTGGTCCTTACCGGAGGAACGTCAAGTGAAGGTCAACTCCTTGATAATAGGCCTCTATGCCTGAATTTCTGATCTGACCATTGCTTGACGGAAGGGGGCGGGTCCGTATCAGGGTCTGAGTCTGCAAACTCGGAGCAATCTTGGTTAACCCGCCCCTCTTCCTCTAATAAGTACCGGGTTATTGTGTGGGTACAAGTCTAAAGGAGCCCTTCGGCAAGCTCAGGACAGGCTCTGTCGAAGGGTGCTGGGCCTTTTGCAGGCACAGGGTGCGTCCTTCCTTTCAAGGCGGGTAAGGAGACCTCCCCCGACCCCTCCTTTCCAGGAGGGGAGTAAAAACACCAAGGGCCGCCCCATTGCTGGAGCGGCCCTTGGCACGTTCGGTGAGTCTTCTGCCCTGCCCTATCAGCGCAGGAGGGTTATGAAGCCGGTCTGGGTCTTGGTGGCTCCGCCCTCGGGGGTGATGTTGATGACGTAGTAGTAGGTGCCTTCCTCGAGGTCAACGCCTGAGTTTGACTTGCCGTCCCACTCGAGGGTGCGGCCCTGACCTTCCCACACCATGTGGCCCCAGCGGCTGAACACCTGCATGTAGAGGTTCTCGTTGTCGGCCCCGGAGATCCACACCATGTCGTTGTAGCCATCGTTGTTGGGTGTGAACGGATTGGGCACATCGATGATGACCTGTACCTCTACGCTGCCGTTGGCGGTGTCAGAGCATAGGCCGTTGCTGGCTATGAGGGTGACATCGTACACGCCCTGTGCCATGTACATGTGGGCGGGGTTGTTCACCACATCGGTGCCACCGTCTCCGAAGTTCCAGAGGAAGGTGTTCGGGTTGCCGGTGCTGGTGTTGGTGAACTGTACGTTGTTGCCCAGGATGACTATGCCGGCCGGATCGCGTGTGAACGATGCCACAACGGCCTCGGAGACGTGCACCTTGATGGCATCGGTGGCGGTGGTGCCGCAGTTGACATCGACCGTTACAATGTACTCGGTGATGCCCACGGCAGGCGACACGCTGATGCTGGTGCCGGTGCCCACGGTGGTGCCGTCAACGGTCCAGGTGTAGGTGGCGCCCGGTATGGGGTTCTGCACCGCGAGGGTGGTGACGCTGTCCTGGCAGATGTGCATGTCGGGGCCGAGGTCAACGGTAGGTGTGGTGACCTCGGTTACGGTGCGGCATGCGCTGGCCGAGCAGAAGGCATCGTTCATGGCTGTGACGCAGTAGTCATCGCCACTGGTGACCCAGATGGTCTGTGTGGTGGCCCCGTTGCTCCAGAGGTAACTGGTGGCGCCCGTTGCGTTGGCGGTGAGCTGAACGCTGTCGCCAGTGCAGAACACATCGGCACCGCTGGTGATGTCGACCACCACGGTGGGGGCGGGGCTTACCACCACGGCCAGGCTACCTGTGGCCGAGCAGCCGCTGTTGCTGGCTGTGGCCTCGTAGGTGCCGCTGGTGCTTACCCAGATGCTGGCAGTGGTCTGGCCTGTGTTCCATACCACCATGTCGGCATTGGTGGTGGTGGCGGTGAGCTGGATGCTGTCGCCCTCGCAGAACGGCTGTGTGCCGGCTGTGATGTCAACGCTGACGGTCGGGTTGGGGGTGACGGTCACATCGATGCAGCTCACGGTGGCGCAGCCGTTGGCATCCTGCACGCTTACGCAGTAGGTGCCGCTGGCGCTAACGGTGGTGGTCTGTGCCATGTCGCCATTGGTCCAGATCCATGAGGTGCCGGTGGCCGAGTTGGCGGTGAGGCCCGCGCTGTTGCCCGCGCAGGTCGGGTTGGTGCCGCTGGTCACATCCACGCTTACCACAGGAGGCTCATTCACACCTACATTGATGCTGCCGTTGCCTGCGCAGCCGTTGGTGTCGGTGAGGGTCACGTCATAGCTGCCGGCCACGCTCACCCAGATACTCTGTGTGGTGGCACCGTTGCTCCAGTTCCAGCCCGTGGCACCGGTGGCCGAGGCGGTGACCTGCACGCTGTCGCCAGCGCAGAACGGATTGTTGCCAGCTGTCACGGTCACATCTACCGGAGGTGTAGCCACCACGTTCACTGCAAGTTCAGCAAAGTTCTCGCAGCCGTTGGCGTCCACCACGTTCACGCGGTAGGTGCCGGTGGCGTTCACCCAGATGGTCTGGTCGGTGCTGCCGGTGGTCCATTGGAAGCTGCTGGCAGTGGCTGACACAGCGGTGAGCTGCAGGCTGTCGCCCTGGCATACCGGGTTGGTACCGGCTGTGATGTCGATGGCCACAGCGGGCAGGTCGTTCACCATGATATCGATGGTGTCGGCCGTTGAGCAGCCGTTGAACCCTACTATCTCAACCATGTACTGGCCTGCTGCGCTCACGGTAATGGTCTCGGTGGTCTCACCGGTGCTCCACAGGTAGGTGAGGGCCTCGGGCGCATTGACACCCAGTACTGCGCTCGATCCGGCACACAGCGGGTTGGTGCCGCTGATCAGCTCGATGTCGAGGCCCGGTGTGCCGCTCAGGTTAATGAGGATATCATCGGTGTTGCTGCAGCCATTGATATCGACCACAGTGACTGAGTAGGTGCCGGTGTCGCTCACGCTGATACTCTGGGTGGTGGCCCCGTTGCTCCACAGATACGAGGCCGCATCGGTGGCATTGGCGGTGAGTTCGACCACTTCGCCCGGGCAGTGCGGGTTGCTGCCATCGGTGATGTCGATATCGACCGTAGGCAGGTCGTGTACTGTCACATCAATGCTGGCGGTGCCCACGCAGCCGTTCACATCGGTCACGCTTACGGTGTAGGTTCCGGCCGCGGTCACCACCAGGTTCTGGTCGGCCGATCCATCGCCCCACATGTAGCTAACTGCATTGGCGGCAACTGCAGTAACGGTGGCGCTGCTGCCCACGCAGAACGGAACGGTTCCGCTGGTCACATCAATGGTCACCGCTGGCAGGTCGTTCACAATCACTGCAAGGCTGTCGCTGGCCGAGCAGCCGTTGGCATCCACACCGGTCACGGCATATGTGGCGCTCGAGTCGACCGTGATCACCGAAGTGGTCTCGCCTGTGCTCCAGTCAAAGCCGGTGGCGGTGGCCGACACTGCTGTCAGTTCCACGGTGCCGCCAAAGCAGGTAGGATTATTACCTCCGGTGATGATCACATTCACGATCGGGTCGGGCAGCACGTTCACATCCACGCTGCTCTCTGCGCTGCAACCTGCCGAATCGGTGGCCACCACGCTGTAGGTGCCGCTAGCGCTCACTGTTATGCTGTCGGTGGTCTCACCGGTGCTCCACAGGTAGCTGCTGCCACCGTTGGCGGTAAGGGTCACACTGCCTCCATCGCAGAAGGTGAGCGGCCCGTTGGCACCGATGGTCACGGTCACGGCTGCGGGCTGTGTCACCTCGGCCGAATCGGTCAGTGCGGCACCGAAGGCATCGGTCACGGTCACTGTGTACCATCCGGCAGGCACTCCGCTGATGTCCTCAGTGGTAGCGCCATTGCTCCAAGCATAGGTGAAAGGGGCGTAGCCGTTGGTCACGGTCAGGTCAACCGAGCCATCGCTCGCACCGAAGCACGATACGGCTGTGGCCACTAGGTCGATCCGCATCTTGTCATAGATGGTGATGTACACCGTAGCTGTGTCGCAACCGCTTGGGGTACCATCATCACAGATGCTGTAGATGAACTGGTCAGGACCCACATAGTTGGTGTTCGGGGTATATGTGAATGTTCCGTCACTGTTCACCACCACCGTACCGTTGGCAGGCTGCGTTATCGTGGGCACGTTCACCGCGATGTTATTGCCATCGAGGTCATAGTCGTTGTCCATGATGTTGCCAGATACGGGCAGGTTCACCTCTGTTATGTAGGCATCATCCACAGCCACCGGAGGCAGGTTGCCGGCAGGTGGGTTGCTCAGGATGTGAATGGTGACCAGAGCCGTATCGCAGAGCGGGCCGGGGTTGCCATTGTCGCAGAGGTTGTAGATGAAGGTGTCCTCACCCACATAGCCACTGTTAGGGGTGTAGGTGAATGTGCCGTTCGGGTTGATGGTCACCGTACCGTTCGAAGGTTGGGTGACAATGCCGGTCACGGTGATCACATCGGTGGTGTCCATGTCATAGTCATTCGGAATGACTGTGGCATTCACCGCTACATCCACGTAGGTCACATAATCATCCGGGTTGGCCACCGGAGGATTGTTGGTGAACACGAACGGACCTACAACAGTGATGGTAACAGTGGCAGTGTCGCAGAGCGATGGCGTGCCATTGTCGCAGGTGTAGTAAGTGTAAGTGTCAACTCCCACGAACCCTGGATCAGGCTGATAGGTGTACGTTCCATCGGTGTTGAACACCGTGATGGTGCCATTGGTGGGC
>JBIKWM010000064.1:0-4693 GCA_044356305.1 Flavobacteriales bacterium
CTGCCGCCACGGCCAGTGGATCCTGATGCTGACAAGAAGGAGGCATCGGCCCAGGCTGCTGCCTGATAACGCCATGTTGCGCGAGGCCGACTGGGTGGTTGTGGCCACATATGCTGACATGCCCACTGCCCGATTGTACAGCGCGATGCTCAGTGCAGCGGGCATCGGCAACGTGTTGCACAGCGACCTCGACCCAGTACTCAACATAGGCGAAGTGGAGCTGCGGGTGCTGCGCGATGATGCCCTGCGCGCCAGACACCTGATCGTCAGCGCATAAGCTTACTTGGCGGTTCGGGCTGATCGATTATCTTCGTGCCCCCCGAAAAAGCCATGGCATTCAACGTACGCATATTCACAGGCGATGCCACGCGTTACCTGTCCGAGCGCATAGCTGTTGCACACGGTGCCGGGTTGGGCAATCAGACCATCATCCGGTTCAAGGACGGTGAGTTCGAACCCAGTTTTGACGAGAGCATCAGGGGCGATGATGTTTTTATCATCCAGAGCACATTCCCACCGGCCGACAACCTGATGGAACTGCTGCTGATGATCGATGCCGCCAAAAGGGCATCGGCCAAGCGCATTGTGGCAGTGATACCGTATTTCGGATGGGCGCGGCAAGACCGCAAGGTGAAGCCTCGCGTGCCGATAGGTGCCAAGCTGGTGGCCGATATGCTCGAAGCTGCAGGGGCCGAGCGCGTCATGACTTTGGACCTGCATGCCGACCAGATCCAAGGTTTCTTCAACATCCCTGTCGATCACCTTTTCTCGTCATTCCTTTTTCTCGACTACATAAAGGGACTCAACCTTCCCGACCCGATAATGGCCACCCCTGATGTGGGCGGTACCCGCAGGGCCAATGCATATGCCAAGTACCTTAATGTCGACCTCGCCATCTGCTACAAGCAGCGTAGGGTGGCCAATAAGGTCGACTTCATGACCGTGATAGGGGAGGTGAAAGATAAGGATGTGATTCTGTGCGATGATATTATCGACACCGGTGGCACCCTTTGCAAAGCAGCCGAGATGATGATGGACCATGGTGCCCGCAGCGTACGGGCCTGCATCACACACCCGCTTTTGAGCGGTGATGCACATGACAGGATCAGGAAATCGGCATTGACAGAGCTCATCACCACCGACACCATTCCGCTCAAGCAGAAGAATGAGAAGATAACCGTGCTGAGTGTGGCCAACATCTTTGCCGATGTCATCCGCAAGGCCCACAACTACGAGAGCATCAGCTCGAACTTCATCTTCTGAGCATAGCGGGCTGCAACCAACATTACCTAACTGAAATTCATTCATCAATCAACCAAAACCAATCATCAATCTGACAATGGAAAAGATCGGGATTAAAGCAACTGTAAGGAGGTCCCTCGGGAAGGCCGATGCAAAACAGACCCGCAGGTCTGGGCATGTCCCGTGCATCATTTATGGTGGCAAAGAGAACATCAACATCAATGTTGAGGAGCGCCCATTGCATGGTGTCATCTACACACCGCACGTGCGCATCGTACAGCTCGATGTAGATGGCAAAGTGTACGACACCGTGCTGAAAGACGCTCAGTTTCATCCTGTTTCGGGTGCAATACTGCATGTCGATTTCCAGCAGGTACTTGACGATCGTCCGGTGAACATATCACTGCCGGTAACGCTCACTGGCACATCGCCTGGTGTACGCGCTGGTGGCAAACTTGTACAGGTGATGCGCAAACTCAAGGTGCGCGGCCTGGCCAAGGATATGCCAGCCAGCATCATAGTCGACATCAGCAGCCTCAATGCTCTCGACAGCGTCAAGATCGGTGCTATGAATGTGCCAGGGGTTGAACTTACCGAGAACCCCAACCAGATCATCGTTCACGTTCAGGCCAAGCGAGGCATGGTGACCGAGGCTGCTGCGGCCCCGGCCAAGAAATGATCCTGACAGGCGATGAAATACCTCATCGCAGGGCTCGGCAATCCGGGAGCGGAGTACGCTGAGACCAGACATAACATAGGTTTCAAAGTGGTGGATGCCCTCGCACGGGCATCCACCGCTGTTTTCAGGCCTGGCCGTCTGGCCGATGTGTGCGAGGTACGCCACAAGGGTCGCACATTGGTTCTCATCAAACCGACCACCTACATGAATCTGAGTGGCAAGGCGGTCAATTACTGGCTTCAAGAGGCCAAGGTGCCAATGCAGAATCTGCTGGTCATAACAGATGACCTTGCACTGCCCGTGGGTACCATACGGCTGCGTGCCAAAGGGTCTGACGGGGGCCACAATGGCCTCAGGAGCATCAGCGAAGTGCTGGGTTCCATCGATTATGCGCGTCTTCGGTTCGGGGTGGGTAGCGACTTTGCCAAGGGCCGTCAGGTTGACTATGTGCTGGGTCAATGGACCGCTGATGACCTCCTGAAGGTGGAACCGTCAATTTCAAAGGCTGCAGAGGCAACACTCGCGTTCTCTTGCATGGACATAGGTCAGGTGATGACCTCGTTCAATAGGTAATGGCGTCTCGGTACGCCCATGGCGATCTTTGCTCATGTCTTCCAGTTGTCCGAGCATGCTGCGTATAGTGTTTTTTATTCTTGCGATCAGTGCCAATGCCATGGCTCAGCCCAAAGGGGGTGCGGTGGCGCTGCGTGACAGTCTTGCACATTGGAGCCAAATGATCCGGGCCGCGCAGAATGACTCGGTGGCCTATGCCGCTGCGCTGCGCATGGAGCAGCACATCACCGCGGCCTACCGTGGGGTGCCGCAGATAGGTGAGGCACTTGACAGCCTTCCGTATCTCGGCCAGATAAGCTCGGACGATGGGGCGGTGCGCCTCTTGAATTGGAACACTCTCCACTCAGATGGCACCATGGGCTACCACTGCGTGGTGCTGCACCGCGATGCAAAGGGAATGGTGCAGGCCACCGTGCTGCGCGACAGCACCGACCTGGCCGATGAGAACATGGAGGGCCGCAGGCTGATGCCCGATGCCTGGTACGGAGCGCTCTATTACCGCGTGGTCAGCGCCCGCTACAAGAAAAAACCGTACTACCTGCTCATTGGTTGGGATGGTAAGGACAACCTCAGCAGCCGTAAAGTGGTGGATGTGCTTAGCCTTGTTAAAGGCCGGGCGCTTTTGGGCGAACCCATCATTCGCGTTGACCGCAGGCCCAAGCATCGCCTCATCTTCGAGTATGCCGAGGATGTTACAATGTCATTGAATCTTGATGAGAGGATGGGAATGGTCGTGATGGACCATCTGGCCCCAAAAGAGCCCTACTTAAAGGGTATTTATCAATTCTACGGGCCTGATATGAGCCACGATGGGCTTGTTTTTGAGCAAGGCCGGTGGGTATATGTGCCCGATGTCGATGCTCGCAACCGTGGCGTCAGGCGCGAGAAGTACATTACTCCATGAACATCATCCATGTGGCGTGGTTTTTGACAGGCCACGCGGCTTTGACCACCTTTGCAGCATCATTAAGAATCACCAGAAAATGAAGAAGACACTACTCGCCCTGTTCATGTCAGCATCGGCCAATTGGGCCATCGCACAGACCAACAACCTTATCGTATTCTCAGAGGACGGCCACCCGTTTCACCTCATTTTGAACGGGGTGGCGCAGAATGCCAATCCAGAGACCAGCGTGAGGGTCGATGGGGTTTCGCAGCAGAGCAACCGCCTCAAGTTCATTTTTGACGATGATACCTATGGGTCGGCTGATAAGACTGTTTTCCTCAGCGAATTCGGAAAGGAATACACCTACAAGGTGAAGCACAGTGCGGCCACAGGCGATCTGGTCATTAAACTCGAGGGTTCCAAACCCATCCCGGGGCTGGCACCTGCACCCCAGGCCACTGTGGTGAGCACACCTCCTGCAGGTGTCTCTACTTCCGTTGCGGTGAGCTCGGGCGGTGGCAGCACCAATATGTCCACCACAACAGGGGGCACCTCGGTTCAGGCTAGTTCAACATCCACATCCTCCTCTTTCGGCATGTCGGGCAGCACCAACATGAGTGTGAACGTGAGCGGCATTGGCGTCAACACTCCGGCCGGATTGCCCACCTATCAGGAGGTGCAGACTGTGAACCAGACCATACAGGCCTCGCGCCCCCCACACTACGTAATGCCCGGATACACCGGCCCCATAGGCTGCCCTTGGCCCATTGACCAAGGGCAGTTCTCAGGCATGAAACAGAGCATCGCCAGCAAAACGTGGGACGAGACCAAACTTTCGCAGGCCAAGACCATGATAAGCACCAACTGCCTCACAGCCGATCAGGTGCGCGATCTGGTCAAACTAATGGGCTGGGAACAGACCCGCCTCGACCTGGCCAAATACGCGTATGCTTACACCTACGACATCGGCAATTACTGGAAAGTGAACGATGCATTTGAGTGGGAGCAGAGCATCACCGATCTGAACGCATTCATCAGCAGCCGCTGATCAGCGCCAAATATGCCGAAAGGGCGGCCCGGTCAATCTCGAACGAGAGGTTGTCCGGGCCGATCTCTTTCAACGAGGCCCAATAGAGTTGCTGTCCGGTGCGCATCACTTCGTCAATGGCCGGGGCGATGGTGGGGAAATCAATGGCATCCATAGCCTCCACCTCATAATACAAGCCGAGCACCTGGTCGTTGGCACGAAAGGCGCTCTGCACAAAATTGCCGGTGATGTGAACTGGTCTTGCCACACGCACCCGGATCTGGGC
>JBIKWM010000022.1:0-53657 GCA_044356305.1 Flavobacteriales bacterium
AGTCCATTTGCCGTGCAACAGCCCAAGCGCCACCTCATCACCTCTGCATTGCCCTATGCCAACGGCCCCATCCACCTGGGCCATCTGGCGGGTGCCTACCTCCCGGCCGATATCTATGTGCGGTACCTGCGCCTAAAGGGTGAGCAGGTTCTCTTTGTCTGTGGCAGCGATGAGCATGGGGCGGCCATCACCCTCAAGGCCAAGAAGGATGGTGTGACCCCGCAGCAGATCGTTGACCGCTACCACGCCATCAATAAGGATGCGTTCGCCAGCATCGGCATCGATTTCGACATCTTCCACCGCACATCTTCCGAGCTGCACCACCAGACGGCATCGCGGTATTTCACCGACCTGAACGATAGGGGCGTGTTCACGGTGCAGGAGAGCGAGCAGTTCTTTGATGAGGAGCATCAGCAGTTTCTGGCCGACCGCTACATAGTGGGCACCTGCCCCAAGTGCGCCAGCGACAGAGCCTATGGCGACCAATGCGAGCGTTGCGGCACATCGCTCAGCCCTACCGATCTTATAAACCCCACCTCCACACTGAGTGGAAAGGCCCCTATACTGCGCAGCACCCGGCACTGGTTCCTTCCCATGGACCGCTATCAGGATTTTGTGCGCGGCTTCATTGACCACGGAACGGTAGATGGCAAAGAGCATCATGCGCCCGCTGAGTGGAAAAAACATGTGTTGGGCCAATGCGACTCATGGCTCGATGCCGGTCTGCAGCCCCGGGCCATGACCCGCGACCTCGACTGGGGCGTGAAGGTGCCTGTGGCCGGGGCCGATGGCAAGGTGCTTTACGTGTGGCTCGATGCACCCATCGGCTACATATCGGCCACCTGCCAGTGGTGTGCCGACAACGGCCAGGACTGGGAGCCCTGGTGGAAAGGCAGCGATACACGGCTGGTGCACTTCATCGGCAAGGACAACATCGTTTTTCACTGCATAATCTTCCCCATCATCCTGCATGCCCATGGCAGCTACATACTGCCCCAGAATGTTCCCGCCAACGAGTTCCTCAACCTTGAAGGACAGAAACTGAGCACCTCGCGCAACTGGGCCATCTGGCTGCACGAGTACACAGCCGAATTCCCTGACCGACTGGACACCATGCGGTATGTGCTGACCAGCATAATGCCTGAGACCAAGGACAGTGAGTTCACCTGGAAAGACTATCAGGCCCGCAACAACAACGAGCTGGTGGCCATACTCGGCAATTTTGTGAACAGGGCCGTGGTGCTGACACACAAGTTTTTTGAGGGCAAAGTGCCAGAGGCTGATGTTGATGCCGATGCGATGGAGCGTGTACTTGGAAATCTCCACAGAGTTGGGTTTTGGCTTGATGGATTCAATTTCAGGATGGGATTAATTGAGGCGATGGAAGTGGCGAGATTTGGAAACAAGTATCTCGCTGATAATGAGCCTTGGAAAACCATAAAGACAGACCCGGACCATGCTGCCCGTGTGATAGCTACAGCTCTGAATGTGGCCGCACACCTGCGTAATGTGATTGCTCCATTCCTGCCCTACACTTCGGCCAGACTCACCTCAATGCTGGGGCTGGAGACCCTTGATTCGTGGAAGGATGTGCCTGTGGTGCTACTAAACGGTGGCCACAGCATCGGACAGGCCGAGCTGCTGTTCACCCCGTTCACCGATGAGCAGGTGGAGGCACAGGTGCAGAAACTTCATGCCTCGGCACAGACCGTGACCAAGGCCGTGGAGCCACAGAAACCCACCATCGCGTTTGAGGATTTCCAGAAGATGGATATCCGCATAGCCACGGTTCTGGAGGCCGAACGGGTGCCCAAGACCAAGAAACTGCTGAAACTCACGGTCGATACGGGCTTCGATACCCGCACCATCGTTTCGGGCATTGCCGAGCACTACTCCCCAGAAGAGGTGGTGGGCCGACAGGTATGTGTGCTGGTCAACCTTGCACCGCGCGACCTGAAGGGCATATCGAGCCAGGGCATGGTGCTGATGGCAGAGGATGTCGATGGCAGACTGGTCTTTGTGAGGCCCGATGTGGCCGTGCAGAGCGGCAGCGGTGTGGCGTGAGGCTCAAGGCCCCACTTCGAGCCTGAAACCCACCCCGTGCACATTGACGAGGCGCACATCGGGGTCGGGACTGAGGTGCTTGCGCAGTTTGGTTATGAACACATCGAGACTGCGGCCGGTGAAATAATCATCGTTGCCCCACACGGCCTTCAGGATGTCCTCGCGGCTCAGGGTGCGCCCCTGATGGCGGCAGAACAATTCGAGGGTCTCGCTCTCGCGCGGGGTGAGGTGCCTTGCGCCTTCGGGCCCGGTGAGGGTGTGCGACTGTGGGCTGAACACCAGTTTTCCCAGCTTATGGTCGGGCTGTTCGGGCACCATGGTGCCATAGCATCGCTTCAAGATGGCATCGAGGCGAAGTATGAACTCGCGGTTGCTGAAAGGCTTGGTGATGTAATCATCCGCTCCGGTCTCAAACCCCTTTACCCGGTCCTCCTCCCTGTCGCGTGCGGTGAGGAATATGATGGGCACCTTGGGATCGGTGCGCCTGATGGCCGCAGCCACCTGAAAGCCGTCTTTCTTGGGCAGCATCACATCTATCACACACAGCTGTGGCCTGAAAGCCCCATGGTCGGCCAGTGCGGCCAACCCATCGCGGCTCCATTGCACCAGGTGGCCCTCCATCTCTATCAGGTCGCTCACCACCATGCCCAGATTCGGGTCGTCCTCTACCAACAAGATCTTGTATCCCATTCTATTGAGCTATGCATTCGGAATGATGACTGAGAAAGTGGAGCCATGCCCCGGTTCGCTCTGCAAGAGCACACGTCCGCCATGGGCCGACACGATGCTGCGCACGTAGTAGAGACCGAGGCCGAAGCCTTTCACATTGTGCACATCGCCCGTGGGCACCCGGTAAAATTTGCCGAAGATCTCCTTGTGAAGATTCTTGGCTATGCCCGGTCCCTGATCGGATACCGACACCCTGATCCCGGCCTCGTCATCAGCGGTGCTGAGCACGATGGTCTGACCGTCAGGGCCGTATTTCACTGCATTATCAATCAGGTTGCGCAGCACATTGGTCATGTGCAGTGCATCTACACTTACGGCCGTCTTCTGGGCCTTGAGTCGCCACTCTATCTGACATCGGTGCTCTTCAAGCAGCACCTGCACACCGTTGACGGCATCGCTCAGCAGGTCGTCCATGTTCAGCAGGTCGTGGCTGAGCCTGATGTGCTCCTTGTCAAACTGTGCCATCTGCAGCACCTTCTCCACCTGCAGTTTGAGCCGGTTGCTCTCGTCAAGAATGATCTGGTAGTACCTTCTACGCTTCTCCGCATCGCCCTCCATGCGTCCGCCCAACAGCATCTCTGAGCTGGCCGTTATGGTGGTTATCGGGGTCTTGAACTCGTGGGTCATATTGTTGATGAAGTCATTCTTTATCTCCGATAATCTCTTTTGATGGAGGATGACGCCCAAGGTGTAGCCGAAAAAGACTATGACCACCAGCAGGGCCGAGCTGCTGAACACCCAGAAACCCATCTGCCCGGTGATGTACCCCTGCTTATCGGGGAAATACACCCCGAAATAGTGCCCTTCACCCTGCAGTTTCGGCAAAACGGGCCGCTCCTTGCCGGCACGCATGCGCTGGCCCTGTCGCACCATGTGACCGAACACCACGCTGTCAGTAAAGCAGTCGTAGAGTGTGTATTCGAAGTCGACTTTGAGCTGATGGCGCCCGAAACCATCGCGCAGCAGCCTTTCGAGCAGGTAAGGGTGCAGGGTATCGGTGGTGCTTACCACAAAGTAATTTGAGCTCATCTGCCGCACATTTGGCACACTGGTGGTATCGCCATTGAGCATCATGACCTCCTGCCCTATCTCCTGCAGGGCCACGCTCACGCGGTCGTTGAACTCGCGCTCGCGCAGGTCGAGGGCCTGACGCACCCAGTACAACTGAGTGAATACCAGCCCAAGGATGGCCACTATGGCCAGACCCACTACTCTACGTATGATCTTGCGGTCCATGGAGAGGGCGAATTTCGCTCGCTCTTTCGGTCAAAATAAACTACAAGGTGTTAACGTGAGGTGTGGCGCCAAATTGGAACTGATGCCAACCCGTTAAGGACCCCATGTCAACTCCTGATTTTCACCCCGACCCATCTCAGCGGATGATATCAGGGTTCATTTCAAGAATCCCTCAACCCGGGCCTTCACATTGGCCCTGATGTCCATGTAAAAAAGGCCATAATCTGCCACGTGGAGGTTTTTCCAACCGCGGAACCACGGGGCCCTTGTGCGCACCCAGAGCAATCGGCCCCCGGAGGTCTGAACTGTGCGGGCGGTGGTTACTCCGGGCATTACTCTGTCCAACGACATGACCACTGTTCCTATACCCGGCCCTTGCAGCGCGGCAGTGGTGTCGGGCCGCCACGTGATGGGATTGATGCTCTCGGCCCCAACGTGGAACTGCCCCATGGGAATGTGCCCTTCGCGGTAGCTCATCCACGTGACGTAGCAACCTGTGGCCGTGGCATCGGGGCATGGCCGCAGCACCTTATACATGTCGGCCGACACCCGCAGACCTATCACATACGCGGCCACCATGCGGTGTCTCAGCGCGGTGGTGTCAATAAACTCGGCCAGCAGTCTGCGCGTGTGCGCGGTGCCCTGGCTGTGCCCGGCAATGATGAAAGGCCGCCCCTGGTTGTGATGCTCCAGATAATAGAGGAACGCTCTGCGCACATCCTGATAGGCCAGGTCGAGGGCCAGATCGCCATCGGCACTGGGGCTATAGAACACCCCCACAACGGCCTGCCTGTAGCGCGGGGCAAACACCCTGCACGAGGCGTTGAACACGCTGGCCTGCATGCGCACCGGCCAATTATCTATTTTCCGGTTGAGTTTTTTCCAGCGTACATCGGCATTCCAGAGCGGGCCACGGCTGTAGAGTGTGGGATAGACGTAGAAGACATCGACCCCTTTGAGCGAGTCGCTGACCCACACCTCGCCCTTTGGGACATGGTCGGCCGCATCGGTGCGGAACGGCAGGGCGCTCCAGTTGGCCTGGTCGGCATACTCAGGGGCGGGGGCGCGCACCTCATCGCGAAAGGCCGTTCGCTGTGCCAGGGCCGTCAGGCAGACGCCCATCAGCATGAACGAGAGAAAAAGACGCATGTAGTGTGGCTCTGAGAATTGCACAATGATCGGGCATAGCCTGCGTTGGCACATCATCAAAACCCACATGCCATGCGAACCATTGCAGCAACCATCCTGATCATGACCTGTTCCATCATCGAGGTGATCGGTCAATCAACAGTTCCGCGCCACAACGTGTTCTTTGCCTGGAACAGCAAAGACCTGACAGGTAGCACTGCCCGCGTGGTGGAGAGTGTGTACGGCCAAGTGCCCAAGGGCGGTAAAGTGCGTTTCGGCATTGAAGGCCCCATCAGCAACGCCCACGGCCTGCCTGAACGTAACATGATAACCACCGGCAGGGCCACAAGCATAGCCAAGCTGCTCAGCGATCTGGGCGCCACCGATGAGCAGATTGAGATAGTGGACCTCTCGGCCCGCACCGTGCCCACCGAACTGGTGCTCGAAGTGGTGGTGAGCAAGGTGAGCCGTATGCCGGAATGCGCCACGCTCAGCGAGTACATGCCGCTGCCTGTTCAATTCTTCGAGATAGATCCGCGAAAGGACAACCTGATAACCGGAGAGCTCGGCACGGTGATACACATACCTGCCAAGACGCTATGTGCCTCAAACGGACAGGTGCCGCCACAGATGCAGCTTGAACTGACCGAGGTGTATGGCCAAGGAAACATCATACAGGCCGACCTGCACACCCAGAGCGGAGGGCGCATGTTGGAGACAGCCGGCACCATCCTGTTAGAGGCTTTCACAAATGGCCGTCAGGCCCGGGTGGCCCAGGGAAAGGAATTTGAGGTGCGCTTTGCCAAAGAGGACGGTGGCGAACCGATGGAGACCTTTGTGGGCCGCACCGACCGCAGCGGCCGCTTTGACTGGGTGCCGCGCTACACGGGCCACACCACCTTCCGCGAGGAATTCTACCTCAACGGCAAGCAGATAAGCAAAGAGGAATATGAGGCGCGGATAGCCAAATGGGAGGGCGACCGCAAGGTGATGGCCAATCTGGAGGCCCAGGCACAGAACCAGGCCGAGGCCGATGTCTACCTGATGAAGAGCGGAGAGCTGGGCTGGATAAACTGCGACCGGTTTGTGGACGAATCCAACACCACCGAGCTGGCCGTGAGCATTGACACGGCCATGCATCCCACAGTGCGCATGGTGTTTGACGACATCAAAAGCGTGATGGCAGGCCACTACGACCCACGCACCGGCAAAGTGACTTTCAGCGGTGTGCCGGTGGGCCGGAAGGTGAGGCTGGTGGGGTACTCCATTATGGACGGCAACCCGTACATGGCTGTGATACCGACCGATGTACGCCCCGGTGCCCGCCTCGAGATGCGCCTTACCCCCACCACCCGCGGTGGGCTTGAGACAGAGCTGGCATCGTTGAACTGAGGCCATTGGTAGGGCCGCATGCCCGTGCGGCAGAGCCCATGCGCCACGGGGCCGGGCATCTGCGCGGGTAAGTTATTCCGTTGCGCCACCCGGCTTAGCGTCTCCACCTCCTATCAGGTCATTTCCGCCTGCCAGAAGGTAGTTTCCGTGGACGCGCCTGATCTGCTCTTGTACGGATGTGATCTGAATCTTATCGTATATGATCTTTATCTTATCGATGTTGATCTATAGAATATCGCAATTGAACGTATTGACATCGTTAGAGATCCATAAATGAACGATGGTGCACAGATAAGATACGTATATGTAAATTTGGAGATCGATACTGAACCACCAACGCAGGGATGTGATCTGAAAAACGGTTACAGCCCTCAACCACCCGCGAATTGCCACCTAATGGAAACCCGTAGCCATGAAAAGGATACCCAAGGACACCACCAAGATGCAGAGCCGCAAGATCACAGCTGCCGAAGCCGAGGCACTCATGCCGCACGATGGCCGCACACATTGGCTCACCCCGTTCCTTACCTCGCTTGCCGTGGGCGAAGCCTTCCACCTGGTTCGGGCCGACTGGACATGGCGTAGCCGAGGGCCGGGCCTTTTGGTGAGCCGCATGGGCAAGGCCCAAGGCATGCGATTCAAGGTGCTGGTATGTTCTGATGGCTCCGGTTGGGTGATAACCCGCCTGTCCTGAGTCGTTTATCAGATTTTCGGCCCTTGGCAATGAAAGGGTCTCATTAAGCTCATCGGCTGTCGGTACAGCCCTGTTAACAGCGCGGATACAGCCATCGTCCAGCCTCAGAAACAACCGCTCGGCATGTGGGCCAGAATTGTATATTCGCGCCCCTTATCAAAGAACAGCAAGCATTGTCATGGTAATAGGCAAGATACGCGAGCGGTCAACGCTCCTTCTCGTACTGGTAGGTGGCGCATTGGCGCTATTCATCCTCACCGATCTGCTCACATCGGCCGGGTTCATACGCATGGGCCGGCAGACCCAGATAGGCGAGTTAGGGGGAGAGCCCATTGAAGGTCAGGAATTTGAGCGTCAGGTGAACGAGGCCATTGAGAACTACAAGCTCAATTTCAACAGCACCACCGTAGATGCCAACACCCAGGACCAGATACGCGAGCAGACCTGGAACCAACTGGTGCGCAACAGCGTGATGGGCAGCCAGATGGACGAGCTGGGTATCCTTGTCACATCAGAGGAGTTGTTTGACATGGTGCAGGGCAACCGTCCGCACGCACAGGTGGTGCGGGCCTTCACAAATCCACAGACCCAGCAGTTCGATCAGCAGCAGGTCATCGCATTCTTGAAAGGACTGGAGAGCGACCCCGATCGCAAGACCCGCTGGCTGGCCTTTGAGCGCGACATACAGCGTCTGCGCAGGGAAGAGAAATACAGCACCCTGGTGAAAAAGGGCCTGTATGTGACCAGCGCCATGGCCAAGGCCGACCACGTGGCACGCAACACTAATTACACCGCAGCCATGGTGGTGAAGCGCTATGCCACGGTGAGCGACTCGACCATAGCTGTGACCGATGCCGAGCTGAACGAATATTACCAGAAGAACATCAAGAAATACGAGCAAGAGGCCAGCCGCGACATTGAATATGTGGCCTTTAAAGTAGTGCCATCGCAAGAGGACAATGAGAAGGTGCTGAACTGGGCCACAGGGTTGGTCGAAGAGTTCAAGACCACTGACAACGACACGGTGTTTGTAAACCGCAACTCAGATAAGCGCTACAATGCCATGTGGGCGGGCAAAGGCAAGGGCCAGACCGACAGCGTCCTGTTCAGCCTGCCCAAAGGCAGCGTGATAGGGCCGTACTTTGAGAACGGGGCCTATCAGTTGGCCAAGGTGGTCGATATCAAATCGGCACCCGATTCGGTAAAGGCCCGCCATATCCTGATCACCCCGAGCAAGGCGGGTGACGCAGTGAAAGCCAAGGCAAAGGCCGATAGCATACTGGCTGTGTTGAAGGCCGACCGCAAGAAATTTGAGGAAATGGCCAAGACCCTGTCTGAGGATCCGGGCTCGGGTGCCAAGGGTGGAGACCTGGGCTATTTTGCCGAGGGCATGATGGTGCAACCGTTCAACGATGCCTGTTTCAATGGCAAGAAAGGCGACCTCGTACTGGTCGAGTCGCAGTTCGGGCAGCATATCATTGAGGTGATGGACCAGAAAGGCCGTAGCGAGAAGCGACAGATAGCGCGGGTTGAGCGTGCTGTCGAGGCCGGCAACAAGACCTACCAGACCATGTTCGGAGAGGCCGATGCCTTTATGCGCGGCCTCAGCACCGATGAGTCGTGGGAGACCATCATCACCGAAAAAGGCTACAACAAGCGCATGGCGAGCAACCTGAAAGAGAACGACCGTGTGGTGGCCGGCCTCGAGAGCCCACGCGAGATGATCCGCTGGGCGTTCGGTGCCGAGAAAGGCGCCACTGGCGACAAGGTGTTCGAATTCGGCAACACGTTCGTAGTGGCCAAGTTGACCGCTGTGCGCGAAAAAGGGACCGCCCCGCTCGATGATGTACGCGAGCAGGTCACCGCAGCAGTGCGCATGGATAAGAAAGCGGCTCAGTTCATAGAGGCCATTGCCGCTGCGCTGAACGGTGCCACCGAGATGCAGGCTGTGGCCGATAAGCTGAGCGAACCGCTTGAGGTGCGCGAAGGCATCCAGTTTGCCGCAGTGGCCGTTCCCGGTTTCGGGCGCGAGCCGGCACTGATAGGCACCATTGCCGCTCTCAAGGCCGGGCAGATCAGCAAACCGATTAAGGGCGAGCAGGGTGTTTACGCTGTTCAGGTTACAGGTGTGATAGATGCACCGGCCACTGACAACTATGACGCGAGCAAGCTGAACCTGGCCAATACCTACATCAGCCGAGTGGACTATGAGGTATATGAATCGCTGAAGAAGAAGGCCGACATAGTTGACAACCGCGCCAAGTTCAACTGAACCGGTCCTCGGCCCGAACAATGGCCGCGCGCACTGTGATTGATTCTCCTTGGCCGCTCCTTTGGGCGGCCAATTTTTTTGGGGCCATCGCATGTGCGCTGTGGTTCGTCATAGCGGTTCCCTGGGGTCTGAGCCTTAGGGTAAGGCACGTGGGGCAGGTTCCCAGCGGTGGCCATGTGCTCTGTTTCTGGCATCAGTGGTTGCCGGTCTATTTCCTTACACACCTCCGTGTCGGTGGGTCTCAGGTCTGGATGCAGCACCCTGTGCTATCGATGCGGCCCATACACTTTATCTTACGGGTGATGGGAGTAGGGCACCTCGCCTTCGGTTCGAGCGGGCATGGTGGAAAGAAGGCGCTGGAGGAGATAATCGGCCTGCTGCGACAGGGCTATGCCACAGTAGTCACCCCCGATGGGCCCGCTGGCCCTGTGCGCAGGGCCAAACCCGGAGCGCTGATCATGGGCAATGAGGCCGGGGTGCCCGTGGTGGCGGCCCGCTTTTTTGTGGGCCGGCACATGGTACTGCCCACGTGGGACGGCAAGATCCTGCCGCTACCTTTCACACAGGTACAGATTCACTACGAACAGCTTCAGTTGCACTGTTCCACCCCACCATCTTCAACAGAGATAGAAAAACTGGAGATGAGCCTGGGTTGAAGGCTCCATCGCGTTCAGAACCTCTTCACCCGCTCCTTTAGGAAGGCAATCACCTCGTCATCATTATTATATGTGCTATCGAGATGCACGAAGTGGCGGGCCAGCTTGCGGTAGTTCTTGGTCATGAGAAGGAACCATACCAGGAAAAAATCCAGGCCCTCGAAAACGATGGCGCGTTCGCGGGCATACGTGTCCCGATTCTGTTGGAACTCCACTGGCATATCGGTGTAGTGCATGTTGGGCTTGATGTGATGGATGATGTGGTACCCATCGTTAAAGCACGCCTTGTTGTAGCCCGAATTGATGCATGTGATGCTGTTGCGATAGCAGTTGCCCGGGTCATTGCGGTCAACAAAAGCATGCTGGCCCCAGTTTCCGGCCATCATCATGAAGCGCGTGAATACCATTGGAATGACGAACACAGCCAGTGTGGCCTTCCAGTTGAACAGCGATAGGACGATAACGAAGGCATACCAGCTCAGTTCCCCTACCATGAAATTGCTCCGAAGCTTGGGGCGGTTCTTCCGGCTGAAATAGGAAGTGAGGTCAAACGGGCCGAGGAAGAAGAACCGTAGGAAATAGTGCATGAACCCACGGAAACTGTCGCGCTGGTAGTGGATGGTGGTGCTCAGGTCATCATCAAGGTTATTCTCGGGGTGGTGCATGCCCATGTGGTGAGCGTAATAGGTCTCGGGTGTCTCACCGAAAAATGGTCCGAAGAACCACGGGATCAACTTGTTCATCCAGCCGTATTCGCTCTTGAACAGCGCGCGGTGACTGGTGCAATGGAGCATGAGGATGTAGCGGCCCATGAACAGGCTCCAGTTTATTCCGAGGTAGAGTGCCGCTAACCACCATCTGAACATGCCCGGCCAATAGAGCAGAACGGCAATAGGCAAAATGGTGAAGCTGATGCGCAGACAGAGATGGATAAAGGGCAGGTCGCGCTCATCGCGGATAAGATGCAGGAAGAAACGGTCAATGGGCCCATAGCCGTTGGCGGGCGTACCGGTGAAGACCGGGTCGGTGATGTGCAGGGTCGTAGCTGGCATGGTGGGCAAATGTAGCGGGCAGGCCCATGGGGCAGATGATGCTTGTCAATCGGGCCAAAGGGCCAATGATCAGGAGAAAATTGATTCGTAACAATCCGATCCGAAATGCCCCGATGAACTGAAAGACCAGCCTACCAACTGGCCCACCCCTCTCCTAAACTCACAGGCAGCCCGTCCGGCCACCATCAACAGGTAGGTTTATACCATTAATATATGCGGCCATTGGCGAAGCAAGAAACACAACTGCTGCGGCCACCTCCCACGGCTGGGCAAATCGGCCCATCGGTATCTCGGCCAGCATCTCGTCACGTACCATTTCCTCTGCATGGCCGGTACGCTTCGCCTTCCCATCAATAATTGATCTCAGGCGGCCTGTCTCGGTGGCACCGGGCAGCACATTGTTCACTGTGATGCCGTATGGGGCAAGCTCCACGCTCAGTGTCTTGGCCCAGTTAGCCACAGCACCGCGCACGGTATTCGATACCCCGAGTCCGGGCAAAGGCTGTTTTACCGATGTGGAGATGATGTTGATGATACGGCCCTGCGCAGCGGCCTTCATGCCCGGCACCACAGCCTGCACCAGTATCTGATTGCAGAGCAGATGAGCGGTAAATGCCGCAACGAACGCATCAGTTGCCGAGTCGATGGCCTTGCCGGCCGCAGGGCCACCGGTATTATTCACTACGATGTGGAAAATGTTGCCCATTGCCACGTGCGCACCGATGACTTCGCGCAGCGAAGCGGGGTCAGTGAAATCGGCACAAAGGGTACCGTGGCACTGCTCAGGGTTGCGGTGCAGCTCTTTGAGCGTTGCATCAAGACGGTTTGGGTCGCGGGCCAACAGCGTCACGTTCGCCCCGCTGCGAGCCATCTGTAGGGCCACTTCTTTGCCAATGCCCGAGGTGCTTCCGCATACCAGCGCATTCAATCCGGTCAGGTCGATGTTCATGGGGCAAATGTGCAACGGGCTGGGCCCTCCCCTACATTCGCGGCCATGCAAAAAGAGATGCGATTCGGCACCAAGGCCATCCACGCGGGCATTGAGCCCGACCCCAGCACCGGGGCCATCATGACCCCCATCTTTCAGACCTCGACCTATGTGCAGGCCGCCCCAGGCGACCACAAGGGATTTGAGTACTCGCGCACGCACAACCCCACCCGATCGGCCCTGCAGCGCAACCTTGCGGCACTCGAGGGCGGTACGCACGGCCTCTGTTTCAGCACCGGCATGGGAGCCATTGATGCAGTGGTGAAACTGCTCGAACCGGGCGATGAGGTGATAAGCACCAACGACCTCTACGGTGGCACATACCGCATCTTCACCAAGATATTCGCCAAGTATGGCATCCGCTTCCACTTTGTGCCCATGACCGATCTGGAGGCCGTGCGCAGCAAAGTGAACAGCAAGACCCGCCTTATCTGGGTAGAGACCCCTACCAACCCGATGCTGAATGTGGTGGACATTGCCGCCATGGCTCAAATAGCCAAAGGATGCGGGGCCATACTGGCGGTTGACAACACGTTTGCCACTCCTTTCCTACAGAATCCGCTCAATCTGGGTGCTGATCTGGTCATGCACTCAGTGACCAAATACCTGGCCGGCCACTCGGATGTGGTGATGGGTGCACTGGTCACCTCAGACAATGGCCTGCACGAGCGTCTGGCCTTTATTCAGAACAGTTGTGGGGCCACTCCCGGTCCGATGGACTGCTTCCTGGTGCTTCGCGGCATCAAGACCCTGCACCTGCGCATGGAACGTCATTGCCACAACGGGCGGAAGGTGGCCGAATTCCTACGCCAGCACCCGAAGGTTGGAAAGGTATACTGGCCAGGTTTCGCAGAGCACCCCGGGCATGCAGTGGCCAAGAGCCAGATGCGCGATTTCGGTGGGATGGTCTCATTCACGCTCAAGGACGACTCCGTAGAGGCTGCTAAGGCGGTGCTCTCGGGCACCCGGCTCTTCTCATTGGCCGAGTCGCTTGGCGGAGTTGAATCGCTCATCGGTCACCCCGCCAGCATGACCCACGCCAGCATACCGCGCGAGGACCGCATGCGCACCGGGGTGCTCGATTCGCTCATCCGCCTCAGTGTCGGCATTGAGGATGCAGAGGACCTGATTGAAGACCTCAATCAGGCGCTAAGCTGCTGATCGAATCTTTGAGAATCTGACATTTTCCTGTTGCTGAACAGATCTGATACTCTTTCTTTGCCTATCGAATCGAAACTTAAAACCTTCATCATGAGAAAAACCTTTACATTAATCGGTCTGACCCTTGGCCTGTTCGCCACCGGCCATGCCCAGGTCCTCTTCCAAGAGGATTTCGATGGCATCAGTGGCGATGTGACAGGCGGACAAGGAACCTACACTTTTCCGAGCGGCTGGGTCCTGATAAACGGGGACGGCCTTATCCCGGCAACACAAGTGAGCTATGTGAATGATGCTTGGGAACGCTTGGAAGACTTCGCAAATGATGTGAATGACTCTGCTGCATTCAGCACCTCGTGGTACGGCCCGCCTGCCGGAACTGCCAATGACTGGATGTGGACCCCACCCGTGACCCTTGGTGCCAACTGTGTGCTGTCGTGGAACGCATTGGCCTATGATGTTGATTTCCCTGATGGGTATGAGGTGCGTATCTGGACAGCCGGAGGCACTCCCACCTCGGTCACCGGGGCCAGCACTGTGCTGCAGTCCATTCCTGCCGAGAACAACACTTGGACAAACCGTATGCAGTCTTTGGCGGCCTACAACGGTCAGACCGTTCGCATCGGGTTCAGGAACAACTCAAATGACATGTTCCTTCTGTTGATCGATGATGTGACTATCACCCAATTGGTGAATACCGATGCAGAGATCATTGCTTCGGCCGGCCCTTCTGAGTATTCGATGGTACCGGTGTCGCAGCTTCAGCCACTCACCGCCACTGCCACCATTCGCAACAGTGGCCTGCAGAACATTACCGGTGTGGGTCTCGAAGCCGATGTGTATGATGGGTCGTTCAACCTGCTTGGCACCGCCCCGAGCGCCAGCACCAGCACCCTCACACCTGGCACTAGTGCCGATTTCAGCACCATCGGTGTCACTCCTCCAGGAATTGTTGACACCTACTACATCGACTACTGGGCGGTGCTCAACGAGACGGACCAGATCGGTTCAAACAATACCCTGCCGTTCTATTACACGCTGGGCGTGACAGAGACCATGTATGGCAGGGATGATGCCACCGTGACCGGGGCGCTGGGCATAGGCGCTGGCGAGGGCGGCTATCTGGGCAACTCGTTCGAGATTGTTAACACCACCTATCTCGACTCTGTCTTTTACTATGTGACACAAGGCTACTCTAGCGCTGCCGAGCCAACATCGGCCGTTATCTGGAGCACCGTGGGCGGAGTTCCCAATCAGATCATTGGCAGCACCGTGATGGGCAGCTACCAGACAGATACTGAAGAGGTGATCGTACTGCCCATGCAAGGCGGACCGATGCTGCTCAACCCGGGCACATATGTCATAACCGCTGTGGAATACGATAGCACCTTGACCCTGGGCTATTGTGATGGCATCTTCACCCCTGGCACCTCTTGGGTCAATTGGCCTACCAATGGCTGGTCAAACTCTGAGGAGTTTGGAGCGGCATTCGAGGTCACCTATGTGATTCGTGCCATCATCAACGACAACCCTGTTGGGCTGCAACAGATGGATGCCTCGCACACGGTGCAGGTGATGCCCAACCCTGCCACCGATGACCTGACCGTGCGGTTCAACAACAGCAGCGAGCAGCGCACCACCATCAGCCTGACAGACATCAGCGGCCGCACCGTGCACACCGAAGAGGGAGAGTACATGGGCGATACCCGCAGGAACATAGATGTGAGCAATCTTGCCCCGGGCGTTTACATGCTCAGCGTATCAACCAACGCATGGAGCAAAGTCGAGCGCGTAGTGGTGAAGTGATTCCATTACCATTCATTTTAAAGAGGCCCGGTGGAAGTTCCACCGGGCTTTTTTTTATGCAGTTAGGGGAAAATGGTCGGGGGTACATTCGCGGGCATCATGCGAATCATCCTTCTACTCGTCCTTATGGGCAGTGCAGCCCTCTCTCATGCCCAAAAAAGAAGCACTACTGATTATGTGCCCAGCGATGGGCAGACTCTCCTCTCAGCCCAGTACGACTGGAAGGGCAACCAGCGCTACAAGGGGTATGAGATGCACTCCTATTACCTCCGTATGCGCGACAGTGTGCCCATTGCAGTAGATGTGTACCTACCCAATGGGGCGCAGGGCGAAAAGTATCCCACCATTCTGCATCAGACTCGATATTGGCGCAGCATCGAACTCAAGTGGCCGTACAAATGGTTCAAGAAGAACCCCATAGGCCCACTGGGCGATTTCATGAGACCAATCATTTCCTGCGGCTATGCTGTCGTGGTGATTGATTCACGGGGCTCCGGTGCATCGGGCGGTGTACAGCCCCACCCGTGGAGTAACAAGGAGGTGGAAGATATGACCGAGATAGTGGACCACATTATAGCGCAGCCATGGAGCAATGGAACAGTGGGAGCTGCAGGGGCATCATACAGCGGCACCACGAGCGAGTTCCTGCTCACCCGCAGGCACCCTGCAGTGAAGGCGGTAGTCAACATGTATTCACTTTTCGATGTGTATCTCGACAATGCGTTCCCCAACGGGATGCACAATCAGTGGTTCACTCGCGAATGGGGCCTGGCCAACGATGCCCTTGATGCCAACACCCTTCCTGCCCACGCGGCAAAGGCCAGGAGATTCATAAGAGGGGTGCTGCCCGTGAAGGCTGGCCTTGACGGCTGCAGCGGCCGCAAAGTGTTGAATGATATGATAGTGCTGCATCGGGCCAATAAGAACGTTCACGAAGGCGCGCTCACACTCACATTCCGTGACGAGCGACCTGCCAACGGGGCAGCCGAGACCGCTGACCAATTCAGCCCGCATATGCGATGGCGCGATGAGGATGCCTCTGGGGCAGCTGTGTATAGCTGGAGCGGTTGGTATGACGGGCACTACCAGAATGCCGCTGTCAAAAGGCACCTGACCCTAACTGGCAGCAACAACCGCCTAATACTGGGCCCATGGGAACACGGTGGTCGGTGGAACTGCGGACATACCAACCCCGGACCCAGCGGGCACGACCACATAGGTGAGGTGCTCCGGTTCTTCGATTACCACCTTAAGGGAATGCCCACGGGCATTGAAAAGGATGAGCCGGTGCACTACTTCACAATGGTTCAGGAGCGATGGAAGAGCAGCCCTACCTGGCCACCGTCAGCAACTCGGCAGCGACAACTGTATCTGGCAGCAGACCGTACGGCCGTATGGGACAATGCCCGCCATACCTACGAGCACCTCACGGAACGCCTACGCGTCTGTGGCGACAGCATGAACCTGCTCAACGGAATGGGTATGAAAAAACTCCTGCTCTACGCACAAGGTGGCGGCACAATCAACGCAGAGAGCCAACAGATGCTGAATAGTTACCGCAGATTGGAGACTGAACGTGGTGAGGTGCTGGCAGAACTGAAGCGCCTGGCCCCTGCGCACCGCGACCTGCGCGACCTGAATGATGTGTTTGACACGTATCGGGCAGACACTGCCGCCAGCACAGGCGTAAGCACACGGTTCGAGTCAGTAGCTGGGCGGCTCAAGACCCCGTATCTCTACACCGACCGTAACAGCCGAGACTCCTTGCTCATTACCTATGATACCGCCCCACTCGACAGTGATATGGTGATAACCGGACATGTGCAGGTTCAGCTTTATGTGGGCTCAAGCACATCAGATGCACAGATCATTGTCTATCTTGAGGATGTCGCTCCAGATGGTAAGGTTCATTACATCACCGAGGGCAATATGAGGGCTTTGCACCGAAAGACGGCCAACGAAACACCATACAGGCAAATGGAACCCAAACACAGTTTTCTGACCGCTGACGGCCTTCTTATGCAAAAAGGCGAGGTGGCTGAACTGACCTTTGCCATGCTGCCCACCTCGTACATGGTCCGCAGCGGACACCGCCTACGATTGGCCATATCAGGTGCTGATGCCGAGCATTACCGCAACATGACCTCCGATACACCTACCTACAGAATCTACCGTTCGTTTGCCCATCCATCGCGAATCAGCATCCCTACCGAAAATTAGCGCTCTCTTATGTTCCGTTGATTAAGATTTGCGGTAGAAATGTGGGTCTGACCAGAGGAAACGGACTACATTGCTTAGGCTTCGCCAAGATATTGAGTCAGCTTTTCTTAAGCTGGCATCTTTATTTTCATGATTTTATGTGCTGATATATAAGCATTTACAATACACACGCTTAAGTCTGAAATAAATTCCGAACAACTTGTTTAGCAATTGAATGGGTCTCGTGAATTTTTGAGATGAAAATTCAATTTAGCTTTGTTCAGACTCACAGTGCGTGTTTCACGTAGCACTTCAAGTACAAGAACTCATCAACTGAAAGAGACATGAGAATAACTACAGCGTTCAGCCGGATAGCCTTGTGTGCGGGATTGGTTGCGCCTTTGGCCGCATCCTCTCAAAACCTCGGGGTTGACATTGCCACCCCTCAACAAAAGCTTGATGTGGCAGGCGGCTTGAAGATCGGGAACTCTACCAATGGGATCGGTGGTTCGTTCCGATGGACCGGGACCAACATGGAATGGCATGATGGAGTTGCGTGGCGCAACATCGGGTCTGTAGGCGGTGGCGGCTCGGGCACGACTAACTTTTTACCCAAGTGGACTTCATCCACCGCGCTTGGCAACAGCCAACTCTTTGACAACGGCACCAACGTAGGTATTGGCACAAACACTCCGTTGCAAACGTTGCACTTGGTAGGGACGGCACGCATCAGTACCCTGACGGGCGCCACTGGTGGTGTGGTGACGGCCAACACGTCAGGAGATGTCTCGAGAGTCAGTTTTACCGGGAACGTTGACGATGTACTGACCGGCAATGGTGCTTTCACTGATATCGCAACAATTGTGTCAGACGACTGGACAATGAGTGGCAACCTCCTGTTCCCGAACAACTTGTCGGCCGATGTTGGTGTTGGCACAAATACCCCATCGCAACGACTTGAATTGGAGGTAAGCAATGCAGGCTTCAACCTTCCCTTATTCATCCAGAACCGTAACAACACTACTGGCAATGTGGTGGGCATAGGGTTTACAAACGAGAACAATTTCAACTTCGCAAAGGCTGCTATAATTCATGAACGTGGTGCAGCGGGACTAGGGGTAGGCGACATGAAATTCCTTGTACGCTCATCAGCTGACAATGCTGGCGTAGATATCAATGATACACGAATGACAATAACAAGCGGTGGCACTGTTGGTATCAACTCATTAAGTGGTGCTGGTTCACGTGTGGTTGTGGCCGATGCCTCTGGCAACCTGACCGCCACTGCACTTGCCAGCTCCTATGATGGCGATATACAGAGCGTGACCGCTGGCGATGGACTTACAGGTGGTGGAACGTCAGGTGCTGTCACTGTGACTGCCTCTGCCAATAATGGCCTCACGGTCAACTCGGGGGCTGATGCTATTCAGTTAGGAGGCGCTTTGACGGCTTCAACCACAATAACTGCCGGCAACTTCGACATGACATATAACATGAGCGGTACAGGCGATTTCCGCGTGCAGGATAACGGGACCGATGTTCTCTTTATTAAGGACGATGGTAATGTTGGTATCGGTCAGACTAACCCTACTTATAAATTGCATGTAACTGGCAAGGTTAAGACGAACGGAATCAACGAGACCTCTGATGCCCGTTTGAAGACCAATGTAAGGGCCATAGAAAGTGCCTTAGATAAAGTGCTGAGATTGGAAGGCGTCACCTATGATTGGAAAACCAAGGAATTCCCACAGATGCAGTTCTCTGAAGGCCGTCAGTATGGCCTCATTGCACAGCAGGTTGAATCGGTGATTCCTGAATTGGTTCAGACCGATGGTGAAGGATGGAAATCGATAGAATACAGCCATCTGGTGCCGGTTCTGATTGAGGCGCTCAAAGAGATGAAGGGTCTGGTAGGCACACAACAAGAGCAGATTGATGTGCTAAAAGCGGAGCTACAGACTTTGCGCACCACCACCCATCAGCTCAGTGGTTTCGGATCATCAAATCGCTGATTACCATGTCGAAAAGAATCTGGCTGGCCGCATCTGTGGTCTGCGCCTTCGGCACATTTTGCCTCACAGAGGCCCTTGCCCAACGTTCTATTGACCTAAGCGGAAAATGGACGGTTGAGAAGGTTTCGCTGAAGGGCGGTGATGCCATCGGCATCACGGAGCAGAATTGTACATGGTGCGGACATTTCAACACCAATGTCCCGATGGTAGTTGGCAAAGACCAGAAAGTTGCTTACCAATTTGAAGGTGAACCGAAAAGGGCACTATTCAAACTTGAAGGCGAAGTCAAGATGAAGGTGGTCTTCCTGAATAGCCCCGATATCCCTGAAGGGGGAACAATTGAAGAGTATTCGGTCTATGACTTTAAAGTGGTGGGTGATGGTTTCACTCTGTCACGTCAAGACCCCGCAATCACTGAGTTTTACCAGTTCAAGCGGATACCATGAGGAATAAGTACACACTACTTGCGGCTCTTTTGGTTACAGGCCTGACCCAAGTATTTGGCCAGAATGTCGATGTGCAGGTACGCCTTATCTCCGTGGAGCACAACGACTATGGCGATTGCGGAGGATGCGGAAGCCCCGACCCTACGTGGAAAGTCTCTGGCACCACTAATGGGGCAGGAGGCACATTGACAACATCAACCCCATGCGTTCACATAGACGGTATGGGCGGAACCACATCATCTGGGTACACAAATCAGATTCTGAGTCACAGCAACTCTTCCGCCACTACGGTTACCATGGGCATCGATGCGTGGGAGAAAAACTGTTCAGATGGGGGATGTTCTTATTCGGGCGGTGCTCCATTCAGTCCGTGTTGGAGCGTCTATAACGATAACAACCGATGCAATTCGAGTAATGTATCTTCCGTATCTTTTAGAACGGATCCCCCATGTCAATGGAACACCTACACAACGTCATTTTGTGGTAGCTACAGTTATAGCTATCAGGTATATTGGAACTGGTCGGTTGCACCAACAATTACATCTCATCCCACTGCTAACACATCCCTATGCAGTGGTAGTACTAATCTGACTGTTTCTGTCAATTCCAATTCCGGGCACTCTCTCGGACGATTCTACCAATGGCAGATTTCCGAGAACACCTCCTGTGCAGGTGCATCGAATTGGTCGGACATTCCTGGCGCAACGAGTAGCACATTCGCCACCGCAAAAATTGCCGGTACCAGACTGTATCGCTGTAAAGTCACTTCGAATTGCACCGCGGATTTCAATTCTAACACAGCCTTCTCGAACTGTGCCGCTGTAACTTACCATCCCATGGACGGGACAACTTCTGCAGCTGGTTCGGTTCCATATCGGAACGGGGATACCCCACCGGCCATACAATCTTCCATTTGTGGTATCTCTGTACTCCCGGGTTCAAGCCATGTGCTCAATACACTTCAGCCACCTAATGTCGATGCTGTTGCGAACCTGAGCGGATATTCATGGTCAGCCACCGGTGGATCATTCTCTTCCACTACTGCAAGTTCAACCACTTGGACTGCACCGACAGCTGTTGGTAGTTATACCATTACCTGTCAATATCAAAGTGCCTGTGGCAGCAACTACAACTCACCTGGCTGCGTGGTTAATGTGGTTGCACCCAATTGCGATTTCGCCTATGTCTCAACAAGCGGTTCTGATGTCGTTACTGCTGGTGGGCCCGCTAACCCGTACGCCTCGGTCGGATATGCTGTGTCTCAGCTGGGTACCCGTACATATGTCCGCGTAGCTGAGGGGTCATACTCGCAGGCATCTATAATAAACATACCTGCCAACGTGACCATTGAAGGGGGGTATCGAATCACTGGGGGGCAATGGAGTAAGAACAGTTCAGCCACTACCACAATAAATTTCACTGCTGCTGCAACTGAATTAGCTGATGCCAACTCTGGCCATAATGTCGGGTTCAAGGCGAGCAGCGCTGGTTGGTCCTTGCAGGACCTTACAATTACCACAGCTGCAGCCTCTGGAACTGCCTCGAGTGGTAGGGGAAAGTCGAATTACTGCGTTTATTTAAACGGTGCCAGCAATTACAACATAATCCGGTGTGTCCTCACCCCTGGGGCAGCATCATCGGGTTCTGCTGGGGCGAATGGTTCTACAGGTCATACTGGGGCGGCTGGCGCAAATGGTCAGTCCGCCTCGTGCAATGATGGGGCCAAGACAGGTGGGAATGGAGGAAGTAGCGGCTCAAATGCCTGGGGCAATAATGGCGGTGCTGGTGGTAAAGGAGGCAACTCGACCGGTGGTGGAGGGGCCACCAATGCAGGTGTTTCAGGCACAGCCGGTGGCGGATCAGGAGGAGGTGGTGGTACCTTAGGTGCGGCTGGCACGAATGGAGGCGGAAATTGTGGCACTAATTCAACTGGGGGTAATGCTGGTTCAGGCGGGGGATTCACCACAACAACTGCCAATACAACGGGTACTGATGGTGGTACTGCAGGCAATACCGAATCATTCGGTACATTTTATGTTCCAAGCGGGCAGGGAAGTCAGGGCGGGCATGGCCGAGCTGGAGGCGGTGGAGGGGGTGGAGGTGCTAGTAGGGGCCAGAACGGACAATCTGTCGTATGCGTGAGCAATGGTGGTAATGCAGGTGGCGGGGGTGGCCAAGGTGGTGGAGGCGGACAAGGAGGTTTCGGTGGTTGGGGCGGCGGAGGACGCTTCGGAATTTATCGCAACAATTCCAACACCGGAGCGAACATATCGAACGTGAACTTGAGTGTAGGTAGTGGAGCCACAGGCGGTGTCGGAGGCACAGGGGGCAATGGTGGAAATGGTGGTGGACAAGGCATTGGATTGAATTCATGTCAATCAGAACGTGGCAATGCCGGAGATGGAGGATTTGGAGGTGCTGGTGCGAGGGGGGGCAGCGGTCAAACTGGTGCCACTGGCACGTCAGGTCAATTGTACACCGTTGGATCCGGATTCACATCTCCTTCTGCAGCAATTCCCAACCCAACTACTGTAACTGTCAATTACCAGAACACCAAAGCCTGCGTCAATTCTGAAATCTCAATTTCAAAAGGTGCGGGAAGCTGGAGCCTTCCGGGTGGTTTGACCTTTGTGAATGATCAGACCTCATCTACAACATCATTTACTACTGCCAGTGCTACAGCATTGGTTACAACCAATTCCACTGGTACCTACGATTTGACCGCGAATGGAGGTCTGTATGACAATTACCTAAGCGTGGTAGATGGGGCTCGACCACTACCGACCATTACCCCCAGTCCTACCTCTATTTGCGATGGGGGTTCGTTCACATTGACCGCTGGAAACCTATACGGAACGACCATAGGCTATGATTGGGTTGTCTTTACGACCAACGCCAATTCCCCTCTCCAGTCTTCAACGCTAGCGTCACCGACTTTCACTTTGACAGGTGCTGCTACCTACAACATTCGGTTAAGGGTCAATGAACAATGCTGTGGGTGGTCTCGACCAGTGTATTCTACGATTACGGTCAACTCTGATCCCACAGTACCGAACGCACTGACGAAAACTGTAGGGAGCAATTTCACTCAGGTTTGCGAGGGGGCCACAGGTTTGTCGGTAAATGCCGCTTCAGGTAGCACAGGGGGAGCGGGCACGTGTAATTACGAATACAGCTTCATCAACACAACAGGTGGTTGGTCAGCATGGTCAACCTCTATTCCGTCCATCACTGCAGGTGCTGCACCTGGCACTGTCAAAGTGAAGGCCCGTAGAAACTGCAATGGAAACGGTTGCGATATCTCAGCCGAGACTTCCGAGGTAGAATGGGAGGTTGTGGCCGATCCATCCTGGGCAACCATCACGGTTACCCCCACAACTCTGCAATGTCAAGAGCCTGTGTACTTTGGGGCTGCGGTGAATAACGGTCTTGGCGGTACGATCACATTCGTAAGAGCAACGACATCGATGGGTGCCGGTACAACGGTCACATCTCCAGACATCCCACCATCTCCGAATACATATTACTACCGGCCTCAGTTTGCTGCATCAGGTCTGGGTTGCAATCTGGCAGATGGAACTCAGACAACCGTGACCATGACCAATGCCATTAATCCGGGATTCAAAACATGGGTCGGCTATACCGACAACAATTGGAATGTGGATGATAACTGGGATTGTTATGGGGTGCCAACAGTATCTGACCGAGTAATTATTCCAGCGGCACCTTTGGGCGGAAATAATCCGGTGATTTTCAATGGTGATACTGGTAACTGCCTTGATATTGAAGTACGCGGAAACACAGTTGACCTATTAGAGATTCAGGACGGAGCAACTCTGAACGTCACTGCACCTTGAGAAAAATTGCCTCTTCCAATAAAGGGCGGTGGGAATTCCCATCGCCCTTTTTTCTGCCTATGATTGGACTGATTCAGTCTATTCTCCTCTTTTCTAGTCCTTCAGCATCTTCACAGGAATTGAGTGATAGGATCAGAACTTCGGTTCAGGGTGCCGAATCTTACTTCATGAATGAAGGATTGCACACTTCAGGCCGTGACGTAATTATGATTTTGGATGTGCTGAAAAACAAGAACGAAATTCTTGACGGATTTCCTGCCATTGAGGAATTCATTGCGAATGACCCAGAGCTGCGTTGGTCATATTTTCAGGTCGGAGGACAGTACTTTCAGGGCAAATCGCGAATCACTATTCCTGATTCTCTTGTGCTCAATTGGTTATCAAGAGATTATCCATCAATGGATGTGCTCACGGTTTACTCGTTCTACTGTGTGCAGTATGGACTCCCAAAGGACTATCTGAGTATGCTTTACAGGAAAACGGTGTTGGGAGATTATGATCTTACTCATGCTGCTCTTCAGTTGGCGGCCTGTGAACAGAACGGCTGTATCTCAGCCACAGACTCGGTCAATCAATTGAGGAACTTGATCTGTGAAGGGTTGGAGCAGATCATCGAAATGCCCTTTGAGACTGAGCAAGCTATAGACATTTACGCTGAGACATTGGTTATGAAGTCTATGTTGAAAGGCTGCAAGGCCATATCATCATCAGAGATCAGTCGATTGCTACAAGTTCAGAATGCTGATGGCGGTTGGCCTTCAGGAAGACCAGATGAGGATTCTCGTCATCATGCCTCAATGTTAGGTCTGTGGGCCCTCGTAAACTATTGTGCTCAAACTGGAATCCCTTTGCATCAGTGACCTATTTTACGCATTTCAGTCATCGACCAGGTTGCACCTTCATTCAATGCGAGGGCTTTTTTAAACATCTCTTCCGCTCGAGTCGTGTCCCCCGCCTCAAGTGCCAACTGTCCCGCATTCTCGTAAGACTGAAAATAACCTGAGGCATTGCTCATAAATGACCTGTTGATCTTTTCGGCCTCCGCCTTCCTACCAGCCCGATAAAGGAGTAGAAACAGATTCTGATTTGCCTCGATGTGGCCACTATCCAATTGCAATGTGATTGCATACTCAATCTCAGCCTGATCTGATCTGCCAGAAATGAGGTGTGCGGTGCCCAACAGGTAATGCGCCTCGGCAGAATTCGGGTCTATGTCAATGGCCCGATTGAGGTGATGCAGGCCCTTTTCCATATCTCCGAGGTCAAATGCAGCGTTCTGTCCAATCCGCAGATGCGGGACAAAGAGATTCTCTCTGACCATTAGAGACCGTTCATAGGAAATTACCGCCTTCTTTAAATACCCAACCCGCGCAAGACTATCTGTGGACTTCTCGCCTTTCATCCAATAGACATCACCTAGATTGAAATTGGCCTGGGCACTTCTCCTTACATAAGGAGCATCACGATCCATGAGGGTAACGGCATTCTTCCATTGTAATGAGCGGGTCACTGTCCAACCCACAGAAGGAATCAGCACCAATATCGTTGCAGGCACAATCAACTGTGGCCGCTTCAATATGGGCAATCGGCCGATAATTAAAATCACGAATGAGATGAAGAACAAAGAAGGGGCATAAAGTGCGCGCTCTGTCACAATGCCTGTATTGACCAATACAGTGTTCGAATAGAGCAACATACCGATAAGATAGGCCAGACCAAAGAACCCGATAGCCTCGCCCCTGTACAGTGTCCGGATGCTATAGACCAGGACCGCCATATGCAGAACAATGGAGGCGAATGTGGTCAAATCAGCTGAATGAGGTACCGGCATCATATTGTATCCGTAGTAGAAACAGAGCGGAAACGGCCAGAACATGATTCGGACATAGAACCAAAGTGTGGCCATGGCAAAATTTAACCGGGTCAACAGTCCCGACTCGGCCACTATCGGATTCTCAACGAACATGATATCGCGCACCACGTTAGGAAGCCACTGCTGCACAGACATAATAATAAGTGCAGTGCACGCGGCCAATAAGACAAAGGCAGTCCCCGCCTTGGCAAGTCCCTTCTCTCTTGTGGTCAGAAAAACCCCGAGCGGGATGATTCCGATGAATGGAAGACATGATTTCTTGGTAAGAATGGCCAACGCAAAGAGAAAAAGCCCGACCGCTACCATCAGACGCTGATCGGTGCGAGCCCAACGCAGCCATGCCCTAAATGAGGCCGCACTCAGAGCAAAGCTCAACAGTTCCTCCCTGTTCTTGATGCTGGCCACTACTTCGGTATGAACAGGATGCACTACATACAGGAGGGTGATGACGAATGAAAAGAGTGAACTAAGACCCAAACGGATAAGAAGACCGAACACCAACCAGATATTCAACGCATAGTACGCTGCATTCATGAGGTGATGGAATGCAGGGCTTTCCCCTACAAGTGCTCGCTCAAGGATCAGGGTGACCTGAGCCACTGGTCGGTATTCAAAATTGAACCCTTCTTGTTTGATATAGTAATCGGTAAGGGTGGGCCATAGGCCCTTCAGACCCAGATCGTAATTGGTATTCGCAACCAGGATGTCATCAAACGACCAGTCGTTGAGCACTGTGGGGCAATAGAGCAGAAACGCAAAAAGCGCCAAAGCAAGCGCTCCATTTCGGGTAACGAAATGCTCGAATCCTTGAAGGATGTTTGGTGAAGCCTCAGCCGAAGGGCCTTTTTTGGCCATCGGGAATTGAATTAACGGAACTCGACAAAGACCTGACCACGGGTCTCCAAAGGAGCCTTGGGGTCGCTATTGAACTTGGCCTCTTGGCAGGCTAGTTTAGCCTTTGGAAACAGGTAGGTATCATTTGAAGTGCGAGTGCCGGGGGCACCAGGTTCAGCGATCTTCACATTTCCGTAACGGTCAATCATGACGTCCACCACCACGGTACCCTGATCATTGGTGCCAAGGGTGATTTTCGGGAACTTGATCATGTCACGGCCATCCATGGTGTAGGCCACCGCACCGTTCGGGCCACTGAACGACTTGCGTCCTGTGGATGCTGAAGTAACCTCACTGCCTGAATCGATAAAGAACTGAATGGTCCTTACATCCTCGACACGTAGATTGCGCGGAGCACCATTGTGCATCATTATCAAGGTGCCCTTATCAAGCCGAATCACTTCGCCCTTGAGCATCTCACCGTCCTTCAGTAATACAGTATGCTGAGCTGAAGAGGCGATAGGCAGCCACAACAGCAATGCGATAATAGTCCTCATTGATTCACCTCTTTACGGGCAGCATCAAGATCGGTGGTGAAGAGCGCATCGGATATCTGTGCCCCGTTCTTGTAGTAATACACCGCTCCCCAACTGTGAACCACTTTCTCGTAGGTGTTCTTTACCCCGTATATGTTGCACTTGTACCTGTAAGTCGTTTTTCCGGTCTCTTCAATCACCTCTTCGTCTACCTTATTCTCCTTCCTCTGTTCCCGCACACGCTCAATCTCAGCCTGTTTGGCACGTTCAGCTTCCTCTTTCCGCTGTTTGATGGCTTCCATACGGGCCTCTTCGTCAGCCTTGATCTGGGCCTGCCGAGCAGCAACCTCAGCAGCCTTGGCGGCATTGGTTGAGTCTACTATGGCCTGGATGCGCTGCTCGGCCATCACTTTTGCCTGCGCCACAGAATCGGCAGCGGCCTGTTTCTTGGCGGCCTCCTCAGCTTTCTGCTGCTCATAAGCCTGACGGGCAGCTTCCTTTTTCTCCGCTTCAAGCGCCTTGGCCTCAGCCTGGGCCTGAGCAATGGAGTCGGCACGCTGCTGTTCGGCCATTTTAGCGATGCTCTTCAGGGTGGCAATGCTATCCTCTTCTATCTTCTTCCGTCTCAGCTCCTCTTCCTTCAGTTTGAGCTGGGCAAGGCGAAGTTCCTCTTTGATCCGCGCAATGGAGTCGGCCTCGGCCTTCTTCTTGGCATCAGCTGCGAGCTTGATGGCCAAGGCCTCCTGCCGTTGTCTCTCCTTCACCTGATTGATGGAGTCCTGAGCAGCCTTTTTGGCGCGTGCGGCCTCTAATCGTGCCTGCCGGGCAACGAGGGCCAGCGAATCCTTCTCAGCCTTTTCCTTGGCAGCACCTGCGTTCTTGAGCCGCAATTCGGCCATCTTGGCATCGTACTTTGCCTTGGCAATAGAGTCTTTCACTGCCTGCTCGCGCAATCGGGCCGCCTCGGCCACCGCAGCTGCGCTGTCCTTTAGCGCCAATTGCCTCAGCCGCTCGGCCTCTTTGGCTGCCTGCTCGGCCTTGCTCTTATCGCCTTGAGCCTGAGCGAGCGAGTCCTTAATGGCCTGCTCGCGCACCTTCTGGGCAGCCTGAGCAGCCAGAATTGAGTCGCCCTTGGCCTTCATCCGGGCATTGTAGGCCGCCTTTTCCTGTTGTGACTTCAACAGCGCATCGAGTTTGGCAGCCTCGTTCACCTTATTCAGTGAGTCCTTCTCGGCCCGTTCCTTATCGCGCTTTGCCTTGATCTTGGCCAGATGCGCTTCAACCGCAGCCAGAGAGTCAGCGGTGGCCTTCTCCTTGGCGGCTGCCAGAGCCAGCAGATCCTGTTCTGTCAATGCCGCAGCCTGCCGGGCGCGTTCCTCATCGGCCCTGCGGATGGAGTCCTGGCGGTTCAGTTCGAGCATGGCCAAACGGGTACGTTCTGCCGCTTCCTTCCGCTTGCGTTCAGCCTCTTCAGCCAAGGCCTGCTCCTCCTTTATCTTGCTTATGCTGCGGTTCACGGTCACAAATTCGCCCGAACCCTTGTTGAACATTATGCCGGTGTTGCTGTCCTCGCGCTTCACCTTGCCCTTGCTGTCCTTGCGTATGGGTTGCAGGTCCAAGGCCACCTCGCGCTCATACTGCCCCCCTCGTTTGTCGGCCGGCACCTCGGTGAGCACTGTGACTGTGGCTGCGGCAGAACCCGGTTCAGCGACAGAGACGATATACTCCTTATCCATCTCGAGCACCACCCGGAACTTGCCCGCATTGTTTGAATAGGCGAAGCGCAGCTTGCCATCGGTGCGGAATATCTTCACCTCAGCATTGTTGACCGGCACCCCAATGCGCGTAACTGTACCGTTAAGTGTAAGGCGGCCACCATCCTGGGCAACTGCGATGCTTGCCAACATCAACAGGCTAAAGCCTATTGTGAGGAATGTGAATATCCGTGTTATGACCCCTGAATGTTGTGGAGGCAACTTGCCCATTCCGTTCTGAGTATCAGGTTCTGATTGGGGCGGAGCGAATGTAGTAAAAACCGAATGAAAAGCGGAAAGTGCCCTTTAGCATGGATCGGCAGACGGCAAGTCTTCATCGGCAAAAACCGACAATCGGTCTAAATCACACAACGGCATAGGCGGAAAAGTGTATCAGTCCTCAGATTTCACGATCAGATTCAACTGAACCGACATGAACACAAACACCAGCACCATGATAGAATCAAACACATCCAACCGCGAGCGTCTGCTCATCAAAGCGAACTACCAGTTAGTGCCCATCATGGTGCGTGACATCCTGTTTGTAAAGGCACTGAGCGATTATGTGATCATCAAGACCACCAGTGCGAAGTACATCACCCTTTGCACCATGAAAGAGATGATGGACAGCCTACCTGAGGAAATGTTCATCCGCACGCACCGCTCTTTTATAGTCAATGTGGACAAGATCATGAACGTGAAGGGCAGCTTTATTGAGATCAACGAGAAAGACATGCAGTTCAGCATCCCCATCGGGAGGGCCTACAAAAAGGACTTCAGGACGATGCTCAATGCCGCCTGATAGGTATCCGGCAAAAAACAGAGACCCCGGCCAGCAATGGTCGGGGTCTTTTGTTTTACAACGGCACTGATCTTCCTTGAATTCCGGGCGCCATCAACCCACTGTGGCGATCACCTTCAGCTCGATGGCAATGGGAGTGGGCAGGCAGTTCACCTCTACCGTGGTGCGGCAGGGCAGGTTGTCCTTGAAATACTCTGCATAGAGCCGGTTGTAGGTGGCGAAGTCGTCCTTCATGTTGGTGAGGAAGACCGTCACATCCACCATGTTCTCCCAGCGCGAGCCGCTGTCCTCAAGGATCATCCGGACGTTGTTGAACACACTGCGGCACTGAAGCTCTATGTCGTAGCTGGCAATGGTGCCATCGGGGTTCAACTCCACACCCGGTATCTTCTTGGTGCCGCGCTCGCGCGGACCCACGCCCGAGAGGAAGAGCAGATTGCCTACCCTACGGGCGTGGGGATAGAGCCCGACAGGCTCCGGTGCACGCGATGATTCAATACGGCCGTACTCAGCCATGGGCCACCTTCAATGATGTGCAGGGGCTGCCACCTCGGTGCCGGCCTCTGAATCTGACTTGTGAGGGGCATGCGGATGCCAGCCCACAACGAACAGCATGACCATGAAACCGATCACATACCCAACTGCCACGTGCCAGCCGCCCTTGAGCCAGTTGGCGACCGACTTGGCCTCGGGATACATGTTGGAGATGGCCACACCGGCCGATGAGCCGAACCAGATCATGGACCCTCCGAATCCTACACTAAAGGCCAATACGCCCCAGTCGTATCCACCCTGGTTGATGGCAAGCGCTGTAAGAGGGATGTTATCGAACACGGCCGAAACGAAACCGAGGCCGAAGGCTGTCTGCCAAGAGGCGGCAGGCAGTTCCTCCACTGGCATCAGCGAGGCACACATGACCAGAGACAGAAGGAACACCGTGCCGCCAATGGCGTGCTTCACCTCATCCCATGGGGTCTTGGTGAGCAGTGCACCGGCCAGGATGGCCACCCACACACCCACAGCGGGGAAGTCGAGCAGAATATTGGTTGCGATGGCACCGGCAAGGATGAGGGCCACAACAACCAGCTTCATCACATCAATTTTTGCATTGGGGTCGGCATCGGCCTGAATGCGCTGGTATTTGTCCTGCTGGAAAGCCGCGATTATTCCGAAGATGCAGATGGCCACAATAGAACCTACGAACGCATGGGTAACATCAAGGGCACTTACACCGGCTATCCACATCATGGTGGTGGTGGTGTCGCCCACCACGCTACCGGCACCTCCGGCATTGCTAGCTGCGACAATGGCAGCCAGATAACCGATGTGCACCTTGCCCTTGAACACCACCGATGCGATGGCACCACCTATCATGGCCGCTGCGATGTTGTCAAGGAATGAGGAGATGATGGCGATGAGCACCAAAAGGACGAAGCCGCCCTTCCAACCATCGGGCAGATACTTAGGAAGGATCTGCGGAACGCCAGATTCCTCGAAGTGCTTGGCCAGAATGGCGAAGCCGAGCAGGAGCCCCAACAGGTTGGCGAATGTGCGCCACTCGTGCATGAGGTGGTGCATCAGGTCGAAATCAGGGATGAGCAGCAGTTTGAACGCCAGAACAGCCGACACACCCACCAGCGCCACCTTGAGCGTATGGTTGTGCAGGAGCGCCACCCCCAACAGGGTGAGGGCGAACAGGATGAACTCGACCCGGATAGGGCCTACCATGGGATAGGAGGCCGCGACCGCCACATCCTGAGCCATTGCAAGTACCGGCAACGCAAACGCACCGGCCATGAGTAAGAGTCTTTTCATTATCAGTTGAATTGGTTAGTGATGGATTGATTGAATGAGGTAAGGGCCCTTTGCTCACATGAGCTGTTTGAGGGCTATCTCCATGGCGCGGGCGCTGATGCCGATGGCCGATGGGTCTTTGCGGTGAATGTTGCGGATGGCCTTGCGGATGGTCTGCGAGGCATCGACAAAGATGCCCTGATCGGTGAGTTGCAGGTCCTTGGTGCTCATGAGGTAGGCAAACACGCGGGCCATGCCGCAGTTGGCCACGAAATCGGGGATCACGCTCATCCGGGCATCGGCCATCTGCATGGTGGGCCCGAAGAAGATCTCCTTATCGGCAAAGGGCACATTGGCCCCGCAGGAAATAACGGACACCCCGGCCTTGGCCATCCGGTCCACCTGATCGGACGACACGAGGCGCGAACCTGCACAGGGTAGGAAGATGTCGGCAGGCAGGTCCCATATCCGCTTGTTCACCTCATCGAAAGGCAACATGCGCGGGCTGCTGAGGGCATTGCCCTGGCGCGACACGAACAGATGGTGCACCTCTTCGGCACTGAGCCCATCGGGTTCGATGATGCCCCCGTTGCGGTCAATGATGCCCACCACCTTGGCCCCGGCCCTGCTGAGGTACCACGCGGCAGGTGCGGCCACATTGCCCCAACCCTGCACCAGCAGGCGCTTTCCGCGCACATCCTGATCGCGATAGATGGCATAGAAATGCCGCACACTCTCGCTCACCCCGTAGCCGGTTATCATATCGGCCACACGGTAGCGCAGCGCCCCGGTGGGCACATACTTGGGATTCTCAACCACCTTGCTCACCCCCGCCCGCAGCTGTCCGATCTTGTGGATCTTCTGGGCCTCGGTGGGGCGGAAATGCCCGTTCACAATGCCTTCCTGCGGGTGCCAGATGCCGAACTCCTCGGTGATGGGTATCACCTCGTGTATCTCATCCACGTTCATATCGCCCCCGGTGCCGTAATAGTTCTTGAGCAGGGGGCTCACGGCCTTGTACCAGCGTTGCAGCACCCCGTGCTTGCGGGGGTCCTGCGGGTCGAAGTCAATGCCGCTCTTGGCACCGCCTATGGCCGGGCCGCTGACGCTGAACTTGATCTCCATGGTCTTGGCCAGGCTCTCCACCTCTCTGCGGTCGAGGCCCTTGCGCATGCGGGTGCCGCCACCGGCCGCCCCTCCGCGCAGACTGTTTATCACCACCCAGCCTATGGCCTCGGTCTCGGGGTCGTGCCATTCGAACACGATCTCGGGTGCCTTCTCTTCGTATCGCCTCAGAAGTTCCAACATGCTCCGTGCAGCAGTGCCCTTTTATTCAGGCGGATGGGCTGTTGTAAGCGGGCGCAAACGTATGACAGAAATGGCCGTTTGCGGAGAGCCGATGGTTGAGTGCGGAATGATGACATATGATCAGCCTGACCTGATGGAGGATGGGTGACAGGAGATGCGCCCCTGCAACGACCGAAGCGCCTACAACCGCACCAGACGGATGCTCTCCGATCCTGCGGAAGTGCTCAGCCTGAGCGTGTACACCCCAACGGGCAGATGGCCAAGGTCGATGGGCAGATGGCCCGTGGGCGTGGCCTGCAGCTCCATGGCATGCACTTGGCGGCCAGTGACATCGAGCACCGCCAGGGCGGTAGGTGCACCCATGGCGCCATGCAGCATGATGGGGCCGCTGCTAGGGTTGGGCGACAAAGTGAAGTGGCCCACAGGCGCGCTGAGCTCGTTGTAACCGATGCCAGAGCATGGGGATATGACGCTCGTATCGATGTCAACGCAGTAGAAGAGGTCGGTTATGGCCACATCGCCCGGATCTACCTGCACCATGAATCCGTTCTGCACGGGCAGGCCCGGAATCATCACCCGCACCAGGTACGGGCTGTTGTCGGCCTCTACCAGGTCAAACTCGAAGTTGCCGTTGATGTCGGTCACCACGCGGTCGGTCACGTTGCCCGGTGGCGTGCGCTCTATCACCACATCTATAAGGGGGATAGGGTCCTCCTCCAAGGTCTTGCCCTGCCAGAGCTGATTCACTTTGCCGCTGATGGTGCAGGTGCCTGCCATGGGGGTGTAGGTGACCATGTCTATATCGCTCTGGTGACTGGTGCCGCAGTCGGTTATCTGGTGCTGGGCGGTGCTCCACAGGTGCACGTTGCCGCTGTAGGTGGGCACGGCATCGGTACCGGCCAGTGGCACGGCCTGCATCACCAGGTCGGCACCGGGGTGCAGGTACATGAAGTAGTTGCCGCTGGCATCGGTGTAGGTGCTGTCCAATTTGGGCCATACCGCGCCCGGGGCCCCGGGGTAAGCATAGGCGTACACGGTGCACTGGTCGCACGGGGCGGCATTGACGTTAACCGTGCCGCTGATGTAGGGCTGGGCGCAGTACTTGTATTTGATGACGGCCGCATCTACTTCGGCATTGGCAGCGGGCCCCACCAGGCTCTGGCCAAACCAGAAATCGGCATCGAACGGCCCTTTCACCGTGGCCCCGATAATGAGGTCGCCCGCATCGGTGGTGCAGGCCGTGTAGGCCGCCTCGTCCTCAGTTCCGCCCACGCGGTGGCCTGCCCAGTAATTACCATCGGTATCGAGCTTTATTATGAAAAGGTCTCCTTGGCCTGCCGATGTGAAAAGGTCATCGGTGGCCCCAGGGGCCATATCCATGGTGCCGAAAAACTCCCCGACCAGGTAGATGTGAGACGCGCCTTCGGGCATGCCGGCATTGCACGTTTCGCTGCCGGTACCGCCAAGGGTAAGGCCCCAGTCGAGGTTGAACCCCGCATCGAGCCGGATTGCGAAAACATCCTTTTGCCCTGCGCTGGTACGTATGTCGGTAGTTGCGTACGGGGCAATGTCCATATCTCCTGTAAATGAGCCGGAAATGAGCACGTTATCGCTGTTATCAATAGCCATGTCGAGCACCTCTGTAGTACCCGCACCGCCAAGGGCCGATGCCACAACGAAAGACCCGTCAGAGGCCAATACACAGAAGAACCCATCGGTGGTGCCACTGGCAGTCTCGTTCTGAATGCCGCCTGCCGAGGGGTCAAGATCAACCACATCAACAAAATAGCCGCCCCAGATCACCTGATCCAGGCTGTTCATAGCCACTGTCCTGCACATTTCATCGCCAGTGCCACCTATTTGTTTAAACCATTGATAATTACCGTCATTATCAAGTTTGAGCAGGTAAGCATCTGCACCACCGTTGGTGCTGTATATATCTGTGCCGCCTGTAGGGTCAGCGTTCAAAGTCCCACTGAACAATCCGGCCACAAGCACACTGCCATCTGATGCAATGGCCAGCTCGTGGCCCGAATCGTACACCGTGGAACCTATGGAGTGTGCCCACACCAGGTCACCGTTGGGATCGAGCTTAAGTACGAAGATGTCCGGACCGCCAATGCCGCCAACAACGGTAAGGTCATATACCCCTGTGCCTGGATCGGCATCGAGGCTGGTGTAGAAGTTGCCGCAAACAAAGATGTTGCCGTTGGCATCGAGCCCTAGGCCGCTACCGTTCTCCAGGTCCGGACCGCCCAGACTTTTGACCCATATCAGGTTGCCATCGGTGTCGTATTTGGCCACGAAGATGTCGTCAATACCATTAGAGGTCAAGGACACATTGCCCGCTCCGGGGCTGAAATCGACCGTGCCGGCATAGCGCCCGAGCACATAGATGTTGCCGTTATCATCGGTCAGCACCTCAGCAACATTGTCCGCTATGTCGGGCACACCGAAACTGAATGCCCAGTCGAGGGCCAGATCCTGCGCCTGCGCCGCAGGGGCCAGACACACGGTGCAAAGGACGGTAAGGGCGAGGGCAGAGGTAAGGGTCTTTGTCATACGTTTCGGGTATAGGGTGAATAGGAGCGCGGCTTTTAACTACAGCCGAACGGTCAAAGTTCGTCAATTCCCGATGAACGGCAACTGCACCCCGCACGTGGTGGTGCCCATGCCCCTGAGCGGGGGGGCATGGCCCCTTAAAGCAGCGCACCCCCCACCTGGCCATACCAGAAGGGGGGCGCTGAAGGGGGCGATAAGAGGTGCTAGCGGCCTTAGCCTATGACATCCACATCGTAGCTGCCAGTGGTGTCGGGGCTGGCGTTGGTGCAGTTGAGGGCCTTATCTGTTGGGCTGCCCAGATCGGTGCGCTCCACTTCCTTGGTCTCGCCCGGTAGCACTTTCACGCCCATGATGCACACATCGGTGCCAGCGGGGGCCAGGCAGAATAGCAGTTCGGTGTGGCCCGTGTTGGTTATCACCATTTTGGCTTTGGGGCCCACGAGCGCGGTCAGGTTCACGGTCTTGCTTCCGTCTACCGTGCCGGTAAAGTTTCGGCTCTTCTTGCCGCTCTGCATCAGACTCACCTCCCAGAAGTCGGCAATGAACGTAGGCGTGTCCCGATAAAGGTCCATCAGCACACCCAGATTGCCGTACATGATGCGGGCCAGGGCCACACGTGCCACCTCAAGTTGGCTGCTGCGCTGGTCTATGATCTGCTCGCGCTGCTGTTGCGTGTCGCGAGCGGTCTTCAAGGTGGTGTGAAAAGCGTTGACCGCGGTCATTGTATCCACCAGGGCCGGATAATCGGCTAGGCGCAGGCCCAACCCTTTCACCTGCGCTATGCGCTCGTCAATGCCTCCTGACTGAAACGGTTTTCTGTGGTTTGGCATCAGCACCATGTAGTCTGGTGTCCCTTCCAGATGCACGTTCTGAATCTGAATGTCCCACTGCTTAATGCGTGTGCTGCTCAGGTCGTTCAGCAGTTGCTCCACCAGCAGTGTACTGCCCTTGCGGCTGCCCACAGCATTGCGATGGGCGGTGTAGGCATCGCTATAGGCCGTGTTGAGCGGGGTGGTGCGCACCAGCAGTGGGCCTATAACCGGGTCGAGGGCGTGGGCCGCCAGCCGCGAGGTGTGGTCGCTGCCCAGCACCAGCATCAGACCTTGGTCATCTGAGGTGCTGTTGTCAAACTGATTGTTCTCATACATCCAATTTTCCATGATTCAAAAGGGTTTTAAGGGTTTGTTGTTGATTTGAACAGCCGCAAACCACACATGGCAGACCGTAACCTATTTACGGTTTGCTCAATCAGTGAAATTTTTTTTCGGTTCAATTCCCCTGTTATTCAATCTGTAACCGTTACAGGAACTTCCGCAAGGCTGTGGATCATTCTGTAACCGTTACAGGAACTTCCGCAAGGCTGGGGATCATTCTGTAACCGTTACAGGAACTTCCGCAAGGCTGTGAACCGTTCTGTGACCGTTACAGGAACTTTCACAAAGCCGTGGACCGTCCTGTAACCGTTACAGGAACTTTAACAAGGCTGTGAACCGTTCTGTGACCATTACAGGGACTTCCACAAGGCTGTGGATCTTTCTGTAACCGTTACAGAGACTTCCGCAGTACCTGAAAAGGGATGATCTGGCCACGCCAGGTCAATCTGCCGTTTCGCCCTCAGGCCAATGTCATTACCCCATCTTTGCCGCTGTGCACGGCACCCTATCAGCAACGCTCCGGTCGGCCATCCTCTGCGGCTGTGCTGCCATGCTGTGCACTACCGCCTCATTGCTGGCCCAGACGGCTGTTGAACCCGTCAATTCTGACCGACCCGACCAGAGCGAGGGGCCCTATGTGCTGCCCCGCAGACTTGTGCAGGTAGAGACCGGGACGCTTTACGAGCCCGCTAACGGGCTGAATGCCGTGCAGAACACGATGTTGCGCTTTGGGCTCAATGGCAGCACCGAGGCCCGCCTGCTCATTGATGCCGGGTACGCCAACGGCCAATGGCAGGTGCAGCCAATAGGGCTGAGTGTGAAACAGAAGCTGGTGCGGCCGCAAGGGGCCCGGCCCGATGTGGCCCTGGTAACCTACGTGCGCCTACATCCTTTGGCCACGGGCGAGGTGCGCCAGTCCACTCTGTCGTCAGCAATGGTGCTGGCCGCAGAGAGTGCCATTGAAGACAGATTGTTCCTGACCTACACGGTCGGAGGCGCCTTCGCTGACCTCGGGCCACCGGCCACGGCCATTTTCACCACCGAGGCCCTGTACCGGCCACGACCCGACCTGGCAGTGTTCGTAGAGTATTTCGGCAACCTGAATACCACCATGCTCAATGGTGTCGATGCAGGCATCATGTACCACCCCATGCCGCTCATCATGCTCGATGTGGCCGCGGCCCTTATCAATGAGAACGGGACCTGGGGAGGTTACATCACCGGTGGGCTGAGTTTCAGGATGGGTGACAGACGGGCCGCCATGCGAGCGGCAAAACGGAGCCTCGGCCAGCCCTGATCCTTAACATTGGCTTAATAATGGGCGGATTTAAATCCTACCGGACCACTATAGTTTTGCGGCCGGAAATCTGAATGCTACGCCTCGCACTCCTTTCGTTGTTCCTGCTGGTCAAGGGCTTTGGGCCGCTGCCCATGGCCCATGCCGGTGTGGCCCAGTTGGGCACAGGCACAGATGTGGAGTCGCTGTTCATAGACATCTCTGACGACTTTGCCTACGGCTTCGGAGAGAAGTCTGAGAAACAGGTGGTGTCGCGCTCCAAGCGTGTGGAGTTCCGCTCCAAGCTGAAATGCGCGGTCGATTTTCCGGTTGTCGCCAAAAGACCCGTTGTGGTCCTATCGGAGGGTGCTGCCATAGGCACCCGGCATTGCCTGCGGTACCCTGTTGTGGTATCGTTGTGCAATCTCAGATTATGATCAACATATAGCGGCCCGTTAAGGGCCTGACGTGTTCCTGTGCCACACTGTGGTGCGGGGGCGCGGTGCCTTGCGTATGGGCCCCAGTAGAGGCCCCGCATGGGCAGTTCTCTGCCTTTTCACAATCAATCCATTCAATCCTTTCACATGAGCAGACTGTGTACTGCTGTCATCCTGTGCATGGCCATACCGGGTATGGCCCAAACTGCCGTTGAGGCGCGTGTGCCGCGCATCATGGAACTGTCGTATGCCGATGCTTCGGCCCTGTTCATCAAAGAGAGCCTGCCCCTTGTGGCCGCCAGCTACGATGTGCAGGTGGCCGAGGCCGACCTGATGCAGGCCCGGCTGTGGAACAACCCGCACTTCAACTGGAACCAGGACCTGTACAGCGTGGAGCGCAACGAGTACTTCAATCAGAACAACCAGCGCCTGATCCAGATCGATCAGCTCTTCTCCATTGCCGGCAAGCACACCCGGAGCGTGAAGCTGGCCAAGATCAATGTAGACCTGAACAGGCTCATCTATCAGGATGTGCGGAGGTCGCTTCAGTACGAGCTGGGCAATCTCTACTATTCGCTACAGGGCCTGCAGGAGAGTGCCGAACTGTACAAGATGGTGTACGAGCAGTTCCGCACACTCATCGATGCCTACGAGGTCCAGTTCAGGGTGGGCGCCATACCGGGCAACGAGCTCACACGGCTCAAAGGGGAGCTGTTGGCCATTCAGACCGAGATAATAAACAACCAGAATGAGGCCAACTCGGTGATGTCGGACCTGCGCACACTGCTCAACCTGAGGCCCGAGGTGACCATTAGCACCACCGAGCCGCTCCGGGTGGTGAGCGAGGGCAGCGTGGCCTATGCCGAACTGCTTGAACGGGCACGCAAGTCAAGACCCGACTACCTGCTGCGGCAGCGCGAGGTGGACTACCACGAGATGGACCTCAAACTGCAACGGTCGACCGCTGTGCCCGATGTGCTGCTGGGATACCAGCCGCATGATAAGGGCAGCAACTACGTGCGGCCCTATACCGGTCTGGTACTCGAGTTCGACCTGCCGCTGTTCAACCGCAACCAGGGCGCCATACAGGCCGCCAAGACCAGGATCGCAAAGGCACAGGTGGAGCAGAGCTATGGCGACATGAGCCTTGAGAACGAACTGAGCACATCCATATATCAGTTGCTTAACACCAACCGGGCCCTGGCCAACTACAGCAACAGTTTCCTTGACGAGCTGAAGCGAACCAACGACCGGGCCCGCGAGAATTTCAACAATAAGAACATCAGTATGCTCGAGTACATCGATGTGCAGCGCACCTATGTGCAGACCATGCACGAGTACATAGCACTGAAGAGCCAGAGCATGCTCAATGTGCAGGAACTCAATTTCACTGTCGGGGCCGAGGTGTTCTGACATCACGCTGACACTGATCCACAACACAAAATGAAAATCAGCATCACCATGAGGCATCTCTTCATCCCTCTGTTGGCCCTACTTTCTCTTGTGGCACAGGCACAGACAGACACAGTGCCCGCCCCCAAGGCCAAGAAGTTCCATTTCGGGGTCACGTTCATCAACGCGTGGTCATCTGTGGTGGGAAACACCCCTGACCATTACTACAAACCATCGCTGGGTGGCGGGGTCAAGGTGGAATACTACCCGCTGCACTGGCTCGGTCTGGGTCTGGGCGCCCACTTCCAGCAACGTGGGGCGGGGGTCACCCAGCCCGACACCGGTTTCACGGCACCGTCCATGAACACGTATCGCATGCGCTTCCGCATGAACTGCATCGATGTGCCGGTATCGGTCATACTGCGCTCACCGGCCATTCTCAAAAGATCCATCCGTTTCAGCGGCTCGTTCGGGGTGGCGCCCACCTACATGTTCGGGGCCACCTACAACTGGATCAGTGCCGAGGACGGTTTTCATGACATCACGGAATACACCTCCGACATACAGGCCTTCGACTTCCAACTGATGGGGTCGGTCGGTATCGATGTCAATGCCTGGGGCACCGTTTTCCAGCTCAGGTATGTCAACTCATTCGGCACCATGAACATCTACCGCCCGGGCGGTGTATTCGCTGGCTATGATGGCCGCAATGTGCTGCACGGCATAGGACTCGGATGGATGTACTGATCCACACAACCGCACAACACAGAGAGCATACAGAACTAAGCACACACAAACAAGATGAGAAAGACCCTGATACCGCTGCTGGCCCTGGTGGCCGTTGCATGCAACAAAGAGGAACCCAAACCGGCCCAAGGGCCCTTCCGCCTCACCGAGACCCTTTCAAAGGAGAACCGCACAGCCACAGTGGAGATGCGCCCCGTTGAGAACGAGCTTGTGCTTTCAGGCAAGATCGGCTTTGATGAGGACCGCGTGGCCAAGGTATTTCCGCTGGCTGGCGGATTTGTGAAGGAGCTAACCGTTGAGCTGGGCGACATGGTGAGCAAGGGCCAGGTGATGGCCATCATCCGCAGTCCGGAAATAGCCGGTTTCACCAAGGAAGGGGCCGATGCCAAGGCCCAGGTAACCGTGGCCGAAAAGAACCTCCAGGTGGCCGAGGAGCTGTTCAAGGCCTCCATCAAATCTGAGCTCGACCTGATCAATGCCCGCAAGGACCTTGAGAATGCAAAGGCTGAGAGCCAGCGCATACAGGAAGTGCTCGACATGTACGGGGCAGGGGCAGGGTCGGTGTACCCCATCAAGTCGCCAGTGACCGGGGTGGTCATTGAGAAGAACATAGCCCTGAACATGGAACTGCGCACCGAGGACATAAGCCCTGCCTTTGTGGTGGCCAGCCTGGACGATGTGTGGGTCATGGCCAACATCTATGAGTCGGACCTGAGCAAGGTCAAAGAGGGATTTGAGGCCGATGTGACCACCGTATCGTACCCCGACAAGGTGTACAGGGGCAAGATTGACAAGATCTTCAGTCTGATGGACTCTGAGAGCAAAGTGGTGAAGGCACGTGTCACCCTCCGCAACGAGGGATTTGAACTCAAGCCCGAGATGTTTGCCCATGTGAGGGTGCGGTACAGCGAGGCCGAACAGCAACTGGCCGTGCCGGCCAAGGCCGTGATATTCGATAAGAGCCGTCATTTCGTGATGGTATACAGGGCCGATGACGACATAGAGACCCGCGAGGTGACCCTGCACAACGAGAACTCAGAGACCGCCTATATAGCCACTGGCCTCAAACAGGGCGAGAAGGTGATGATAAATAACCAGTTGCTGGTGTACGATGCGCTCAATGACTGAGTACACCGATCACCACCCACCGCATGAACTGACCATAGGCGCGGCCCTGCCGCATGTATCATGAACAAAGCAGTAAAGAACATAGTCTCCTTCTCGCTCAAGAACAGGTTCTTCGTGTTCTTCACCTCCGGCCTGCTCATTGCCGCAGGCATCTGGAGCTATCTGAACACCCCGTTGGAGGCATTCCCTGATGTGACCAACACGCAGATCATCATTGTGACCCAATGGAACGGCCGGAGTGCAGAGGAAGTCGAGCGATTTGTAAGCGTGCCCATTGAGGTGGCCATGAACAGCGTGCAGCGCAAGACCAGCGTTCGCAGCATCTCCATGTTCGGCCTCAGTGTCATGAAGATCATCTTCGATGATGATGTGGACGATTTTTTCGCCCGCCAGCAGGTGAACAACCTGCTGCGAAACGTGAACCTGCCCGAGGGGGTGGAACCCGATGTGCAGCCGCCATACGGCCCCACGGGCGAAATATTCCGCTATACCCTCAAGAGCGAACGCAAACCCACCGAACTGCTGGCCTGGCAGGACTGGGTCATCGACCGCCAGCTAAGGGCCGTGCCAGGTGTGGCCGATATCGTATCGTTCGGGGGCTCGCGCAAGGTGTATGAGGTGAATGTGAACCCGCTGTTGCTGAGCAAATACGACATCACCCCGCTCGAAGTCTACGAGGCCATATCGAACAGTAACATCAACGTAGGTGGCGACATCATTGAGAAGAACGGTCAGGCATATGTTGTACGTGGTATCGGATTGCTTCAGAGTATCACCGACATTGAGAACATCCTGATCGAGACCATTGACGATGTGCCCATACTCGTCAAGAACGTGGCCGATGTGCGCGAGGGCAGCCTGCCACGTGTGGGTCAGGTGGGCCTCGATGAGAACGATGATGTGGTGGAGGGAATCATTGTAATGCGCAAGGGCGAGAACCCCGCGCAGGTGCTCTCAAGGGTGAAGGAGAAAATAGCCGAGATCAACGAGAAGGTACTGCCCACCGATATCCAGATGGTCACCTTCTACGACCGTGACAAGCTTATGACCTACTGCCGCGACACGGTGCTCAAGAATCTGGTCGAGGGCATCCTGCTGGTCACGCTCGTGGTCTTCATTTTCATGGCTGACTGGCGTAGCACGGTCATCGTGTCGCTCATCATCCCGCTTTCACTGCTCTTCGCCTTCATGTGCCTCAAGATGAAAGGCATGTCTGCTAACCTCCTCAGCATGGGTGCCATTGATTTCGGCATAATCATAGACGGGGCGGTGGTCATGGTCGAGGGCATTTTCGTGCTGCTCGCACACAAGGCGCACGAGGTGGGTATGCCCGCCTTCAACCGCCTGAGCAAGATGGGCATGATCAAGCGCACGGGTGGCGAACTGGGTAAGGCCATCTTCTTCTCCAAGCTCATAATCATCACAAGCCTCATTCCCATTTTCGCCTTTGAGAAGGTCGAGGGCAAGCTCTTCTCTCCATTGGCCTACACCCTCGGCTTCGCCCTTATGGGCGCCCTCTTCTATACCCTTACACTGGTGCCTGTGCTGGCAAGCATCCTCTACAATAAGGATGTGAAGGAGCGCAACAACCCCATCGTGAATTTCTTCGACCGCATCGTGTCGGGCGGCTTCGGGTTCACCTACGCCCACGTGCGAATGAGTTTCATTGGCACAGCCATCATCATTGCAGTGAGTGTGCTGTCGTACCGTTTCATGGGTTCTGAGTTCCTGCCCACCCTTAATGAAGGGGCCCTCTGGGTGGAGGCCAAGTTGCCCATGAGCAGCTCCATTACGGAGACTAACAAGTTTGTTCACATTTTCAGGGAGAAGCTCAATGAGTTCGATGAGGTCGAATCCGTGCTCTCACAGATAGGCCGCAGCAACGATGGTACCGACCCCTCAGGTTTCTTCTATGTGCAATGTCAGGTGAACCTTAAACCCAAGGAGGACTGGCAGCGCGACATCACCTACGAGCAACTGGTGGAGGAGATGGATGCCAAACTGCGGCAGTACCCGGGCGTGGTGTACAATTACTCACAGCCCATCATTGACAACGTGGCCGAGGCCGTGGCAGGCATCAATGCCTCGCTGGCCGTCAAGATCTTCGGCAACGACCTCAATGTGCTCAATGCCAAGGCCGACAGTATTGCCGCCATTCTGCGCACCGTGCACGGGGTGAAGGACCTCGGCATCATGCGCAACATCGGCCAGCCCGAGCTCAGCATCATTCTCAACCAACAGAAGATGGCCATGTACGGCATCACCATTGCCGATGCAGAGACGGTCATTGAGATGGCCATAGGTGGAAAGACCGCCACCCGCTTCTTTGAGCAGGAGAAGAAATTCGATGTGCGCGTGCGTTACGAGAAGGACTACCGACAGAGCGAGCGCGAGGTGGCCGAACTGAAGGTTCCCTCACTTAAAGGCAACAAGGTGCCATTGAAAGAGATAGCCGAGATAAAGACCGTGACAGGTCCGGCCTTTATCTACCGCGACAACAACAGACGGTTCATCGCCATCAAATTCTCCATTCGCGAGCGCGACCTCGGCAGCACCATTGCCGAGGCTCAGAAAAAGGTCGAGAGTCAGGTGCAGTTCGATAAGGGCTACAGCGTGGTATGGAGCGGTGAGTTCGAAAACCAGGTGCGTGCCCAGAACCGCCTCAAGGAGGTTGTTCCCATTGTTCTGGTGGCCATCTTCTTCCTGCTGGTCATCGCCTTCGGCAATTCGAAGGATGCCGGTCTGGTGCTCATCAACGTGCCATTTGCCATGATCGGGGGCATATGGGCGCTGCATGTCACGGGTACCATCTTCAGCATATCAGCCGGCATTGGTTTCATTGCCCTGTTCGGTATCTGCATTCAGAACGGGGTGATACTCATCTCGGTGTTCAAGAAGAACCTCGCAGAAGGGCTACCCATGGCAAAGGCCCTCAAAGACGGGGTGCGCGAACGCACCCGCCCCGTGGTGATGACCGCTATCATGGCCGCCATAGGTCTGTTACCGGCCGCACTGTCCACCGGAATCGGATCGGAGACTCAGAAACCACTGGCCATTGTGGTCATAGGTGGTCTGGTATCGGCCACTGTGCTCACTCTGCTCATCTTCCCACTGGTGTTCAAGCAGTTCTATAAGCCCAAGAAACACAGCAAGGCCGTTGCCGTGGATGTTCCTCACGGACCGGGAAAGGCGTTCTGAGATGGTATGATATGAAACCGCCCCTTCCGTACTGGCAAGACCAACGGAAGGGGCGGTCCCTTTAACGGCCGATCAGAAACGGACAATGCCGGAGAAGATGAGGCGGTCCTCATTCTTCACCAGATCGGCCACGTAGCCGCCCGGACTGCCTATGGGGGCGTTCCACCCGTTGGGCGATGTCACTCCGCCACGGCCCGAGAAATAGGGCGTGTCGGTGTGGCGCGTCACATATTCCACACCCAGGGTCAGATGCTCGTTGGGCATGAACTGAAGGCCCACGCTGGCATCCCAGCCCGAGAAGGGGTCTCCGGGATTCTGTGTCACCACCCCGTTGCCGGTGGGCAAGAGGGTCAGATAGCGGCCCGGGTTGTTGATGTAGCCACCGCCCATGGTCAGCGCCACTTTTCCTTTCTGCCCGAACCAGATGCGGTTATAGCCCATCACACTCAGAAAATTCTGGGCCGGGGTGGCGCTGTCGCCACCGAAGGGCACCACCCCTCCACCGTTCTCAAACCCGAGGTCGCCTGTCACCGTGAAGGCCATACGTCTAATGAATTTGGCCCCCTTCCGCTCCAGATACCTTATCACCACGCTGTTGTCGGTGTGGAAACGCATGCGCTCTGCATTGTTCGGGGTGTCCCATCCCACATACGAGCTCGATACGATGTTCACCCACTCCTTGGGCCTCCACTGCAACTGGTATCCCATGCCCGGCATCTCGTTGAACATGGCATAGGTCTGCCATCCGTTGATCAGCCACAGCTCCAGTTTCAGCTTATCGGTCGGATACAACTGCACGCGCGCCCCGGTGAAGAACCACGGGGTGTTGTCGCTGGTGAAGGAGGGCTGGTAGTTCCAGTTCTCAAAGTTGTTGTAGCTGTTCAGCCCCACATAGCTCTTGAACATGCCCACGTCAATGTTCACCCCGTGCATCCTGCGCAGGTGTATGCCCACATAGGCCTCGGTCACATAGCGCAGGGCATCGTACAGGTCAAACTGACCACGCAGCGGGGTGTTGTCGTTGCGCGGTATGCCCGTGGCGCGGGTGCCGTACTGCAACATCAGTTTGGCGCGCATGCCGGTGCGGGGCTCAAACACCTCGCCCCCGGCCTCTATGTACGATATGTTCAGCTCGTTGCTGCGAAAGGTGGCCGTGCTGCCGCTGTTGGTGTGGTCTATGGGGCGGTTGAAGGAGTAGTTGTAGTTCATGTCCATGGTGATGCCTCCGGAAAAGTACCTGCCCGCCAGCACCGAGCGGGTCTGCCTGTTGTTGCCCTGCACCCACGTGAAATCGCCCCATGCAAAGGGCTCCGACCGCGATACCCGGCCCCTGTCGTCCTTTTCGGGCCGCTGCCTCATGGCCGCGAGGAACACCTCGGGGTCCCTCCGCAGCGAGTCGAGCAGTTCGGCCTTCACCTGATCTATGATCAGTCTGCGCTCGGCATCGGTGAGGCGCTGCTGCGCCAGGGCCGGCACCTGCATCGCCAGGGCCAGCATGGGAATCAAAAGACCTCTTCTATTCATTTGTATCAGTTCTTAAAGGTTGAAAGTATGCATCATACGGCCAGGTCGGCTGTGGCTATGGATCCGGGCTCAGCCTTGGCCCTGCGCGCCAGGATGGCCAAACCGAAAGTGATCACACCCAACCTTCCGATGAACATCAGGGCCGTGATGACCAGCTTGCCGAAAACGGTGAGCGAACCGGTGATGCCCGTGCTAAGGCCCACCGTGCCTATGGCCGACACCACCTCGAACAGGATGCGCTCCATGGCAAACGGCTCGCTGAAGCTGAGCAGGAAGGTGCCCAGGAAAACCAGGGCAGTGTAGAAGATGTAGGTGGATGTGGCCACGTAGAGCCGCTCCATCGGAATCTTGCGCCCCAGCAGCATCACGCGGCCGTGGCCCTTGATGCGCGACCACATCAGGGCGGCCAGCGCGGCTATGGTGGTGCTCTTTAGGCCCCCGCCCGTGCCCGAGGGCGATGCACCCACATACATCAGGAAGGTGATGCACAGCAGCACGGGCAGGCTGAGCGCTCCTATCGGCACCGTGTTGAACCCCACGGTGGTGATGGCCGACATGGCCTGAAAGAAAGACGCCATCAGGCGCTGCCCGGTATGCATGTGGGCCAGGCTCGGCTCACCAAAGAAGATGACCAACGTGCCCGCCACCTGCACGATCAGGTACACCGTCAGGATCACCCACGTGGTGAAGGTCATCATGTCCGAGACACCCCTGAGCCGGTTCCAGAGGTCGGTCACAACAATGAAACCCAACCCGCCCAGAATGCTCAGCACCGATATGGTCATGTTCAGGCCCACATGGCCCGCATAATTCTCGAAACTGTTGTTGAGCAGCCCGAAACCGGCCGTGCAGAACGATGATACACTGTGGAACACCGCGCTCCACACGGCTGGCCAGAGGGCCATGCCATCCTGCCGCATGTAGTAGAAGATGAGCAGCGCCCCGATGGTCTCGCACACGGCCGTGAACACGATGACCGACTTCACAAAATCGCGCATGCCCAGGTCGGTGGGCAACGAGAACTCGACATTGAGCACCTTTTCGTGCCAATGCGTGAACTTCGATTTTCCGGCCAATAGAATGAAAGAGGTGAAGGTCATGTAGCCAATACCACCAGCCTGCACTAGCAGCATCACTATCAGTTCGCCCAGCCACGAGTAGGTGTCGCTTACGCTGATGGTGGCCAGTCCGGTGGTGCTTATGGCCGAGGTGGCCACAAACAGATGGTCGATGAAGGGCACCCCCACCGTATCGCACAGCGGGGTGCAGAGGGCCAGGGTGCCCAGCAGGGTATAGAGCCCGAAACCGTAGAAGATGTTCTGCTGAGGCGACAGGTGCATAAGGAACCTCGCATACCTGCGGCCCAGATGGCGAGTAGGGCCGTGCAGTTGATTCGTGGGGCGGGGCACTCGCTGCCCCATGGGTTCGTCTGGTGCTTCTGTGTGTGTCATGGGGCTGCAAAGCAACCGGGCCACACCATCAGGGCCGAATCAAATTGAGAATGTGCTGTATAAGGGAATGATAAAGGCCCGCACTCACCCCCTGGCCCGCCAGAAGTACGGGGTGAATATGACGAACACCGTGAACAGTTCGAGCCGGCCCACCAGCATGCACCAGCTGAGCACCCAGGTGGCCACATCGGGCAGCTTGAAGAAGTTGGTCGATGGCCCTACCCCGCCCAGGCCCGGGCCCACACCGCCCATGCAGGTGGCCACGGCACTCATGCCAGTGATGATATCGACCCCGCTGAAGGCGAGAATGAGCGAGCACACGGCCCAGTGCATCAGATACATCATGACGAACACGGTGACCTGATTGGCCACCTCGGCCGGCACCGATGAACCATTGAGCCGAACGGGCAATATGGCCGAGCTGTGCAGCTGCCTGCGCAGTTCGAGCTTCACGTTGCGGAACAGCACCAGGTGCCGCACCATCTTGATGCCGCCCGTGGTGCTGCCCGCCATGGCCCCACTGAAGAGGATGAGGAAGAACATGAAGCTGAGGGCCGGGCCCCATAGCGTGTAGTCGGCCGTGGCGAAGCCGGTGCTGGTCATGAGCGACACCACCGTGAACACCGAGTGGCGGAAGGCAGGCTCAAGATCGGTGCTGTATGCCAGGTGCACCGTAAGGGTGGAAATGGCGGTAAAAATGCCGATTGCCATGAGGTAGGTGCGCAGTTCCTCATCGGTCAGGGCGCGTTTCAACCTGCCCGATAAGCCATAGAAATAGAGAATGAAATTGACCCCTGAGGCGGCCATGAAGAAGGTTATTATGTACTGGATGAGGGGCGAGAAACTGGCTATGCTGTCGTTGTGTGTGCCGAACCCCCCGGTGGCGATGGTGGCAAAGGAGTGATTGATGGCATCGAACAGGGTCATGCCTGCGATGCGAAGGGAAATGATCTCGGCCAAGGTGAGTCCCACGTAGATCATCCACAGCCGCTTGGCGGTGTCCTGTATGCGGGGCGATATCTTGTCGGTGCTGATGCCCGATGCCTCGGCCGAGAACAGTTTCATGCCGCCCATGCCCAGCACCGGCAATATGGCCACGGCCAGAACAATGATGCCCATACCGCCTATCCAGTGGGTCATGCTGCGCCAGAGCAGAATGTCGGGCGCCACCTTGGTCAGGTCCGTGATCACGCTCGCACCCGTGGTGGTGTAGCCGCTCATGGTCTCGAAGAAGGCATCGGTGATTCCGGTGATGCTGCCACTGAAGAGAAACGGCAGTGAACCCGAGAGCGACATGGCGGTCCAGCCCAGCGTCACGATCAGCATGGCCTCGCGTTTCCTCACGTTCGGACGCTCGCGCACACCGGCCAGCACCCAGGCCAGAAGCCCTGTACCTATGGTTACAGCTGCACTGAGCAAGATGGGAAGCAGATCGGTGGTGTGGAAATAGAACGTGGCCGGCAGGCACGCCAGCATGAATCCCCCGTTGATGATGAGCAGCAGCCCCAGAATATGTACGACCGGTCTGAAATTGATTCCCATGGGCCGCAACAGGTGTCCCGAACTCGCGGGCGGCAAAGGAACCGGGGGCCACATCAGGCGTTTATCAAGAATAACGGCACGAACATAAGGATTTTATAAGCGCAAGGACTTTTGGCTAAACCTGTCTCTGGCCCTGTGCCCGTGACCGGTGCGAATGCACCGTGCCCTGTCCCCGGCCCAGAAGCCCATGGTCGTCTCATCTGCTATCTGGAGATCAGCAGAAACGGTACCCCACCCCGCTCTCGGTGATGATGTGGGCGGGGCGCGCAGGGTCAGCCTCCAGTTTTTTGCGCAATTGGGCTACAAATACCCTCAGGTACTGTGTATCGTCCTGATGGCCCACGCCCCACACCTCGCGCAGCAGATGCCGGTGGGTGAGCACACGTCCCTCATTGCTGGCCATGAGGCTGAGCAGATGGAATTCGGTGGATGTGAGGTGGATCAGTTCACCGTTCCTGCGCACGGCCATGGCCGCCAGGTCAATCTCGAGATCACCGATGCGGATGACAGGGTTTCCGGGGTCAGCGGCCTGTCTGCGCATGCACGAGCGCATACGGGCCAGCAGCTCGCCCGTGCGGAAGGGTTTGGTGAGGTAGTCGGTGGCCCCGTTGTCGAGGGCCTGCACCACGCCCTGCTCATCATTCAATACAGAGAGCATGATCACGGGCCGCGTGTACCATTGGCGCAACTGCCTGAGCACTTCCTGCCCGTTCATGTCGGGCAGGTTGATGTCGAGCAGGATCAGATCGGGCGGATGCGATGCGGCCAACCGGATGCCCTCGGTGCCTGTCGAGGCGGTCTGGGCGGCCATGCCGTTGGTATCAAGCACCACTTCCAGCAGGCGCTGTATCTGTGGCTCATCATCGATCACAAGTACCTGAGGGCGATTCATGGTGTTGCTGTAGCAGGGCGCGAAGTTGCGTCAGGCAGTTGCAATGTGAACCGGGCACCACCGTTGTGCCCACGGCTGAGCAGGAGCTGTCCGCCCAAGGCCTCTGCAAATCCTTTGGCTATGGCCAGTCCGAGGCCCAATCCGCCCGGACTGCTTCCCTTTGCACGATAGAATTTGGAGAAGACCGATAACGATTCAGCCTCCGCGATTCCCGGCCCGTCATCCTCCACCTCTATCACACATCTGTCGTCCATTCGGACCCCGCGCAGGGTGATGGCCGTTCCGGCAGGGGTGTGCACCATGGCGTTGCGCACCAGATTCTGCACCACCTGGCGCACCAGTCCCTCATCGGTGCGCGCCATCACCATTTCGGGTGCATGGACAGCAATTTGATGCGTACGGGCCAATGGCTCGAGTTCGTGGGCCACATCGTTCAGTATCTCGCTCAGGTCGCACCAGTCGTTGCGCGGCCTCAGATTTCCCGATTCGAGTCGGCTCATATCGAGCAGCATGCCTACCTGGCGGTTGAGCCGATCGGCCGCATCGCCCATGCTGGCCAGGAGTTTCTGCCGGTCAGGGGGCGCCAGTTCCTGCTGCTGCATGGCATCGATGCCCCCTACAAGTGTTGAAAGTGGTGTGCGCAGCTCGTGCGACAGTGAGTTGAGCACTGTGCCATAGAGCCGGAGGGTCTCCTCATCGGCCTCGGACTGAAGCACCTGGGCCTCGCTGCGCCTGAGGCGGGTGGTGAGCACCGCGCTGACAAGCACCACAACGAAATACATGATGAACAGGAGCACATCGTGCACGGTGCCGATATGCAGGGTGAAGGTGGGCTGGATGAAAAGGAAATTCCACAACATGGCACTGAACACCGCTGCCACCACCATGGGCCATGTATCGACCACCAGGGCCAGGAGGCATACCACTGCGAGCAGGATCAGTGCCACCGACTGGTAGCCCAATGTGTGGGCCAACGGGAGACACAGAGCGGCAGTGACGCTTACCGCACCCACTGAGACCACGAACTGTAACCACCATGGGCGGGGGTGCCGCCTGCGTAGTCTGATGCCCATCATTTCTGGCTGCGAAGGTCGGGTGATGTGGCATTTGGCCCTGTTCTCAGCATGCACATGCCTCATCAACCCACAAAGGCAATGCTTACCCGGCCACTGATACATCTGGGCGCATCAACCGTTCCGGAATGTGATTCCCCGCAGTCTTACCAGCAGGGCTTATTTAAGTGAAGGTGATGTAGGAGCAGGTCCCTGGGCGGCCTTGGACATTTCCTGTCGCGAAACCGGGGTAAGGGAGCGTGCGCGGGCCCGAGGAAGCGTTCCGTAGAGTGAGGTCTTCCGAACGGCCCGGAACGCGCGGATAGCGACCGTCCCCGAGTTTCGCAAGGAAATGTCCATCAGCCTTGATTTTTTGATCCTTTTGTATCAAGACAAAAGGATGAAAAGTGATTCTCCCACGCGAGCTCAAGGGTCATTGGTACAAAAGCGGGGAATCACTTTCCTGAATGCATTCATTCCAAAAAAACCCGTTGAGCACCACCCGTGGCACAGGTCTATTTTTGCTGCCCATGCCGCATCCAGCAGGTCGCCTCATTATCGTGTCAGCCCCATCGGGTGCGGGCAAGACCACCTTGGTGCATCACCTGCTGGCACAGCCTGCCCTCGGGTTGCGGTTCTCGGTGTCGGCCACCAGCAGGCCCATGCGTCCGGGCGAGGTCGATGGCCGCGACTACCATTTCATCAGCCCCCAAGAATTCAGACAAAGAGTGGCCCAAGGCGATTTCCTTGAATGGGAGGAGGTGTATCCCGGCAGGTTGTACGGGTCGCTGCGCTCCGAGGTGGACAGCATGTTGCGCGAGGGCCATAACGTGATCTTTGATGTGGATGTGGTGGGCGGCCTCCATATAAAGGAGGTATATGGGCCACGGGCACTGGCCGTTTTCATTCAGCCCCCATCGGTCGAGGCCCTGCGGCAACGGCTCGAGGCGCGCAACACCGAAGATGCCGCCACCCTGGCCATGCGCATAGGCAAGGCCACGCACGAGCTGGGTTTTGGCCCTCGGTTCGATACCGTGGTGGTGAACGAGCACCTGGAGCAGGCCAAGGACGAGGTCGTTCAGCGGGTGTCTGCCTTCCTCGCCTCAGCATCGGCCGAACAATAATGTATGCCCGTGCATTGAGCAGGTCATGAGTGCATCAGAAAGCGAAGACACCATACGCAACCGGGTGGCCGAGAGCGCACTGGTCACCATTGACCTTGACGACCTCTACACGCCCGGCACACGCCTGACGTATGACCTGGCCCAGCATCTTTTTGAAGGGCTGATCCTGCGCGAACGCGACCTACGCGACCAGCTAGAGGTTGCCGACCTGCAACCCTATGCCGGGGCCCATGTGGCCATTGCCTGCACGGCCGATGCCATCATACCCCAATGGGCCTTCATGCTGGTGGCCGCGGCCCTTGCCCCTGTGGCCGCCACGGTGGTCATGGGTTCGAAGGAGGACCTTGAAAGGGCGCTCATTCAGACCAAGGTGGCCGCTCTCGATGCCAGCGCCTGGCACAACCGACCGGTCATTGTGCGGGGGTGCAGCCGCCACCCCGTGCATCCGAGCGCCTATGTGCTGCTCACGGCCCGCCTCAGGCCCATTGCCCGCAGGATCATGTATGGCGAGGCATGCAGCACGGTCCCCGTTTGGAAGGGTTGATACAGCAGGGGCCATGGCCCGCGGCATAACGCGGTAGGGACACAGCCCCCCTCACGCCACCACCGCCCGGATGGCATCGCACCACGGGCCGCTGTTCTCGGGCCGCGTGGCGCTGGCCCAGCGCACATAGGCGCAGAGGCGTTTGCCCATGGCCTCATGCTCCAACACGATGCGAAAAAAGGTTCGGGTGCTCCAGGCCACCTCGGGACACTCATGGGCCGATATGGGAAAAGGCCCGTTCAGGTCGCACAGCGCATAGCGCACCTCAATGAAATCGGCCAGGTTGTGCATGCTGGCGCGGCCCCCGTCATCGGGTCTGCGCACACGCACCACCATCTGCCCCCCGCCCGAGGGGCGTATGTCGGCCAGTGGCTGATCCTGTATCTTACCCCTGCGGGTGTATGGGCGGGTCTCCGACCGCAGGTTGAAGGTGGCGCGGTCGGACAAGGTGGTGGCGGGGTTCACACCCATGGCCGTTAACAGCGGAGACGCAAAGGCCGTGAACTCCCTCATCAGCTGCCTCTTGATGTCGGTCACCGTTTTGGTGCGCTTGTCCTTGCTGATGAACTTGGTCCAGTTCGCCACCCACTCGGTGCGGAATTCCTCCCACCGCGTGGCTTCCTCCTCCGTCAATCCAAGCCTGATCCAAGTGGCCGGATCTCCCGCAAGCAGCGCATTGGCTGTGTTGCGGATGTAGGTATCGAAGTTGTCGTTGTTCTGCGGAATCCTTCGTTTGTAGGCCATGGCTTTCAGTCTGATGAGGTCTGTTATAGGGCGGATCGTTTCGGGGACGCGGAGAAAGGAGGATGTTTCTTAGGTCTCAACAAATATGTTGACTATTTCAACATACATGTTGACTTGTTCATCAAATATGTTTAATACATCAACATACAAGTTGAGTTATTGAACATATATGTTACCCGTTGTGCTATTGGGCGAAGCGAACATTTTTGATTTGGCCTAATGGTCTTCCGCTCAGTGCATTATCAAGTTGAATCATGGTCATTGCGGCCAATTTTGAGAGGATTCTCGTGGCGAGACCGA
>JBIKWM010000083.1:0-4513 GCA_044356305.1 Flavobacteriales bacterium
ACGAAGGCTTCCCAATATAGTTTTGATATCACACCAACTTCGGAGGTGCAGAACCTAAAAGTCGGTATGACCGCATTCGACGCTGGAACCTTAACATCCTACGGCAGGATTTCCAAGGTAGAGGGAAATCGAGTAACGGTCTCCGGGTACGACGGCCAACCCTCCAGTGGTGGAGCGGCACCTAGCTCGTTTGCCTTCAACGCGGTGAAGGGTACGGTGGTAGATGGGGACACAAGCTCGACACCTAATACTGACTATTACAACTTCGAGCTTTTTGACTCCTCGACTGTAGAAAGCCTCAAAATTGGTCAATCTGTAGGTTCCGATTCGCTCTCCGCAAGTTTGAAGGGTGTCATTACCGCAATCGAAAGATCAGCGACATCAACTAAAGTAGTAGTGAAGAAAAATGACACGGCAGCATGGGACCCCGCTGCTGCGGGTGATCGGTTGTTCAGTCTCGACGGCGGTTACCGTGAGTCTGATCAGGTGGGCTCCGTTGATGTCGGTTTTAGTGCCACCGGTGGTCGCGTTCAAGTTGTGGATACGCAGGGTGTCGAAGTGAATGACGTGACCGTGTTGGCCAAGGTGCCTGGGATGAAGTCATTCAATGTGGGGCCATCGGGTGACATTATCGTCAACCTATCAAACGGGCAGACTTTCATCTCTGGACGGGTTCTTATACAGAACTTCAAAGACCCAAATAGTTTAATCCGGCAGGGTAACAATCTCTACGGCGGCATTGACAATGCGGGCCCAATCAATGGGACGGATCTTTCGCTCATTGGTAACACTGCTGGTGAGGATGGTCTGGGTCTAATCCAGTCTTCTTCCCTCGAAATGTCTAACGTGGATCTTGGACAGGAGTTTGCGGAGATGATCACGACTCAGCGGAGTTTCCAAGCGGGATCACGCGTGATTTCGGTTTCGGATCAAATGTTGGAGGAAGTGGTCAATCTGAAGCGGTAACCCCGTTCGTTAGGTCCGAGTAGAGGCGGGGTATGAAGATACGCCCGCCTTCCTTATCTACAACACATTCAAGAGACGATGGCTGAAGATCACGACGAAGAGAAAGAAGCGAGTGCGCCGAAGGCCTCGATGTTGCCTGCGATAATCGTAGCGGTTGTGTGTCCGCTCCTGACCTTCGTGGTGATGAACTACTTGGTCGTGCCGAAGTTTGTTCGGACAGTGACCGAGTCGCTGGGTGGGCAACTGCCAGCAAAGCCCGAGGTGAAAGAGGAGAAGAAGAAGGACGACGGGCACGGGAAAAAAGAGGAGAAGAAGGGACCGGATGCGGTGAAAGTTTCCGAATCTGCGGAGGGCACGGCGGTTGAGTTTCCGAGGGTGACCGTCAATCTGAAGGGCACGATGGGGACTCGGTACTTGCGTGTGAGCTTCTCGGTGGTGAGCGACAATAAAGATTTGGGTAAAAAGGTTGAGGAAAACCTTCTCAAACTGAAGGATTTAGCCCAGACTGTTTTAGGCCAGAAAACGGTCGCTGAAATTGAGATGGACGCGAACAAGAACGTTTTGCGTTCAGAGTTGCTTGCCCAGTTCAACACGGTTTTGGGGGATGGTTGCGTGAAAGCGGTTTACGTCACAGATTTTGCAATGCAATGAGCGACGAGACGGTCAGTGATCTGGAAGAAGCGTCTGGACCTTGGCTTTACTGTCCGGGCGACGTCAAAGTCCCTCTGAATGAGTCGCTCGTGAAGCCGTTTCTTTTCCGGCAGAAGGGGACGCTGTCTTCCTCGGATTTGAGTGAGTTGACGGTCATTCACAAAAAGCTTTTGGCTCGTATTTCAGCGAGGTTGGTGGGCTTGCTTCGGATGGAGTTCAAGTTCGATATGGACTCCGTTGAGATTTCCAGTGCGGCTGGTGAGCAGGTGTTGCCGAAGTGCGCGGATCATCAGGTGATGTTCTTTCAGGCGGATGGCGTGCAGGGGATAGGTCGCCTAGCGTTTAGCAAGGGCCTTTGCTTCTCGGTGGCTAATCGTCTTCTTGGGGGAACGGGGAACATTTTTTCTTCACCCGATCGGAATCCGTCGGAAATCGAGGTTGCCTTGTTGGAGGAAGTGGCGGTGGTGGTTTTGGATGAGTGGTCCAAATCGATGGAGGTTGACGGTCAGAGCGGTTTGCGTGTGTTGATTTCTGGGAACGAAGTTGGTGGGGAGAAGGTGGCGCCTAACTTGAGCAAGGGCCAGTATTTCTACCTAACTGCCTCAGTTGATTTTGGGGAGATGATGGGTGAGACGATTGTTTTTGCCGTCCCAGTGTCGTTGATTGAGGAGCGCGTGGAGATGATGTCGGCGAAGGCGATCGAAGCGGACTTGAACGCGGATGAGAAGCCTACGGTGGCCAAAGCGGTGAATTGGCGTCCTTCTTACGCAGGTATCAGTGTTCCGGTGGTTGCAGATTGGGAGGTGACCGATATCACGATTGAGGAGGTGTTGAAGCTCGCGCCTGGTTCGTTGATTCGTTTGCCGAGTGAGTTGCTGGACAACACGCGGATTCGCGTTGGAGATACGGACGAGTTTATTGGGACAGTGGGTCAGGACGACGGCCGACTGGCGGTGCACATCACAAACCGGATTGATAAAGAATAATTATGCAAAATGTAGATGAACACCGGCTGTCGGCCGTGATGGATATCAAGGTGCAGTTGACGGTGCGTTTAGGATCGACGCAGAAGTCGATGCGAGACGTTTTGGAGATTGCTCCGGGTTCTGTTGTGAAGTTAGATCAACCGTCAAAATCGCCGGTGGGTGTTTACATCAACGACAAGTTGATTGCGTTGGGCGAGGTGGTTGTGGTGGAGGATAACTTCGCGATTAAGATTAGCTCACTGGTGGGAGAAGCTGCGGAATAGATTGCGGCCGATCGGCTGATTTTTCCCATTCCAAGCTGAGTGACCAAGCCTGAGTTTTGTTCTCCGAATGGCTGTTATGGGAGCAACGGAGGCATACACTGCGGGGCTTCAGCGGTTGGGGTACTTCCTGTCGGGCTTGGCTTTGGTCTCCGGCTTGGCGGTTTGGCTTTGGAGGAAGTTCTCATTCGGCTGGAACACGGGGCCCGTTAATCGGCGGTTGAAGATTGAGGAGTCTAAAATGCTTGGCTACAAACAGCATCTTGTGGTTGCCGAGTATGAGGGTAGGAAGTTTCTTTTGGGCGTTTGCCCGGGCCGTATTGATTTTCTCTGTCGTTTGGACGAAGGAAACGAGGATTTTCATTCCGTGATGGCTGCGAGGAGCGATGTTGGCGAAGGCGAGAGTGCTTCGGGGAGGGGGGCTGTATGATGTTTTCGCGCTGGTTGATTTTTTTGGTTGGTATCGTTTTTGGGTTTGAGGCATTTGCGCAGGCGGACGCGTCTGCGCCGTCGATTTCCCTCAGCCTCGGAGGAAATCAGGAGGTGAACGTATCGACAGCGATCCAAATCATGCTGTTGATGACGGTGCTCACACTATCACCGTCTCTCATGATGCTCATGACGAGTTTTACTCGGATGGTGATTGTTTTGGGTTTCATCCGGAATGCGATTGGCCTTCAGGGTGCTCCTTCAAATCAGATCATTATTGGAATGTCATTGTTTTTGACTTTTTTCGTGATGGCGCCGACGGCAAAGCAGCTCAACGAAGACGCGTTGCAGCCGTACCTAGACAAGAAAATCACCACCGTTGAAGCGATAGAAAAGGCGTCCGTTCCTTTGCGGAACTTCATGGTGAAACAGACTCGTCCGTCGGAAATTGATTTCTTTCTGGGATTGTCGGGGCGTGGGCCGACGGCGACCGAAGAGTTGCCGTTAACGGTGGTGGTCCCCGCTTTTGTTTTGAGCGAGTTGAGGACGGCGTTCCAGATGGGATTTTTGATTTTTGTCCCGTTCTTGGTGATTGATTTCTTGGTGTCGGCGACCTTGATGTCGATGGGGATGATGATGATGCCGCCGATGATGATCTCGCTTCCTTTTAAGCTGCTTCTTTTTGTGATGGTCGATGGATGGCACCTGGTGGTGCGGTCATTGGTGGAGAGTTTTACGCGGTAACAGGTTGTCCGATGAGCATTGAGCAAGCTGTTGAGATTTTGCGTGAGTTGGTGACCGTTTCGCTTTCGGTTTCCTCTCCGATTTTGATGGTAGCCGTTTCGGTGGGAGTGGCGGTGAGTTTGGCTCAAGCAGTGACGAGCATTCAGGAGGCTTCCCTTTCATTTATCCCGAAGGTAACGGCGATTGGGGCAGCGATGGTGGTGTCGGGTCCGTGGATTCTGAAGATGCTGATTCAGTTCACGACGGAGTACATCAACCGGATGCCTGAGATGGCGAAGTGATCTGGGAGGGAGCGCGTTGATGGAGAAAACGCTGACATTTTTATTGGTGTGGTTTTTGGTTTCCGTGCGGGCGTCTGGGCTGTTGATGATGACGCCTGTTTTCTCTGGGAGGACGATTCCTGTTCCAGTGCGGTTGTGCGTTGCGTTGTTCATGGCCTACGTGGTGGCGAGTCATGGCGCGGGGGAGGGGGCAGTT
>JBIKWM010000055.1:0-15184 GCA_044356305.1 Flavobacteriales bacterium
ATAGGTCGTGCATGGCTTCTCATTATTTGGATTCGACACCCTAAAATAATGAACATGAGCATATTGCACGACCTTTTATGTAACTTTTTCAAACAGCTTTTTCAATAGCACAACGGGTATATGTTGAGTCCTTCAATCAATATGTTGGGTATATCAACATATATGTTGACTCATTCAACTAATGTGTTGACTATCTCAACTATCTGTTTGAGATTCTCAACATATATGTTGAGTGGCGAAAAATATGATCCGATGGCTTAGGGATGGGAGGGAAAGTGAAGGAGACCGAGATCGGTACGGGTATGGGCCAGGATATTAGGGATGGAGGCATCAACTACCTTCGCGCCCCTAACAGAAAGACAGGCGGCATGAAACGCGACAAGCAGGTATTTGATGTCATAGCGCAGGAACGCAAGCGGCAGGTGGAAGGGCTGGAACTGATCGCCTCCGAGAATTTTGTGAGCGACCAGGTGCTCGAGGCCCTGGGCAGTGTGCTCACCAACAAGTATGCTGAGGGTTATCCCGGCAAGCGCTACTATGGCGGCTGCGAGTTTGTGGATGTGACCGAGCAACTGGCCATTGACCGCGCCAAGGCCCTGTTCAACTGCGAGTATGCCAACGTGCAGCCCCACAGCGGGGCGCAGGCCAATGCAGCCGTGATGCTCGCCCTGATCAAACCGGGCGATGCCATCCTGGGCTTCGACCTCTCGCACGGGGGGCACCTTACACACGGCTCACCGGTCAACTTCAGCGGCATCCTTTACCGCCCCAACTTCTATGGCGTTGAGCGCGAAACGGGCCTCATCGATTGGGACAAGGTGGCCACCAAGGCCCGCGAGGTGAAGCCCAAGCTGATCATATGCGGGGCCAGCGCCTACAGCCGCGATTGGGACTATGCCCGCCTGCGCCAGATAGCCGATGAGGTGGGCGCGTTCCTCATGGCCGACATAGCCCATCCGGCCGGACTCATTGCCCGCGGCATGCTCAACGACCCCATGCCCCACTGCCATGTGGTGACCACCACCACCCACAAGACCCTTCGCGGCCCCCGGGGCGGCATGATCATGATGGGCAAGGACTTTGAGAACCCATGGGGCGACAAGACCCCCAAGGGCGAACTGAAGATGATGAGCACCATCATGAACAGCGCGGTGTTCCCTGGCACGCAGGGTGGCCCGTTGGAGCACGTCATCGCCTCCAAGGCCGTGGCCTTTGGCGAGGACCTCACCGATAGCTACATGAAATACTGCATCCAACTGGCCAAGAACGCCAAAGTGATGGCCAACGAGTTCGTGAGCCGTGGTTACCACGTCATATCAGGCGGAACGGACAACCACCTGATGCTCATCGACCTGCGCAGCAAGAACATCACCGGCAAGGATGCCGAGGCCGCACTCGGCAGGGCCGAGATCACCGTGAATAAGAACATGGTGCCCTTCGATGAACGCAGCCCGTTCGTCACCAGCGGCATGCGCGTAGGCACACCCGCCATCACCACCCGTGGCCTAAAGGAGAAGGACATCGTCAAAGTGGTGGACCTGATAGACCGCGTCATCAGTGCCCCTGCCGATGAGGCCGTGGCCAAAGAAGTGAGGAGGAAAGTTCATGGCATGATGGCAGATAGGGAGCTGTTCGCGTGGTGAGATGCTACTATGAAACCTCCGAACCGTGGGAGACCGTGAAACAACGGCTGAAGGCCAACGGCAGACTAAGCACGGAAATCAACTGACCACCATCTAAACCACCTATTGGCTAAATTTGCCATTCATCAGCCAAATATCGCCATGAACATCAGCCTAACCCCGAAGCAGGAGAAATACATAGCCGACCAGATCGCATCGGGCGATTTTCAGAATGCCAGCGAACTGGTGCGCGATGCCCTTAGGCTGCATGAGTTCAATCGCAACAGGATGCTTAACGAATTGCGGGCTGAGATTGAGAAGGGTTGGAACGGCCCGTTGAGCGACCGGTCATTGAATGACATTTTCAATGATGCAGTAAGTGAACTGAAAAAATGAACTATGCCCTATCCGTTGCTGCCGACCGTGACCTTCTCGAATTGACGCAGCACTCGCTATTGCAATTCGGCCAGAGTCAGACAAAGAAGTACTTGACCGAGCTTGAGCAACTGTTCATCGCCTTGGCCAGAGACCCATCGATGGGAAGGAGTAGAACGGAAATAAAGCGTGGCCTGATGAGTTTCCCGTTTAAGGCCCATGTGATCTATTATCGCATCAAACAGCCCGACTTGGTACTGATTGTCAGAGTGCTACATGGAAGCAGAGATCAGGAAAGGTCCCTTTGACTATCCCTATCAATATTTGGACCTTCATGGCCCGAACAACTCCACGCCTTTTCAACTTGTTCAAAGATGCCCGACACCTTCAAAGTCACCACCCCCATCCAGCTCCGGTTCCGCGATACCGATATGCTGAGCATTGAGAGCACCTCAGGCAGAAAAGGATCATTATGCTACCTTTGAGTCTATGAACGTCCAGAACATCCTTGCGCTGAGTGTCGCAGACAGGCTCCAGATGCTCGAGCAGATCTGGACCAGTCTGACCCCGTCCGAAATACCTCTGCCTGATTGGCAAAAGGAAGAGCTTGACCGCAGGATCGTTGAGATGGACAAGGGCGATGTGACCTACAGGACCTGGCAGCAGATAAAATCGGAGCGAGGGCTTAAATGACGGTTCATTTCAGTCCGAAGGCCGAATCGGATTTTCAATTGGCTGAGGAGTGGTACGAGGATCAGCAGGAAGGACTTGGTCAAGAGTTCTTCAATGAGCTGAATGCAGTGGTTGAGGCCATTTCGATACATCCAAAGCTCTTTCAAGTTAGATATAAGGATGTCAGGGTGGGCTACCTGAACCGATTTCCGTTTGTTGTCCATTACCGCTCAGACCATCAACGCCTCACCATTATTGCTGTGTTTCATACCAGTTTGGCCCCGAAACATTGGAAAGGGCGCTGAACCAGATCTTGTAGATCGTGTTGCAATCACTTTGAAACCACATCCTGCCCAAAAACTAAATGCTGCCCGACAACTTCAAAGTCACCACCCCCATCCAGCTCCGGTTCCGCGATACCGATATGCTGGGCCATGTGAACAATGCCGTGTTCCTTTCTTGGATGGAACTGGGCCGCATGGCCTACACTGATGCCGTGCTGCCCGACATTGACTGGCACGCCACGGGCTTCATCCTGGCGCATGTGAGCATCGATTATATAGAGCCCGTTTTCCTCAACGATAAGGTGATGGTGTACATCCGTTGCTCGCGCATAGGCTCCAAGAGCATGGACCTCGATATCCTCATCACCAAGAAGGACGCACAGGGCGAACGTCCTGCGGCCAAAGGCAAGAACGTTATCGTGGCCTTCGACTACAAGACCAACCTGTCTGTAGGCCTCCCCACCGATTGGGTCAAAAAAGTAGGGGAGTGGGAAGGCCTGCCCTCCCTGCTCCCCTGACTTTTCATATGACCACAGGTCACGGATGCACGTGGAGGTTCACCTCCTTCGTGCTCTCGTTGCCCTCGTGGTCGCTCACGGTCACCGTCAGCTTGAAATCGCTATCGGCCGACACGGTGGGCACCACATGCTCGTGGTAGTTGAATGATGTGAGGCCGTGCACCTCGGGCGTATCGCTGAAGGCGATGGCGCCTGCGGTCACATTGTTCAGCACCACCATGGCCTCGTGCAGGTCGTGCACAGTGGTGGCGCTCCATTCAATGTGCAGGGTATCGCCCGAGTTCACGGTCTCACCCTCCATAGGTTCGGCAATGGTTATCACGGGCGATTCGTCAACGGGTGTCTCCTCGTCTTCGCACGAGGTGAGTCCGATGGTCACGGCCACAAAGGCCATTCCGTAAGAGAAGATTCTGTAGGTCATGGTTGTTAAGGATTACGATTCACGTTTATTGAAAAGGATGAAAAGAGACACCGACCAGCTGCCTTCGGGAGCAATCGATATGATGCCATTGCCCAACGAGTGGGCCATGGGTTGGCGGTAGAAAGCGCTCACCGCCACATTCTTCCAATACACCTCTACCCCGGGCATGAAATTGAGCTGCCCACCTCCTGATCCGGCCATGTCGGTGCCGTTGAGGCGGTCGGCAATTCCGTGTCCACCGGCAATACCAAGGGTGGGCAGCACATTCCACTTGCCCTTTTCGAGCCAATAGAACAGGCGCAGGGTGCCATCGGCCCTATGGCCCTGCTGGTAGCCGCGGCTGTTGGTGGTGTTGAGGCGGCCCTGCACATCGACCGACACCCCGAGTTTCTTCCACCTCAGGGTGTAGGCCACCATGGGCATGAACCCAAAGGCCCCTGTGCCGGGCTGTAGGCCGGGCTGCTGCAGGTCCTTCTTACCCGGACGGTATTCGCCTGTGGGTAACGACACACCGCCACCGGCCATGAGCAGATGGCGCAGTCGGGCACTTCGGTCCAGGGCTATCACCGTGGCCGACAGCACTGCATCTCCCGGGCCGCGCAGCTCGTCCGTGTGGCCGTCCCTGGTGCGGAGCACCTGCCTGTAGGGCATGCTGGCCAGCAGTTGCACCCGCCTGTGTACAAACACACGGGCCTGCAGGTCAAAGCGGTTGTAAACATCCTGCTCCACAAGGGTCCCGCTCTCCGTGAGCATGGTGCGCTCCGACACGGTGAACCGGCTGTTCTCCCAGCGCAGGCCCACAAAGCCGCTGCGCAGGCGAGGCAGAGCTCCCAGACTGCTCATGGGTGCCGAGCAGCCACAAACATCGCAGGCGTTGGTATGGTAGGGCAGGGCGAACATGATCGCCATGGCCCATAGGGTCAAGGTCCGTTTCAAATGGTAATAATTGAGGTGAGACGGGTATGTGCGTACGCTGCACCAATGGGGCCACAGCGCTGCACACACGAAAAAACGGGTCTCACCCCTTGGGCGGTCGGAACACCGGACCTCTCACGCCCAGCGCCTCATTAGAGGTCAGCATGGGGCAGGCTTTCTGGGGATGATGAGAAATAGCCAGACTCAGTGGCTCAGTAGGCAGGGCCAATGGCATGACAAGGTCACGAACCGTGGTGGCCGGAGCCTTTTGGTCAGCATCTTGGCCGGCCTTCATCATCTTCTTCAGATGGCAGCGGCCCTGACAGGTGTTGTTGGGCACATCCTTCTTGACACACAGGGTGGTGGCTATCTCGGCCTGCCTGAACCGGAATTCTGTGACAATGGCTGTGTGGCGCACGCTGTGCCCCACAATGGACAGTACCAACAGGCAAAGGGGAAGTATTCGCCACATGTCAGCCGCGAAAGTACCCTTTACTGTTTCTCATCCAGTTATCATTGCTCAGCCCTCACACTGATCCTGATCATCTGTCAGAATACACCCGGCCCTGGCGCCAGCTGTCAACGCCCTGATACCAACTGTTCTTGTAAATGGGCGAACGGTCAAGGCGGTAATCATTGTCGCTGAAAGGATTGTCGAGCCGCAGAAAGGTGAAACCGAGACTCGTGAGGCTGCCCTCATCGCCATACACCCAGTACTCGCTGTCGTGGTTCTTGTAAAGGGTGTTGGGCGGCCCGAAGATGATGTAGACCAGGCCACGGTCGGTCTTCCATCCTTCCAGATAGGAGGTGAAAAACTCGTTGGCCTCCTGCACCCGGCCATAGTAGCGCGATATGAGGCCCCTCGCCCGGTCTGTTGACCCTGCTATCTTCACCCAGAACTCATCCACCTCCACCTTGGGGCGCTCGGCCTCGCTGATGTGCCTGTACTCCTGCCCGCTGTTGATGTAGCGCATGGGTTCCACCAGGGCCTTCACGGTCTTCACCTCCGGAAAACCGTCTTCGAAGCGGTGCAGCGCGAAACCGTTGCGCAGCGAGTCATCGACCTGAAACAGGTAGAGCCCGTTGCCTTTCAATTGCAACGGGTAGCCCAGGTTCACCTCAAATACAGTGTCGGGCCTGAACTCAAAGGGCTTGTTCGGTTCGACACTGAATGGCGGTGGTGGCAACGGGAAACTGCGACCGAAGTAGAGCACCTTGGCCTTGGTGAGCCGAATGTCGGAATGGCGCACGATCACGTTCTCATTGGCCCGTATGTGGTTGCGGAAAAGCATGTCGCGTTCGCCCTCGGCCTGCGCAAAAAAGTGCTGCCGGCTGTTGAGGTTGCTGCGGTCAATGCTGTAGATGCCCCGGTCGCGCGATCCCCTTCGGGTGTCGGTTATGTCGAGTAGCATGGTCTGGGTGGCCACCCGACTCGGCTTCAGGTCCAAATAACCGCGGATCTTCTTCTCGGGCACCATGAGCGAGCTGTCGCGGAAAATGATCATTGCGCTGTCTGACATCAGCTTCGCATCGGTCTGGTCCTGTATCTCATACCTGATCTTGAACTCGGCCGACCAGAAGTTGGTCACCGGGTTCTGGGTGTAGAGCAGTTCCTTCGATTCAATCCGGAACTCGAGCCTCGTCACGCTGTCGTTCAGGTGCCGCAGGGCCACCTCAGGGTGCAGCACACTGGCACCTTTATCGTAGAGGAATGACAGGTTCTGGTTGCTGATGCGCTCGGTGGCGCAGCCCGTAAGGATGAGCGCACAGAGGGCCAGCAGACGGGTAATGTGTTCAGGCCTGATCATCATCGCCAAAAATATCCTGGGGCAACTGTTTTGAACCCTTGGCGCCCAACTTGCGCATCTCCTCGGCCCTGCGCACAAGATTGCCCGAACCCTCAGAGAGTTTCTTGAACGCCTCGTCATACGACTTCTGGGTGCCCTCTATGTTCTTGCCTATGCGCTTCAGATCCTCTACAAAGCCAACAAACTTGTCGTACATGGCCGCCCCCTTCTCGGCTATCAGCAGTGCATTGCGGCTCTGCTGTTCCTGCCTCCATATGGCCGATATGGTGCGCAGCGTGGCCAATAATGTGCTGGGCCCCACGATTACGATGTTGCGCTCCCATGCGAAGTTGAACAGCTCGTCATCGGCTTTGATGGCCTGACTGAACGATGATTCGATGGGCATGAAGAGCAGTACGAAATCGGGCGAGTTGATGCCTTTGGCGCCCGGATAGTTCTTGTCGCTAAGTCCTTTTATATGCGCCTTCACCGACTGCACATGCAGGGCCATCTGGCGGGCCTGCTCCTCATCTGTGTCGGCATTCACCATGCGGTCGTATGCCACCAGACTCACCTTCGAGTCGATGATGATGTGCTTACCCTCGGGCAGCATCACCACCACATCGGGCATCAGCCTTCCGCCATCATCGGCCGTTGTGCTGTACTGCACCTCGTACTGGGCCCCTTTCTCCAGGCCCGAGCTCTCCATGATCCGCTCCAGGATCACCTCGCCCCAGTTGCCCTGTTTCTTGGCATCACCGCGCAGGGCGGTGGTCAGGTTGTTGGCCTCGGTGCTGATCTGTTGGTTCAGCTCCATCAGCTTCTTTATCTCGCCCCGCAGCTCGGCCTTGTCCTTCTTCTCCTCGCCATAGCTGCGCTCCACCTTCTCCTCAAAATCCTTGATGCGGTCGCGCAGCGGGGTGAGTATCTGGTCGAGGTTGATCTTGTTCTGATCCGTGAATTTCTTCGATTTCTCGTCCAAAATGCGGTTGGCGAGGTTCTCAAACTCAGTGTTGAGCCGTTTGTGCAGCTCCTCTATCTCCTGTTTCTGCGTGGCTATCCGCTCTTCCTGGTTCTTGAATTTCTCGATGGAAGAGGCCAATCGGGCATTGAGTGCCGATACCTCATCGGCTCGCTGCACCGACTCACTGCGCAGCCTGTCGCGCTCCTCACTGAGCAGTCGCACTGCCTCTGACAGGCCGCCTATCCGCGCGTTGGCCTCGTTATACTTTTCAGTGGCCTGAGCCAGTGCCGGGTCTGTGGTGGTCTCCTGCCCGCGCCTGCCACGCTCAAAGAGCACACCTATCACCGCGCCCAGCGCCAGACCGATGACCAATACACCGAGTATGATTCCCAATTCCATGCAGGGCGTGAAGGTACAGGGCCGCGGCCCAAGGCCATCCTATTTGCTCCTGATGGCATCCACAGGATTGAGCCGCGATGCCGACCAGGCCGGCACCACCCCGGCCACTAGCCCGATGGTGACTGATATGACCATCCCCTTCACCATATTGGCGGCCGTGAGATAAAGGTCAACATCCATCAGTTTCGACACCGCCACGCTGCCAAGGAACACCAGAAGCAGTCCTACCAGACCACCCAGCAGGCTGAGAAACACCGCCTCGCTCAGGAATTCGACCATGATGAACCAGTTCTTGGCGCCTAGGCTCTTCTCTATTCCTATCAGGTTGGTGCGTTCGCGCACACTTACAAACATGATGTTGGCAATGCCGAATCCACCGACCAGGATGGAGAACCCCCCAATGACAGCTCCCGCCAGATTGATTACCGTGAAAATGCCATCCAAGCTGCTGCTGAGCACGCTTATCTCGTTGAGGGCGAAGGTGTCATCGGCCTGCGGGCGGATCTTGCGAATGGAGCGCATGTGTCCGCGCAGGTCGTCTTTCAGTTCGGCCGTGGTCACGTTAGGCCTGCCACGCACAATGATGGTGGGATTGAGGCTGTTTCGGTCCAGGCGCAGCAACTGCCGGGCATAGCTCACGGGTATCACCACCTGACCATCTACACTGTTGCCGAATATGCTCTCGCCCTCGATCTCAAACACCCCGATAACCGTGAGGCGCCTGCCGAGCACTTTCACCTGGAGGCCCACAGGGTTCACAGATCCGAACAGACCCTGGGCCACGGCTGCCCCTATCACACAGACAGGCCTGCCACTGTTAGACTCCATTTGAGAGAAAAAACGGCCGTTACCGATGCCGAACGATTTGATGCGCTCGTAGCCTTCGGTTACGGCAAGCACTCCCACATTCTCCAGACTACGTGCCCCATGCTCCACGGGCGAGCTTTTGGAGGCCATGAACACCACCGCCTCGGCACTGGTGCACCGCTTGCGCAGCGCCTCTGCCTCGCGCAGGGTGGGTTGCGGACGTTGCCAGAATTTCCACCACTCGTAGTCGCTGCCGGTGGCCCAGGGCCATTTCTGCACATACACTGTGTTGTCGCCCAGACTCTGCACATTGGTGCGGATGTTCCGTTCCATAGAGTCGACCAGTGTGAATACCGAAATGATGGCAATGATGCCTATCGTAATGCCCAACAACGACAATATGGTGCGCAACTTATTGACCACCAGGGCATGCCACGCCATGCGCATGCTCTCGGTCAGAAGTTTCAGCAGTACAGACATGGCATGTTCTCTTGGGGCGGGGCCAAAGCTACGCTGTGAGCAACAGGCCACAGGCTGAGGTGTTCGGCTGCGCAATGCCCAGCGGTTCAATTCAGGTTGAAAAGTATCTGAACGAATTGGCAAGGCCGGCTTGGTTCGGCCCGCGACACGGCCCTACCTTTGCGTCAATCTGAAAATGAATCTTAAATAATTGTATTTCAGATATTTATATCGATAATAACCAGATAGGGACACAGGCCCCTGCACCCTTGGCAACAGATGGACGGCACACGATCAATCAAGTCGGCACTCGTTTCAGTTTACAGTAAAGATGGTCTTGAGCCCATTGTGCGGCTGCTGGCGCAGCACGGTGTGCGCATCTACAGCACGGGTGGCACCCAATCGTACATAGAGGGCCTGGGCATAGGGGTGAACCGTGTGGAGGACCTCACCACGTATCCGAGCATCTTGGGCGGACGGGTTAAGACATTGCACCCGAAGGTGTTCGGTGGCATACTGGCCCGCAGGCAGGAGGCTGGCGACCTTGCACAACTGGAGGAGTTCGAGATACCGCAGATCGACCTGGTAATTGTTGACCTGTACCCCTTTGAGGACACCGTGGCCAGCGGTGCGGCCGAGGAGGACATCATAGAGAAGATCGATATCGGGGGGATCTCGCTCATCCGCGCAGCGGCCAAGAATTTTCAGGATGTGGCGATTGTTCCGAGCAAGGAACAGTATCCCATTTTGGCGGAGGTGCTGGGCCGAGGCAACGCGACCACACTTGCCGAGCGAAAGACTCTGGCCACGGCCGCCTTCAGGGTCACCGCACATTACGATGCGGCCATAGGCAACTGGTTCAGTGGCACCAAGGCGCTGCGCTATGGCGAGAATCCGCATCAGCGCGGGTGGTTCCATGGCAATCTGGACGCCATGTTCACCCAGTTGCATGGCAAAGAGCTCAGCTACAACAATCTGCTTGATATCGATGCGGCCGTGAACCTGATTGATGAGTTCACCGGCACCACCTTCGCCATACTCAAGCACAACAATGCCTGCGGACTGGCCACGCGGCCCACTTTGCGCGAAGCATACCTGGCCGCTTTGGCAGGCGACCCGGTGTCGGCCTTCGGTGGGGTGCTCATCTGCAACCGCACCATGGACATGGCCACGGCCGAGGAAGTGGACAAGCTTTTCTGTGAGGTGGTGATAGCCCCAGATTTTGACAACGCGGCCATCGATATCCTCAGGCGTAAAAAGAACCGCGTACTGCTGCTACGGAAGGAAGTGGCCCTGCCCATACGTCAGGTGCGCACCCTGCTCAACGGAACCCTCGAACAGGACCGCGACCTGAGCACCGAGGACCGGCACGGAATGCGTCCGGTGACGGTGCGTCAGCCATCAGATGCAGAATATGCCGACCTCGAATTTGCCAACCGGATAGTGAAACACACCCGCAGCAACACCATTGTGTTGGCCAAGAACGGGCAGTTGCTGGCCAGCGGATGCGGCATGACATCGCGGGTCGATGCCCTCCGTTTCGCCATCCAGAAGGCCCGCTCTTTCAATTTCGAGCTGAAAGGGGCCGCAATGGCGAGCGATGCATTTTTTCCTTTCCCCGATTGTGTGGAGATCGCAGAAAAAGAAGGTATCCTTGCGGTGGTGCAACCGGGCGGGTCGGTAAAGGATCAGGAGAGCATCGATTACTGCAACAGCCACGGTATGGCCATGGTCATCACGGGAGTCAGACACTTCAAGCACTGATAGGAAGAGATGGGTTTCTTCGACCTTTTGCGGCAGGACATTGCCATTGACCTTGGCACAGCCAACACGCTGATCATTTACAATGACAAGGTGGTGGTAGACGAGCCGAGCATCGTTGCCAAAGACATCAGCACGGGCAAAATAGTTGCCATAGGCAAGAAGGCCCAGCAGATGCATGGCAAGACTCACAAGAACATCGAGACCATCCGCCCGCTCAAGGATGGTGTGATAGCCGATTTCGAGGCCGCTGAACAGATGATCAAGGGCATGATAGCCATGATCAATCCGGGCCGGAAGCCGTGGATACCACGGTCGCTCCGCATGGTGATCTGCATCCCCTCTGGTATAACGGAAGTGGAGAAAAGGGCTGTAAAGGACAGTGCAGAGCATGCCGGTGCCAAAGAGGTGTATCTGATTCAGGAACCCATGGCTGCGGCCATCGGTATCGGCATCGATGTGGAGGAGCCCATGGGCAACATGATCATCGATATTGGCGGTGGTACGAGCGAGATTGCCGTTATTGCCCTCGGTGGCATTGTTTGCGACCGCTCAATACGCGTGGCCGGTGACGATTTCACCTCAGACATTGAGGACTACATGCGCAGGCAGCACAACATTCTGGTGGGCGAGCGCAGCGCTGAACGGATCAAGATTGAAGTTGGGGCGGCCATCACCGAGCTAGACAATCCTCCGCCCGACTTTGCCGTGCATGGCCGCGACCTGATGACGGGTATCCCAAGAGAAGTGACAGTCTCTTATCAGGAAATAGCCCATGCTCTGGATAAGAGCATCAACAAAGTTGAGACCGCTATTCTGAATGCTCTGGAGATGACCCCGCCCGAGCTTTCGGCCGATATCTACCGCACAGGCCTCTACCTGGCCGGTGGTGGATCTATGCTCCGTGGCCTGGATAAACGGATCAGCATAAAGACCAAACTACCCGTGCACATTGCCGAGGACCCGCTGCGTGCGGTGGCCCGGGGCACTGGTATCGCCCTCAAGAACGTGGACAGGTTCCCGTTCCTGATGCGCTGATTCCTCCATTCACATATCAGCCTTTTATCTGAATGGTCGGCAATCGTTATCCCTTTGCCTGATACTCCATCGGCCCCTGTTATTTCGAATAGAATTTGTAATCGAAACGGGCTACGAATTGAGCCTTGGCCCGTTCAAAACTTATCTATCTCGCCAAATAAAGGCATGGCCCTGAACTGACATTTGCCCTTGACGTGTCGTAGCCATGCGCAACCTCCTGCGGTTTTTGGGCCGCTATCATGTGTTCATCCTGTTTGTTGCACTTGAGGTGTGCGCGTATCTGTTGGTCGTTCGCAACAAGGGCTACCATGAGGCCTCGTACCTCAACAGTTGTAATGCTGTAACGGGATGGGCCTACGGAGTTCGGGCCGAGGTAATCGGCTTCTTACAACTGCGTCCGCAGAACCGCAGACTGGCCGAGGAGAACGCCCGATTGCGCGAGCAGTTACAGGCCTATCGGATGAACGATGTGGGCGGTGTGCCCACAGGCTGGGACAGCACAAGGGCAAAGGAATATACCTACATGCCGGCATTGGTGGTGAATGGCACCGTGCACCGCCAAAGCAACTATTTCACCCTCGACCGCGGCAGCCTGCAAGGGGTGCGGCCCGACATGGGAGTCATCACCACAAATGGAGTGATAGGGGTGGTCAAAGATGTGAGCGACAACTTCTGTACAATACTCACCATTCTGCACAAGGACTCGCGCATCAGTGCCCGGCTCACTGGCACCGGCTATTTCGGAAGTCTGACTTGGGACGGCCACGACCCGTCTGTCATGCAGCTCAACGATATCCCCTCGCACATTGAGGTTGTGCCCGGCATGGAGGTGGCCACCAGCGGCTTCTCGGCCATATTCCCCGAAGGGATTCACATAGGCCGTGTCATCTCTTATGAGCAGCGTCCGGGCGAGAGCTTCTTTTCCATCGAGGTGCGCCTCACCGATGACCTGGCCAAGGCCGGGGCCGTTTATATCATTGGCAAGAACACGCAGGCCGAGCAACGTGCGTTAGAGACCCAGACCGAAGGCACAGGTGAATAATGCGCTGATACATATCGCAGTGGGCACCGCGCTGGCATTGGCACAAGGGCTGCTGTTCAACAACGTGCATTGGGAGGGCTATTTCACCCCGTTCCCTTACATCTATCTGCTCATCACATTACCTGTCAATCTGGGACGGGTGCCAATGCTGCTCATCGGTTTCGCTTACGGCCTCGGTATGGATGTGTTGGCCGATACGGGAGGATTGCATACTGCTGCTTCGGTGCTATTGGCATTCGTGCGTCCGTTGTTGCTCAATGCCGTTTCACCGCGCGATGGTTATGAGGTGAATGTGAGCCCGCACATAGGTCTGTACGGCATCGGTTGGTTTGCCAGCTACGCCATCTCACTCACCCTGTTGCATCATGCCACGCTGTTCATCTTCGAGGTGTTCAGGTTCAGTGGTCTGTTCTTCACCCTGCTGCGCGTGCTCACGGCCTCGGCCGCCACGCTGGCGCTGGTGTTCGCTTTCGAGCTCCTGTTCACCCGCCAGCCCAAGCGCTGACCCATGGCCACAGGGGGCAAATACGCTGACCGCATGTATGTGCTCATGGCCGCTGTGGCCGTGGTGGCGCTCATCTTCATCATCAGGCTCTTCTATATTCAGGTGATTGATGACAGCTATAAGCTGAGTGCCGACAGCAACGTGCTGCGCCACATGATCGAGTTCCCGGCCCGCGGGCTGATCCAGGACCGAAACGGGGAGCTGCTCGTGTACAACCAGCCGGCCTACGACCTCATGGTGATACCCAAGCAGATGGTGAAGGGCATGGACACCCTTGGGCTGTGCGAGGTGATTGGCATCAGCAAAGAGGAGTTCATCATCCGGATGAAGAAGATCAAGGCCTACGCCCTGCGCAAGCCGAGCATCTTTGAGAAACAGCTGTCGGTGGAGACCTATGCCGTGCTGCAGGAGAAACTGTACCGCTACCCGGGGTTCTTTGTGCAGAGCCGTACCCTGCGCAAATACCCGCAGGGCATTGCGGCCCACTTGCTGGGGTATGTGGGCGAGGTGACCGAACAGCAGACCAAGGACAACCCGTACTACCGCCCGGGCGATTATATCGGCATCAGTGGGTTGGAGAAGAGCTACGAGACCGAGCTTCGTGGGCAAAAGGGCGTGAAGGTGGTGATGGTCGATGTGTACAACCGCATCAAGGGCAGTTTCCGCGAGGGGAAGTATGATACGCTGGCGGTGACCGGAGAGCCCCTCACATGCACCATTGACGCACGGGTGCAGGCCTATGCTGAGAAGCTGATGAGCAACAAAAAAGGGGCAGTGGTGGCCATCGAACCCGCCACAGGCGAGATACTGGCCCTTGTCAGCACACCTGCGTACGACCCGAACCTTCTGGTAGGTCGGGTACGGGCCAAGAATTTCTCAAGGTTGAACATTGACAGCCTAAAGCCACTGTTCAACCGGGCACTGATGAGCGAGCAGAACCCACCGGGTTCCACATTCAAGCTGGTGAACGCACTTATTGGCCAGCAGGTGGGCGTGGTGAATGTGAACACCCGTTACCCGTGCCGCAACGGATACAGCTCAGGTGGCCTTCATGTGGGTTGTCACCCGCACCCCAACAACCTCGACCTGCAGCAGAGCATCCAGAACTCGTGCAATGCTTACTACTGCAACGTTTTCCGCAACATCATCGACCACACCGGCAAGCCGTGGGAGGGTTATGCCATCTGGCGGAAATATGTGACCGGCTTCGGGCTGGGTGTGACCTACGGCACCGATCTGCCCATTGAGAAGAAGGGAAGTCTACCGACCAACGAATTCTACGACAAGTACTATGGCAAGAACCGATGGAAGTCGCTCACCATCATCTCGTTGGCCATAGGTCAGGGCGAACTGGGGGCCACCCCACTGCAACTGGCCAACATGGCTGCCACCATAGCCAACAGGGGCCATTACTACCGCCCGCACCTCATCAAGGCCATCGGCAAGCAACCCATTGACCGGCCCGAATGGAAAGTGCCCATCGAGTCAGGCATTGACGACCGGAACTTTGATGTGGTGGTAGAAGGCATGGCCGATGTGTTCCGCATGGGGGGCACCGGTTACCGTAGCCGCCTCGAGAGCATAGAGATGTGCGGCAAGACCGGCACCGCTCAGA
>JBIKWM010000056.1:0-15125 GCA_044356305.1 Flavobacteriales bacterium
TTCAGGTTGAAATGAAACTCGGACACCGGATTGTTGAACTGTGGACTGATCCCCATTTGCACCCGTCAGCAGCTCGCGGTAGTGGCTGATGGCCGCATCAGTCGGTCCATCGAACACCAAGTTGCCCTGATGCAGCACCACGGCACGCGTGCAGAGGCGCGCCACCGCACTGAGGTCGTGCGACACAAATAAGACGGTGCGGCCGCTCTTACACAGGTCCATCACCCTTTCGAGACAGCGGGCCTGAAAAGCGGTATCGCCCACTGCCAGCGCCTCATCGAGCGCAATGATATCAGCATCGACATGGGCCGCTATGGCAAAACCGAGGCGCAGACGCATCCCACTGCTGTAGGTGCGGAGCGGGCGGTCAATTGCCTCGCCTATCTCAGCAAAAGCGATGATGAGGTCCGTTACCGATCTGATCCGATCCACGGACATTCCCATCAGGCTGGCTGCCAGACCGATGTTCTGCCGCCCTGTAAGGTCGGGGTGCATGCCTGTGCCCACCTCAAGCAGCGTGGCCATCCGTCCATGAACATCTGCATGGCCCGCATCGGGTAGTGTGATTCCGGCCAGGATGCGCAGCAGCGTGCTCTTACCGGCTCCGTTGCCTCCTATCAGTCCAACACATTCGCCCTTGTTCACATTGAATGAAATGTTACGAAGCGCATGCACAGATGGTCCCGTGCCTTTGGCCAAATAGCGCAGCAGTCCGCCACGACCGGCAAATTCCTTTGAAATGGAACAGATCTCTATGGCATTAACGCTCATGCCTCAAGTGCTCTGCGGCCAAAACGCCATAAGACCAACGTACCGATCATAAATAAGCCCGATTGGAAGGCCATATTCACAATCATGGAATAATGTTCAGGACAGGTATCGGTGCCGAACATGATCCTTGTACCATGAATAATTGAAAGAGTGGGGTCTGAATGTGCAAGAATGCCACTGCCACAAGGCACCATGACTGCACTGAACAGCACAGATGCAGGCACGAGCAATTGCAATAGGTGCCTCGTGTCGCGCCAACGCAAAATGGCCACAAGAGCCAATTGTGAGATTCCCAATGTGCCTAACAATAGGGCAGGAAGTGAGAATATGAAAATATGGAGTTGCTGAGGGTCAATGGTGGCACCAAGCGCAGCGGTGGCAATGAGAGTTGCAAGAATGAGCAGAAAAAACATTTCGCAAAGGCTAGCAACGAATGGAACAAGAACCAGAAACACCTCGGGGACAAACGTGCGCTGCATAAGCCCAAGACTTGCCAGACCATTGTTCACTGTGCCATTCACACTTTGCACCACGAAATTCCATGGTATGACGCCCAGTATCAAGGCTACGATGCCAGAATGTTGTGCCAATCCTGCCGCTGAACCATTGTTGGATGAGAAATACACGAGCAGAAGTAGGTAAAATGATGGGAATGCCAGCATCCAAGCGGCCCCGATCCATGTGCCGGCATAGCGCGAACGGAAGTGCTGAAGCAGCATGAGCCAAAGCGTGCCACGCATGTCCCATGCCTCTGCAACCCAGCGCCACAGGGGCTTCTGCGCTTCTATCCGCATGTTGCAGATGTCAGTGTCCACATGTCACGAATGTACTTGAGGGCAGTGTATCCCTTCATTTATTAAAATTGAATTCAATTAAATAAAAAGTGTACTTTCGCGCCCGTTCCCAAATCGACAATTACTAACCAAAACCAATTAAGAGTCATGTTCAACGAAACTGAATTAAGTGAGATGCGCCAGTTCTACCTGTCGCAGCTGGCTGATGCAGAGAAGAAGGTATCGCACATCCGTGGCATCCTCATCAAACTGGGTGGTGTAGAAGGTGGCGAAATCTCTGCTCCAGCAGCCGCAGCTCCTGTGGCAGAAGAGGTTGCAGCCCCTGCCGCTGAAGCCAAGGTTGTAACTGCATACGTTTCGTACCTTGCCGAGGACATGCTGCCTAAGCGCGGTCGCGGTAGTAACCGTCCGAAAGAGCGGAAGAGCGAATGGGGGCAGTATGTGCAGAACACCCTGCGTCAACAGAACCGCCTCATGACTCTGGGCGAAATGGTTGACCATGCCATGAAGCGCGCCAAGAATCATGAGCGTGGCGAAAACAAAGTGCGCCTTTCGCTGTCTGGCCCTATCAACCGGATGGTCACTAACACCTTCCGTCTGCGTTCCATGCGCATCGAGGGCAAGCGTAGCCCATTTTACGGTCTGGCCGGTTGGTTCAATGCCGATGGCAGCCTGAAAGCCCCTTACAATGCCCAGTTCGGCAATGTGAACGTGGTGCTGAAAAAGGACGAAGGAGAGGCGTGATCCTGTAGGGTCAACGCTTCAGGATCGCATGATCCGAAGTAGTTGCAAAGAGGTGCCAGTCGGTTAGTCCGGCTGGCATTTTCTTTTTTGGGATGATCAGTAGCTTTATCTCAGGATGATCATTGACAACGCTAAGATTGAATGTGTCCGAAGCATAACTTGCCTCTACTGAGCGCAAAAGACGCAAGCGGTCGCCCAGTTCTGGACTAAGGTGCAAGTTGGCATCAATCAGCACGGGATGGCCTGTAGCCAGCCGCAACAATGTGAAATGCGCTGGCGCCATGACCGTTCCGTGAGTACCGGATGCACGTATGGCCCGAGCAACCTCAAATTGCGTTGAAACCTGCAGGTTGCGCTGCTCGAGCACATGGCTCAATAGTCCCGAAATGGCAGACAGTACGATGCATCCGATTGCGAGGGATATCATGACCTGCGGTTTCCGGATTATTGAGGTGACTGACGACACCGCAGCGAATATTAGTATAGCAAAAGCCGCCCATTGCCACCTATTTGCCTGACCAGCACCGCCAAAAACGCGGAATAAGATTATTGAGATCAATAGGAAGAGAAAACCTAATAGAATTGGCGCGAATTGCGATGTCCGACAGCAGAGACGCGCAAGGATGAGTGTGAAAGCCAGCGGAAAAAGCACCACGGTCATGCGCCAGGGTGTGAGGCTGTGCAACGCACTGCCGGGGAATTGCGATGCAACGATGCTTGCTACCCCTGCCACTGCAGCTAACAGAAAGATCGGGCGCAGATTTTTATCATCACGGAAAAGAAGGATGAAAAGCAGGAATAATGTTGCCTGAATAATGGTCTTTGCATTGAGCCACTGATGCGGGTCGAAATGGACATGACCAATGGCTAATTGCCGTGCGGCATCGGCCATATCTGAGGCATTTTTAGGGTCGATAAGGACAAAATCGCGGATGGTGAGATAAGTCGAAGGTGCAACGACTACTGCTGCAACAATAGCACTGAACGCTGCTTGGCGATAGTTCCGCTGAATGATGGATATGAATAGGAATGTTATGCCCATGCATCCGCCCAGAAACAGATAATTGGCATGGAACGCGCCCGCCACTGCCACAGCAGACATGGCAACTACCAGCCGACCCTCAAACCAAAGGGAGAGCCCGAGCAGCAGGAACACCCCGAACACGCTCGGTTGCCAATAGCCTCGCAGCACGCCCTGTTCGGCCATGCCACTGTCGAAGAACCAGCGCAGGTCGATGCCGGTTAGTGTGCCTAGCATAGTACCCCACAACTCGTTGGTATGAAGTAGAACGAAAAAGGTGCAGAATGGCAGCAACCTCCCGCCTTCCAGCGCTTTGGGCATCACCGCAAGCACAATTCGGAAGAGCGCATGCACGTACACCCCGTTAAGCAGAGCGTACGCCAAATGCATACACACGGGGTGCACTTTGAGGAGTGCGATGCTGAGCCAAGTGAACAGTGGGAACGGGTCGGGTTGAAGAAAAATGGGGTCGGACTGCAGGCCAGGCATGATGGTGTGGGCCAGAGCGTGAACCAGATACACATTCTGATTGCCGCTGTAGAGCGGGTGCCAAGGGTAGGCCACAGCAATGATGGCCCCAAGTGCGAGATGTAGGGGCCAACCCTCAGGCCGTGACAGACTGCGCATGGCGGTCAAGGTAATCGGCATATGCAAGCGCGAGTCCATCTTCCAAGGTGGTTCTTGGCAGCCAGCCAAGGCCATGCATGATGCTCATATCCTGTGGTTTGCAGAAAATGCCATCAGGGCGTGCGCTGTCGAACAGGATCTTTCCACGGAACCCGACCATGGCCGCTATCGCCTCGGCCAATTGCCGGATGGAATGTTCAGTTCCAGATGCGATGTTGACCGGCATCGTATCACTGTACTGCTCCAGGAGAAGAAGGCAGGCATCAGCCAAATCATCAACATAGAGAAAATCGCGGAGAGGGTTGCCGGTGCCCCAAACGGTCATTTCATCATCACCGTTCATGACTGCCTTGTGAAATCGCTGAATGAGCGCAGCCACCACGTGGCTGTTACGTGCATCGTAGCGGTCGGCAGGGCCAAAAAGATTGGTAGGGATGCACGAGATGAAATCAGATCTGTATTGCTGTCGGTGATACTGACACAGCCTGACCCCGATTGATTTAGCCAGGGCATATGCCTCATTGGTCGGCTCAAGTGCGCCACATAACAGGCTTTCCTCCTTGTAAGGTAATGGCGCGCTGACGGGGTACATGCACGATGAACCGAGGTACAGCAGTTTGCGCACCCCAGTGGCATGTGCAGCGTTGATCACGGCCTCGGCCATGAGCAGGTTGTCGGAAAGGAATCCGACCGGGTCATCGATGTTGGCCTGAATACCACCCACCCGGCCAGCTGCCATGATCACCACTTCAGGGCGTTCTTTCTGGTAAAAGTTTAGCACAGCGGTGCGGTCGCGCAGGTCGAGTTCGTTTCTGGTCGGGGTGATCAGGACCCTGCACCCCGATTCCTTCAATCTCCTTATAATGGCCGAACCCACCATGCCAGTGTGGCCCGCCATGTGTATGCGGGTATTTGCCGCCAGGTTCATAGCACAATGCCCGTTTCTGTGAACAGGTCGTGGGCCACCATTTCCCGTATCAGTTCTTCGAATCCGGTCAGCGGTCGCCATCCTGTTTCGTTTCTGAAAAGTGTTGAATCGCCCACCAGCTCTGGAATCTCCAACGGCCGTAGGTATCTATCATCGAACGAAATGACCTTGTGATGGATAGGGATCTGGAAACGCGGGTCGGCACAATGGCTGACGCTTGCCCCATCCACATCAAAAGAAAGAGTGATGCCGACCGTACTGAAGGCAACCGTCACCAATTCACGCACCGAATGGCCCGTGCCTGTGGCTATCACCCGGTCGCGGGGAGGATAGGAGTGCAGAAGCGTGATGACACCCCGCATCATATCCCGGGCATGGCCCCAGTCGCGCACAGCATCGAGGTTTCCGAGGTGAATCTCCTGATCCTTGCCCGAAAGGACGCGTGCCAAGCCGCGCGTGACTTTACGGCTGACAAAGGTCTCTCCCCTTCGTTGCGATTCATGGTTGAACAGGATGCCGTTCACCGCCCACATCCCGTAGGCCTCGCGGTACATCCTCACAGCCTCATGAGCGAACAGTTTGGCAATTCCGTAGGGCGATGCGGGCCGGAATGGTGAGGCCTCGTTCTGCGGTGGAGCGCTGGGCCCGAAAAGCTCACTGGTACTGGCATTGTATATCCGCACCCGATCCTTCCAGCCATTGCGCAGCACCGTTTCCAAAATGGTCAATATGGGCAGCGCATCAGTCTGTGCTGTCAGCTCAGGTTGGTCATAGCTGACGCGCACATGGCTCATGGCCGCGAGATGGTATATCTCTGTAGGTTCAAGCTGTGTGATCAGCCGCGCCAGTCCCACCGCATCGGTCACATCGCCATAATGCAGGTGCAACAGGTTTCCAGTGGTGTGCGGGTCGGCATAGAGGTGATCGATGCGCGAGGTGTTCAACTGCGAGGATCTCCGTTTGATCCCGTGCACCTCGCACCCATCGGCCAACAGTTGTTCAGCCAGATATGATCCATCCTGGCCGGTGATGCCCGTTATCAGCGCCCGCCTCATGTGCAGGGCCGAAGGTAGGGTAGGCGAGAGGCGTGCAAGATCAAGTTGGTTAATGGCATGTCACACCTTTTTCAGACATCAGGACACGGTACTTTTGCGTGACCCCAAAAACACCCCCCGACATTGAAAAGGATCAAGTTTTCTACCACCAACGACATGGAGTTCGTCCGCACCCTGCGCCAGCGGGTCGATGCGTACTTTGAACAGGCATCGACAGAACGCACCGCCAATTGGCGCATGGTGCTCAAGACCGTGGTGCTCCTTGGCCTGTACCTCATTCCTTACACGCTGGTTGTCACAGGGTTGGTATCGAACACTTGGGCACTGCTTTTCCTTTGGGTGATCATGGCTTTCGGGATGGCGGGCATCGGTATGAGCATCATGCACGATGCCAACCACGGGGCCTATTCCAAGAACCCTGAGGTTAACAGATGGATCGGTTACCTGATCAATCTGGTGGGTGGCAGCTCATTCGTCTGGAAGATTCAGCACAACATCCTGCATCATTCTTTCACCAATATCGATGGGCACGATGGCGACATTGACACAGGCGGGCTGCTGCGGCTCTCGCCCGAGACCGAGCCCCGTTTCATCCACCGCTTTCAGTTCATATACGCATGGTTTCTGTATGGCCTCATGACTCTCAACTGGGCCACTTTCAAGGATTTCAAACAGTTCATCGAGTTCAAGTTGAAGGGGCTTGCCGCCAAGGGACGCGGTGTTTTCGCATGGCAGTTCACCCGGATGACAGCTGCCAAACTCGCATACTATTCATTCATGTTGGTGCTGCCTTTCATCTTCTCCCCAGTGGCGTGGTGGGTCACACTTCTGTTCTTTCTGGCCATGCACTTCATTGCAGGTGTAATCCTTTCCAGCATTTTCCAATCGGCCCATGTGATGCCCGAAGTGGAGTACCCAAAGCCTGACGAGACGGGCAAGATGGATACCAATTGGTTTGTGCACCAACTGCGCACCACCTGCAATTTTTCGCCCCGGAGCCGCATCTTCTCATGGTTTGTGGGCGGATTGAACTATCAGATCGAACATCACCTGTTTCCCACCGTGAGCCATGTGCATTACCGGAAACTATCGGCCATCGTTCAGCGCACGGCCCAGGAGTACGGCCTCCCGTATTACGTGTATGGCAATTTCTTCTCAGCTGTATGGAACCATGCCCGCATGTTATACCGCATGGGACAGCCACAGATGGTGTCGGTGGGGTGAGGTTTCCATTTGACGGCAACCATTTATTTTTTGGCCCCCAGATTTTTAATGCAAGGCGATATCACTGAGCCAGCACTTCTGAGGCTTCACTGCCCGATACATTCGAATTGTAGGCTGAAAAGACTTTGACTCGGGAGCCGATAGTCGCGGTTCTCTTTTTGAAGCATCCTTAAGTTTTTCTCGGATTGTCGATGTTCTAGGATTGAAAGCGTCACGACTGGCAAGTGGCCGGCCCTGCTCGTTTGACATGCTTCGGCCTTTTGCACCTCGAATGGAGTTTGGTCATTGCTTTTTCATGTGTCACTTTTGCTCCCAGATCATTTGCTCCATTGAAAAAGCCTAAGACACTCATCCTCATCGCCATCATTGTGCTTGGCATCATTCAGTTCATACCGTTGCCTGGCCGCGAGAATGCCCCGTTGCAAGCGGGTAACGACATCACAGAGGTGTTGCCGATAGCTGACGGGACCAAGAAGATACTGCGCGATGCCTGTTATGACTGCCACAGCGATGAGGCACGCTACCCATGGTATGCCAGTGTGGCTCCGCTCTCTTGGTGGATCCAACATCATGTGAACGAGGGGAGAGAACATCTGAACTACTCCCGTTTCGGGGAGTTGAGCATGGCCAAACGCGACCATAAACTGGAAGAGAGCATTGAGATGGTGAAGAAAGAGGAGATGCCTCTTGGCAGCTATGTCGCCATGCACCCCGAAGCCAACTTGAGCATGGCCCAGAGAACGGCCCTTACCGATTTTTTCAGCAGCGGAATAGCCGGGGTAGGCGTGGAGGATGAAAATGAAAGGTCAGACCACTGATCAGGTCTCGATACCTATCAGTGTGATGTCGTCCGTCTGCTCGTAGCCTTCTTTCCAGTTCACGATTGCGCGGTGCATGGCCTCGCCATTGGTGGGCATGTCGCTGTCTTTGTGTTCCAGAATGATGTCGCGTAGCCGTTGTGCCTGAAACTTCTTGTTGAGCGGCCCACCGAATTGATCCGTGTATCCATCACTGTGAAGGAAGAATCGGAGGCCGGGCAGAATCTGGCCGCGCTCGCTCTCAAATACATGGTCGGGTGGCGTGTCAGTTCCTACGCTCATGCGGCCGGTCTTGATTTCCAGCAACTCGGTACCGTTCCAGATCCACAGGGGCCGTTTTGCCCCGCAGTATTCCCATGTGCCATTGGCACGGTCAAGTAGCAGAAGGCCGGTGTCCATGCCGTCTTTGGTGTGCTCGTTGCCGCTCCGGGTCAGAATTTCCCTGATTCTGTCGCACACCCGCGACAGAATGGCGGCTGGTGCCCGCAATCCGTCCATCTCAATGGAATCGGTCAGCAATTGGTTGCCCAGTACAGTGATCATGGCACCGGGCACCCCATGACCGGTGCAGTCGGCCACAGCCACATACAATAGGCCGTCCTTGAGGTGCGACCAGCAGAAATCACCACTTACCCTGTCCTTGGCCATCTCAATGGTGAATGCCTTTGGCATCTCAGCCTTAAGCCGCACCGAGCCAGGAATGAATGCCTTCTGCAACCGCGAGGCGTAGTTGATGCTGTCAATGATCTCGGTGTTGATATGCTCAATGTGGGCCTTCTGCTCGCTTATCTCATTGTTCAGCCTCACCAGTTCGACATTCTCAAGCCTGAAGATCTCTTTCTGCCGTTTGGCATCAAGCAGATCGTGGCGCACCTGTGTGGCCACCATTTGAAACTCAACCTGCCGGTCGTTCCATTTCTTCTCGTGGCCCATGCGTTCCACAAGATTCTCATAGGCACCCTTGTGGTCGTTCTGTGCCTTGCATACTTCCTCAAGATCAAAAAGGATGATGCTTATCAGGTGATGGTCGGTCCCTTCTCCCAGTGCCACATCCTTGGCCTTTTCAAGCAGTGCGCGGGCCACATCATACTCCTGCCGCATGAAATGCAACCGGGCCTTGCTCTTGATGATGGAGGCCTTGCGGATCGGGTCCGAATCCGGTGCCACTTCAATGGCCTGATCGAGCATGGTCTCGGCCTTGTCCAAATTCCCCCTTTTGCCGCTCAGGATCCCGAGGTTGGAGTAGATGATGTGCCTGAACTCCCGACCTCCGGTTGATTCTGCCGGAAGGGCCTTCAATACCTCCCGGTATGCCGCCTCCGACTCATCCATCCGGTCCATATAATTGAGCAGCGAGGCCCGGTTGAGCATGGCTTGAAAGAGGTCGTCTGGAGGAAGTTCTGAATTGCTGGCCACAGCGATGGCCCATTCGCCATGTTCCAACGACCTGGCGAGATTGCTGGCCGATGCCCTGATGGCCAATAGCCTCGATGCAGCGAGATGGGCGTCATAGAGCGGTCGGCCGCTGATTCTTGCCCCGTTCATTTCCTCAATAGCCTGGGTAAGCAGGTCAAGGGCCTCGCGATTGTTTTGAATCTGTCGGTGCAGGTCGGCCAGTTCAAGCAGCGACCGTACCTTCTCATCCAAGGGCAGACCCAATTCAATGGCATCTGTCAGGGCCGATATCCGGTCCTTGATCAATGAGAGATCTTTGTGATGCTCCGACATGAATATTCGATGAACGCCTGAACCTGTTACCTTTCGGGGCTGTAAAAGTCGCAACGAAAAACCATCGCCATGAATCGCAATCTCCGCAAATGGACCCTGACCCTGTCAGCCCTGTTCCTGTCAGCCCCGGTGGCCTTGGCCCAATGGACCACCTCCGGAACCACCATCTATTACAACGCTGGTAATGTCGGTATAGGCACGGCCGCACCAACACAGAAACTCGATGTTGACGGTTCCATCAACATCGCCACTACGGGTAAAATTAGAGTGGGCGGCAGCCTTTTTGCCGGAATTTCTGGGTCCAATACAGTTTCTGTCGGAATTGAGGCCGGAAATTCGAATACAAGTACACTCAGCACTTTTTTGGGTTACAGGGCAGGATATGTGGTTTCTTCCGGAAATTACAACACCTTCATCGGAGGACAGAGTGGAAGGGCTGTTACTACAGGACTTCAGAATGTCTTTCTAGGAAATCATTCCGGATATAATGCCGTGACATCAAACTATAATACCTACCTCGGTAGCTATTCGGGTTATGTGGCAACGTCTTCAAATAACACAATGGTGGGTAGAAGGTCTGGTTATGCTACCACATCCGGTGGTAGTAATACTTTTATAGGTACTACAGCCGGAGATGCTAACACAACGGGATCAAGCAACACGTATGTCGGTTACAATGCCGATGGTTCTGCCACCCTTACGAATGCCACGGCCATAGGCGCCAATGCTAGTGTCACCCAGAGCAATTCGCTTATTCTGGGCAATGGAGCCAACGTAGGAATCGGGACTTCGGCCCCGACCCAGAATCTGCATGTAGTGGGTAACAGCTACATAACCGGGGCATACTACGACAGCAGCAATGATCCCGGAACATCAGGCGAGGTGCTGGTCTCAACCACCACTGGTACTGATTGGCAGAATTTCTGCGACCTTGTGGCTGCCTGCGACCCCGCAGCTATAGGTGGTTGGGGCTACGATAGCGTTTCTGCCGCGGTAGAGAGCAATGAGGCCGAGGCCGACATGCTCTTCGGGGCCAATGACGTGAATTACACCGGGGCTACCGGGGACGATACACGGATGTTCTACGAATCCCAGACCGCCTCATTCCGTGCCGGTCAGTGCAACGATAATTCATGGAACATGGCAAACCTCGGTCAGGGATCAGCAGCTTTTGGGTACAATACACAGGCAAGAGGGTTTTTCTCCATGGCCATTGGTGAAGGTACGTCTGCACCAAGTTATGGGGCATTATCCTTAGGACGGTACAATGCGGCCATCGGTGATGTGCCTAACCAATGGAACGCGAGTGATGCCATCATGGAAATAGGGATTGGCACTGGTCCATCATCCCGTCAGAATGCCATGACAGTACTGAAGAGTGGGAATGTCGGTCTCGGCAGCACAACACCTGCCTTCAGGCTCCAGCTTTCATCCAACTCTGCTGCCAAGCCCGGTTCCACTACATGGACGGTTTCTTCTGATGCTCGGCTCAAGAAGAATATCGAACCGTACAAAGAGGGGCTCGATGTTGTGAAGAAGATTGAACCCGTGTCCTACAATTACACGGGAGAGGCCGAGATGCCCACCGATGAACGATTTGTAGGCACATTGGCCCAAGACCTCGAGAAGGTGGCCCCTCATATGGTCAAAGACTGGCAGTACCGCGACCTCAAAGGCAACACCACCGATTACAAGGCAGTCGATTACAATGCCATGTTGTTCATGTTCGTCAATGCAATAAAGGAGCTTGACGAGAAGAACACCAAGCTCGAGCAACGCCTCGATGCCATGGAAAGTGAGCAGCGCGAACAGGGTCGCATCATGACCGGATTGCTCAACAGCGACCCCACCGCCAAAGCGAACAGCGGGGTACGTCAGGACCGAAAGATGTCGTTGGCCCCGAACCCGGCAGACGAACGCATCACTGTGACCCTCGAGGGCAAGGGAGTGGATGGCAGCGGGGCTGTGAACTTCGATGTCATTGACCAGAACGGCCGTGTGGTGATGCAACTGCAGGCTACCGGTTGCGATGACATCTGCAAAGTAGATATCAACACCGGGTCGCTTCCTGTAGGGCAGTATTTCCTACTTGCCCGCGAGGGCGGTGCAGTGAGCACCACGGCCAGGTTCGCGGTCAGCCGCTGAGGCTGAGACCATTTGTCACACCCCATCAGGTACGGTCAGAGTAGTACCGACTGTCCCTGATGGGGTCTCTTCTTTAATGAAGTTGCTCGGTCAACTGACCGGAAGCTGTTCCTCCCACTTCCTCGCGACAATAATTCCAACGGCCCGCAGCCTCCGACTCACCTCTTCGGCATGTTCCGGGTCATCTTGGCCATCAGGCTCTTGTCGGCCATCATGCGCATCATGCGCTTGCTCTCCTCAAACTGCTTCAGCAGGCGGTTCACCTCCTGCACGTTGCGGCCACTGCCATTGGCAATGCGGGTCTTGCGGCTACCGTTTATTATCTGCGGGTTGGCGCGCTCCTTGGGCGTCATGCTCGATATGATGGCCTCAATGTGCTTAAAGGCATCGTCCGGTATGTCAATGTCGCGCAGCGCCTTTCCCATCCCGGGCAGCATGCCCAGCAGGTCCTTCACGTTGCCCATCTTCTTCACCTGCTGTATCTGCGCCACAAAGTCGTTCAGGTCGAAGGTGTCCTTAACAATCTTCTTCTGCAGCCTGCGGGCCTCTTCCTCATCAAACTGCTGCTGGGCACGCTCCACCAGACTCACCACATCGCCCATGCCCAGTATGCGGTCGGCCATGCGGTCGGGGTGAAACACATCGAGCGCCTCCGGTTTCTCGCCTATGCCCACAAACTTGATGGGCTTGTTCACCATAGTGCGGATGCTCAGGGCCGCACCGCCACGGGTGTCGCCATCCAGCTTGGTCAGCACCACCCCGTCAAAGTCCAGGCGGTCGTTAAACACCTTGGCCGTGTTCACCGCATCCTGCCCTGTCATGCTGTCCACCACAAACAGCGTCTCGTTCGGCACTATGGCCCTGTGGACGCGGGCTATCTCGTCCATCATCTGCTCGTCTATGGCAAGGCGGCCGGCCGTGTCCACAATCACCACATTGTAACTGTGCTGGCGGGCGTGCGCTATGCCGTTGCGGGCTATGGCCACGGCATCGGTGTTGCCCGGTTCGCTGTACACCTCGGCACCCACCGTCTGGCCCACCACCTTCAGCTGATCTATGGCGGCCGGACGGTATATGTCGCACGCCACCAGCAGGGGCCTGCGCTGCCGTCTGCTCTTCAGGTGCAGGGCCAGCTTACCTGTAAAAGTCGTTTTGCCCGAACCCTGCAGACCGGCCACCAATATCACCGTGGGGCTGCCCGTCAGGTCGATGTCCTTGGTCGTGCCGCCCATCAGCTCGGCCAGCTCATCGCGCATCAGCTTTATCAGCAGTTGACCCGGCTTCACGCTCGTCAGTACCTCCTGCCCGAGGGCCTTCTCCTTCACCCGGTCAGTAAGGTCCTTGGCCGTCTTGTAATTCACATCGGCATCCAGCAGCGCCTTGCGCACCTCCTTGAGGGTCTCGGCCACATTGATCTCGGTGATCTTGCCTTCCCCTTTCAGGGTCTTGAATGCCCTTTCGAGCTTGTCGGACAGATTCTCAAACATTTCTTCAGAGCTATTAGCTGTTAGCCTCAGGCCTTTCGCCTCAGGGCAAGGGAATGAGGACTATTATTCTTTGCTATTCAGGTTGCGCGATTCAAGGGCCAATGCCAGCCACCCGGCTATCAGCAGCAGTCCGCCCAAGGGAGTCACAGGCCCGAGCATGCTCACAGCCGCCACGCCATGCAGCGCCCTGGTGCTGAGCACGAAAATGCTGCCGCTGAACATCAGCGTGCCCGTGGCAATGAGGCGGAACGTCCATATGAAGCGGTCGTCACGGCCGTGCAGTGCTATGGCCGCCAGCAGCAAGGTGTGAATGAACAGATAGCGCACCCCGGTCTCGTAGCTGTTAAAGGCCACATCCGTAAGGTAAGGCCTGAGCGAATGGGCCCCCACGGCACCCAGCGCCACCCCGGCAGCCCCCATCAACGACACTATCACCGACCTCCTTTTCACGGCCCGCAAAAGTAGCCGCCCACCCGTCCCTCTTCCCTTGTCCTGAGACCACCGCCCTAAAAAAGAAAACCCCGACCATTCAGGCTGGGGTTCTCCCTTATTTATCACCTTCCCAAAGGGCTATCACCTATCATCCAGCGCCCGACACCTCAATCGGCATCAGCCCAGCTTCCCACTCAATGCTGTACCACAATCTTCAAACTCGTTTTCATTTCTGTTTGAACGACCGAAAGTACATAAACTCCCCCCTTCGCTCGCGTCTCGCGAGTGAGAATTTCTCTGCCTCTGGCATTCTGAAAAAATTCTTTTCCAATGGCGCGCCCGCGCGAGGCTGTGCGGTGTGCTGGCGCGTAGGGTCTTTCCCTCGTCCATTCTATTCGGTGGGCTGTGGCCCACCCGGCAGCCCGTGTTCTCATGCCTTCCCATCGGTTCAGTTCACCAAAGGTCAACAAATATCTGAGCCACACACCATTCCCGATCACCTGATCATTCCAATACCTTCTACAACAACGCACTCCTAGCGAACAGCTATCAACCATTTGTATATCCGTTCTCATCTGTAATTCGCATCAGCCCTTAACAGAGAACCCACACCACACCGGCCAGGGCCTTCCCTTTCACATTCACCCTCACTTTCACTCTCACTCTAACAAATGGCTAACAGCCAACAGCTATCAACCATTTGTATATCCGTACCCATCCGTAATCCGCATCAGCCACAAAAGAAAACCCCGACCATACCGGCCGGGGCCTTCCCTAACACCTAACACCTAACACCTAGCGCCTCACTCCTCACACCCCCGCCATTTCAAAATCCTCAGTCAGCGGCCCACCGTCCACCTCCACCTCGCGCGTCACCGTCTGCAGTCCGTTCTTGCTCACGGTCATCAGGTAGCGCCCATCAGCCGCACCTATCATCTTATACATGCCGTCCACATCCGTCTTCACCACCCCGAACACCTCCATCGTGCCGTCAAGCAGTATCCGGTCAAAGCGCACATCGGCCTGCACCACCGGGTTGCCACCGGCCACCAGGCGCACTAGGCCGCTCACATCGTGCCGCACCACATGCCTGCGCACCAGCCCCAGCACCGTGGCAAAGATGAACTGCTCGCGCAGGGCCGCATTCTGCCTGAACACCTTCTTGCCGTCCTTGCACACCTTCATGATCCTCGCATACAGCGCGTTGTTCGCCTCCACCTTTATGTCCGTGTGCTCCTTCTCGCCCTCCAAAGCCTGCAGATAGTCGTTCTGCAACTGCTCAAAGTCCGTCTGCAGTTGTCCCATGGCACCAGTGGCCCCCGTGGGCAGCCCCCCGGTGGTCAGTTCGGCC
>JBIKWM010000065.1:0-4292 GCA_044356305.1 Flavobacteriales bacterium
TGCCAAACCCGTTATTAACGCCCGTCAGGCCATCTTCCTGCCGCTCAACAAGCTCGTCACCCGCACATTGCGCTACTACAATAGCACCAGGGCCATACCTCAGGCCAAGACCGATGCAAAGGCCCTCTGCGATCGTTTCAAAGGCCAGAAGCTCAATCCGCGCAACCTCCCCAATGGCACCCCCGACCCCGACCATGTTTCTAACGCACACCTTGGCTACATTCAAAAGACAGAGACCTTCGCTTCCCTCCTCCAATTCTACCAGACCGACCCGCTCTATGCTCCCACGGGCCCTACCGCTGCCGATATCACAATTGCCGCCCTCACCGCTCTCCTTGCTAGTATGAAGTCCGCTAACGAGGCCTGTTCTGTCGCTATCGCACCCATTGGCCCCATCCGTATCGAACGCAACAGGGCGCTGTACGCTCCCGATTCCGGCATCTACTACATTCAGCTTTTGGTAAAAGAATACGCACGGGGAGCCTACGGGGCCACCAGCCCCACCGCCAAACTCTTCACCTCTCTCAAGTTCACCAACCTACGCTGATTCATCAGCCCCTACGGTACCCGCTGCCATAAGGCCGGCCCACATCTGCGGCCGGCTTTTTTTTGCCCGCCACTTCCCTTCTCGTTGCCCGCTCTCTCTTCGCGTTCATTGCCGAACGTCCTCACGTTTCAACCCTTGCGTTAAATTCATCCATTGTTCTCCGAAAAGCCACCGCATCGCTCCGAAGGGCCACCGCACTTCTCCGAAATCAATTTACATCGCCCCGAAATCCAATTACATCGCTCCGAAAGGCCACCGCACTTCTCCGAAATCAACTTACATCGCTCCGAGATCGGGTTACATCGCCCCGAAAGGCCACCGCACTTCTCCGAAATCGATTTACATCGCTACGAAATCTGGTTACATCGCCACGAAATGCCACCGCACTTCTCCGAAATCGATTTACATCGCTCCGAAAAGCCACAACACTTCTCCGAAATCAAACTACATCGCTCCGAAAAGCCTCTACACAACTCCGAAATCAATATCCATCGCTCCGATGACCCGCCCAACTTCTGCACATGGCCATTATAACCTGAACAGATCACTGCCTCATCTCAGGAGCACTGTCTCATCGATGCCGTCAACCACATCAAGGTCTACACCTTCCAGAAAGAACTCACCGGTGTGAGCCTCGACCCCTTCCTCGAAGTGGCCGACACCGACCGCAACAACAACCAGTGGCCCCCACGCTCCGAGCCGTCCCGCTTCCAGCTTTTCAAGGAGAAGAAGAACGAAGAGAACCAGATGCAGCGCAGCAAAAGGGCGGGCAACTGAGCCGTTCGGTCTGTATCAGTGCATTGGGCATCACCCCAGCAACCACTCCACCTCGTGTAGCATAAAGGTGCGCTCCGCGCCATCGGGCATCCTGCACATCAGGCGTCCATCTGGCAGCGTGCCCAGCGGCATCATGGTGGTCATGTGGCCGGCAATGCGCACATGCACCTTGGTGTCCTTGCCATACAGGGCCGCGTCATAGCGCGAGCGGATCAGGTCGGTCCGCCCTTGCCTCAGCAGCAGATACTGCGCCCCGAGGTTACGGCTCAAGTCGTGGAGGACCGAATCAACCTTGTGCATCCTGCCTGTGGCGAGCCTCAGCGATGTGGCATTCGGCACACCTTCAAAGGTGGTCTGGTTCACATTCAGCCCAATGCCACACACAGCATGGCTTAGTTGCGCGCCACGCATTCCCGTCTCTATGAGTATTCCGGCCACCTTTCGTCCGTCCACTAGTATGTCGTTGGGCCATTTCACCCGCACCTGCTGTCCACCGCTTGCCAAAGTTCCCATCACGGTGGCCTGCACCGCCAGGGCCACACAGCGGCTCAGGTCGTATTGCATGTCGGCCCGCAAAAAGGTGGGCCGCAGCAGGTAGCTCACCAGCAGGTTGGCGCCCGGTTCGCTTTGCCACTGCCGTCCGCGCTGGCCCCTGCCCGCATCTTGCACATCGGCCACCACGGCCAGTCCTTCGGCATTGCGCGCGTCAGTGGCCAGGGCCGTGGCCGTGTCGTTTGTACTGGCCAAGGTGGCATACCTGCGCACCTCGCGTCCCATGAACATCAGCCCGTCATCCATCGCCCTTCCACTTGCTACTTTCGCAAACTTATTCAAAGGGAGGCATGGCAAAGAAGGGCCGGACGGCAAAAACCAACCCGGCATTGGTAGATAAGATCGTGGACGCTCTGCACGCCAAGAAAGGGCACCACGTGGTGAGCCTCGACCTGCGGCACATACACGCGGCCGTGGCCGACTGGTTCATCATCTGCACAGGCGACTCCTCCACCCAGGTCGAGGCCCTTGCCGGCAGCGTAGAGGAAGGGGTGCGCAAAGCGTTGGGCGAAAAACCATGGCACCTTGAGGGCATGACAAATGCCGAATGGGTGCTGGTCGATTATGTGGATGTGGTGGTACACATCTTTCAGCCGCATGCACGCAGCCATTATGGCCTTGAGCACCTCTGGGCCGATGCCATCGCCACCGAGCATGCCGATGCCTGACTGGCGCTTTGACCCGACCCTTTGAACATATCGGCCCGATGTTGCTTTAATTGTCACGTACCTACTGAGGCATGAGCGAAGAGAAAAAGACTAAGAAGACCCCCAAGATCAACTTCAATTTCTATTGGGTTTATGTGGTGATAGCCCTGGTGTTTATCGCCATGACCATTTTTCAGGGCACCGAAACGGTCAATGAGATCTCGCCCAACGAGTTCCGTACCATGCTGGTCAGTGGCGATGTGGACCACGTGGTGGTAGTGAACAAGGAATCGGCCGAGGTCTTCATCAAAGAGGACAGCCTGCGCAAAGAGCGGTACAAGGAGGTGCGCGATCAGGCCACCTCAAATCCGTTCGGGCGGGTGCCGCAGTACGTGTTCAACACGGGCGACATTGCCACTTTCAATGAGCTGATGAAGGAAGCTCAGGCAAGTATCCCGGCCGATAAGACCGTGCCTGTGAAGTTTGAGACCCGCCACAATTGGACAGGCGATATCCTGAGCTGGGTGATCCCGATAGGACTGATGATCGTGTTCTGGGTGTTCATCATGCGCAGAATGAGCGGTGGGCAGGGCGGTCCGGGCGGCATATTCAACTTCGGTAAAAGCCGTGCCCAACTGCTTGAGGGCGATACCACAGTGAACGTCACATTCAGCGATGTGGCCGGGCTCGAGGAGGCCAAAGTGGAGATCAAGGAGATTGTCGATTTCCTCAAGAATCCCCAGAAGTACACCGAGCTGGGTGCCAAGATCCCGAAGGGAGCGCTGTTGGTAGGGCCTCCGGGAACAGGCAAGACCCTCTTGGCCAAGGCCGTGGCTGGCGAGGCCAAAGTGCCGTTCTTCTCCCTTTCAGGTTCTGATTTTGTTGAGATGTTCGTGGGCGTGGGTGCCAGCCGTGTGCGCGATCTGTTCCGCCAGGCCAAGGAGAAGGCCCCCGCCATCATCTTCATTGACGAGATCGATGCCATTGGCCGTGCACGGGGCCGCAGCGTGTCGCAAGGGGCCAACGATGAGCGCGAGAACACGCTCAACCAGCTCCTTACCGAGATGGACGGGTTCGGCACAAACAGCGGGGTGATCATCCTGGCCGCCACCAACCGTGCCGACATCCTGGACCGTGCCCTGCTTCGGGCCGGCCGATTTGACCGACAGATCTATGTCGACATGCCCGATGTGACCGAGCGAAGGGACATCTTCCTCGTCCACCTCAAAAAACTGAAACTCGAAGAAGGTCTTGACATCGAGTTCCTCGCCCGTCAGACCCCCGGTTTCAGCGGGGCCGATATCGCCAACATCTGCAACGAGGCGGCCCTTATCGCGGCACGCAAGGAGAAGAAGGAAGTGAACCGGCAGGATTTCCTCGATGCAGTTGACCGTATCGTGGGTGGCCTGGAGAAGAAGAACAAGATTGTCACAGACGAAGAGAAGAAGGTCATAGCCTATCACGAGGCAGGCCACGCGGCCGTGAGCTGGCTGGTCGAGCATGCCTCACCGCTCATCAAGGTGACCATTGTGCCACGAGGCCGCTCGTTGGGTGCCGCCTGGTACCTGCCCGAGGAACGCCAGATTACCAATACCGACCAGATACTTGACGAGATGTGCGCTGCCCTCGGGGGACGTGCCGCAGAGCAGGTTGTGTTCGGTAAAGTGAGTACCGGTGCACTGAGCGACCTTGAGAAAGTGACCAAACAGGCCTACGCCATGGTGACCATCTATGGCCTGAGCGAGAAGATCGGGAACATCAGCTTTTAT